>NZ_MAQA01000013.1 GCF_001692445.1 Oerskovia enterophila | reverse complement strand
CGACGAGGCCGGCGAGGACCCCCAGGACCGTGCTCACGGTCCTGGGGGTCCTCGCCGGCCTCGTCGCGGTCGGGGTCTATGCGATGCTCGCGATCCGGGCCCTTCCGCGCGCCGAGTGACGTCGGTCGTCGTTCTCTCGAGCGCGGCTTGAGGGTCTGGCCTCGTCCGTGCCGCGCGCGAAGGGCTGGAATCGTTGGAACGGCGCCGATTCCCGACCAAGGGTGAAGTGGCGAGTGAGGCTTCCGGAATGCCCGGATGTCCGGTCGATAGTTGCGCACTCGTCGAACTATCAACCACCACTTGACCCCCTGTGCGGAGCGGCCCGGGCGAGTTGACACCCCCTCGGCGAGGGCGTGTACTGGAAGTGTTCGAACACCTGTTCGAATGTCTTTCGAGCGTGCAGGAGGTGTCATGACCCTGGTCGACGACGCCCTCCTGGAGGTCCTGGGCAGCTCCGCGGTCACCGCTGCGCGCGCGGCGACCGAGGTCCCCGATCCCCTCGCGCCCGCACGCCCCGCAGGTTCCACGCACGCCGAGCGGGCCCTGCTCGCCCGGTCGGTGCTGCGCCGCGCCGAGCTCTCTGCCCGGCGGGCGCCGGGGGCCACGGGGGAGGAGAAGCTCCTGCCGGTCCCGGAGGAGCTGTCCGGCCTGCTGCCCTTCGGCGGGCTCCAGCGCGGTACCGCCGTGGTGGTCGACGGCTCCACCTCGCTCCTGCTCGCGCTGCTGTCCGAGGCCTCGCGCACGGGGGCCTGGACCGCGATGGTCGGCTTCCCCCGCCTCGGCGTCCTCGCGGCGGCCGAGGCCGGGATCGACCTCGGCCGCGTCGCGCTCGTCCCGTCCCCAGGACCGGACGCCGCGGCCGCCGTCGCGGCCCTGCTCGACGGGATCGACGTCGTCGTGGTCGGGCCGCAGGCCGCACTGACCGACGCCGACCGCCGTCGCCTGACCTCGCGTGCCCGCGAGCGCGGCAACCTGCTCGTCGCGGCACAGCCCTGGGCCGGTGCGCACGTGGTCCTCACTGTCCGCGCGGGGACGTGGTCGGGCATGGACCAGGGCGCCGGGTACCTGCGCCGGCGCCGGCTGACGGTCGAGCGCAGCGGGCGGGCCGGGGCGGCCCGCAGCATCGAGCGCCAGGTCGAGCTGCCGCTGCGCGCGCACGCCGTGAAGAACCCGCGGCAGGTCGAGAAGACCCCGCCCGGCCTCCGGCTCGTCGGATGAGCACCGAGGCCACGGCCACCCGCACCGCGGTCCTGTGGGTGCCGGACTGGCCGGTCGTCGCGGCCATGGGGTCGGCCCAGGTCCCCGCGCACGTGCCGGCGGCCACGCACGACGGCCGTCGGGTCCTCGCGGTCTCGGCCACCGCCCGGGCGCAGGGCGTGCGCCGGGGGATGCGACGCCGTCGGGCGCAGGAGTGCTGCCCCGAGATCGAGCTGCTCGACGCCGACGACGGCCGCGACGCGCGCGAGTTCGAGCCCGTCGCGCTCGCGGCCGAGACCGTGGTCGCGGGCATCGAGGTCGCGCGCCCGGGACTGCTGCTCCTGCCCTCGGGTGGCCCCGCGCGCTACCACGGCACCGAGGAGCGCCTCGCCCAGGTGCTCGTCGAGCGGGTCGCGCGGGACACGGGTCACGAGAGCCAGGTCGGTGTCGCCGACGGGATCCTCGCGGCCGTGCTCGCGGCGCGGGCCTCGTCGGTCGTGCCCGCCGGGACCTCGCGCGCCTACCTCGCCCCGCGCCCGCTGGGCGAGCTCGCGCACGTCGTCGTGGGTGACGCCCAGCCCGTCGCGCAGCTCGTCGACCTCCTGGGACGGCTCGGGCTGCGGACCTTCGCGGACCTCGCGGCCCTGCCCGCCGCGAGCGTGCTGTCCCGCTTCGGCGACCTGGGTGCGTGGGCCCAGCGCCTGGCCCAGGGCGAGGACCTGCGCCCGCCCGCGAGGCGCCGCGTCGAGGCGGACGTGGCCGTCGAGTGCGAGCTCGACCCGCCCGCCGAGCGCGTCGACGTCGCGACCTTCGCGGCCCGGCGCCTCGCCGAGGACCTGCACGCCCAGCTCGTCGAGCGGTCGTCGTCGTGCGGTCGGCTGCGCATCACGGCCCGTACCGAGGACGGGCGCGAGCTCGAACGGACCTGGCGCTGCGACGACGGGGCCATGGGCGGGCTCACCGCGGCCCGGATCACCGACCGCGTGCGCTGGCAGCTCGAGGGGTGGCTCACGGCGTCGCGCGTCGCACTGGGGCAGCGGCAGCGCCAGGAGCAGCAGCGACGAGGTCCGCGGCGGGGGGCTCGGGAGACCGGGCCGGACGGCGACGTGGCGTACGACGACCCGCCGGACCTGCCCGAGGACCGGCCCTCGCCGCTCGTGCGGCTCGCGATCACGGCGGAGGAGGTCGTGGCCGCGGGGGTCGAGCAGCCGCGCCTGTGGGGCGCGTCGAGCGGCGAGGACGCGCGCGCCCAGCGCGCGCTGGGCCGTGTCCAGGGCCTCCTGGGCGGGGACGGTGTGCTGAGCGTCGTCACGCAGGGCGGGCGCGACGTCCACGACCAGGTGCACCTCGCCCCGTGGGGCGACGCGGCCCCTGCGCCGCGGCGCGCGGACCTGCCGTGGCCGGGGCGCCTGCCCGAGCCCGCGCCGGCCCTCGTGCTGGACGTCCCGGAGGACGTCAGCGTCCTGGACGACGGCGGAGCGCCCGTCCGCGTGGACGTGCGCCTCGCGATGAGCGCACCGCCCGCGACCGTGCGGTGGGAGTCGGGACGTCCGCGCTCGGCCCGCGTGCTCGGCTGGGCCGGGCCGTGGCCGCTCGCCGAACGGTGGTGGAGCCAGGCGCCGCGCCGGCGGGCGTACCTGCAGGTGCTGCTCGACGACGGCCGGGGCGTGCTGCTCGCGAGCGCCCAGGGGCGCTGGACCGTGGAGGCGGTCTATGACTAGGCCCACCGGCTCGGGTGCCCGTGCGGGCGGGGCGCCCCGCTACGCCGAGCTGCACGCGCACTCGGCGTTCAGCTTCCTCGACGGCGCGAGCCACCCCGAGGAGCTCGCGGCCGAGGCGGCGCACCTGGGCCTGTCGGCGCTCGCCGTGACGGACCACGACGGCCTGTACGGCGTGGTCCGCTTCGCGACCGCGGCGCGCGCGGTGTCCTTGCCGACCGTGTTCGGTGCCGAGCTGCACCTGCCCGTCGCGCCGACCCCCGGCGCGGCCCCCGTCCTGGACGCGCCCACGGGCGTGCCGGACCCGCGGGCGTCCCACCTGCTCGTCCTGGCCCGCGGCCCGGACGGGTACCGCAACCTGTCGAGCGCGATCGCGACCGCGCACCTCGCGACGGGTCGCAAGGGCGCGGCCGACTACCGGCTCGACCAGCTCGGGGAGCAGTCGGGCGGCCAGTGGCTGGTCCTCACGGGCTGCCGCAAGGGCGCGGTGCGCTCGGCGCTGCTCACCGAGGGGCCGCAGGCCGCTCGCCGTGAGCTCGACCGGCTCGTCCAGGTCTTCGGCCCGGACAACGTGGCCGTGGAGATCACCGACTCGGGCGACCCTCGCGACAGCGACCTGTGCGACGCGCTCGCCGGGCTGGCCGCGGACGCCCGCCTGCCGCTCGTCGCGACCGGCAACGTCCACTACGCACGTCCCCGCGACGCACCCCTCGCGGGGGCGCTCGCGGCCGTGCGCGCCCGGTCGTCGCTCGACGACATGGACGGCTGGCTGCCGGGAGCCCCCACCTCGCACCTGCGCTCGGCAGCCGAGATGCTCGACCGGCACCGCCGCCACCCGCAGGCCGTGGCCACGGCCGCGGAGATGGGCGCCGAGTGCCAGTTCGACCTGCGCCTCGTGGCCCCCGAGCTGCCGCCGTACCCGGTCCCGGACGGGCATGACGAGAGGTCGTGGCTGCGCGTGCTCGTGGAGAGGGGCGCCACCGACCGCTACGGCCCGCGCGACGCCGAGCACGAGCCCGGTGCCTGGCACCAGATCGACCACGAGCTCGGGATCATCGAGCAGCTCGGGTTCCCCGGGTACTTCCTCATCGTCTACGACCTCGTGGAGTTCTGCCGCGCGCGCGGCATCCTCGCCCAGGGGCGCGGCTCGGCCGCGAACTCGGCCGTCTGCTACGCGCTCGGCATCACGGCCGTGGACGCCGTGAAGCACGGTCTGCTGTTCGAGCGCTTCCTCGCGCCCGAGCGCGACGGGCCGCCGGACATCGACGTCGACATCGAGTCGGTGCGCCGCGAGGAGGTCATCCAGTACGTGTACGAGCGGTTCGGGCGCACGCACGCGGCGCAGGTCGCGAACGTCATCTCCTACCGACCGAAGTCCGCGGTGCGGGACGCCGCGCGGGCCCTCGGGCACGACGTCGGGCAGCAGGACGCGTGGAGCAAGTCGATCGAGCGGTGGGGGTCGCTGCGGGGGCCGGACCCGTCGAGCCCCGCCGCGGACCGGGCGGCCCGGGAGCGGGCCATCGCCCGGCGCGGTGCGCACGGGGCGGCCCCGGCGGGGGCCTCGACCAAGGCCCCCGCCGGGGCAGCCTCGACGCCCGGCGGCCCGCCCGTCGTCGTGACCCGCACCGCGGCCAAGGACGCCCGCACGGCCGAGGTCTGGGGGACCGGCGAACCCCGGCAGGGCAAGCAGGGCCGGCAGGGCCCGTCACAGCAGCGTCCGGACCGCCCGCACGCGGGTCACCCCGACTGGACCCCGGACCTGTCGGGTCGCGTCGTCGACCCGCTGGCTCACGACGACGCGGACCGGCGGGACGACCCCACGCTGCGCTCCGACGACCCGCACGACGTCGTGCCCGCCCACCGCCCGCCGTCGGCCGCCGAGGACGGCGAGATCCCGGCCCCGGTGCTGAGCCTCGCCGAGCGCATGCTGCGCCTGCCCCGGCACCTCGGCATCCACTCGGGCGGCATGGTCATGTGCGACCGCCCCGTGATCGAGGTGTGCCCGGTCGAGTGGGCGCGCATGGAGGGGCGCACGGTCCTGCAGTGGGACAAGGAGGACTGCGCGGACGCGGGGCTCGTGAAGTTCGACCTCCTGGGCCTGGGGATGCTCACGGCGATCCGGGTAGCGTTCGAGCTGATCGCCGAGCACGAGGGCCTGGACCTCGAGCTGCACTCGCTGCCCGACGAGGACCCCGCGGTCTACGACCTGCTGTGCGCGGCGGACACGGTCGGGGTGTTCCAGGTCGAGTCGCGAGCCCAGATGGCGACGCTGCCGCGCCTGCAGCCGCGCACGTTCTACGACATCGTGATCGAGGTCGCGCTCATCCGCCCCGGCCCCATCCAGGGCGGCTCGGTGCACCCGTACATCAACCGGGCGCGCGGACGGGAGGAGGTCACGTACCTGCACCCGTTGCTCGAGAAGTCGCTCGCCAAGACGCTGGGCGTGCCCCTGTTCCAGGAGCAGCTCATGCAGATGGCGATCGACGTCGCGAGCTTCAGCGCGGCCGAGGCCGACCAGCTGCGCCGCGCGATGGGGTCCAAGCGGTCGGTCGAGCGCATGGAGGCGCTGCACGGGCGGCTCCTGGCGGGCATGGCGAAGAACGGGGTCGCCCCGGACGTCGCCGAGCAGATCTTCGACAAGCTCAAGGCGTTCGCGGACTTCGGGTTCCCCGAGTCGCACGCCTACTCGTTCGCGTACCTCGTGTACGCGAGCGCGTGGCTCAAGGTGCACCACCCGGCCGCGTTCTACGCGGGCCTGCTCGCGGCGCAGCCCATGGGGTTCTACTCGCCGCAGTCGCTCGTCGCGGACGCGCGCCGTCACGGGGTCGCGGCGCTGCGCCCGGACGTCAACGCGTCGGGCGTCAAGGCGGGGGTCGAGCGGCTGCCTCGCGTGCCGGCGAGCCGGGCGGAGAAGGAGGGGACGCCGTCGGGCAGGGACGTGCGGCCCGACGGCGCCGCGCCCCGACGTGGTCCCCTCGCCCTGCGCTCTCCCGCCCCGCCCGACGGCGCCCCGCACCCCGACCTGTCCCTCGCGGTGCGCATGGGGCTGGGGAGCGTGCGCGGGGTGGGGGACCCGGTCGCGGAGGCGATCGTCGCGGCGCGTGCGGACGGACCGTTCACGGACCTGCGAGACCTGGTGCGACGCGTCGACCTGACCACGGCCCAGCTCGAGGCGCTCGCGACGGGCGGCGCGCTCGAACCCCTGGGCGTGGCCCGGCGCGAGGCGCTCTGGGCCGCGGGAGCGCTCGCCCAGGAGGGCCCGGACACGCTGCCGGGCGTGTCGGTCGGGGTCGAGGCGCCCACGCTGCCGGGCATGAGCGAGATCGAGACCGCGGTCGCGGACGTGTGGGCCACGGGCGTCTCGACCGACTCGTACCCGACCCAGTACGTGCGCCCCGGGCTGCGCCGGGCCGGGGTCATCACGGTCGCGGAGGCGGTCGACCACGAGGCCGGTCGGCGGGTCGCGGTCGGGGGAGTCGTGACCCACCGTCAGCGCCCCGGGACGGCGGGCGGCGTGACGTTCCTGTCGATCGAGGACGAGACGGGTCTGCTCAACGTCATCTGCACGCCCGGCCTGTGGCAGCGGTTCCGGCGGGTCGCGCGGTCGTCGCCCGCGCTCGTGGTGCGGGGGCGCCTCGAACGGGCAGACGGCGCCACGAACCTCCTCGCGGAGCACCTCGCGCCGCTGTCGTTGCAGGTCGCGTCCCGGTCGCGGGACTTCCAGTAGCCTCCGGAATTCCTGTGTCGGCCACGATGTTCGTTGCTGGGGCTGGAGGCCTGACGGCCGCGGGAAGGGCCTGGCAGTGCAGGGGTGGCTTGAGCGACCGGCGTGTTCTCTGTCCAGTAGTGTCGGCGGCACGCCGCCCGCTGACAAAGCCTTCCTGAGGAAGTGACGCCTTGCTAGCCCTGAACAGCCCTGTCCCGTTCGTCCTCGGGACACTGCCTTTCGGCTCACGAGTGGACCGTGCGACGTCGTACGCGGTGCTTGACCGGTTCAGGGAGGCCGGTGGTCGGCACCTGGACACGGCGAACAACTACGTCCAGTGGGAGGAGGGGGCCACGGGCGACGAGAGCGAGGTGCTCCTGGCCGAGTGGTTCAGCGCTCGACCCGGGGCTCGTGACGAGATGGTGGTGGCCACCAAGATCGGTGCCCGCAGCGATCCTGCGCGACCAGGCGGGTTTCCTGCTGACATGGAGGGGCTGTCGCGCCCGGCGGTCAGAGCCGCGGTCGAGGGCAGCCTGCGCAGGCTCGGTATGGAGCGGGTCGACTTCCTGTACGCGCACGTGATGGATCCCGCCACCCCGCTTGAGGAGACGGTCGCCGCGTTGGCTGAGCTGGTGGCGGAAGGCCGGGTCGGTGCACTGGGCTGCAGCAATCACGACCTGGAGACGTTGAGCGCAGCACACCAGGTCGCCGAGGAGCTCGAGGTGCCGGGCTATTCAGCGGTCCAGCAACGCTTCACCTACCTGCAGCCGGCCCCTCGCACAGATTTCGGGGTGCAGCAGGTCGCCGACGCCGAGCTGCTGAGGTATCTCGCCGACCGGCCTGGGTGCACAGCAGTGGGATACTCGCCCCTGCTGTCTGGTGCCTATTCCCGACGGGATCGCATGCCGGCCGCCTACAGCGGGGCTGGCTCCGAGGCGCGGTTGTACGCGTTGGACCAGGTGGCGGACGAGCACGGGGTATCGGCTGGGCAGGTGGTGCTGGCCTGGATGCTCGAGCGCGAACAGCGGGTGGTCCCCGTGGTGGGGGTCAGCAGGGTCGCGCAGCTCGACGAGTGCCTGGCTGCGGCGGCACTCCGGCTGGACGCGGAGCAGCTGGCCAGGCTCGACCGTGCAGGCCTGGTACTGCAGCCGTAGATCTGCCCGGGTCGTGCGGCGGGGCCAGCCGAGATGCGACCAACGGGGGTCATCCCGCCGGAAGGGGCCCCGTTGGCCGCATCTCGAGCGACCCCGCGAGGCCGAGCACGAGGTTGTGGTCGCTCCGGGCGCCAGAACGACCACAACCTCGTGCTCGGCAGCCAACCGCAGGCCGTGACCGTCAGGCGAGCGGCTTGCGCATGCGGAAGTTCGTCAGTGAGACCCCGCGGAGCACGGGTTGGCGCTCCTCGACCACGACGAACCCGTGCTTCTCGAAGAAGGGGCGGGCCGTGAGGCTCGCGTACGTCGTGAGCTCGACGGCGCCGTGCTCGCGGGCCATGCGCGTCACGTGGTCGAGCAGCGCCGAGGCGACGCCGCGGCGGGTCACCGTGGGGTCGACGAACATCATGTCGACGTACCCGCGGTCGTCGACGTCGCTGAACCCGAGGACCTCGTCGCCCTCGACCGCGACGACCGTGTCGGTCTGCAGGCGCTTGACCGCCCAGACGTCGAGCGAGATGTCGTCCGAGCCCCAGGCCGCGATCTGCTCGGGCGAGTAGTCCTTGCTCGCCGTGACACGCACCGCGCGCAGGAACACGCGGAGCGTCGCTTCCGCGTCGGACTCGTCGTAGGCGCGCAGGATCATGGCGTCGAGCCTAGCCCCCAGACACGCCCGGCCGGCGGGCCCCTCCGCCGGGCCCGGGGAGCCGGCTCGACGGGGTGGTCGAGAGCGAGCCGGGACCGGCACGCCGTTGCGGGGACGTCCCGGACACAGGCGTCCCGGCGCGTCAGCCGTCCCGTGGGTCCGCCGCGTCGTCCGGTGCGCGGTCCGCACCCGCCGACAGCGACCACACCATGCTCGCGGTGAGTGCAGTGAGGACGGAGTAGATGATCAGGGCGATCCACGAGGCAGCGGACGCGTCGCCCCGGCTCGGTACCCAGACCTCGGCGTCCGGGCCCTGCGTGAGCAGCACGACGAGGGCGTAGACGGCCGCGCCGCCCGAGGCGAGCACGAAGGGGCTCATGGCAGCCAGCCAGAGGAGTCGTCGGCGGGTCATGGGTGTCCTGCATCTCGCTCTCGGTGGGGGAAGCTCCGGCGGGCCTCGCTCCGTGCGGAGTGGTCGCCAGTGGGGTGCCGGTCGACCCTATCGCCGACAGGCCCCGTGTCGACCTCCGGGCCTCGCAGAGTCCGGGGATCGAGACGCGTCGCGATCCGCGACGGGCTCGGTGCACGTCGCGGGCCGGGGCGGGAGGTCAGGGCGCAGGGGGTTCAGGACCCCTCACCACCTGGATCGCTCTCTGGGCGTGCTCGCGTGCCTGCGCGAGCGTCGGGGCTCCCTGGAGTCCGAGCAGCCGTCGCCGGTGGGGTTCGCCGAGGAGGAGCGTGTACAGGGCCTCTGCCCGGGACCGAGCGACCCTGCTGGCCGAGCCGTCGCCGAGCGGTCCGGCCAGCGCCGCGGCGAGCGCCTCGATCGAGCCGGCCGGCCCCCGGGCGTAGAACGTCGCGGCGAGGTCGGGGAACTGGGGTGCCTCGGCGATGACGAGCCGGTGCAGCGTGACGGCCTGGTCGCTGTGCAGCGTGTGGACGATCCGGGTCGCGAGCGCCTCCAGGTCCTCGCCGCCGGGCTGGGCCTCGCGCTCGTGCGCGTGCAGGCTCTCGACCGCTGCGACGAAGAGCCCGGCCTTGTCCGTGAACTGCTGGTAGATCGTCCGCTTGGTCACGCCGGCCTCCTTCGCGACGGCCTCGATCGTCGTGGCGTCGAACCCGCGAGCGCCGAAGAGCCGCGTCGCGACGTCGAGCAGCTCGGCGCGGCGGGCTGCCTGCTCGCCCTTGCGTGGGCGCCCAGGGCCGCGCGTCGCGGGAGGTCTCGTCGATCCGTCGTCCGTCGTCGTCATGCGTTAATGATACGGTCACGTTTCATTTATCGCACGCAAGGAGAACGCCGGTGGTTGGACACAGAGTGCTGCACGTCGCCTTCAGTGACGACTGGGAGGCCTGCGAGCGCTTCGGCGAGTACAACGTCGCCACGCGCAACACGTTGTACGAGGTCGCGGGATTCGTGCACGCGACGACCCTGTCCGGCCTGCCGTCGGTGCTGCACGGCCCGTACTCCGACGCCTCGATCCCGCTGGTCCTGGCCGTGATCGACGAGGGCTCCCTCGCGGACGAGGGCATCGAGGTCGCGTGGGTACCGGCCGACGGAGCCGGCGCGGTCCCGCGGATCCTCGGTGCCTTCCCGATGGACGAACGGACGGTCCCGGCGGTCGTCGAGCTCGGACGCGCCGACGGACGGTGGGTGGTCCCGGACCTCTCGGGCTTCTCCGTCCGTCCGTAGCGGGATCGCCGACGAGGGGTGTGCGCCGAGCGGGATCGGCTCCCGCTCAGCGCACACCGTTCCCGCTCAGCCGACCTCGCTCGTCAGCACCCCTCCCGGCCCGGCCCCGTCCTTCCGCGCCTCACCGCACGACGCAGCCCTCACGCCAACGGGTCCACGGGCACGACGACGCAGATCTGGAACGTGTCCCGGCCGCGCCGCAGCAGGTAGCGAAAGCTCTCGGTGTCGGCCTCGCCCGCCCACTCGTCGCGGTAGCTCCAGCGCACGTCGACCCACACGAGGCCGGCACTCGTGGTCCCCAGGGACCGGATCTGCGCGACCGCGCCGACGAGCCCGCGCTCGCGGTAGCTCTCTGCCGCGCCGCGGAAGGACTCGCGCACGGTCTCGGCGTCGCTGATGAGGACCGAGGCCTCGTCGGTCACGACCAGCGCAGGGAACGCGTACGTCTCGGCGATCGTGTCGAGGTCGCCGGCCGCGAGCGCCACGCCGTACGAGTTGAGGAAGGTCTGGACGTCGTCGTGGTCGTAGGCGGTCGCGTCGCTGGTGGGGGTCGTCATCCCCTCACGGTAGGCGCGGCGGGCTCGCCCGGCACGAGATGGGCAGGCCCCTCGAGTCCCGCGGTGATCGCGGCGAGCAGCGCGACAGGCCCGACGAGCCCGTCCGCCGCCTCGGACGCTGCCGTCCCGGTGACCTGCGCCAGGAAGTGCGCGAGGACCGGCTCGAGGTAGTCCGGCCCGACCTCCAGCTCGCCCTCGACGGACCCGCCCGTCGTGGTCACCACCGTGTGGAACGGTTGCGCGGGGTGCAGGGCCGGGTCCACGAACCGCAGGCGCACGACGACGTCGCGCCCGTCCGCGGTCGCCCTCACGGTCGCGGTCACGCCGTCCTCGTCCCGCCCGACGGCGGGTTCCCCCCACGCGAGGCCGGCGTCGCCGCCCAGCAGGGCGCGGGCCGTCTCGACGAGGTGGATGCCCAGGAAGAACAAGCCGTCGTGCGCCGACCCGGGGTCGGCGGGGCCGGTGACCGTCAGGTCCGTGACCTCCCCGAGCCCGGCCGCCTCGGCGCGCAGCCGCGCGACGCCGGGCATGAAGCGCAGGGCCGAGCACGAGAACAGCACCGCCCCGCTCGCGCGTGCCGCGGCCACGAGCTCCTCGGCGTCCGCGACCGAGGCGGTGAACGGCTTGTCGACCAGCACGGGCAGCCCTGCCCGGACGAAGGGCAGGGCCGCCGTGCGGTGGAGCCGGCCCGCGCGGTGGGCGACGATCACGGCATCGACCGATGTGACGTCGTCGGGCCGACCGGACCGCACCCGTGCGCCCGCCGCCGTGCTCGCCGCGGCGAGGTCCGCGACGCGCCCGGGCGAGCCGTCCGCGAGGACGGTCACCCGGACCCCCGGGAAGCGCCGCTCGACGTTCAGCAGGCGCACGTAGTGGTCGGCGTGCGAGGAGTCGAGCCCGACGAGTGCGACACGGACGTTCTGGGTCATCCGGTCATTCTCGCGGACGGTCGGCGCCCGGTCACCCGCCCCTGCGTCCTGGAGACCTCACCACGCCTGCGCGATGAGCTCGGCGAACAGCTCGCCCTCGTCGACGTCGAGCCCGCGCGAGCGGAACCACGCGCACATGGTCCGGCAGTCGCGCATCAGGAGGTCGGTGCCGTGCGGGTTCGCGACGAGGTCGAGCACCTGCGGCAGGTCGATGATGACGATCCGCTCGCCCTGGGCCAGGACGTTGTACGGCGAGAGGTCGCCGTGCGCGTACCCGTGGGCCGCCAGGGTTCCCATCGCGCCGCGGAGCTGGTCCCAGTAGGCCTCGAGCGTGCCGGCGTCGGGTCGGACGCGCGCCAGACGCGGGGCCGCGACCCGGCTCGCGGGCGAACCGTCGGCCTGGCCCGTGCTCGCGTGCTCCCCGACGAACTCCATGAGGATCTCGGTCCCGTCGATCTGGACCGGGTACGGGACGGGGGCCCCGGCGGACCACAGCATCGACAGCGCCGCGAACTCGGCGTTGGCCCACTGGGCGGCCGCGGCCTCGCGTCCGTACGAGGACTTGCGCTCGATCGCGCGACGGTCGCGCGATCGCCGGACCTGGCGTCCTTCGACGTACGCGGAGTCGCGGTGGAAGGCGCGGTGCTCGGAGCTGCGGTACCGCTTGGCCGCGAGCAGCGAGAACTGGCCCGGCTCGTCGGGCACGGCCCGTTCGAGCAGGAAGACGTCGGCCTCCTTGCCCGTCTTGAGGACGCCGAGCTCGGTGTCGATCGCGGCGTCGGCGGTCACGACCCACTCGGGGCGGGGGTCGGGGCCGCGCATGCCCTTCTCGACGCTCGACCACGTGGACCAGCGCTGGTCGGGGTCGAGGTCCGGGTCGAGGTCGGGCGCGTCGTCCTGGGCCGCGTCGCCCGGGAAGGGGCGGCCGCGTGAGGCGTCGTCGAACTCGTCGTGGAAGGCGGCGAACGCCTCGGCTCCGAACGCGCCGGCGAATCGGGGGAGTGCGGGAAGGTCGGTGTGCTCGTGCACGGTGGGGCTCCTCGGGTGAGGTGAGGAGCCGGGCGTCAGAGGCCGGGGCTCCTCGGGAAGGTGGAGGCGTGGGGAACGACGACGACGGTCATCACGTCACCTCCTCCTTCTCGCGGCCCGGAGGCCTCGCGCTCGCGCCGGAACTTCTCCGGCGGACGTGCCTACCCTCGCACCCGGTGGCGAGGGCAGGCAACGGTATTTCCGCTCAGCCGCCGAACGACTGCACGAGCAGCGTGTACGTGCCGCTCGTGTCGAATCCCATCTGGGTCAGCAGGGACCACACGACGCCGACCACGGCGTACGCGCTGACGGGGATCAGCAGGAGCCACTCGCGCACCGACCCGGCGTTCCCGAGGACCGGGAGCGCGAAGTTCCCGCCCGGACGCCAGATGTCGTTGAGCACGTTGGTGCGCCGCACCCAGCGAGGGGCCTTGAACGTGATGGGCCACAGCAGCGGGCACCCGCCCGTGGTCATGACGTCGCCGATGATGTGGACCGTGACGCCGAGCCCGACCGCGACCGGGAGCCAGTTCCACTCCTCGGGGGCGAGCAGCGCGATGAGGACCGCGATCGTGACCGACCCGATCCATGGACCGAGCCTGCCCCCGCGCGTGAGCTTGAGCGCCTTGAGCGCGAACGCCACGAGCAGGATCGCCACGAACCCCGCGCCGATCGCGACGGTCCCGAACGTGTCCGACTCGATCGTCACGAGCCCCGCGAGCCAGGCGAGGCCCGTGAAGACCGCGATCCCGAGGATCGAGTGCGTGCCGCGGCGGTGGCCGCCCGAGATGGTCTCGACGACGTTCGCGACGCCCTCGGACACGGGCGGCAGCGAGTGCGCGATGGTCCCGGAGTGGTGGTCCGCGTCGGGCAGCAGGGCAGCACCGGCGCACACGATCGCGCCGGTGATGACGCCCACGTCCGAGACGGGGTAGATCCCGAGCGTGTACGGGGCGGTCGAGGTGACCGCCACCCATGCGGCCGCGCCGCAGGCGGCGTGGTGGCCACCCATCATGATGCGTTCGTCCCGTCAGTCGTGTTCGTCCCGCACGAGCGGTTCGCGCGGTCTGTCCCACGCGACAGCACACCCTACCCGGCAGGCACCCACACCCGACCTCACGTCCTGTCAGACCCTGGCGTCTACAGTGCATGGGACACACCGACACCAGGCCTGCACGCACGCACCGGACCGGAGGCACACCGTTGTCGCATCTGCTGGAACGCCCGGAGCCGTCCGAACCCGCTCGCCCGGGGCGGACCGTGCGCCACGCGGTCTTCGGCTCGCCCGTGGGCGACCTCACGGCGATCGGGGGCGCGGACGGGCTCCGGGCCCTGTACTTCGACGCCCACAAGCGTCGCCCCACGGGCGAGACGTTCGGCGAGCGCGACGACGACGCGTTCGAGGAGGTCCGCGTCCAGGTCGGCGAGTACTTCGCCGGCACGCGACGCGCGTTCGACCTCGAGCTCGCCCCGGTCGGCGACGGCTTCCAGAAGAAGGTCTGGGCGCTGCTCGCCCAGATCCCCTACGGCGAGACGCGTTCCTACGGGGACCTCGCGCTCGCGCTCGGCGACAGGAACCTGGCCCGCGCGGTCGGGTCGGCCAACGGCCAGAACCCGCTGAGCATCGTCGTGCCCTGCCACCGGGTCATCGGCGCCGACGGCAGCCTGACCGGGTACGCGGGCGGGATCGAGCGCAAGCAGTTCCTGCTCGCCCTCGAGGAGTCCGACGAGACCCGAGCCAGCCGGCTGTTCTGATGGCCTCTCGCGTCCTGCGGCACAGGTCACCTCACGTCCTGGGCGTGCGGTGCGTCTACCGGACGTGAAGCCCTTCGAACGCGTCGTCGCCGAGCACGGCGCCACGGTCCTGCGCGTGTGCCGCGCGGTCCTCGGCCCCGTGGACGCCGACGACGCCTGGTCCGAGACCTTCCTGTCCGCCCTCACGGCCTACCCGCGCCTCGACGAGGGGGCCAACGTCGAGGCCTGGCTCGTGACGATCGCGCACCGCAAGGCGATCGACGTCACCCGGCGGCGCGCCCGCGCTCCGATCGCGGTGCCCGACGTCGCCGACCTGCTCCACGAGCCCAGCCGCGACGGGATCCCCGGGCGACGCATCGACCAGGGCGACGACGACCTGTGGCGGGCGCTCGCGGCCCTGCCGCCCAAGCAGCGGCAGGCCGTGGCCTACCACCACGTCGCCGGCCTGCCGTACCAGGAGGTCGCGTCGATCCTCGGAGGCAGCGCGGAGGCCGCACGTCGCGCCGCCTCGGACGGCATGGCGACGCTGCGGCGCACGTATCCGGCCGCCCGCTCCTCGTCACCGGCCCCCTCGCCCGCCCGCACCTCGAAGGGAAGTGCCTCATGAGCGACACCTCGCCCCGTCCGACCGACCTGCTCGCCTCCCTCGGGAGGGACCTCGACCGCGGCGCCGCGCCCGACGACGACTCCCGGGCCGCGCTCTCGCGGCTGCACGACCGCCTCGCGGCCGACGCTGCGTCGTCGGGCCTGCTCGACGTCGCCTACCGCACGCTCGACACGCCCGTGGGCACGCTCCTGCTCGCCGCGACCGACCAGGGCGTGGTGCGCATCGCGTTCGACGTCGAGGGGCACGACGCCGTGCTCGACCGCATCGCCCGCACCGTGAGCCCGCGCGTCCTGCGCGCCCCCGGGCGCCTGGACCGGCTCGCGACCGAGATCGACGAGTACTTCGCGGGCGAGCGCCGCGCGTTCGACCTCCCGCTCGACCTGAGCATGGCCTCGGGACCCTTCCGGCGCGAGGTGCTAACCCACCTGCGCGACATCGGCTACGGGCGCACTGCGTCCTACGCCCAGGTCGCGGTGGCGGCGGGCAGCCCGCGCGCCGTGCGGGCCGTGGGGACCGCGTGCGCCAAGAACCCGCTGCCGCTCGTGGTCCCGTGCCACCGGGTCGTGCGCTCGGACGGCACGAGCGGCAGCTACGCGGGGGGCGCGGAGGCCAAGCGCCTGCTGCTCGCCCTGGAGAGCGCGGCGTGACCCCCCTGCCCGACGGCGTCACGACGGCCCCGCAGGCCGGCGCGCCCGCGGACAGGGCAGGGTCCTGGACGCGCCACGTCCCCGTGGTCCGGCCCTTCGACGCGGCCTCGGCGCTCGCGACGCTCGTCGCGCACGCCGTGCCCGGCGTCGACCGGGTCGACCGCTCCGGCGTCGACCGCGGCGAGGTGACCCGGCTCGTCGAGACGAGCGAGGGAGCCGTTGCCGTGACGGTGCGGCTGACGCCCGAGGAGATCGGTGTGCGGGGGAGTGGGCCGGGCGCCGACGAGGTCTGTGCTCTGGTCGCCCGGTGGTTCGACGCGGACGCCGACCTCGCGACCGTGCACACGGTCCTGGGCGCCGACCCGGTGCTCGCGCCCCTGCTCACCGAACGGCCGGGACTGCGCGTCGTCGGGCACCCGTCCGGGTTCGAGGCCGCGGTCACGACCGTCCTGGGCCAGCAGGTCTCGCTCGCGGCGTGCCGGACCTTCGCGGGGCGGCTCGCGGGAGCCTACGGCCGTGAGGGCGACGTCGCGGGCGCAGACGGCCTGCGCCTGTTCCCCGACCCGGACACGCTCGCCGGCGCGCAGGCCGCGGAGCTGCAGTCCGCCGTCGGGATCACGGGCGCCCGGACCCGCACGCTGCTCGCGCTCGCCGCGGCCTGCGCGGACGGGCTCGTGCTCGGGCCCCACGTCGCGGACGACCCCGCGGCGCTCGCGGACACCCGCGCGCGGCTGCTCGCCCTGCCGGGGGTGGGGCCGTGGACCGTCGACTACCTCTCGGTCAAGGTCCTGGGGGACCGCGACGGGTTCGTCCCGGGGGACCTCGTGCTCCGCAAGGCGCTCGGCGGGATCGACGCACGTGCGGCCGCGCGGACGGCCGAGGTCTGGGCGCCCGTCCGGGCCTACGCGCTGTTCCACCTCTGGACGCACACGGCCTACTGACGCCTCGCGACCGGAGCCATACTGGAGGAAGCCTCGGCCCTCGGGAGGGACGCACCATGAGCACCACGACGCACACCGCACCGGACCTCGACACGCCGGACCAGGACCCGGCGGACGACGACGTGCGCCGTCGGACGCCTGACGGGGGAGCGGCCGGACCCGAGACGACGAGCGGCGCGGACGACGACGTGCGCGACCAGATCGAGGCCGGGGTCCTGTTCGCCAACGGGCGGCTCGCCTGGGCGCACCCCGAGCTCGGCGACCAGGTCGTCGAGTTCAACCCGGTCTGCGACTGCTCGGTCTGACCCGGCCCGTCGGGCGCGCGGCCCTCCGGGAGGAGCGGCGACCGGCGCGCGTGGGTGGCGTGCGCAAGACTGCACCCCGCGGGCCGACCGGCCCGGCACGAGGGTGCGAGCACGCACACGCGAAGGGCATGCAGATGAGCGACACCGACCTGACCGCGCTGGCCGAGAGCCTGCGCGCCGCCGCCGGCGCCTACTACGACACCGACGAGCTCAGGATGTCGGACGCCGAGTACGACTCGGGCATCGAGCAGCTGCGCATCGCCGTGGCCTCCGACCCCTCGCTCGCGGGGCAGTTCGCCGACCTGCTCGACGCCGTGGCAGCGGGCCAGTCCGTGGGAGGCGACGTCGAGCACCCCACGATGATGGGTTCGCTCGACAAGGCACCCACGCTCGACGCGCTCGACGCCCTGGTGCTCGCGATCGACGGCCCGGTCGTCGTCGAGCCCAAGCTCGACGGGCTCGCGATCCGGGCGCTCTACCGCGCCGGAGGCCTCGACCTGGTCGCCACGCGCGGCGACGGACGCACCGGCGAGGACGTGACCGAGCGGGTCCGACGGCTCGAGATCGACGGGCTGCCCGTGCGGCTCGTGGGCGCGGACCTCTCGGTCGAGGTGCGGGGCGAGGTGTTCATGGCCGACGCCCGGTTCCCCGCGGCGCAGACCGCCCGGGCCGCGCTGGGCGGGGCACCGTTCGTCAACCCGCGCAACGCCGCCGCGGGCATCCTGCGCAAGGGCGACGCGGCCTACGCGGGGCTCCTGACGTTCGCCGCGTACGACGTGGTGCCCGTGCACGGCTCCCCGGCGACCGTCGCAGACCCGTCGTACAGCGCCCGGCTCACGGTGGTCGAGCAGGCCGGGATCGGCACGGCCCGCGCGCTGGCCCCGTGGCTCGCGGGCGGCGAGCCCGTGGTCCTGACCGGGGAGCCGGGCACGGTCGCGGTGCGCTCGGCCGTGGCCGCGCTCGCCGAGCGCCGTCCGGACCTCGGGTTCCCCATCGACGGGATCGTCGTCAAGGCGGACCTCGACGAGGACCGCGCCCGGCTCGGCTCCGGATCGCGCACCCCGCGGTGGTCGGTCGCGTACAAGTACGAGGCCGAGACCGCCGTGACCCGGGTCGTGGCGATCACGACCGGGGTCGGTCGCACGGGGCGTCTCGCGATCCGCGTCGAGGTCGAGCCCGTGTTCGTGGGCGGCACGACCATCACGTTCGCGACCGGGCACAACGCGACCTGGATGCTCGAGAAGGACGTGCGCGTCGGGGACACGGTCGTCATCAAGCGGGCCAACGACGTGATCCCGTACATCGAGTCCGTGGTCCTGGACGAGCGTCCGGCCGACTCGACGCCCTGGACCCCGCCCGCGACCGACCCGAACGGCGGCGAGTGGGACAAGAGCACGCTGCTGTGGCGCTCGACCGACCCGAGCCTGTCGGTCGGCGCGACGATCCGGTACGCCGTGAGCCGTGACGCCCTGGACATCGAGGGCATCGGCACGGAGATCGTCGAGTCGCTCGTGGAGCAGGGTCTGGTCGCGGACGTGGCGGACCTCTTCTCGCTCGACGTCGAGACCCTCACGTCGCTGCCGCTCGGCGAGGGCCGCATGCTCGGTGCCAAGAACGCCGTCAAGATCGCCGCGGAGATCGAGCGGGCCAAGGGGGCGGCCTGGAACCGGGTCATCACGGCGCTGGGCATCCGCATGACCGGGCGGACCATGGGACGACGCCTCGCGGCGGCCATCCCCACGCTCGACCTGCTGCGCGCCGCGACCGCCCAGGACCTGGCGGCCGTGGACGGGATCGGACCCATCCGGGCAGCAGCGATCCGTGAAGGGCTCGACGACCTCGAAGCCCGAGGGGTCCTCGGACGACTGGCGGCCGCGGGGGTCCACACGGGCACCGCGCCGGACCCGGAGGACACGGTGGCCCTGCCGCTCGCGGGCATGACCGTCGTGGTGTCGGGCGCCGTCCCCGGCTACTCGCGGACCACGGTCGCCGAGCTCGTCGAGGCCAACGGCGGCAAGGCGTCCTCGTCGGTGTCGTCCGCGACGAGCCTGCTCGTCTCGGAGCCCTCGACCTCGAGCAAGTACGTCAAGGCCACGGACCTCGGGGTGCGCATCGTGACGCCCGCGGAGTTCCTGGAGATGGTGGGGTAGCGCTCGCCCGGCCCGTTCCCGCCCTGCGCCCTAGGGTGGGATCGTGACCCGCCAGAGCGCACCCGACGCGGTCGGCCCCGTGGTCCCGGCCACCGGCCCGGCGCCGCGGCGCCGCGTGAGCCACCGGCTCGTCGAGCTCGGAGACGGCTTCTTCTTCGTCTTCGCGGGCCTCGCCTCGGTGTGGCTCGCGTGGCTCGTGCTGAGCGAGTCGATCCACATCGGCTGGTTCACGGTCCTCTACGTTGTCGCGGTGTGGCTCGTGATCGCGTACCTGGCCCTGCCACGCCTGCACCGCATCCTCACGACGCTCTACGTGCCCGAGTACTTCATCGGTCGCACCCGGACCGCGAACGGCCTGCTGGGCGACCCCGTCAACCTGGCCCTGCTGGGCGAGGAGGGCCAGGTGCGTGCCGCGATGGAGGCCGCGGGGTGGACGGTCGCGGACGACGTCACGCTGGCCTCGAGCGGGCGGATCGTCGCGGCGACCCTGAGCAGGCGCAGCTACGACCAGGCTCCCGTGAGCCCGTTGTTCCTGTTCGGGCGTCAGCAGGACTTCGCGTACCAGCAGGAGGTCGAGGGCAACCCGTCGCGACGGCACCACATCCGGTTCTGGCGGTGCCCGCCCGACTGGCCGCTGCCAGGTGGGCGTCGTGTCGACTGGCTCGCGGCCGGGACCTACGACCGGTCCGTGGGCTTCTCGCTCTTCACGCTCCAGGTCACGCACAAGATCGAGGCGGACACCGACCAGGAGCGCGACCACGTCGTGGCCACGCTCGAGGGCGCCGACGTCGGCGTCGAGGTCGAGGTCATCGAGGACTTCTCGACGGGCTATCACGCGCGCAACGGCGGGGGCGACGCGATCAGGACCGACGGCGACCTGCCCGTGGTCGACGTCCGGGCGGTGGCGGCGCCTGCCGAACGAGTCGCGGACCGCGCCGCGCAGAAGCCTCGCCGCCCGGCCGCCACGACGGCCGGCGCGCTGCTCGTCGTGCTGGGCGTCGTCGCGGACATGATCTGGCTCGCGAACCTCGCGCTGCACTGGGACCAGACGCTGAGGTCGTTGTTCCTGGGCGGCGACGTGACGCAGCAGGACATCGACGAGGCGTCGGGCCCCCTGCTGGTCGTGGTCGTGGTGATCCTCTCGCTCGTCGCCCTGTTCCAGCTCTTCCTGGCCTGGCGGGTCTTCAAAGGCCGGACCTGGGCGCGTGCCCTGGTCATGGTGCTGGCAGCGATCAGCACCACGTCCTCGTTCGTGGGGTGGGCTGTGTCGGGGGACCAGATCACGCTCCGCACCACGCTGCTGACCGTGGCGCTCGACATCCTCGTGCTGCTCACGCTCTCGAGCAGGGACGCCGCGGCCTACACGCGGGACGAGCGGACGGAGCGGCGTCTGCGGCGAGAACGCCGGCGCGCGCCCGTGGTGCCCGCCGTCGGGTGACGGTCCCGGCTCGTGCCAGTGGCGTGCCGCTGGCGTGTCGCGAGGCGATCGGCCGTGCTCGACGAAGGACGCGTGGATATCGTGGCCCGATGGCAGAGGTCAAGCAGTTCCAGGTCACCTTCGACTGTGCGGATCCCGAGCGCGTCGCCCGCTTCTGGTGCGCGGTGCTGGGATACGTGGTCCCGCCGCCACCCGAGGGGTTCGCCACCTGGGAGGACTTCGCCGGCTCTCTGCCGCCCGCGGACCGAGGGGCCGCGTTCGTCTGCCAGGACCCCACGGGTGTGGGGCCGCGTCTCTACTTCCAACGCGTCCCCGAGGGCAAGGTCGTCAAGAACCGCGTGCACCTCGACGTGCGGGTCGGCACCGGGCTCGTGGGCGCCGAGCGCCTCGCCACGCTCGAGGCCGAGTGTGCGCGGCTGGTCGCGCTCGGCGCGACCCGCGTACGCCTGCTGCCGGCCGACGAGGACGAGGAGTCCTGCATCGTGATGCAGGACGTCGAGGGCAACGAGTTCTGCCTCGACTGAGCCGCGGCTCAGAGGCGACCCGTGCCCTGTTGACCCGACGAGTCGGTGCCGCGTCCGGCGATAGCCGCTCTAGTCGAAGTTCGGGTCGCCGTTGACGTTGAACGTCTCGGCGACCCACGGGAACACCCACGTGAACAGCACGAGCACCACGGCCGCGACCAGGATCAGCGACTGGACGACCTTGGCGAAGCGGTTGCCCGGCAGGTGCCGGAAGATCCACCCGTACATCACTGCACTCCTGGGTCGTTGAGGACTTGCTCGGGCATGCCGTCGGCACGGTCCATCCAGCCGACGAACTTCGCGTAGGTGATCCAGCGGTGGGAGTTGCCGAACTCTCCCAGGGTGGGGGAGTGGCACGTCGTGAGGGTCAGGAGCCGCTCGGTGGGCTCGACGCCTGGCTGGTTCGGTACGGGGGCGATGACGTCGACCTGGCTCGGGAGCACGATCTCGTGGCCCGTGACCTCGTACACGTACCAGGTGGTCGCGGTCTCGACGATGACCTGGTCGCCCTCGACGAGCTCGTTGACGAAGCGGAACGAGTTGCCATAGGTGCGACGGTGCCCGGCGAGCGCGAAGTTGCCGACCTCGCCGACCTGCTGGGTCTGCGTGTAGTGGCCGGCGACGGCCTTGTTGAGCAGTCGGGTCGCCGTGCCCTCGACGATCGGCATGGTGTTGTCGGTCTTGCCGTACCAGGCGGGGACGACGAGTGCGCCGATGGTCTCGCCCTCTGCCACGGCCTCCGGGACGGGCGGTGCGTCGGTGCGCAGCTCGCCCGCGACCTGCGGGGCCTCCGGAAGGGTCTCCTGGAACTGGGTCATGATGGTCTGCGCGGCCTGGTTCGACTGGACCGTGGTCCACCACAGCTGCCACACGACGAACAGGCCGAAGATCACGCCGAGGGTGATCAGCAGCTCGCCCAGCACCCCGAAGGCCGCGGAGATGGCGCCGCCGCCGGAACGGCCGTGCGTTCGGTTGCTGGTGTGCCTCACAAGCCCTCTTCTCCGGTCGTGACCGCGGCGCGGATCGAGTCCACAGCCTAGTCGGTCCGGGCGAGCCGGGGCCCGTGCACGGAGGGTGGAAAGGCCCGTCGTCGCGGGTGAAGGGCCGGGCCAGGGGGGCGGGCAGAAACAGCGAAGCGGGCCCAGGTTGCCCTGGACCCGCTCCGCTGTTCGCTGTCTCAACGAGTGTCCGGAGGGGGACTTGAACCCCCACGCCCGATAAAGGGCACTAGCACCTCAAGCTAGCGCGTCTGCCATTCCGCCACCCGGACGGGTGTCATGCTGTGTCCTGCTGCCGGTGCTTCCACCGGGTCCCGCACAACGAAGCGGACCGAGGTTTCCCTGGTCCGCTTCGCGGTTCGCTGTCTCAACGAGTGTCCGGAGGGGGACTTGAACCCCCACGCCCGATAAAGGGCACTAGCACCTCAAGCTAGCGCGTCTGCCATTCCGCCACCCGGACAGGTGTCAGGTCCCGGCGTTCCCGCCGGGGGCCTTGCGGGGAAAAACATAACACGTTTCGGGCACCAAGCGTGCATCGGGTCCGTGGGGCAGACTGGGGAGCGACCCTGGTCCCCGGGCACCGGTCGGTGCAGGTCAGGGCTGGTTTCACCAACCGGATCGTCAGTGGGATGGGGTGCTCGTGGCCGAGGACAAGGACGCACGACAGGACGGCGCCTCGTCGTCGAGCGTGGGGAGCGGGGGTGATCGTCCTTCGGCCTCGGTCAAGCACCTGGCCGGCGCCAGTCCCGCGGCGCGCAAGGTCGCGGGAGCACGGCGGAACCCGTCGGTCGTCGGCTACGACGACACCGTCCCGGCCTGGCTGCGCACGAGCGCGGGGTGGTCCTGGCGGCTCCTGCTGCTGATCGCGGGCATCGGCGTGATCTTCTACGCGACCGCCCAGGTGCAGATCGTGTTCATCGCGGTCTTCCTGGCCCTGGTCATCACCTCGGTCCTGCGCCCGGTGACCGACTGGTACGCGAAGATCATGCCGCGCGGGCTCGCCACCGCTCTCGCGCTGCTCTCGGCGTTCCTGGTGCTGGGAGGCCTGCTGACCTACGTCATCACCTCGGTCGCGGGGCAGTGGGACAAGCTGGCCGGCCAGTTCAACACCGGCATCGAGAAGATCTTCGACTTCCTGGAGCACGGCCCGCTGCCCGTGACGATCACGTCCGACGACGTCGACACCTGGATCGAGAACGGCCGCAAGTGGATCACCGAGCACGGCGGCGACATCGCGAGCCAGGCTGCGGCGAGCGCCGGCTCGGTGTTCGAGGCCTTCGCGGTCCTCGCGCTCGCGATCTTCTGCACCATCTTCTTCCTGGCCCGGGGCAAGGACATGTGGACCTGGTTCCTCAACCAGCTCCCCGCGCGGTCGCGCGAGACGTGGACCGTGGCCGGCGGGGCGGGCTGGTACACGTTCTCGGGATACGCCCGCGGGACGGTCATCATCGCGCTGGCGGACGGGATCCTCGCCGCGATCGTGCTCGTCGTGCTGGGGGTCCCCCTCGCGGCGCCGCTCGCGGTCCTGGTGTTCATCGGCGCGTTCATCCCGCTCATCGGTGCGCCCGCGGCCATGGTCATCGCCATGGTGGTCGCGCTGGCGGCCAACGGCGTCGTCAACGCGGCCCTCGTGGGAATCTTCATCGCGCTCATCGGGCAGTTCGAGGGCCACATCCTCCAGCCGCTGGTCATGGGCAAGCAGGTCTCGCTGCACCCCGTCGTGGTCGCGCTCGCGGTCACGTCGGGAACGTTCATCGCGGGCATCCTGGGCGCCGTGGTCTCGGTCCCTCTCGTCGCGGTCGCCTGGGCGGTCTTCAGCAAGCTGCGCCGCAAGGACCCGCCCATGGAGGACGAGATCCCCACGGCCAAGGAGATCGCGCTGTCCGGGCGTGAGCGCTCCTCGAACGGAGGGAGCACCAACGGCAAGGAGGCGACGGCCGACGCCTGAGGTGCGTGCCGTCGTCGGGCAGCGACCAGGAAGCCCAGCCCGACGACGCAGCCCACCCCGTGCGGACAGCCCGCCTACTTGAGGCGGAGCCCCGCCCGCACCCGCTCGACCGTCCGGTCGATGCGCGACACCCGCGTCGCGGGGCGCTTGGCGTCCTCGACCCACGCCGCGTACTCGCGCTGGTGCGAGTACGACATCGCCCGGAACGCGTCGAGCACGCCGCCGGCCGCGAGGGCGGCCTCGACGTCGGGGGCCAGGGCGACCACGCGGGGCGCGTCGTCGAGCTCGAGGCGCACGTGCACGGTGTCGCCCGGCCCCTTGCCGATCTGCTCCTGGACCGCCTTGAGGACGCCCAGCAGGTGCGGCCCGCCGTACGTGACCAGCGAGCCGCGGTACGGGACGCCGTCGATCGTCGTCGCGACCGGGACACGCCCCCTGGCCCCGAACAGCTCGGAGACGTCGCCCGGGAACGCGACGAACGACCCCGCGCCGCGCTCGGAGGACCGGGTGATGACGGCGTCGAACTCGAGCAGGCCGGGGTTCGTCCAGGTGGGCACGCTCCGACGCTAGCCCCGCCGTGCGGCCACGGCACCCGGGCTCGTCGCGCAAATCAGTCGCCGCCGTTCGCGGCGACCTGCCACTGTTCTCGCCATGAGCACGAACACCCGGGCGACCGCGAAGAACGCGGCGACCCGCCTGACCACGACCCTCTGGAGCTGGGCCTCGATCCTCGACGACGGCGCCCGCGAGCAGGCCGAGCGCACCTCGACCATGCCCTTCGTCTACCCGCACCTGGCCCTCATGCCCGACGCCCACCTGGGCCTGGGCGCGACCGTCGGCTCGGTCATCCCCACGCTGCGCTCGATCATCCCCGCCGCGGTCGGCGTCGACATCGGGTGCGGCATGGTCGCGGTCCGGACCCAGTACACGGCCGGCGACGTCGCCGGGCCAGCGCTGCGCGACCTGCGGCTCGCGATCGAGAAGGCCGTGCCCACGAGCGCCGGCTCCTACAACCAGCGCCTGACCGAGACGGCCGAGGCGCGTGTGGCCGAGCTCGAGACGCTCGCGGACAAGGCGGGCTTCGACCCCGCACGGTACGCGGGGAGCTGGCGCCTGCAGCTCGGGTCGCTGGGGTCCGGGAACCACTTCATCGAGGTCAGCCTCGACGAGGAGGACCGGGTCTGGTTCTTCCTGCACTCGGGGTCGCGCGGGGTCGGCAACAAGATCGCGCAGCACCACATCGCGGTCGCGCGCGGGCTCATGACCCGGTACTGGATCGACCTGCCGGACAAGGACCTCGCGTACCTCGTCGAGGGCACCGACGAGTTCTGGGCGTACGTCCGCGAGCTGCGGTGGGCCCAGCACTTCGCGCTGCTCAACCGTGAGGAGATGATGGACCGCGTCGTGGCCGCGTTCGACGCCTGGTCGGGGCTCGCCCCGGTCGAGGAGGCCGAGCGCATCAACTGCCACCACAACTTCACCGAGCGCGAGCACCACTTCAACAAGGACGTGTGGGTCTCCCGCAAGGGGGCCATCCGTGCCCGCGAGGGGGACCCGGGGCTCATCCCGGGGTCCATGGGCACCGCGTCGTACGTCGTCGTGGGCAAGGGGAACCCGCTCGCGCTCGACTCCGCGCCGCACGGCGCGGGACGGGAGTACTCGCGGAGCAAGGCGCGCAAGACCTTCACGCACGAGCAGCTGCGCGAGGCCATGGCGGGCATCGAGTACCGCGACACCGACGCGTTCATCGACGAGATCCCGGCGGCGTACAAGTCGATCGACCGGGTCATGCAGGACGCGGCGGACCTCGTCGAGGTGCGTCACACGCTGCGGCAGATCGTCAACGTCAAGGGCGACTGACCGGCTCACGGGTCGTCGCGCACCGGGGCGTCCTCGCCCAGGGCCGGGCCTGGGGTCGTCCCCAGCCCGGCCCGACGGCGGAGCGCACCTTCCCCGCGACGGTGCGCTCCGCCGTCGGGCCGGCAGGGGACGGCGGGACGCGGTGCCCCACGCGATGCCATGCCCCCGGCCCTTGTCGCTCGGGCGCTCGGCGCGCGTGATCGGCCGGCACGCGACACGCTGACGGCATGAGGATCGGGATTCCAGCCGAGGTCAAGAACAACGAGTTCCGCGTCGCGCTCACCCCGGCGGGCGCCCATCACCTGGTCGCCGCGGGGCACGAGGTCCTGGTCCAGGCCGGGGCGGGGCGAGGGTCGGCCATCTCCGACGAGGAGTTCGCGGGCGCCGGCGCGCGCCTGGTGAGCACGGCCGAGGAGGTCTGGGGGCGCGCCGAGCTCGTGTGCAAGGTCAAGGAGCCCGTGCCCAGCGAGTACCCGCTCCTGCGCGACGACCTGCTGCTCTTCGCGTACCTGCACCTGGCCGCCGACCCCCTCGGCACGGCTGCGCTGCTCGACGCGGGGACGACCGCGGTCGCCTACGAGACCGCCCAGGCGCCCGACGGCACGCTCCCGCTGCTCGCGCCCATGAGCGAGGTGGCCGGGCGCATGGCGACGCAGGTCGGGGCCTATCACCTGATGCGTCCCGCGGGCGGCTCGGGCGTGCTGCTCGGCGGCGTGCCCGGGAGCAGGCCGGGGCGGGTCGTGATCCTCGGCGGCGGGACCGCCGGCCGGCACGCGGCCGAGATCGCGGTCGGGATGCGCGCCGAGGTCACGATCCTCGACCTGTCGCTGCCCGTCCTGCGAGCGCTCGACCAGGAGTTCGCGGGCCACGTGCGGACCGTGGCGTCGAGCGCGTACGCGATCGAGCAGGAGGTGCTCGGGGCCGACCTCGTGATCGGCGCGGTCCTCGTCGCGGGGGCCCGGGCGCCGCGGCTCGTGACGAACGACCTCGTGGCGCGCATGCGGCCGGGGTCGGTCCTCGTCGACATCGCGGTCGACCAGGGCGGCTGCTTCGAGGACACCCGGCCCACGACCCACGACGACCCCACGTTCCAGGTGCACGGCTCGACGTTCTACTGCGTCGCGAACATGCCGGGCGCGGTCCCCGTGACCAGCACGCACGCCCTGACGAGCGCGACGCTGCCCTACCTCGCGCTCCTCGCCGACGGCGGGACGCGAGCGCTGCGGACGGTCCCGTTGCTGCGCAACGGGCTGTCGACCGTGACCGGGACCCTGGTCAACGAGCAGGTGGGCGCGGCGCTCGGCCTGCCCTGGACGCGCACCGAGGACGTCCTGGGGGAGTGACCTGGGCGTCAGGGATCACAGCGGAGCACGGCGAGGACCACCCCGGTGCGCGGCGCGCCGGGGCCCCGGTCGCCCGGGCGGACAGGGCCCTGTCGGCCCCGGACGCCGAGTGGCATGCTGTCCGGATGGAGCCTTTCGTCCTGTCCAACGAGCACGTCCACCTCGCGATGCCCACCGCCGCGGACGTGGACCGCATCACCGAGCTCTGCCAGGGCGCGGAGATCGCCGCCTGGACCACCGTGCCCAGCCCGTACACGCGGGCGGACGCGGCGGCGTTCATCGAGGAGGTCGTGCCCGAGTCGTGGCGCACCGGCCGTGGGAACACGTGGGCGGTCCGCCGACCAGATGCCCCCGAGGGGCCGGTCCTCGGCATGGTGGGGCTCGCGATGGACACCTCGCCCACCCCCGAGAAGTCGGCCGAGATCGGGTACTGGCTCGCACCTGAGGCGCGCGGCGAGGGACTCATGACGGAGGCCGGGCGGATCGTGACCGACTGGGCGTTCGACGACGAGGGGCTCGGGCTCGCGCGCATGGTCTGGACCGCGTTCACGGGCAACTGGGCCTCGCGTCGCGTCGCGTGGCGGCTCGGTTTCCGGGTCGAGGGGACGGTGCGGGGCTTCGGCGTCCAGCGGGGCGTGCGCCGCGACGCGTGGATCGGCACCCTCCTCGCTGGCGACCCGCGCGAGCCGGTCGAGCCGTGGCCGTCCGCCGAGGCAGGGGACCGCGTGGGGGCGGACGCGGGTGCGGGGGAGCCGGCGCCACGGGCGTGACGAGCGGGTCCGGGCGGACGGTCGGCGCACGGTCGAGGGCGACCACGCCGGGAAGGGTGTCGTGACCACGGCGCGCGTCGGGCGAAGATAGGACGCATGACGAGCACCCTCGACCCGGCCAACCCCTTCGCCGCGGCGTCCACCCTCCCGTACCAGCTCCCCGACTTCACGACGATCCGCGAGGAGCACTACCTCCCCGCTCTGCGCGCCGGCATGGACGCCGAGCGCGCGGAGATCGAGGGGATCGTCACCAACCCCGAGGCGCCCACGGTCGCCAACACGCTCGAGGCCCTCGAGTCCGCGGGCCGGCTCCTGACCCGTGCGGTCACGGTCTTCTACAACGTCGCGAGCTCCGACTCGACGCCGGGACTCGAGGACATCGAGGAGACCATCGCTCCCGAGCTCTCGGCGCACCACGACGCGATCTACATGGACGCCCGCCTGTACGCACGCGTCCGTGCGCTCCAGGACGCCGTCGACGCGGGCGACCTCACGCTCGAGGCCGACACGGCCTGGCTCCTGCACACGCTGCTCGTCGACTTCCGCCGCTCGGGCATCGAGCTCGACGCTGCGGACCAGGACCGCCTGCGCGACCTCAACGGGAAGCTGACCTCGCTCGAGGCTGCGTTCGGTCGCAAGCTGCTCGCGGGCGCCAACGCCGCGAGCGTCCTGGTCGACGACGCAGCCGAGCTCGAGGGCCTGCCCGAGGACGCGATCGCCGCGGCGGCCGCAGCGGCCGCGACCCGCGGGCACGAGGGCAAGTACCTCCTCGAGATGCAGCTGCCCACGCAGCAGGGCGTCATCGCGTCGCTCGCGCGCCGCGAGACCCGGGAGCGCGTCCAGCAGGCGTCCATGACGCGCGGCGCGACGGGCGACGACAACGACACGCGCCAGATCGTGATCGACCTCGCGCGCCTGCGCGCCGAGCACGCCCGCCTCCTCGGGTACGACCACCACGCGGCGTACATCGCCGAGGACGCCACGGCCAAGACGACCGGTGCCGTCAACGCGATGCTCTCGCGCCTGGCCCCGGCCGCGGTCGCCAACGCGCGCCGCGAGGCCGGCGACCTCGAGGTCGCGCTCGCCCGCGAGGCAGGCGACGACGCCGAGCTGCGCGCGTCCGACTGGGCCTACCTCGCCGAGCAGGTCCGCAAGGAGCGCTACTCGCTCGACGACGCCGCGCTGCGTCCCTACCTCGAGCTCGACCGCGTCGTGACCGACGGCGTGTTCAAGGCCGCGAACCTGCTCTACGGCATCTCGTTCGCCGAGCGCTCCGACCTGGTGGGCTACCACCCCGACGTCCGCGTGTTCGAGGTCTTCGACGGCCCGGTCGGCGAGCAGGACCAGGGGCTCGGGCTGTTCCTGGCGGACTTCTACACGCGCGAGTCCAAGCGTGGCGGCGCGTGGATGAACAACCTGGTCGACCAGAACCACCTGCTCGACCAGCCGCCCGTCGTCGTGAACAACCTCAACATCGTCAAGCCCCCGGCGGGCGAGCCCACGCTGCTCGTGTGGGACGAGGTCATCACGCTCTTCCACGAGTTCGGCCACGCGCTGCACGGGCTGTTCTCGGACGTGCGCTACCCGTCGCAGTCGGGCACCGAGGTGCCGCGCGACTTCGTCGAGTACCCCTCGCAGGTCAACGAGATGTGGGCCTGGGAGCCCACGATCCTCACGTCCTACGCGGTCCACCACGTCACGGGCGAGCCCATGCCTGCCGCGTGGGTGGAGACCATGCTGGCCTCGCGCCTGTTCAACGAGGGCTTCGGGACGACCGAGTACCTCGCGGCCGCGCTGCTGGACCAGGCCTGGCACCAGCTCGCCCCCGAGCAGGTCCCCACGAGCGTCGACGAGGTCCTGCCCTTCGAGGCCGCGGCGCTCGACGCGGCCGGCGTCGGGTTCGCGCCCGTGCCGCCCCGCTACCGCACGACGTACTTCAACCACGTGTTCGGCGGCGGCTACTCGGCCGGCTACTACTCCTACATCTGGTCCGAGGTGCTCGACGCCGACACCGTGACCTGGTTCGAGGAGAACGGCGGCCTGAACCGAGCCAACGGCGACGCGTTCCGCAAGAAGCTGCTCGCGCGCGGCGGCTCGGTCGACCCCATGGTCGCGTTCGCGGACCTACGCGGCCGCGACCCGGAGATCGCCCCGCTCCTGACGCGTCGCGGGCTCGACGCGTAGTCGTCCCCGCTGCGCCGAGGTGGACCCACGCACGGGTCCACCTCGGCGCCCGGGCGCCCGGAGCGAGCCAGGGTCGGTTCAGGGCAGGGGTGGGGGAGACCCCCGATGTGCCCGACGGCGTGCCCTCCCTAGCCTGGAGGCGAGCCGCCCCGGCGGCCCGCCGAGAGCGGGGCCGTCCGCACCGACCTGACCTGGGAGCCCTGCGACCGACATGACCGTCCTGCCTGACGACGACGCCGCGACCCCCGCGACCCCCGCGGAGGGCGCCGGGCCCACCCGGCCCGTGCCTCGCCGTCGGCGCCGCTGGGTCGTCGTCGTGGTGGCGCTCGTCGCCCTCGTCGTCGGCGGGATCGCCGCGGGCGTCGCGCTGGCGTTCTCCCGGGGGGCGACCTCGACCGCTGGCGAGGTCGAGTTCACGCGCCCGCTCGCGATCCCGCCGCTCGCCGGGTCGAGCCTCGAGGACGGGGTCCGCGTGTTCTCGCTCGACCTGCAGGAGGGCGAGACCGACCTGGGGCAGGGCGGGCTCACCCCGACGCTCGGTGTCGACGGGACGTTCCTGGGGCCGACGCTGCGCGCGACCCGCGGCGAGCAGGTCCGCATCGACGTGACGAACTCGATGTCCGAGACGAGCACGCTGCACTGGCACGGCATGAAGCTGCCCGCGGTCATGGACGGCGGGCCGCACCAGCAGGTCGACCCCGGGCAGACGTGGTCCCCGACGTGGACGATCGCCCAGCCCGCGGCGACGCTCTGGTACCACCCGCACCTGCACGGACGCACGGCCGACCACGTCTACCGTGGCCTGGCCGGCCTGTTCCTGCTCGACGAGCCCGCGGGTTCGCCCGAGGCCGCGGTCCAGGACGCCCTGCCGCACGAGTACGGGGTCGACGACGTGCCCCTCGTGGTCCAGGACAAGAAGTTCCACCCCGACGGCAGGCTCGACGACGCCGACCCCTTCCTGTCGAGCACGGGCGTGCGCGGCTCGGTGGTCCTGGTCAACGGGACGGCGAACCCCTACCTCGACGTCACGACCGAGCAGGTCCGGCTGCGCCTGCTCAACGGGTCCAACGCGCGCGTCTACGACTTCGGGTTCGACGACGGCCGCGCGTTCCAGGTGGTCGGCTCGGACGGCGGCCTGCTCGACGCGCCCGTCACGACCGACCGCCTCCAGCTCTCGCCGGGCGACCGGGCCGAGATCGTCGTCGGTCTGGCCCCCGGTGAACGGCCCGTGCTGCGCAGCTTCCCGCAGGAGCTCGGCGCGAACGCCTTCACCGCGCGCTTCGCGGGCGGCGACGACACCCTCGACGTGCTCGAGCTGCGCGCGGCCGACCGGCTCACGCCCTCGGAGCCCGTGCCCGCGCGCCTTGCGAGCCTTCCTGCCGCCGATGCGGCGAGCGCGAGCGTCACGCGCCGCTTCGAGCTCTCGGGCACCTCGATCAACGGCCAGGACATGGACCTGCGCCGGATCGACGAGGTCGTCGACGCCGGCGCGACCGAGGTCTGGGAGGTCACGAGCCTCGACGACTCGCCGCACAACTTCCACGTCCACGACGCCCAGTTCCAGGTGCTCGACGTCTCGGGCGAGGCACCACCCCTCGAGCTCGACGGGTGGCAGGACACCGTCTACGTCCGCCCCGGCAGGATCACCCGGCTCCTGGTCACGTTCGGCACCACGCCCGACGCCGAGCACCCCTACATGTTCCACTGCCACCTGCTCCGCCACGAGGACCAGGGGATGATGGGGCAGTTCGTGGTCGTCGACCCGGCGGCAGCCCCCGGTACGGCGGGGCGTCCCGCCCCGGGCGACGTGCTGCCCGGGGTGAGCGACGACGTCGGGCACGAGGGCGGTCACGCATCCGCGTCCGACGATGCGCCCCGCGGCGGGACCGGTCCGCGGCGCTCGCCGCTCACCGGCGAGGGACACCACGGCTGAGGTCTGACCACATCCCGGGCGCTCGTGCGTTCGCGGGGCGAGACACCTCGCGAACGCTTCGAGGGCGGCGAACCCACCGGGTACGGTGTGGCCATGACGAGCCACGCCCACTCCGCGAACCCCCCGGCCCACCCGACCGCCGAGGAGGAGGTCGCGCGCATCTGCCAGGACCTGCTGCGCATCGACACGTCGAACTTCGGGGACGGGTCCGGCCCGGGCGAGCGGGCCGCGGCCGAGTACGTCATGGCCTCGCTCCACGAGGTCGGGCTGAGCCCCGAGCTGTTCGAGTCCGCGCCGGGGCGTGCGAGCGTCGTCGTGCGCCTGCCGGGTCAGGACCCCACGCGACCCGCGCTCGTCCTGCACGGGCACCTCGACGTCGTGCCCGCCCAGGCCTCCGACTGGTCGGTCGACCCGTTCGCGGGCGAGGAGAAGGACGGGCTGCTGTGGGGGCGCGGTGCGGTCGACATGAAGGACATGGACGCGATGATCCTCGCGGTCGTGCGCCAGATGGTCCGTGAGGGACGCAAGCCCGCGCGCGACGTCGTCGTGGCGTTCTTCGCCGACGAGGAGGCCGGCGGCACGTACGGCGCGAGCTGGGCCGTGGACCACCGCCCCGAGATCTTCGAGGGCGCGACCGAGGCCATCAGCGAGGTCGGCGGCTTCTCGGTCGACATCGACGGCAAGCGTGCCTACCTGCTCCAGACCGCCGAGAAGGGCATCGCCTGGCTCCGGCTCGTCGCCGAGGGACGCGCCGGGCACGGCTCGCAGGTCAACGCCGACAACGCCGTGACGCACCTCGCGGCCGCGGTCGCGCGGATTGGCGCCTACCAGTGGCCGTACACCATCACGCCCACGGTCGACGCGCTGCTGCGCGGTGTGGCCGAGCTGACCGACCTGCCCTACGACCCCCGCGACGAGGCGAGCATCGACGCGCTCGTCGCGGCCCTCGGCCCGGCCTCGCGGTTCGTCGGCGCGACCGTCCGCCACACGTCCAACCCCACTCAGCTCGGTGCCGGCTACAAGGCCAACGTCATCCCCGGGCGCGCCGAGGCCGCGATCGACGCGCGCCTGCTGCCGGGCCACGAGGACGAGGGCTTCGCGGTCATCGAGGGGCTCGTGGGCGAGCACGTGCGGATCGAGCCCATCCACCGCGACATCTCGCTCGAGGTGCCCTTCGAGGGCGACCTGGTCGACGCCATGATCGCGTCGCTGCACGCCGAGGATCCGGGCGCCACGGTCCTGCCGTACACGCTCTCGGGCGGGACCGACAACAAGTCGCTCGCGCGGCTCGGCATCACGGGCTACGGGTTCGCCCCGCTCCAGCTCCCCGCGGACCTGGACTTCTCGGGCATGTTCCACGGGGTCGACGAGCGCGTGCCCGTCGCGTCCCTGAAGTTCGGCGTGCGCGTCCTGGACCGCCTGCTGCGGACCTGCTGAGGCGACGATCCCTGCCCGTCGGCGAGCCCGGCGGGCAGGGGCGGCCGGTCGGGAGTCTCAGAGGGTCGAGCGCACCCGGATGATCTTGCGGCGCAGCCACACGCGCCGCTCACCGCCCACGTACAGGCGCGTGCGCTCGAGCTCCCAGTGCCCGTGCTCGGCCTCGTCGGTCAGGAGGCGGACCGCGTCGTGGCGGCTCACCGACCGGTCGATCGTGAGCACCCGGTACTCGTACTGGCCGCCGTTCTCGGCCCAGCCGGTCCGCTGCCGAGGGGTCGTGCTCGTCATCCGTCACCGTCCACGCGTTCGTTCCGAGCCGGGGGAGCGGTGAGCCGTACCTCACCCTCCCGCCGAGGGATTCCGAGTGCCATTGTGCCTCGCTCAGGTCTACCGTCAGGGTATGACCGCTGACCCGCGCGCCGCTCTCGATCGATTCATCGCGGCCCTCGAGGCCCACTACACCGCGGTCGCCGCTCGCCGTGGCGAGGACGACCCGGCGGTCGACGACGCCTACTACGTGCTCGCCGACGCCTACGAGGTGTACGACGAGGCGCTCGCCCAGGTGCACGGCGAGGCCACCCCGTTCTACCTCGCCGAGGACGACGACGACGAAGGTGAAGACGACGGAGCCGACGGAGACGACGAGGACGACGAGGGTGACGAGGGCGACGAGCAGGACTTCGACGACCAGGACGAGGAGCTCGACCAGGTCGACCTGACCGACGGGGTCAGCCGCTGACCTTCACCAGCGCTCGGGGTACCCGAGCGGCAGGGCGCTGACGTCGTCGAGCGCGTAGTGCACCGCGTCGGGCAGCTCGAGGTCGCAGGCCGCGAGCGACGCGCGCAGCTGCGCAGGGGTGCGCGCACCGACGATCGCGCTCGACACTCCCGGCCGCTCGAGGAGCCAGGCCAGGGCGACGTCCAGGGGCGCGCGGCCCAGGCCGTTCGCGGCCGTGGCCACGGCCTCCACGATCCCCGACGACTCGCCGTCCAGGTAGGGCTGCACGAACCCGGCGAGGTGCGAGGACGCACCGCGCGAGTCCGCGGGCAGCGAGCTGCGGTACTTGCCCGTGAGTACCCCGCGCCCCAGGGGCGACCACGCGAGCACCCCGAACCCCATCTCGGTCGCAGCAGGCACGACGTCGCGCTCGATCCCGCGCTGGAGCAGCGAGTACTCGAGCTCGACCGCGGCGAGCCCGACGTCGCCGTGCGCGTCGAGCGACGCGGCGGCCCGAGCGGCGGCCCACCCCGGGTGGTTGGACAGGCCCACGTAGCGCGCACGTCCGGTGGTGACCGCGAGCCGCAGCGCGGAGAGCGTCTCGGCGAACGGCGTGCGCGGGTCGGGCGTGTGGACCAGGAAGAGGTCGACGTGGTCGGTGCCCAGGCGTTCGAGCGAGGCGTCGAGCGAGTCGAGCAGCGCGCCGCGCGAGGCGTCGACCGCGTTGCCGTCGGCAGTGGTCCGGATGCCTGCCTTGGTGCACAGCAGCACGTCGCGCCGGTCGACCTTGCCCGAGAGGATCGAGCCGATCATCGACTCGCTGTCGCCGCCCCCGTAGGAGGCGGCGGTGTCGACGAGGTTCCCCCCGGCGTCGACGAAGTCGCGGAGCTGCTCCGCGGCGTCGATCTCGTCGGTGTCGCGGCCCCACGTCATGGTCCCGAGGCCCAGGGGGGAGACGCGCAGGCCGGTACGACCGAGCTGACGAAGTTCCATGCGCGGCAGATTACCGGCCAGGGGCGCGCCCCGCCCGGACGTGGCGCGCGTCGCCAGGGTGAGGTCCGTCGCTCTGCGCGGACGTGTCCGGGCGGTGTCCTGGAGACGGCCGGCACGTGACGGCTCGACGACGGTCGTCCCCGCGAGGCCTGTCGGTCCTGGGGAGCGGTGGTACGGCGGGTATCGTGACCGCTCGTGAATGCGTGGGAAGCGATCCTCCTCGGCCTCGTCCAGGGCCTGACCGAGTTCTTGCCGGTGTCCTCGAGCGCGCACCTGCGCATCGTCGGTGAGCTCATCGGCTCGGCCGACCCGGGGGCGGCCTTCACCGCGATCACCCAGATCGGTACCGAGACCGCCGTGATCATCTACTTCCGGCGCGACATCGCCACGATCTGCTCGGCCTGGTGGCGCTCGCTGCGCGGCGCCCACGGCAACGACTGGCGCGCCCGCATGGGCAAGCACGACCACCACGCGGCCATGGCGTGGTTCATCGCGCTCGGCTCGATCCCCATCGTGGTCCTGGGCCTGGCGTTCCAGGACGCGATCGAGGCGTCGCTGCGCAACCTGTACATCACGGCCCTCACCCTGACGGTCTTCGCCCTGCTCCTCGGGTTCGCGGACCGGGTCGGCGCCAAGACGCGCACGCTCGACGAGCTGACCCCGCGCCAGGCCGTCGGGTTCGGGCTGGCGCAGGCGCTCGCCCTGGTCCCCGGCGTGTCCCGGTCGGGCGGCACCATCACGGCGGGCCTGCTCATGGGCTTCACGCGAGAGGCCGCGGCCCGCTACTCGTTCCTGCTCGCGATCCCCGCGGTCCTGGGCTCGGGGTTCTACCAGCTCGCCAAGTCGGTCACGGGCGAGCCCGTCCCGGGCTCTCCCGGGTTCGGCGCGACGCTCATCGCGACCCTGGTCGCGTTCGTCGTGGGCTACCTCGTGATCATCGCGTTCCTCAAGATCGTCTCGACGTTCAGCTACAAGCCGTTCGTGATCTACCGGCTCGTGCTCGCGGCGGTCGTCGTGGTCCTGCTCACGGTCGGTGTGCTCCAGCCGCTCGCCTGACCCGCTACATCCAGCCGACCTTCTTGAACGCGCCGTAGAGCCCGAAGCAGCCGAGCACCATGATCGCGATGGCCAGTGGATAGCCCAGGGTCCAGTGCAGCTCGGGCATGTGGTCGAAGTTCATGCCGTAGATCCCGCCCACGATCGTGGGGAACACGAGGATCGCGGCCCAGGCGCTGATCGTGCGCATGTCCTCGTTCTGGCGCACCGACACCTGGGACAGGTGCACCGAGAGCATGTCGGACAGCAGGTCGTCGTGCGCGTCGAGGTGGCGGTCGATCCGCTCGACGGTCGACACGAGGCGCTCCATGAGCCGCTTGTCGAACGTGATGCGGGAGCGGGCGCTGCCCGAGACCAGCTCGGGGAGCTCGGCCGTGATGGGCAGCAGCGCGCGACGGGCCTCGGTGATCTCGCGCTTGAGGTCGTAGATGGGCAGGACCGGGTCGGTGCGCCGCCTGGTCTCGAACACGATCTTCTCGACCTCGGCGACCGCGTCGCCGAGCGCGAGCTCGACGTCCGAGGACGTGGACACGAGCGCGAACAGGGCCTCCTCCGCGACGTGGCGGAACCCCGTGCTGCGTCCGTGCGACGGGCCCGTCAGGTGCTCACGCATGCGGTCGTGGACGCCCGCGGTGCCCTTCTCGACCGTGACGACCACGTCGGGGCCCACGAGGAGGCAGAAGCTGCCCGTGCTGACCTGACGGTCCTCCTCGGAGAACGACACGGTGGGCGTGACGACCAGGAGCCAGTCCATCCCGATGTGCTCCACGTGCGCCAGGGGGTGCTTGACGTGGCGAACGTGGACCGGCAGGTGCCCGCGGCCCACCTGGCTCGCGAGCCCGACGCCGAGCGCGTCCGCGGCGCTCACGAAGTCCTCGAGCGTGCGCACCTCGTACCAGCGGGTGCCGCCCGGGCCGGTGCCCGAGGTCTCGCCGCCGCTGCCCGGGCTCCCGCTGCTGCCCGGCGAGTCCTCGGCGTCCGCCCACCGGCCCGACCCGTCCCCGGGGCGGGACACGGGCGTCACGCGCCCGTCGGGCCCCTCGACCCACAGCTCCTTGTACCGGGGGGGCTCCGAGCGCGGGGAGCCCGGTTCCTCGGGCCGTCCTCCGGTGGGGCGGGGGTCGTCAGGTCGTGTGGGTTGGCTCACCCCTGCATTCTGGCCCGACGGCGCAGGCGCGCCACCGGGGCGGGTGCGGCGTCGTCGTCGGGCGCCTCGACCCGCGGGCACCGCGAAACCCGGGTGACCGTTCGCGGTTAAGGTTGTCGCGTGCACTCCTGGCCCATGCCTCAGATCCCGTCCCTGCCCGGCCGCGGCCTCCCGATCCAGGTGCACGACAGCACCACCGGGGAGCTCGTCGTCGCCGCGGAAGGGGACACCGCGACCATGTACGTCTGCGGGATCACCCCGTACGACGCGACCCACATCGGGCACGCCGCGACCTACGTCGGTTTCGACCTCCTCAACCGTGCATGGCGCGACGCGGGTCACACCGTGACGCACGCGTCCAACGTGACCGACGTCGACGACCCGCTGCTCGAGCGCGCGACCGCGACGGGCGTGGACTGGTGGGACCTCGCGGTCGAGCAGACGGCCCTGCTGGCCGAGGACATGACCGCTCTCGGCGTCGTGCCCCCCGAGGTGTACCGCGGCGCGGTCGAGGCCATCCCGGACGTGGTCCAGGCCGTCGAGGCGCTCATCGAGGACGGCTTCGCCTACCGCGTCCCGGTCGAGCCCGGCGCGGGCGGTGACGCCCCCGAGCTCGGCGACGTGTACGCGGACCTGAGCGCCGACGCGCGCTTCGGCGCCGTCTCGCGGCTCAGCCGCGACGACATGGTGCGGCTCTTCGGCGAGCGCGGAGGAGACCCCGAGCGCGACGGCAAGAAGGACCCCCTCGACCCGCTGCTGTGGCGGCGCGAGCGCGTGGGCGAGCCCTCGTGGGACGGCGCGAGCCTCGGCACCGGACGCCCCGGCTGGCACATCGAGTGCGCGGTCATCGCCCGCGACGGACTGGGCCTGCCCTTCGACATCCAGGGCGGCGGCGCCGACCTGCTCTTCCCGCACCACGAGATGTCGACCTCGCACGACCGCCTGCTCGACCACGGGTTCGGTGCGCGCAACCACGTGCACGCCGGTCTGGTCGCCTACCAGGGCGAGAAGATGAGCAAGTCGCGCGGGAACCTCGTGTTCGTCTCGGCCCTGCGCGCCACGGGCGTCGACCCCATGGCCATCCGCCTCGCGCTCCTCGCGCACCACTACCGCTCCGAGTGGGAGTGGACCGACGCCGACCTCCCGGCCGCCGTCGAACGCCTCGAGCGGTGGCGCTCGGCCGTGTCCGGCAACGGTGGACCCGACGCCGACGCGACCCTCGCCGCCGTGCGCGAGGCCCTCGCGAACGACCTCGACGCGCCCACGGCGCTCGCGGCCGTCGACGCGTGGGCCGACGTCTCGCTCGCGGAGGGCCGGGACACCTCGGAAGACACCGAGGGCGCCCCCGGCGTGATCTCGCGGATGGTCAACGCCCTGCTCGGGGTGCGTCTCTAGAGCCTGCCGGACGGCCGGTGCAGCCGGCCGGTGAACGCCGCGGCCCGCGGCGCCTCCCCTGAGGGAGGTGCCGCGGGCCGCAGTCGTCCTGGGCCGCGCTGCCCGGGGCCTTCGCTAGGGCAGCGGCCCGCCCGACCCGTTGTCGCGGCGGCGCAGGTAGCGCTCGAACTCGCGCGCGATCGCCTCGCCGCTCGCCTCGGGCAGCTCGGCCGTGTCCTTGGCCTCCTCGAGCTGCTGCACGTACTCGGCGATCTCGGCGTCCTCGGCCGCGAGCTCGTCGACGCCGTGCTGCCAGGCCACGGCCTCCTCGGGCAGGTCGCCCAGCGGGACGGGGTCCGACAGGAGCTCCTCGACCCGCGCCAGGATCGCGAGCGTGGCCTTGGGGGACGGCGAGTTCGCGACGTAGTGCGGCACGGCCGCCCACAACGACACCGACTGCATGCCGCGCTCGGCGGCCGCGTGCTGGAGCACACCGACGATCCCCGTGGGGCCCTCGTACGAGCTCTGCTCGACGTCGAGGACAGCCCGCAGGCCCACGCTCTCCGACGTGGCCGTCATGGGGATGGGGCGCGTGTGCGGCACGTCGGCGAGCAGCGCGCCGATCGTCACGACGGTCGTGACCCCCTCGCGCTCGGCGATGTCGAGCAGCTCGCGGCAGAACGTGCGCCAGCGCATCGACGGCTCGATCCCGTGCACCAGGACCACGCGTCGCCCGCTGGCGGGCACGGTCACCGCGGTCACGGTCGTGGTGGGCCACGTGATCTCCCGTCGGCCGTCGTCCGAGGTGGTCACGACCGGGCGGTTGACCTGGAAGTCGTGGTACTCCTCGGGGTCGATCGCCGCGATCTCCTCCGCGCCCCAGACGTCGTGCAGGTGCAGGAGCGCGGCGGTCGCTGCGCCCCCTGCGTCGTTCCACCCCTCGAACGCCGCCAGCATCACGGCCTGTCGAGGCTCGTCGGCCGACGACGGGGGTAGTGCCGGGGTGGTCGGCTCGGGCAGGTCGGCCGGGTCGATCGGTTCCGGGGTCTCGTTCATCGTCCCAGCCTAGGCCGCGTGAGCGACCGGACCGGGCAGCACGGGCTCGCGGGCCTCGCGAGCACGCGGGCTAAGGTGGCGGGGACGGCCACGAACCGTCCCCCCGAGCATGGAGAATGCGTTGAACCCCCTGGAAGCACCCGATCTCACCCGTACCGACAGCGCCCCTCGCGAGGCGCTCGCACTGCCACAAGCCGTCCTGTGGGACATGGACGGCACGCTCGTCGACACCGAGCCGTACTGGATCGCCGCGGAGCACGAGCTCGTCGAGGCGCACGGCGGCACCTGGTCGCACGAGCAGGCCCTGCAGATGGTCGGCAACCCCCTGACCGAGTCGGCCACGATCCTCCAGGCCGCGGGCGTCGACCTACCCTCCGAGCAGATCATCGACTTCCTCATCTCGCGGGTGATCGAGCAGGTCGAGGTCGAGGTCCCGTGGCAGCCCGGTGCGCGCGAGCTGCTCGCCGAGCTCCGGGAGCGCGGCGTGCCGTGCGCCCTGGTGACCATGTCCTACCGCTCGCTCGCCGAGCCCGTCGTGGGCATGACCCCGCCCGGGTCGTTCGAGACCCTGGTGTGCGGCGACGAGGTCACGCACGGCAAGCCGCACCCCGAGCCGTACCTCGTGGCGGCCGAGAGGCTGGGCGTCGACGTGACCCGCTGCGTGGCGATCGAGGACTCGCCCACGGGCATCGGGTCGGCGCAGGCCGCGGGCGCGGCGACGCTCGGTGTCGAGGCCGTGGTCCCCGTGCCGGTCCTGCCCGGGCTGAGCCGCACGCCGTCGCTCGCGCTCGTCGACGTCGACATGCTCTCGCGCATCCTCGCGGGCGACGTGGTCGACCTCATCGAGGACTGACGGGCTAGGAAGCGGCCGCCTCCGGGGCGATCCCGAGCGTCAGCTCGATCGCACCCTCGGGGATCTCCGGAGGCGTGCCGCCGAACTGCGGGCACAGGGCCTGGTGCGCGCACCACCCGCACAGCGGGGTCTTGCGCGGGGCCCATTGCCCGCTGCGGGCAGCCTGCGTGATCGAGGACCACAGCGTCCGCACCTGCTCCTCGACCGCCAGGAGGTCCGCCTCCTGCGGCTCTGCGCGCAGCACCTGGCCGTCGCCCAGGTAGACGAGCTGGAGCATCTTGGGGATCTCGCCCCGCTCGCGCCACAGCACCAGGCCGTAGAAGCGCATCTGGAACAGCGCCGACCCTTGGTACTGGGGCCGGGGAGTCTTGCCCGTCTTGTAGTCCACGACCCGCATCGCGCCGTTCGGGGCGACGTCGAGCCGGTCCACGATGCCGCGCAGGAGCGGGCCGTCCTCGAGCTGGGTCTCGACGAACATCTCGCGCTCGGCCGGCTCGAGGCGGTTGGGGTCCTCGAGCGTGAAGTAGGTGCCCAGGAGGTTCCCGGCGCCCTCGAGCCACTCCTGGACCGCGCCCTCCGGCGCGCTGCCCGCCTCGCCGGCGCCCGCGAAGAGCTCGGCGTACCGGGGCTCGGCCTCCTGGAGGCGGTCCCACTCGCCCGGGACCATGGCCTGGGCGGCCGCGAGCGTGCGCTCGCCCACCGGGGCGTCGTACAGCCGCTCGAGCACCGAGTGGACCAGGGTGCCGCGCGCGGCCGCAGCGCTGGGCGGCTCGGGGAGCCGGTCCACGACACGGAACCGGAACAGCAGCGGGCACTGCATGAAGTCGTTCGCCCGCGACGGCGACAGCGCCGGGCGCCGACGCTCACGGGGGGAGTCGCCGACGGGCTCGACCGTCACGTCGGGGGAGTCGGTGCCGACGAGGTCGGGGGCGAGGGACGTCATGCGTCGAGCCTACGTGTCGACGCCCACACGGCCGCCACGGCCCACAGCACGGGTTCGGCACAGGTGACCGACATAGGGTGTCGACGTGGAGACCACCCCGGCACCGGCCCGTCGCGCCCCCCGAGACCCGCGCCTGACGAAGGGCTGGGTCATCGGCCGGGTGTCGGGCGCGCCCGTCATCCTCACGCCCTCGTGGTTCCTCGCCGCGGCCGTCCTGACGCTCCTGTTCGCCCCGACCGTGCGCAGCTTCGCGCCGGGCCTGGGCGTGGGGATCTACCTGGTCTCGTTCGTGTTCGTCCTGCTGCTGTTCGTCTCGGTCTTCCTGCACGAGGTCGCCCACGCCGTGGTCGCCAAGTCGCGGGGCCACGAGGTCACCGAGCTCGCGGTGACGATCTGGGGCGGGCACACCGCCTACTCGGGGACCTCGCGACGTCCCCTGGACGGGATCCTCATCTCGGTCGTGGGCCCGCTGACGAACCTGCTCCTCGCGGTCGTGTGCTGGTTCGCGTTCCAGGCGCAGCCGACCATGACCGTCCCCGCCCTGCTGCTGTACGCGGCGGCGTTCTCCAACGCGTTCGTGGGCGTCTTCAACCTGCTGCCGGGCCTGCCGCTCGACGGCGGACAGATCCTCGAGTCGGCGGTCTGGGCCGTCACGGGGTCCCGGACCCGGGGCACGATCGTCGCGGGCTGGGTCGGGCGCGTCATGGCCGTGGGCGTGGTGGTGTGGGCCCTGGGCTGGCCCCTGCTCAACGGGTACCAGGTGGACTTCTTCACGGTCGCGTGGTCCGCGCTGATCGGTGCGTTCCTGTGGTCCGGGGCAGGGGCCGCGATCACCAACGGCCGCACGCGCGAGGCGGTCGCGGGTCTCACGGTCGCCTCGCTCGCGTACCCGGCCGTCGCGGTGCCCGTGGCCACCACGGTGTCCGACGCCGTCGCGGCCGCCCAGCGGGCGGGCGCGGGACACGTCGTGCTCACCGACACGCTCGGGCGGCCCGTGGCCTACGCCGACCCCGCGGCCGTCGCGGCCGTGCCCCCCGCCCAGGCGCCGCTCACCCCGGTCGGGGCGGTCGCCGTCGGGCTGCCGCCCACCGCACAGGTGGACGTGCACCTCGCGGGCCAGGCCATGCTCGACGCCGTGGCCTCCGCGACGCGGGACGCGCCCCTGCTCGTGGTGACGGACGCCGGGCGCGTCGTCGGGCTGCTCGACGTGAGCCACGTCGTCGCGAGCGTGATGGTGTGCAGGCGCCACGTTCCACACGCACCGCGGCTACCTCAACCACGAGGACCTGGTCGGCCTGCCCGAGGGCTCGGTCGTGCGCAACACCGCGGGCATCGAGTACCTCGCGCTGCGCCCGCTGCTGGCCGACTACGTCCTGTCGATGCCGCGCGGCGCGGCCGTGGTCTACCCCAAGGACGCGGGCCAGATCGTCGCGATGGCCGACATCTACCCCGGCGCGCGCGTCATCGAGGCCGGCGTCGGCTCGGGCGCGCTGACCATGTCGCTCCTGCGCGCGGTCGGCGACCAGGGCTCGGTGCACTCGATCGAGCGCCGCGAGGACTTCGCCGCGATCGCGCGCGGCAACGTCGAGCTGTTCTTCGGCGGTGAGCACCCGGCCTGGGAGCTCTCGGTCGGCGACCTGTCCGACGTGCTGCCCCAGGTCGCGGAGAACGGCTCGATCGACCGGGTCGTGCTCGACATGCTCGCGCCCTGGGAGAACCTCGACGCGGTCGCCGACGCGCTCGCGCCCGGCGGCGTGCTGATCTGCTACGTCGCGACCGCGACCCAGCTCTCGCGCCTCGCCGAGGACCTGCGTGCCGACGGGCGCTACGCCGAGCCGTCGGCCTGGGAGTCCCTGGTCCGCGGCTGGCACCTCGAGGGCCTCGCGGTGCGCCCGCAGCACCGCATGGTCGGGCACACGGGCTTCCTGCTCACGGCGCGCCGCCTGGCCGACGGCACGGTCGCGCCGCTGCGCAAGCGTCGCCCCGCCAAGGGCTCGTACCCCGTCGCGGAGGAGTGGACGCCCGAGGACCTGGGCGAGCGGTCGGTCTCCGACAAGCGCGTGCGCCGCGTGCGCCGCGACGTCGGCCAGGGCCCCCAGCTCGACCCGCGCACGGGCCAGCCGCTCGTGCCGGCCCCCGAGGACGAGGCCGCGGACGCCGCGGCCCTCGTCGAGGACGACGCCCCCGTGGACACCCTGGACGTTTCGGACGCCGTCGACAACGATTGAGGAACGACGGTCTCAGCAGGGGTGTCCCTGCAGCGGCCGCCCAGGTCTTGTGCGTAAGGTCGAGCCTCGATCACCGGGCTGCCGGAGGTCGGTGACGCGCCGGTGACGGGGTCGACCGCACGACCTCCTGACGGCGCCAGGCGAGAGGGAGAAGCCGGATGACCGAGACACCTGGACTGACACCTGGACAGACCCCGAACCGTGACGGCGAACGCCAGCAGGCGATCCTGTCGGCCAAGAACGAGCGGCTCGCGGAGGCGCTGCGTGCGGCGCGGGACCAGATCATCGACCTCAAGCGTCAGATCGACGAGCTCGCCAAGCCGCCCGGGACGTACGCGGTCTTCCTCGGGGCCCACCCGGACGGGACGGTCGACGTCTCCGCCGCGGGCCGCAAGATGCACGTGGGCGCGAGCCCCAGCCTCGACCTGTCGACGCTGCACCCCGGCCAGGAGGTCAAGCTCAACGAGGCCATGACCGTGGTCTCGGCGGGCGGCTACGAGCAGGTCGGGGAGCTCGTGACCGTCAAGGAGCTCCTGGGCTCGGACCGTGCACTCGTCGTCGGGCGCTCGGACGAGGAGCGCGTGGTCCGTCTCGCGGGCTCGCTCGCCGACGCACCCCTGCGGATCGGCGACTCGCTCACGATCGACACGCGCAGCGGCTTCGTGTTCGAGATCGTGCCCAAGTCCGAGGTCGAGGAGCTGGTCCTCGAGGAGGTCCCCGACATCGACTACTCGGACATCGGCGGCCTGGGCCCGCAGATCGAGCAGATCCGCGACGCGGTCGAGCTGCCGTTCAGCCACCCGGACCTGTTCCGCGAGCACGGGCTGCGCCCGCCCAAGGGCGTCCTGCTGTACGGGCCTCCCGGGTGCGGCAAGACGCTCATCGCCAAGGCCGTGGCCAACTCGCTCGCGCACACGGTCGCCAAGGCGCGGGCCGCGGCGGGCGAGCTCGCGGGCGAGGAGGTCGTCTCGGACCCGGACGGCGCCAAGAGCTACTTCCTCAACGTCAAGGGCCCCGAGCTGCTCAACAAGTACGTGGGGGAGACCGAGCGCCACATCCGGCTGATCTTTGCCCGTGCCCGGGAGAAGGCCTCGCAGGGCACGCCCGTCGTGGTCTTCTTCGACGAGATGGAGTCGCTGTTCCGCACGCGCGGCACCGGGCTGTCCTCGGACGTCGAGACCACGATCGTGCCCCAGCTCCTGAGCGAGATCGACGGCGTCGAGCGCCTCGACAACGTGATCGTCATCGGCGCGTCCAACCGCGAGGACATGATCGACCCCGCGATCCTGCGGCCCGGTCGTCTCGACGTGAAGATCAAGATCGAGCGACCGGATGCGGAGGGTGCCAAGGAGATCTTCGCGAAGTACCTGACGACCGACCTGCCGATCCACCCCGAGGACCTCGCCGAGCACGGGGGCAGCGCCCAGGGGGCGATCGACGCCATGATCACGAGCGTGGTCGAGCGCATGTACTCCCAGGAGGACGAGAACCAGTTCCTCGAGGTCACGTACGCGAGCGGCGACAAGGAGGTCCTGTACTTCAAGGACTTCAACTCGGGGGCCATGATCCAGAACGTCGTGGACCGCGCCAAGAAGTCGGCGATCAAGGACCTCCTGGCGACCGGTCAGCGCGGCATCCGGGTCGAGCACCTGCTCGCGGCGTGCGTCGACGAGTTCAAGGAGAACGAGGACCTGCCGAACACCACCAACCCGGACGACTGGGCGCGCATCTCGGGCAAGAAGGGCGAGCGCATCGTCTTCATCCGCACGATCGTCCAGAAGAAGGGCGACGGGGCGGGGGCCGTGGCACGCACGATCGACACGGTCACGAGCACGGGGCAGTACCTGTAAGCACGGGTGCCGGCGCGAGGCGCCACGCAGCACGCCCAGGCCCGACGGCGCAGCACGCCGCCGGGCCTGGCACGCGTCCCGGGGGTGGCGCACCCGGGTACGGCGGTCACCGAGCCGTGGACAGCCCGCCCCGCCGTCGGGACCCCGACATAGGGTGGTGCTCGTGACCGTGCGACGCGTGATGGGGATCGAGACCGAGTACGGCGTGCTGCAACCGGGGCGTCCGCAGGCGAACCCGATGCTCCTGTCGAGCCAGGTCGTGACGACCTACCGGGCGCTCGCGGCCCGCGCGGACGGAGCCCGCGGCAAGGCCCGCTGGGACTACGACGACGAGGACCCGCTCCAGGACGCCCGGGGCTTCCACCTCCAGCGCGCCGCGGCCCACCCCTCGCTGCTGACGGACGACCCGACCCGGCCCGCGCCGTCGGGCCCCGTGCCCCGGGACCCGGCGGGCGCCGCGTCGTTCCAGGAGGTCGCCCGGCCCACGCACGAGGACTACGACGACCCGAGCGCCGCGAACGTCATCCTGACCAACGGTGCGCGCCTGTACGTGGACCACGCGCACCCCGAGTACTCCTCGCCCGAGGTGACGAACCCGACCGACGCGGTCTGCTGGGACGTCGCGGGCGAGCGCATCATGCTCGCGGCCTCGCGCGAGCTGGGCGCCGTCCCGGGGGCGGAGGTCGCGCTCTACAAGAACAACGTCGACGGCAAGGGCGCGTCCTACGGCACGCACGAGAACTACCTCGTGGACCGGGCCGTGCCGTTCGCGACGCTCGTCGAGCTGCTCACGCCCTTCCTCGTGACACGCCAGGTGTTCACGGGCTCGGGTCGCGTCGGCCTGGGCTCTGTGGGCCAGGAGCCGGGCTTCCAGCTCTCGCAGCGTGCCGACTACATGGAGGCCGAGGTCGGCCTCGAGACGACCTTGCGCCGTCCCATCGTCAACACGCGCGACGAGCCGCACGCCGACCGCCAGCGCTGGCGCCGCCTGCACCTGATCATCGGGGACGCGAACCTGTTCGAGGTCGCGACCTACCTCAAGCTCGGCACCACGTCGCTCGTGCTGTTCGTGGTCGAGCAGCTCGACGCGCTCTCCGCGGTCGAGGGGGCCTCCGGCGCCTCGTTGCGTGCCGAGCTCGCGGCCCTGCGCCTGCACGACCCGGTGTCCGACGTGCAGAAGGTCAGCCGTGACCTCGACCTCACGGCGCCGCTCCTGCTCGCGGACGGGCGGCGCCTGACGGCGCTCGAGGTCCAGCGCGTCTATGCCGACGTGGCCCGCCGGGCCGCGGAGCACCTGGGGACGCTCGACGACGAGACCCGCGCCGTCCTGGACCGCTGGGACTCGGTCCTGTCCCGCCTCGGGACGGACCCGGCGTCGTGCGCCCGGGAGGTCGAGTGGGTCGCCAAGCTCCGTCTGCTCGACCGCCTGCGTCGGCGCGACCACCTCGACTGGGACCACCCGCGGCTCGCCGCGATGGACCTCCAGTGGTCCGACGTGCGCCCCGAGCGCAGCATCTACCACCGGCTGCTCGCGGCGGGGGCCGCCGAGCGGCTCGTCGACGAGCGCGCGGTCTCCCAGGCCGTCCACCACGCGCCCGAGGACACCCGGGCGTACTTCCGGGGAGAGGTCATGGCGCGGTTCGGCGACGAGGTCTCGGCCGCGAGCTGGGACTCGGTGATCTTCGACGTCGCGGGCGCCCCCTCGCTCCAGCGCGTCCCCATGCTCGACCCGCTGCGCGGGACCCGGGCGCACATCGGCGCGCTGCTCGAGGCGAGCAAGGACGCCGGGGCGCTGCTCACGGGCCTGTCCGGGACGTCCCGATGACTCGCGCCCGCGGCGCGGTCCGGCGCGGACCCGGCCGGAGAGCCTAGGCTTCGAGAAGACGCGGTCCCCGTGCACGGCGGGTCCGCCGCGTGAAGGCACGTCAGCACCGCACGTCAGCAGGATCGACACACCCAGGAGGCGAAGATGGCCCAGGAACGCACCAGCGCATCGCACGAGGACCGCCGTCCCGACGACGACGCGGCGCCCGCGCCCGTCGCCCCGCAGGCGCAGAGCCGGGACGCGGAGGTCGACTCGCTCCTGGAGGAGATCGACGAGGTCCTCGAGTCCAACGCCGAGTCCTTCGTCAGGGGCTTCGTCCAGAAGGGCGGCGAGTAGCCGAGAGGGGCCGGGAGCTGATGACCATGGACTTCTCCGGGCGTCTGCCGCACGCCTTCACCACCCCGGGCTCCTCGTCGTTCGTGGAGTTCCTCGCGAATCACGCCCCCGACCTCCTGCCGTCCCACCGGGCCGGCGCGGCCGGGGCCACGGGGCACGCCGCCGCCGGGTCGGGGGCCCAGCTCGCGCCCCACGCGACCACGATCGTCGCCCTGACCTTCGGGGACGCCGGGCCTGCGGGCTCGGGAGGTGAGGTCGGCGTGGTCATGGCGGGCGACCGCCGCGCCACGATGGGCTCGATGATCGCGAACCGGGAGATCGAGAAGGTCTTCCCGGCCGACGAGTTCTCCGCGGTGGGCATCGCGGGCACCGCCGGGATCGCCGTCGAGCTCGTGCGGCTCTTCCAGCTCGAGCTCGAGCACTACGAGAAGATCGAGGGCGCGCTGCTCTCGCTCGACGGCAAGGCGAACCGGCTCTCGACCATGATCCGCCAGAACCTCGGTCTCGCGATGCAGGGGCTGGCCGTGGTGCCGTTGTTCGCGGGCTACGACCTGGACCGCGGGACGGGCCGCATCTTCTCGTACGACGTCACGGGCGGGCGCTACGAGGAGAGGGACCACCACAGCGTGGGCTCGGGCTCGGTCTTCGCCCGCGGCTCGCTCAAGAAGCGCTGGCACCCGGGGCTCGACGCCCAGGGAGCGGTGCACGTCGCGGTCGAGGCGCTCTACGACGCGGCCGACGACGACTCGGCGACGGGCGGCCCCGACGCCGTCCGGCAGATCTGGCCCGTGGTCGTCACCGTGACGGCCGACGGGTACCGGCGCGTGCCCGACGACGAGCTCGCAACGGTCGCCGCGCAGATCGTCGCCGAGCGCACCGAGCAGGCCGACGGGAACCGCGCCGCGCGCCCCCGGGTGCCACGGACCGCAGGACAGGGAGGTGACGCACAGTGAGCATGCCGTTCTACGTCTCGCCCGAGCAGCTCATGAAGGACCGGGCGGACTTCGCGCGCAAGGGCATCGCCCGCGGCCGCTCGGTCGTCGTGCTCGCCTACGACCAGGGCATCGCGTTCGCGACGCACAACCCGTCGAGGTCGCTGCACAAGATCTCGGAGATCTACGACCGCATCGCGTTCGCGGCCGTGGGCAAGTACAACGAGTTCGAGAACCTGCGGGTCGCGGGCGTGCGCTACGCCGACCTGCGCGGCTACTCCTACGACCGGGCCGACGTCAACGCGCGGGGGCTCGCGAACGCCTACGCGCAGACGCTCGGCACGGTCTTCACGACCGAGTCCAAGCCCCTCGAGGTCGAGCTGGTCGTGGCCGAGGTGGGCCCGAGCCCCGCGCAGGACCAGATCTACCGCCTGTCCTACGACGGGTCGGTCGCGGACGAGACCGGGTTCGTCGTGATGGGCGGCCAGGCCGAGCAGCTCGGCCGAGACCTGGGCGAGGCGTGGCACCCCGGGATGACGCTGCCCGAGGTCTTGCGCCTCGCGGTGTCGACGCTCGGGGGTGCGGACGCTCGTGACGCCCCGGAGGGCGAGCAGGCCATCCCCGCGAGCCAGCTCGAGGTCGCGGTGCTCGACCGCACGCGCCCCCGGCGGGCGTTCCGCCGGTTGACCGGCACGGTGCTGTCCGGACTGCTCGAGCAGAAGCCAGAGGAGGCTCCGCATGGACCGTAGGATCTTCGGTCTCGAGACCGAGTACGGCGTGACGTGCGCGTCCGACGACGGGCGCGGGCTCTCCGCGGACGAGGTCGCGCGCTACCTGTTCCGCAAGGTCGTCGCGTGGGGCCGGTCGTCGAACGTGTTCCTGCGCAACGGGTCTCGCCTGTACCTCGACGTCGGGTCCCACCCCGAGTACGCGACGGCCGAGTGCGACGACGTGCGCCAGCTCGTGGCCTACGACCGGGGCGGCGAACGCATCCTCGAGGGGCTCGTCGCGGACGCCCAGGAGAGGCTCGAGCACGAGGGCCTGCCCGGTCGGATCCACCTGTTCAAGAACAACACCGACTCGGCGGGCAACTCCTACGGCTGCCACGAGAACTACCTCGTGCGCCGCCAGGGGGACTTCTCCCGGCTCTCCGACGTGCTGGTGCCGTTCCTCATCACGCGCCAGGTGCTCACGGGGGCGGGCAAGATCCTCGCGACGCCGCGCGGGGCGATCTTCGCGCTGTCGCAGCGCGCGGACCACATCTGGGAGTCGGTCTCGAGCGCGACCACGCGCTCGCGCCCCATCATCAACACGCGCGACGAGCCCCACGCCGACGCCGAGCAGTACCGGCGCCTGCACGTGATCGTCGGGGACTCGTCCATGGCCGAGACCACGACCATGCTCAAGGTCGGGGCGACCGACCTGATCCTGCGCATGATCGAGGCCGGGGTGCCCATGCGGGACATGGCGCTCGAGAACCCCATCCGGTCGATCCGCGAGATCAGCCACGACATGACGGGCCGTCACCCCGTGCAGATGGCGAACGGGCGCACCGTGACCGCGGTGGACCTGCAGGGTGAGTACCTCCAGCGGGTCAAGGAGTACGTCGACGCGAACGAGACGCCCACGCCCGTCGTCAAGCAGGTCCTGGACCTGTGGGAGCGCGGGCTGCGGGCGCTGGAGACCGACGACCTCTCGCTCGTCGACCGCGAGCTCGACTGGGTCATCAAGCTCAAGATCCTGCGGCGCTACCAGGAGAAGCACGGACTGGAGCTCGACGACCCGCGCATCGCGCGGCTCGACCTCGCCTACCACGACATCTCGCGCACCGAGGGCCTGTACAACATGCTCGCGGCGCGCGGCATGGTCGAGCGGATCACGACCGACCTCGAGGTCTTCGAGTCCACGGCCGTCCCGCCCCAGACGACGCGCGCCAAGCTGCGGGGCGACTTCGTCCGCAAGGCGCAGGAGGCCCGCCGCGACTACACGGTCGACTGGGTGCACCTCAAGCTCAACGACCAGGCGCAGCGCACGGTGCTGTGCAAGGACCCGTTCCAGAACGTCGACGAGAGGGTCGAGCGGCTCATCGAGTCGATGTGACGAGCGGTCCGCCCGCGGGACGGACCGAGCACCGGCCGGGGAGCCTCCACCGTTAAGGTGGTGGCTCCCTGTCCCGTCCGCCCGAGGAGCGTCGTGCGTCGTGTGTCCCGCCGGTCTGCGGCCGTCGTCCTGGGCCTGCTGGTCGCGGTGTCCGCCGCCGGTTGCGCCGAACCGACGGGGAACGCGGCTCCCGCCCACACCGAGGTCGCGGTCTCGGGTCTGCTCGGCGAGCCCCCTGTGGTCGCGTTCGACCAGCCGCTGACGATCCCCGAGACGCGGTCCGAGGTCCTCGTGCCCGGGACGGGCGAGGCCCTCGTCGAGGGACAGCCGGTGCTCCTGAACATGTACGCGGTCGACGGGCGCGACGGGTCGGTGATCCAGAGCACGTTCATCGACGCTCCCGCGCCGCACGAGCTCACCGACGAGGACCTCGGGTCGGAGGTCGTCGACGCGCTCGTGGGCCAGCGCGTCGGTGCCCGCGTCCTGTACCTCGAGGAGACGGACGACGTCCCGGTCGTGCTCGTGATCGACGTGCTGCCCTCCCGGGCGAGCGGGGAGGCGGTCGCGCCGGTCGAGGGGCTCCCGGTCGTGACGCTCGACGCCGAGGGCGCCCCGACGGTCGAGGTGCCTGCGGGCACGGCCCCGCCGGGCGACCTGATCGTCCAGCCTCTCGTGCGGGGCGGCGGCGTGCAGATCGAGGCGGGCCAGGTCATCACGGTCCGCTTCACGGGGGTCGCGTGGTCCACGGGCGAGGTCGTCGACTCGAACTGGACGCCCGGGGCCCTGCCCGCCTCGACCATGGTCGGCATCGGCCAGATCATCGAGGGGTGGGAGCAGGGCCTGCTCGAGCAGAGCGTCGGCAGCCAGGTGCTGCTGGTCGTCCCCCCGTCGCTCGCCTACGCGGGGACCGCCAAGCCGTACGCGGACGAGACCCTGGTCTACGTCGTGGACGTCCTGGACGCACACTTCCCGGTGGTCGACGAGACCCCGGGCTCCGAAGGTCAGACGGAAGGTCAATAGCTCATGTCGGTCACGGTCCGTGTCATCCCCTGCCTGGACGTCGACGCCGGTCGCGTCGTCAAGGGGGTCAACTTCGAGAACCTGCGGGACGCGGGCGACCCGGTCGAGCTCGCGGCCCGCTACGACGCCGAGGGGGCCGACGAGCTGACGTTCCTCGACGTCTCGGCGTCGTCGGGCAACCGCGAGACCACGTACGACGTGGTGCGGCGCACGGCCGAGCAGGTCTTCGTGCCGCTCACGGTCGGGGGCGGTGTGCGCACCACGGACGACGTGGACAAGCTGCTGCGCGCGGGCGCGGACAAGGTGGGCGTCAACACGGCCGCGATCGCCCGTCCCGAGCTCATCGCGGAGATCGCGGACCGGTTCGGCAGCCAGGTGCTCGTGCTCTCGGTCGACGCCCGTCGCGTGACCGGCGAGACCCGCACCGAGTCGGGCTACGAGGTGACCACGCACGGCGGCCGCCGCGGCACGGGCATCGACGCCGTCGAGTGGGCCGCGCGCGCGGCGCGGCTGGGGGCGGGGGAGATCCTGCTGAACTCGATGGACGCCGACGGCATGACGAGCGGGTTCGACCTGGAGATGTTCGCGGCCGTGCGCCCCGAGGTGAGCGTCCCGCTCATCGCGAGCGGAGGAGCGGGCACCCCGGAGCACTTCGCGCAGGCGGCTCAGGCAGGGGCCGACGCGGTCCTCGCGGCGAGCGTCTTCCACTTCCGGACGCTGACGATCGGCGACGTCAAGGCGCACATGCGCGAAGCGGGCGTCCTGGTCCGCTGAGGTCCGGTCGTGGGGCGCGCCGGGAGGTCCCGGCGCGCCCCACGCGCCCCCCGCACCCGGGGAGGCAGAACGAGCAGAGCGCCCGACGGCGTCACTCGCCCGAGCGCGGACCCGGCACCACGGCGTCGAGCGCCGCACGGTCGGCGACGTCGCCCTGGAGGGTCAGACCCGCGTGGAGGCCTCGGCCGAACGCGTGGAGCACGAGCTCGCCCACTTCGCCCGTGACGACCACCGTGCCGGGCAGACGGCCGTCGTCGGTCGGCCGTGTCGGCGGGGCCTTGACCGCGAGGCGCGGGCCGCCGGGCACCACGAGCACGACACCCACGGGGGACCGCCGGTAGAACAGGCGCGCGCCGCGCCGCAGCTGCGCCCACAGGGCGTCCTCGAGCCCGGGGGAGAGGTCGCGCGGCTGGTCGACAGCAGCGCCGGCGCCTCCTGGGCCTCCGGCCCAGGTGCCCCGCCGCACGTCCTCGGTGTGCACGAAGTACTCGACGAGGTTCACGAGGTTCCCGGCCCACGACCACGGGCTCCACGAGGCGGGCGCCTGCTCGATGCGCGCGAGCAGCGCGGCGTACCCACCCGGCGCGAGCGCGGTCGCCGCGAGGTCCTGGAGCCTGGAGTCGGACCAGTCGTGCAGCGGGCCGCCGTTCGCGCCCGCCTGGGTCCAGGGCTGGTGCTCGCGCAGGATCATGTGTGCGGCGAGGTGACGTGTCTGCCACCCGTCGCACAGGGTCGGGGCGTCGGGGCCGGCCTGCGTGAGTGCGTGGACGAGGGAGGCGCGCTCGTGGGCGTGCCAGGCGGTGGGCTGCATCAGGCCATGCTCGCACGCGGGACGGAGTGTCCCGTGTGAGAAGATCGTGCCAACCCCCACGAAAGACGAGGATCGTCCGTGTCCGCGCGACGGAGCACCCCCACGAACACCACGCCTCGGACCCAGGACGCGCCCACCGGCGCAGCGCCCGGCCGTCCGGACGGCGCCAGCCCGCACCAGCCCTCCTCCACCGGCGGAGCCTCCCGTCCCGGCCGTGCGCCGTCCACGGGACGTGGCGCAGCCGACGGACCAGGGACGCCCCCCGGGCCCGCGGCGCGCGAACGGCACGCCCTGACCGGCTCGCGGACCCGCCGCTCGCTCCAGCTCATGGGGCGCGGCATGCGGTCGGAGTGGCGCGTCTACGTCCTGGCGATCACGGCCTCCGCGCTGTTCGGCGCGACGACGGTCCTCATCAGCCTCGCGGTCGGCCGCGTGACGGACGAGGTCGTCGTCCCGGCGCTCGCAGGCGACGCGGACGCGCGCGACGACCTGTGGGTCGCGGGCCTCGTCCTGGTCGCGATCGCGCTCACGCTCGCGCTCACGGTCGCCGGCCGCCGCATCTTCGCGGGCTACGGCTACGCGAACATCCAGGCCGGGCACCGCACCGCGGTCACGCACCAGTACCTGCGCCTGCCCATGTCGTGGCACCGGGCGCACCCGGCGGGCCAGCTGCTGTCGAACGCGAACTCCGACGTCGAGGCGGCCACGGGCGTCTTCAACCCGCTGCCCTTCGCGCTCGGCGTGGTCGTGATGATCGGCGTGTCGGCGGTCATGCTCTTCCGCATCGACGTGTGGCTCGCGTGCGCCGCTCTGGTCGTGATCCCGCTCGCGATCGTGGTCAACGTCGTGTTCCAGAAGTACATGTCGCCCGCGATCACGCACGCGCAGCAGCTGCGGGCAGAGGTCTCGGACGTCGCGCACGAGAGCTTCGAGGCCGCGCTGCTCGTCAAGTCGCTCGGCACCGAGGCCCGCGAGGAGCAGCGCTTCGCCGCGCGGACCGACGAGCTGCGGGCCGCCAACGTCCGGGTGGGCGTCGTGCGGGCGTTCTTCGACCCGGTCATCGAGCTCCTGCCCTCGCTCGGCACGCTCCTGGTGCTGGGTGTGGGGGCCGCGCGCGTCGCGGCCGGTGCGGTCGACACGGGCGAGGTCGTGACGGCCGCCTACCTGCTGACCATCATGGCCGTCCCGGTCCGTGCGTTCGGCTGGGTCCTGGGCGAGCTGCCGCGCGCGCTCGTCGGCTACGAGCGCATCGCGAGCGTGCTCGACGCGCCGGGCATCCCGGTCGCGGGCGAGCAGCGGCTGCCCGCCGCGACGGGCGGTGCCGCGGTGCGGTTCGAGGGCGTGGGCGTCGACGTGCGAGCGGGGGGCCGCGACGTCACGCTGCTCGACGACATCGAGCTCGACCTGGCTCCGGGCCGCACTGTCGCGGTCGTCGGGCCCACGGGTGCGGGCAAGACCACGCTCGTCTCGCTCCTGGCGCGCCTGTCCGACCCCACGCGCGGCCGGGTGCTCATCGACGGCGTGGACGTGCGCGAGGCGCTCGCGTCCGACCTGACGGGTCAGGTCGCGCTCGTCGCGCAGTCGACCTTCATCTTCGAGGACACGGTGCGTTCCAACGTGACGCTCGCGGACCAGGGCGAGGGCCCCACCGACGAGCAGGTGTGGGACGCGCTGCGCCTGGCCAAGGTCGACGACGTGGTCTCCCGCCTGCCCGGTGGTCTCGACTCGCCCCTGGGCGAGCGCGGCTCGAACCTGTCGGGCGGGCAGCGTCAGCGGCTCGCGATCGCGCGCGCCCTGGTGCGCTCCCCGCGCCTGCTGGTGCTCGACGACGCGACCTCCGCCGTCGACCCGCGCGTGGAGCAGCAGATCCTCGCGGGCCTGCGCGGGGAGGGTCCTACGGCTCCGGGCCCGACGGCGGAGCACCCCACGGTCGTCATGGTCGCCTACCGCATGTCGAGCGTCGCGCTCGCGGACCAGGTCGTCCACGTCGAGTCGGGGCGCGTGGTCGACGTCGGGACGCACACCGAGCTGCTCGCCCGCGACGCGGGCTACCGCGAGCTCGCCACGGCCTACCAGCGCGAGGCCGAGCGCCGGGCCGAGGCCGAGGCGGAGGAGCTCGACGGGCCGGACGGGCTCGACGGGCCGGACGGGCTCGACGGGACGGCGAGCCGCGGCGACCGGGAGGACGTCGAACGCCGCGAGCAGGAAGAGACCGACGAGATCGTGCGCCACGCCGAGGAAGGGACCGTGACCGAGTGAGCACCACCACCACACCCACGTCGGCTCGCGGCCGCCGCCGCGGGGCCAAGGCCAAGCCCGAGGTCGTCGTCGAGGACGCGACCGGCGCCCGGATCGCCTCGGCGAGCTCGCTGGGCGTCTTCGCGACCCTGCGCAAGGGCGTCCAGATGTCGCCAGAGATCCTCGTGGGCATCTGGGGAACGCTGCTCCTGGCCGTCGTCGCGGCCCTCGGGCGGATCGTCGTCCCCATCACCGTCCAGCAGACGGTCGACAGCGGCATCATGGCCCCGGGTGGTCCCGACACGAGCCGGGTGGCGCTGCTGGTCGGTGCCGCCGCGCTCGTCCTGGTGGTCGCGGGGCTGTGCTCGGCGCTCGTCAACGTCCGGCTCTTCCGCTCGACCGAGGCGGGGCTCGCGAGCCTGCGCGTGCGGGCCTTCCGGCACGTGCACGACCTCTCGGTCCTCACGCAGAGCACCGAGCGTCGCGGGGCCCTGGTCTCGCGCGTCACGAGCGACGTCGACACCATCTCGCTGTTCGTCCAGTGGGGCGGCATCATGCTGCTCGTCTCGGTGCTGCAGATCGGTGCCGCGACGCTCCTCATGGCGTTCTACTCGTGGCAGCTCACGCTGCTCGTGTGGGCCTGCTTCGTGCCGCTCTTCCTGATCCTCCGCCCCGCCCAGGGCCGCGTCAACGGCGCCTACACGGCGCTGCGCGAGCGCGTCGGCGCGATGCTCGGGGCCATCTCCGAGTCGGTCGTGGGCGCCGAGACGATCCGCGCCTACGGCGTCGGGGAGCGCACCGCGCGCCGCGTGGACGCCGCGGTCGAGAGCACGCGCAAGGGCATGGTCCGCGCGCAGGTGCTCGTCTCGACGGTCTTCTCGAGCGGTGTGCTCGTCGCGAACCTCGTGCTGGCCGTCGTGGTGGTCGTCGGTACGCTGCTCGGCATCGACGGGTCCATCACCGCGGGTCAGCTGCTCGCGTTCCTCTTCCTGGTCCAGCTCTTCACGGGGCCGGTGCAGATGGCGACCGAGATCCTCAACGAGCTGCAGAACGCCGTCGCGGGCTGGCGTCGCGTGCTGGCCGTCGTCGAGACTCCCGTCCAGGTGGTCGACAAGGGCGCCCAGGGCGTGCGTTCTCCCCGGGGCCCCGCGCACGTGCGGCTCGAGGACGTCCGGTTCGCCTACCCCGACGGCCCCGAGGTGCTGCACGGCGTGGACCTCGACTTCCCGGCCCGTACCTCGGTCGCGGTCGTGGGCGCGACGGGCTCGGGCAAGACGACGATCGCCAAGCTCGTCACCCGGCTCATGGACCCCACGTCCGGCGCGGTCCGGCTCGACGGGGTGGACCTGCGCGACCTGTCGGCGGCGAGCCTGCGCGAGCGTGTGGTCCTCGTCCCGCAGGAGGGGTTCCTGTTCGACGGGACGCTCGCCGAGAACATCGCCTACGGCGTGCGGGACACGTCGGCAGGTGCCCCGGGTGCCCCGGACGAGGCGGGCACGGGCGAGACCCCGGCGCAGACCGCGGCCCGGCACGCGGACCGCATCGACGCCGCGGTCGCCGAGCTCGGCCTGACCGACTGGGTCGCGGACCTGCCGGACGGGCTGGGCTCCGCCGTCGGGCAGCGTGGTGAGGCTCTGTCCGCGGGCGAGCGACAGCTCGTCGCGATCGCCCGTGCGTACCTCGCCGAGGCCGACCTGCTGGTCCTCGACGAGGCGACGTCCGCGGTCGACCCCGCGACCGAGGTGCGTATCGCCCGAGCCCTCGACTCGCTGACCGCAGGACGCAGCACCATCACGATCGCGCACCGGCTCTCGACCGCCGAGGCCGCGGACCTCGTCGTGGTCGTCGACGCAGGCCACGTGGTCGAGGTCGGGCCGCACGCCGAGCTCGCGGCCGCGGGCGGCGTCTACGCCTCGATGCACGCGTCCTGGGTCGCGCAGACCCGATGACCGAGCAGCGGGGCGAGCGGGCCCCCGACGGGGACGGACGGACGGCCTCCCGGGCCGCCCGGACCGCTGAGCGGGACGGGGACCCGGGGACCCTGGGGATCTGGCAGGATTCTCGGGTGCCCCAGAACACCGCCGAGCCCGTCCCCGCAGACCCGCCCCTCGCCGCCGAGCGGTCCCGCGACGTCGCCGACACGCTGCCCGCACCGCTCGCCGCCCGTCTCAAGCGGGACGCGGACGGGCTGGTCGCCGCGATCGTCCAGCAGCACGACACGGGCGAGGTGCTCATGCTCGGCTGGATGGACGACGAGGCGCTGCGCCGGACGCTGACGACGGGACGCGTGACCTTCTGGTCGCGCTCGCGGCAGGAGTACTGGCGCAAGGGCGACACGTCGGGCCACGCGCAGTGGGTCAAGTCCGTCGCGATCGACTGCGACGGTGACGCGCTCCTGGTCCGTGCCGACCAGGTGGGCGCGGCCTGCCACACGGGCGCCCGCACGTGCTTCGAGGCCGGCGGCGACCTGGGCGCTGCGGTGGGCCACCGCCCCGAGAACGAGACCTCCGAGGAGAAGACGCTGTGACCGGCTCGACGCCCCCGATCGACCCGACCGCCCCCGCGGTCCCTGCGGCCGGCCTGCCCTGGGGCGAGACCTGGCCCGCGGTCGAGGGCTTCCGTGCGCTCGCGACCTCGCGTCGCGTGGTCCCGGTGGTGCGCCGCCTCCTGGCCGACGACGTCACGCCCGTGGGCCTGTACCGCACCCTCGCGCAGGGGCGGCCCGGGACGTTCGTGCTGGAGTCCGCCGAGGTCGACGGCAGCTGGGCGCGCTACTCGTTCGTGGGGGTCGCGTCGCGTGCGACGCTCACGGCGCGCGACGGCCAGGCCGTCTGGACCGGGGACGTGCCCGCGGGCGTCCCGACCACGGGCGACGTCGTGGACGTGCTCGAGCGGACGCTCGACGCGCTGCGCACCCCCGCGATCGACGGGCTGCCGCCCCTGACCGGCGGACTCGCGGGTGCGCTGGGGTGGGACGTCGTGCGTCACTGGGAGTCCACGCTGCCCGCGAACGCACCCGACGAGCTGGGCGTGCCCGAGGTCACGCTGTGCCTCGCGACCGACCTCGCGGTCGTGGACCACCGCGAGGGCAGCGTGTGGCTCGTGGCCAACGCGATCAACTTCGACGACACCGACGAGCGCGTCGACGAGGCGTACGCCGACGCGGTCTCGCGCCTCGACCGCATGCAGCGCGAGCTCGTGGCGGGGACCGGGGGAGGATCGTCGGCCGCGGTGGTCGCGGACGTCGCCGAACCGGAGCTCGAGTTCCGCTCGACGCGCGAGGAGTTCGAGACCGCGGTGCTCGCCGGCAAGGACGCGATCCGTGACGGCGAGGTCTTCCAGATCGTGATCTCCCAGCGGCTCGACCTGGACTGCCCGGCCTCGCCGCTCGACGTCTACCGGGCCCTGCGGACCATCAACCCGAGCCCGTACATGTACTACTTCCAGCTCACGGACGCCGACGGCTCGGACTTCGCGGTGGTCGGCTCGAGCCCCGAGACGCTCGTCAAGGTCGACGACGGGCACGTGGTCACGTTCCCGATCGCGGGGTCGCGCCCGCGCGGCGCGACGCCCGAGCAGGACGTCGCGCTGGGCGAGGAGCTCCTCGCGGACCCCAAGGAGCGTGCCGAGCACCTCATGCTCGTGGACCTCTCGCGCAACGACCTGGTGAAGGTGTGCGAGCCGGCCTCGGTAGAGGTCGTCGAGTTCATGGTGACCAAGCGCTTCAGCCACATCATGCACCTGTGCTCGACCGTGGTCGGGACGCTGCGCCAGGGGGCCAGGGCGCTCGACGTGCTGCGCGCGACGTTCCCCGCGGGCACGCTCTCGGGCGCGCCCAAGCCGCGGGCGATCGCCCTGATCGACGAGCTCGAGCCGGCCTCGCGCGGGATCTACGGCGGGACCGTCGGCTACTTCGACTTCGACGGCAACATGGACATGGCCATCGCGATCCGCACCGCCCTGATCCGCGACGGACGCGCGAGCGTCCAGGCCGGGGGCGGGATCGTGGCCGATTCGGTGCCGGCCCTCGAGTACGAGGAGTCGCGCAACAAGGCCGCCGCGGCGGTCCGGGCGGTCCAGCTCGCGGCCCGGCTGCGGAGCCTGGCGTGAGCGGCCCCGGAGCGACCGTGCCCGCCGCCCAGCCGGCCGCAGGGGCGGCTCGGACGCCCCGCTCGTGGCGGCTTGCCCGCCGTAGCGCGATCCTGCTGCTGCTCGTGCTCGGTGCCGGCGCCCTCGCGGCGGCCGCCCCGACGTGGCTGCGCACCTCGGGGGCGACGGCCCTCGACGCCGACGTCCAGGTGCACGTCACCGGGACCACGGCGGCGCCGGGAGTGGGCGCGGGGGCCCTGGTCGTCGTGGCCGCCGCCCTGGCGCTGGGACTCGTGGGCCGGGTCGGGCGCTGGGTCGTCCTGGTCGTGGCCGCAGCGAGCGGCGTCGTCGTGAGCGCGTCGGCCGCCGCGATCCTGCGCGACCCCGTGCCCGCAGCGACGTCGGCGGTCGCCGAGGCGACCGGCGTCACCGAGATGACGAGCGCCGTGACGCTCACGCCCTGGCCCGCGGTGGCGCTGGCGGTCGGCGTGCTGGTGGTCCTCGCGGCCGTGTGGGCCGCGGTCTCCTCGCCCACGTGGGGGCGCGTGTCCGCGCGCCACGAGATCGTCCGGCCCGACGCCGGGACACACGCCGCCGCACCCGAGGTGTCCGACGCCGGAGCCGGGACGGGCACCCCCTCGAGCCCCGCGACGACGGCCTCGGCGGCCCAGGCGGCAGGGCGCACCGAAGTGGCGCCGGCCGACGAGCCCGACGAGCAGGAGACGTGGGACTCGCTGACCCGCGGCGAGGACCCCACAGACCGCTGAGCATCACCTCCCGTCCGCACGAACAGACCGACCGGCGTCCGATAGGCTGGACGCACATCTTGACGAAAGGCACACCCCCATGGCCGAGAAGACGCCGCAGACCACCGAGATCTCCTACCTGCCGCCGTCGGCACCTCCCACGAACCACGGTCACACCGTGGCGGCGTGGTTCACCATGATCGGCATCATCGTCGGTGCGGTCGTCGCCGGGGTCGCCGTGGCGATCGCCGCCGTGTGGATGTTCTGGGTCGGTATGGGTGTCGTCGCGCTCGCGCTCGTCGGCGGCCTGGTCCTGCGCAACATGGGCTACGGCCAGCCGAAGGCCGCTCAGAGCTGACGTCACCCGGGCGAGAGCCCGGACCGTCGCCGCGCGCCGCGCACCCCCCGGGGTGCGGGGCGCGTGCCGTACCACCGGTCGACCCGGGCGTGACCCGGCCTTCCCAGCAGAGAGCAGACGTCCCATGAGCTATCCCCCCACCCCTCCGACGGACCCGTACCGTCCCGCCGGCGAGGAGCCGGAGGGAACGGGCCAGCAGGGCCCGGTACCTCCCGCGTACCCGGGCTACCCGCAGCAGAGCCCGTCTCCCTACGGCGCCCCGGCGCCCGGCACGCCGGACAGCGGGTACCCGCAGTACGGTGCGCCCGCGCAGCAGCCGCCCTACGCTGCCCCGCAGCAGCCGTACGGTGCACCTGGACAGCCGCCCTACGGCGCCACGCCGTACGGCGCCGCGCCGGTACCCGGCGGTGCCTACGGGTACTTCCCCCGCAACGACCTGGGGATCTGGGCGTTCGTGCTGGGCATCGCGTCGATCGTCCTGTCCTGCGGATTCTTCACCGGGATCCCAGCGGTCATCGTCGGGAGCAAGGCCAAGCGGGCCGTGGCGGCGGGCGAGGCCAACAACGGTGGTCTTGCGCTCGCCGGAGTGATCCTCGGCTGGGTCGGGATCGTACTCTCGGTCCTCGGCCTGATCCTCGTGATCGCGATCATCGCCTCGCCCGACTTCCAGGCCGGCTTCCAGGAGGGGTACTACGGCTGAGCCGCGAGCGGCGGGCCCCGTGGGCGGTGAGCCCGCGGGGACGTCTGCCGTGCCCGTCGGCCGGTGGCGAGCCGGCGTAGCGCCGCTCGTCGCCGGCGGCGTCGTCGCGGGGGCGACCCTCGTCCTCGCGCTCGTGGACCCGCACGAGGGCGGCTATCCGCTGTGCCCCCTCCTGGCGCTCACGGGCTGGGCCTGCCCCGCGTGCGGGGGGCTGCGGGCCACCCACGACCTCGCGACGGGCGACATCGCCGGGGCCTGGGCCATGAACCCCCTGTGGGTGGTCGTCGTGCCGTTCCTCGTCGTGGCCTGGGTCCTGTGGCTGCGTCGAGCCTGGACCGGTACCCGTGCCCGAGCGGTGCCCGCGTGGACGGGCGTCGCCGCCCTGGTGGTCCTGGTGGGCTTCGGCGTCGCGCGGAACATCCCCGCGATGGTGCCGTTCCTCGGGCCGTCCTGACAGGTCGTCAAGGGTCTGGCGCGCATCTCGCGGGGTGACACGTGTCCCTGGTCACTCTCGGGCGGCCCTACGATGGCAGGTATCTCCCTGTCAATGGTTCGCGGAGAGACGCTGCAGACGACTCGTCACGGTCACGGCAGCGGACCCGCGTACCTGAGCTGGCACGGAGTCGACGACGAGCACGGGGAGATATCACATGACGGTTCTGGAGGACATCGTCGCGGGAGTCCGCGAGGATCTTGCGGAGCGCCAGGCGAAGACCACCCTGGACGAGCTGAAGGAGCGCGCCGCCCGCGCGCCCGGCGCCCTCGACTGCGTCAGCCGCCTCAAGGCCGAGGACGCTGTCGCTGTCATCGCCGAGGTCAAGCGGTCGAGCCCCAGCAAGGGGAACCTGGCGGCCATCGCGGACCCGGCCTCGCTCGCCTCGGAGTACGAGAAGGGCGGCGCGGCCGTCATCTCGGTGCTGACCGAGCAGCGCCGCTTCAACGGCAGCCTCGCGGACCTCGACGCGGTCCGTGCGAAGGTGGACATCCCCGTCCTGCGCAAGGACTTCGTCGTGACCCCGTACCAGGTCTGGGAGGCTCGGGCCCACGGCGCGGACCTCGTCCTGCTGATCGTCGCGGCCCTCGAGCAGACGGTGCTGACGTCGCTCGTCGAGCGGGTCCACTCGCTCGGCATGACGGCTCTCGTCGAGGTGCACACGCTCGACGAGGTCACGCGCGCGATCGACGCGGGTGCCCGGGTGATCGGGGTCAACGCGCGCGACCTCAAGACGCTCGAGGTCGACCGGACCACGTTCGCACGACTGGCCCCGGCCATCCCGGACGAGCTGGTCCGGATCGCCGAGTCGGGTGTCCGCGGACCGCACGACGTGATGGACTACGCACGGTCGGGGGCGCACGCCGTCCTCGTCGGCGAGGCCCTGGTCACGGACGACGCTCCGCGCGCCTCGGTCGCCGACCTCGTGGCGGCGGGCTCGCACCCGTCCCTGTGGTCCGTCCGGCCCTGATCCCACCCCAGACAACGTAGATCCCGCACCGAGGAGGTCAGGCCGCGTGCCCGACGCAACACCTTCCCTGCAGAACCAGCAGGGCCCGTACTTCGGGGACTTCGGCGGACGGTTCGTCCCGGAAGCGCTGATCGCCGCGCTCGACGAGCTCGAGGCCGAGTACCGCAAGGCGGTCGTCGACCCGACGTTCCAGGACGAGCTCGCCCGGCTCCACCGCGAGTACACGGGCCGCCCCAACCCCCTGACGGAGGTGCCCCGCTTCGCGGAGCACGCCGGGGGAGCGCGGGTGTTCCTCAAGCGTGAGGACCTCAACCACACCGGCTCGCACAAGATCAACAACGTGCTCGGGCAGGCCCTGCTGGTCAAGCGCATGGGCAAGAAGCGCGTGATCGCCGAGACGGGGGCCGGGCAGCACGGTGTCGCCACGGCCACGGCCGCCGCACTCATGGACCTCGAGTGCGTGGTCTACATGGGCGAGGAGGACACCGAGCGCCAGGCGCTCAACGTCGCGCGCATGCGGCTCCTCGGCGCGACGGTGGTCCCGGTGACCATCGGTTCGCGCACGCTCAAGGACGCGATCAACGAGGCGCTGCGCGACTGGGTCGCGAACGTCGACTCGACGCACTACCTGCTGGGGACCGTGACCGGCCCTCACCCGTTCCCGGAGATGGTCCGCGACTTCCACCGGATCATCGGCGAGGAGGCGCGCGCTCAGATCCTCGACCGGATCGGGCGGCTCCCCGACGCCCTCGCGGCGTGCGTGGGCGGCGGGTCGAACGCGCTCGGCCTGTTCAACGCGTTCCTCGACGACAAGGACGTGGCGCTCTACGGCTTCGAGGCCGGAGGAGAGGGCGTCTCGACGGGCAAGCACGCGGCCCGGTTCAGCGGGGGCGCCCCCGGGGTGCTCCACGGTGCCCGGTCCTACCTGCTCCAGGACGAGGACGGGCAGACCCTGCCCAGCCACTCGATCTCGGCCGGGCTGGACTACCCGAGCGTGGGCCCGGCCCACTCGTGGCTGCACGACCTGGGCCGAGCGACCTACGAGCCCGTCTCGGACGTCGAGGCCATGGAGGCCTTCCGGCTCCTGTGCCGTACCGAGGGGATCATCCCGGCCATCGAGTCGGCGCACGCGCTCGCCGGTGCGCTGCGGATCGGCCGTGAGGCACGGGCCGCGGGCAAGGAGGACACCGTGATCCTGGTGAACCTCTCCGGGCGCGGGGACAAGGACGTCGCGACGGCGGCACGGTGGTTCGACCTGATCGACGCGGACACCGTGGTCGACGGCGAAGGGAGCAGCTTGTGAGCGCGACCGTCGGAGGCGTCCAGGCGCCCCATCGCACCGCGGCGCTGATCGAGGAGCTGTCCGCCCAGGGGCGCGCTGCCCTCATCGGCTACCTGCCCGTGGGCTACCCGAGCGTCGAGGGGACGGTGGAGGTCGCGAAGGCGCTCGTCGAGTCCGGCGTCGACATCATCGAGCTCGGCCTGCCCTACACGGACCCCGTCATGGACGGTCCCGTCATCCAGCGGGCGGTCGAGCACTCGCTCGAGGCCGGCACGCGCGTCCGCGACGTCTTCACGGCCGTCCAGGCCGTGGCTGCGCTGGGCGTGCCGGTCCTGGTCATGACCTACTGGAACCCGGTGCTGCGCTACGGCGTGGAGAGCTTCGCACGCGACCTGGCCGCGGCCGGTGGCGCCGGGCTCATCACGGCAGACCTCATCCCGGACGAGGCGGGGGAGTGGATCGCAGCCGCGGACGCCCACGGTCTCGACAAGGTCTTCCTCGTCGCCCCGAGCTCGACCCCCGAGCGCCTGCGCCTCACGGCTGCCGCCTCGCGCGGCTTCGTCTACGCGGCCTCGACCATGGGCGTGACCGGGGTCCGGTCCGAGGTCGGCAGCAAGGCCGAGGAGCTGGTCGCGGCGACGCGGGCAGCGGGCGGCGAGCACGTGTGCGTCGGTCTCGGCGTCTCGACCGGTGCGCAGGCCGCGCAGGTCGGTCGCTACGCCGACGGCGTGATCGTCGGTTCCGCGTTCGTCCGCCCGCTCCTGGGCGACGAGCCCTGGGAGGAGCGGCTCGAGAAGGTGCGCGAGGTCGCTCGCGACCTCGCGCGCGGTGTCCGCTCCGCTCGGTCGAGCGACGAGACCTCCGGGAAGGTGACGTCATGAACGGGCTCGTGTCCGCCGTCGGGCCGCTGGTCGCCTCGATCCCCAGCCCGTCCCAGCACACCTGGTACCTGGGGCCCTTCCCGCTGCGCGCCTACGCGCTCGCGATCCTGGCCGGTATCGCCGTCGCGGTGTGGCTCACCCGCAAGCGCTGGGCCGAGCGCGGCGGCGACCCCGACGACGTCCTGGAGATCGCCTTCTGGGCCGTGCCGTTCGGGATCGTCGGCGGACGCCTCTACCACGTCATCTCGACGCCGGACCCGTACTGGGGCCCGGACGGCGACCCGCTCAAGGCGCTGCGGATCTGGGACGGCGGCCTCGGGATCTGGGGGGCCATCGCGCTCGGCGCGGTGGGTGCCTACATCGGCTGCCGGCGCCAGAAGGTGAGCTTCGCGGCGTTCGCCGACGCGCTCGCACCGGGGCTGCTGCTCGCCCAGGCGATCGGCCGGCTCGGCAACTGGTTCAACCAGGAGCTGTTCGGCAGCGCGACCACGCTCCCGTGGGGTCTGCAGATCTCCGACCAGTACCTCCCGGCAGGCTACGAGTCCGGGACGCTGTTCCACCCGACGTTCCTCTACGAGCTCCTGTGGAACGTCGCTGCGGCGTTCCTGCTCATCTACCTCGACCGTCGCTTCAGGTTGGGTCATGGTCGGGTATTCTGGCTGTACGTTCTCTTCTACACGCTTGGCCGCGTGTGGATCGAGATGCTTCGCATCGACACTGCCGAGCTGGTGCTCGGTCTCCGACTGAACGTCTGGACCTCCATCCTGGTCGGAGTCTGTGCGTTGATAGCGTTTATCGTTATCGGGCGCCGACACCCAGGGCGCGAAGAGACAGTATCGCTCGATGCTGCGGAGCCCGAGCAGGCAGGTGCTGGCCGACCCGACCCAGGTCACTGAGGCACCCGTCTTTTCATAGGCGAACCCGCTGGACAACCGTCCAGATGGTTCAGTCATGTCCGTTGGGCCGATGAAGTCCCACAATCCCCCAAGTTGGATCAAAGCCCGGCCCATGGCCGGGCGCCTGTGAGGACGGTGTTGATGACCACGCCGCTGCACCGGGCTGCTGCGCCTTCGGCACAGGGCCTGTATGACCCTGTGGCCGAGCACGACGCGTGCGGCGTCGCCTTCGTGGCGACGCTCCGCGGCACACCCGGACGCGACATCGTTGACGCGGGGCTCACGGCCCTGCTCAACCTGGACCACCGCGGCGCCGTCGGCGCCGAGGAGAACAGCGGAGACGGGGCAGGCATCCTGACCCAGATCCCCGACGCCTTCGTGCGGGACGTGGTCGACGTGGACCTCCCGCCGGCCGGGCACTACGCGATCGGCATGGCCTTCCTTCCCCAGGACGCGGAGGCCGCCGCCGAGGTCGTGCGACAGGTCGAGGCCCTCGCGGCCGAGGAACGACTCGTCGTCCTCGCGTGGCGTGACGTGCCCGTGACCGCCGACCTCGTGGGGCCGAGCGCGCGGGCCTCCATGCCGACGTTCCGCCAGCTCGTCGTGGCGGACCTGACGCGGGAGCTGTCCGGGCTCGACCTGGACCGGCGCACCTATCGCCTGCGCAAGCGCGCCGAGCACGAGCTCGGTCTGTTCTTCGCCTCGTTGTCGTCCCGCACGCTCACCTACAAGGGCATGCTGACCGTCGCGCAGCTCGAGCCGTTCTTCCCGGACCTCTCGGACCCGCGCTACGCGAGCGAGCTCGCGCTCGTCCACTCGCGCTTCTCGACCAACACGTTCCCGTCCTGGCCGCTCGCGCAGCCGTTCCGCATGATCGCGCACAACGGCGAGATCAACACGGTGCGCGGCAACCGCAACTGGATGGCCGCGCGTCAGGGCATGCTCGCGAGCGACAAGCTGGGCGACCTCGCCCCGCTGCTGCCCGTGTGCTCGGAGGGGTCGAGCGACTCGGCGAGCTTCGACGAGGTGCTCGAGCTCCTGCACCTCTCGGGCCGTTCCCTGCCTCACGCCGTCCTCATGATGGCGCCCGAGGCCTGGGAGAACCACGCCGAGATGGACCCGGACCGCCGGGCCTTCTACGAGTACCACTCCACGCTCATGGAGCCGTGGGACGGGCCCGCCTGCCTCAACTTCACCGACGGGACCCTCATCGGTGCCGTGCTGGACCGCAACGGGCTGCGCCCGGGGCGCTACTGGGTGACCGAGGACGGCCTCGTCGTCCTGGCCTCCGAGGCCGGCGTCCTGGACCTCGACCCGGCCACGATCGTCCGCAAGGGGCGCCTCGAGCCGGGGCGCATGTTCCTCGTCGACACCGGCCAGGGCCGGATCATCGAGGACGAGGAGGTCAAGGGCCAGCTCGCCGCCCAGCGCCCCTACGCGCAGTGGGTCGCCGAGAACTCGGTCTACCTCGAGAACCTGCCCGAGCGCGAGCACGTGGCGCACAGCCCCGCCTCGGTCCAGCGTCGTCAGCGCGCCTTCGGGTACACCGAGGAAGAGCTGCGGATCCTGCTGACCCCCATGGCGAGCACGGGCGCCGAGCCGCTCGGCGCGATGGGGACGGACACGCCCATCGCGGTGCTGTCCAGCCGTCCTCGCCTCTTGTTCGACTACTTCACGCAGATGTTCGCGCAGGTGACCAACCCGCCGCTCGACGCGATCCGCGAGGAGCTGGTCACGTCGATCGGCGGTGCGATCGGTCCTGAGCCGAACCTCCTGGACGACAGCCCGCTGCACGCGCGCAAGCTGATCCTGCCCTTCCCGGTGCTGGACAACGACGAGCTCGCGAAGATCCTGCGCGTCGACCGCGACCCGGGCCTCGAGGGCATCTTCCGGGCTGTCACGGTCAAGGGGCTCTACCCCGTCAGCGGCGGGGGAGAGGCTCTGCACGCGCGGCTCGAGGAGATCTTCGCCGAGGTCGACGACCACGTCGCCGACGGCGCGAGCTTCATCGTGCTCTCCGACCGCGACTCCAACCAGGAGCTCGCGCCCATCCCGTCGCTGCTCCTGTCGAGCGCGGTGCACCACCACCTGCTGCGCAGGCACACCCGTACCCAGGTCTCGCTCGTCGTGGAGGCCGGGGACGTCCGGGAGGTGCACCACGTGGCGCTCCTCATCGGCTACGGCGCCGCGGCGGTCAACCCGTACCTCGCGATGGAGTCCGTCGAGGACCTCGCCAAGTCCGGGTTCGTCACGGTCGAGCCGGAGAAGGCGGTCAAGAACCTCATCAAGGCGCTCGGCAAGGGCGTCCTGAAGGTCATGAGCAAGATGGGCATCTCGACCATCTCCTCGTACCGCGGGGCACAGGTCTTCGAGGCGCTCGGTCTGTCGCACGAGCTCGTCGCGGACTACTTCGCTGGCACCACGAGCCGTCTGGGAGGCATCGGTCTCGACGTGCTCGCGGCCGAGGTCGCGGCCCGTCACGCCGAGGCCTACCCGGCTTCGGGCAACCACCAGGCGCACGTCCGTCTCACCACGGGCGGCGAGTACCAGTGGCGCCGTGACGGCGAGGAGCACCTGTTCGACCCGGAGACGGTCTTCCGGCTGCAGCACGCGACGCGTGAGCGCCGGTACGACATCTTCCGCCAGTACACGCAGCGCGTCGACGACCAGTCGACGCGTCTCATGACGCTGCGCGGGCTCCTGGAGTTCAAGGACGGTCAGCGCCCGGAGATCTCGATCGACGAGGTCGAGCCGGTCAGCGAGATCGTCAAGCGCTTCAACACGGGCGCCATGTCGTACGGCTCGATCTCGGCCGAGACGCACGAGACCCTGGCCATCGCCATGAACCGCCTGGGTGGTCGCTCGAACACGGGCGAGGGCGGCGAGGAGCCGGAGCGTCTGTACGACCCGGAGCGTCGCTCGAAGGTCAAGCAGATCGCCTCGGGCCGGTTCGGCGTCACGTCGGAGTACCTGACCGCGGCGGACGACATCCAGATCAAGCTCGCCCAGGGTGCCAAGCCCGGCGAGGGCGGTCAGCTGCCCGGGCACAAGGTCTACCCGTGGATCGCCCGGACCCGGCACTCGACGCCGGGCGTCGGGCTCATCTCGCCGCCGCCGCACCACGACATCTACTCGATCGAGGACCTGGCGCAGCTCATCCACGACGCCAAGAACGCGAACCCGTCGGCTCGTGTGCACGTCAAGCTCGTGAGCGAGTTCGGCGTGGGGACGGTCGCGACCGGTGTGTCCAAGGCGCACGCGGACGTCGTCCTCATCTCGGGGCACGACGGCGGCACGGGCGCGAGCCCGTTGACCTCGCTCAAGCACGCGGGCACCCCGTGGGAGCTCGGCCTGGCCGAGACCCAGCAGACGCTCGTGCTGAACAACCTGCGCGACCGCATCGTGGTGCAGGTCGACGGGCAGATGAAGACGGGCCGCGACGTGGTCGTCGGTGCGCTGCTCGGTGCCGAGGAGTTCGGCTTCGCGACCGCTCCCATGGTCGTCTCCGGCTGCGTCATGATGCGCGTGTGCCACCTGGACACCTGTCCGGTGGGCGTCGCCACCCAGAACCCCGAGCTGCGGGCACGCTTCACGGGCAAGCCCGAGTTCGTCGTGAACTTCTTCGAGTTCATCGCCGAGGAGGTGCGCGAGCACCTGGCGCGCCTGGGGTTCCGGTCGATCGAGGAGGCCGTGGGACACGTCGAGGCGCTCGACACCCGGCAGGCGATCGAGCACTGGAAGGCGCAGGGTCTCGACCTCGCGCCCGTGCTCGAGAAGCCTCAGCCGCTCGAGGGCTCGTCGCTGCGCAACACGACGACCCAGGACCACGGCCTCGACAAGGCGCTCGACAACCAGCTCATCACGCTGGCCGCCGACGCCCTGGAGAACCGCGAGCCGGTCCGGATCGCCCTGCCGATCCGCAACGTCAACCGCACCGTGGGCACCATGCTCGGTCACGAGGTGACCAAGCGGTACCGCGGCGAGGGGCTGGCCGACGACACGATCGACGTCTCCCTCACGGGGTCCGCCGGTCAGTCCATGGGGGCGTTCCTGCCCCGCGGCATCACGCTGCGTCTCTTCGGCGACGCGAACGACTACGTGGGCAAGGGCCTCTCGGGTGGACGCATCATCGTCCGTCCCGACCGCTCGGCAGTCCTCACGGGGTCGAGCAACGTCGTGGCGGGCAACGTCATCGGCTACGGCGCGACGTCCGGGCAGATCCTCCTGCGCGGGCTCGTGGGCGAGCGCTTCGCGGTCCGCAACTCCGGGGCGACGCTCGTCGTCGAGGGGGTGGGCGACCACGGGCTCGAGTACATGACCGGTGGTGCGGTGCTGATCCTCGGCCCGACCGGACGCAACCTCGGCGCGGGCATGTCCGGAGGGACGGCCTACGTGCTGGACCTGCGGCCCGCGGCCATGAACACCGCTGCGGTCGCGACGGGCGAGCTCCTGCTCGACCCGCTCGACGACGCGGACGCGGCTCTCGTCGAGGGCCTGGTCCGCACGCACCTGGAGGAGACGGGCTCGACGGTCGCGGCCGAGCTGCTCGAGGACTTCGACGCTGCGCGTGCTCGCTTCACGCGCATCCTGCCCGCCGAGTTCGCCCGCGTGCGCAAGGCGCTCGCGCAGGCCGAGCTCGACGGGCTCGACCCCGCCGCCCCCGGCGTGTGGGACCAGATCTTGGAGGTGGCTCGTGGCTGATCCCCGTGGATTCCTGAAGGTGCGGGAGCGCGAGCTCCCGCCCAACCGTCCGGTCGAGGTCCGGCTGCGCGACTGGCGCGACGTGCACGAGCACCTGGTCGAGGGGCAGCCGTTCCTCAAGGAGCAGGCGGGCCGCTGCATGGACTGCGGCATCCCGTTCTGCCACCAGGGCTGCCCCCTCGGGAACCTCATCCCCGAGTGGAACGACCTGGTCTGGCGCGACCAGTGGGCCGAGGCCAGCGAACGGCTGCACGAGACCAACAACTTCCCGGAGTTCACGGGACGTGTGTGCCCGGCGCCGTGCGAGTCGAGCTGCGTGCTCGGCATCAACCAGCCGGCCGTGACCATCAAGAACGTCGAGGTCTCGATCATCGACGAGGCGTTCGCCCGCGGGCTGGTCACGCCGCAGGTGCCGCAGCGTCTGACGGGGTCGACGGTCGCGGTCGTCGGTTCGGGGCCCGCGGGCCTGGCCGCGGCCCAGCAGCTCACCCGTGCCGGTCACACGGTCGTCGTCTACGAGCGTGACGCGGCGATCGGCGGTCTGCTGCGGTTCGGCATCCCGGACTTCAAGCTCGAGAAGCTGCACATCGACCGTCGCCTGGCGCAGATGGAGGCCGAGGGCACCCGCTTCCGCCCGGGCGTCGAGATCGGCGTGGACATCACCTGGGACGAGCTGCGACGTCGCTTCGACGCCGTGGTCCTCGCGACCGGCGCGACGGTCCCGCGTGCCCTGCAGGTCCCGGGCAACGACCTCCCCGGCGTGCACTTCGCCATGGAGTTCCTGCACCAGGCCAACACGGTGGTCGCGGGCGGCGTGGTCGAGGACCAGATCCTCGCGACGGGCAAGAACGTGATCGTCATCGGTGGCGGCGACACCGGCTCCGACTGCCTGGGCACCTCGCTCCGGCAGGGGGCGGCGAGCGTCACGACGCTCGCGATCGGCAAGAGGCCGCCGCTCGAGCGTTCGGCGACGCAGCCCTGGCCGACCGACCCGATCCTCTTCGAGGTCTCCTCCTCGCACGAGGAGGGCGGCGAGCGGGCCTACCTGGCGTCGACGGTCGACTTCTTGGCGGGCGAGGACGGTCGGGTGCGCGCCCTGCGCGTCGCCGAGACCGAGTACCTCCCGGACGGGCGTCGCGTCCCGAAGGCCGGCACCGAGAAGGAGATCCCTGCCGATCTCGTGCTCGTGGCCATGGGCTTCACGGGACCGGAGACCCAGACGCTCTCGGCGCAGTCGGAGATCGGGCTCACGGCTCGTGGCCTGGTCGCACGCGGCGACGACTTCGCGACCACCGTTCCCGGCGTGTTCGTCGCCGGTGACGCGGGACGCGGGCAGTCGCTCATCGTGTGGGCCATCGCCGAGGGTCGTGCCGCGGCCGCGTCGGCCGACGCGTACCTGCAGGGACGCACCGAGCTCCCTGCCCCGGTGCGCGCATCGACCGTGTCGCTGAGAGCATGACAAGAGTGTGAGACGCGCCCCGGCGTCCGCGAGGACGTCCGGGGTGGAGACGGGGCCCAGGCAGGGGCCCGAGGCGGTCCGGTTCCGCCGGACACGAAGGAACAACGAGGCTGGAGAAATGCGCAGAGCAAAGATCGTTTGCACCATCGGACCCGCGACCGAGTCGAAGGAACAGCTCCGGGCGCTCGTCGACGCCGGGATGGACGTGGCGCGGATCAACCGCAGCCACGGCAGTGCCGAGGAGCACGAGGCCGTCTACCACGGCGTGCGCGAGGCCGCAGCGGCATCGGGCCGCTCCGTGGCTGTGCTCGTCGACCTCCAGGGGCCCAAGATCCGCCTGGGTCGCTTCGGCGGCGACGAGAAGCACTGGCTCAACGAGGGCGACACCTTCACGATCACGACCGAGGACGTCGTGGGCACCAAGGAGCTCGTCTCCACGACCCACAAGGGTCTGCCCGGGGACGCGCGCGTCGGCGACCCGATCCTGATCGACGACGGCAAGGTGCTCGTCCGCGTCACCGCGGTCGAGGGCCCCCAGGTCGTCACCCGTGTCGAGGTGGCCGGACCGGTCTCCAACAACAAGGGTCTGAACCTGCCGGGTGTCGCGGTCTCCGTGCCGGCGCTGTCCGAGAAGGACCGCGACGACCTGCGCTGGGCGCTCCGCCTCGGTGCGGACATCATCGCGCTGTCGTTCGTCCGTTCTGCGGCCGACTTCGACGACGTCAAGACGATCATGGACGAGGAGGGCCGCTCGGTCCCCGTCATCGCCAAGATCGAGAAGCCGCAGGCCGTCGAGAACCTCGCGGAGATCATCGACGCGTTCGACGGCGTCATGGTCGCCCGTGGTGACCTCGCGGTCGAGCTCCCGCTCGAGCAGGTCCCGCTCGTGCAGAAGCGCATCGTCGAGCTCGCTCGTCGCAACGCCAAGCCGGTCATCGTGGCGACGCAGGTGCTCGAGTCCATGACGAACTCGCCGCGCCCCACGCGCGCCGAGGCGTCGGACTGCGCCAACGCGGTCCTCGACGGGGCCGACGCCGTCATGCTCTCGGGCGAGACGAGCGTGGGCGACTTCCCGATCCTGACGGTCGAGACCATGGCCCGCATCATCGAGGCGACCGAGGAAGCCGGCCGTGAGCGCATGGCGCCGCTCGGCTCGACCCCGCACACGCGCGGTGGCGCCATCACGCGTGCCGCTGCCGAGATCGGTGAGGTCCTGGGCGCGAAGTACCTCGCGACCTTCACGCAGTCGGGCGACTCGGCGCGACGCATGTCGCGCCTGCGCTCGTCGATCCCGCTGCTCGCGTTCACGCCGCGCGAGCACGTGCGCAACGTCCTGTCGCTCACGTGGGGCACCCAGTCGTACCAGGTGCCCGAGGTCGCGAACACCGACGCGATGGTCGGCCAGGTCGACACGACCCTGCAGGCCAACGGCCTCGCCGAGGTCGGCGACCTCGTGGTCGTCGTCTCGGGCGCCCCGGTGGGCCAGCCCGGCACGACGAACTCGATCCTCGTGCACCGGATCGGTGACAGCACGGACGTCTGATCCGCGCTGACAGTTCGACGAAGGCCCCGGTGGCCGGCCGCGCTCCTCGCGCGGCCGGCCACCGGGGCCTCGGCGTTGCGGAAGGAGGGCCTGCTCGGGCGATGCTCCACCGGCAGGACCGACCGACAAGGCCCACGAGAATTGCCTGGGGAGCCGGCGCGCGCAGCGGCTAGTCTCCCGGGATGCGCTTCCTCCCCTCGTCTCTCGACCCCGCGGTGGTCGCCTCGATCGACGACCGCCTCGAGACCCTCACCGTGACCGAGCGCGTCGCGATCCCGTGGGCGGTCGAGAGCGGGAGCAGGGCGTGGGGCTTCCCGTCGCCCGACAGCGACTACGACTGCCGGTTCGTGTACGTCCGCGCTCCCGAGGACTACCTCGGGCCGTGGCCGCGCCGCGACGTCCTGGAGACCCCGCTCGACGCGGTCCTCGACGTCAACGGCTGGGACCTCGTCAAGGCGGTGCAGCTCCTGGTGAAGGGGAACGCGACGATCGTCGAGTGGTTGGAGTCGGGGATCGTGTACCGCGGCGACGAGGACTTCCGCGACGGTCTGCGGGCGCTCGCCTCCGACGTCGTCGACCGTGGAGCCCTGGTCCGGCACTACGCGTACCTCGGCAGTCGGCAGCGCGACCGGTGGGAGGGCGGTGACGTCTCCCTCAAGAAGGTCTTCTACGCGTTGCGGCCCGCCGCGGTGCTGCGGTGGCTGCGGGTCCACCCGGACGCGAGCAACCCACCCCTCGACCTGCTCACCCTGCTCGCGCAGGGTGAGGCCTCGTCGACCGTGCAGGATGCCGTCGGCGAGCTCGTCGCGCTCAAGGCCGTGACCCGCGAGATGGGGACGGGAACGGCCGGTGCCGCGATCGGCCGGTTCGTGACCGAGGAGCTCGAGCTCGCGCACGGCGGGACGCGAGGTCTCGAAGAAGCGCAGTGCTCGCGGGGCGAGGCGCGCGAGCGCGCAGAGCAGTACTTCCGGGCTGCGGTCCGGACGTTCGCTCCGGCGGACCTCGTCGGGGCCTGACGCCCTCGCGTCAGGCCCCGAGCGCCAGGTGCACCGCGAGCGCGAGGATCACCAGGCCGCCCACGGCAGCGGTGACGCGCTGGCCGGTGTCGTTCGTGAGGGCGCGCCCGAGCACCGCGCCACCACCGGCGACGAGCATCTGCCAGCTCGCGGACGCGACGAACGCGGCGAGCACGAAGACCGCTCGCTCCGCGCCCGTCGCGTCGGGGCTCAGCGCGCCACCGGCCACGAGGACGGCGAAGTAGATCACGGTCGCGGGGTTGACCAGGGTGAGGCCGAGCAGCGTCGCGTAGGCCCGCACGGGAGTGGTGTCGGCGGTCGCCGGACGGGGCGTGGCGCCGTCGGGCAGGACGCGCTGGAGCGCGGGGCGGAACGTGCGCCACGCGAGGACGGCGAGGACCGCGACCGACGCCCAGGTCAGCGGCGTGCGGACGGCTGCGACGAGCGGGGCGACGACGGCCCCCGCGACGACCGCGACCGTCGCGTAGATGCCGTCGGCCGTCGCGGTGCCGAGGCCCGCGGCCGCCCCGACCGCGAAACGCGTGCGGGCCGTGAGCGTCACGAGGTAGACGGCGATCGCGCCCACCGGGATGGCGATCGCGTAGCCCGCGACGAGCCCGGCGAGCAGTGCGCTCGTCATGGCGCCGGGCGAGGTCGCCGGGGCCGGAGCTCCTGCTGCCTGCCCGCTGGTCGCGTGGTCGCAGCGGGCAGCGGCACGAGGAGGGGCGTCGTCGGCATGGATCGAGGATCGCGCGCAGTACGGGGAAGGTCAAGGGATATCGGCTCGCCGCGTGAGGTCCGGTACCTGTCCGGACGGGCGCGCTCAGACGTGTCGGGCGCCGGTGCCGCGCCGGACGTCAGCCGAGGAGAGCCGCGGCGGCCGCGGCCCCCACCGAGGCGCCGAGCACGAGTCCCGTCACGACCTCGCGGCGGGAGTGGTCGTGCACCGCGAGGCGGGAGAGCCCGACGACGACCGCGACGGCCAGGAGCGCGGCCGCCAGCCACCAGGACAGGGCCGTGGAGACGCCCGCGGCGACCGAGAACACGGCGGTGTGCACCGAGGCGCGCACGAACGGGGTGACCAGGGCGATCGCGACGATCCCCGCGAGGTAGGCCGCGAGGAGCCGGGGGAGCAGGGGAGGCGCTCCCGCGAGGTGCAGGACGAGGATCGCCGTGACCTCGATGACGAGGAGCCCTGCGAAGACCACGAGGCGCTGGGCCCGGGGGCGCACGTGACGGGACTCCAGGACCTCGGCCCGCGCGAGCCCGTGGACGAACAGGTAGGGCAGCCCGCCGCAGAGCAGGACCGCGAGCACCACGTAGCGCGCGCCGGCCAGACCGGGCGACGCGTACAGGGCCGCGGCCAGGACGAGAGCCGCGACCGTGTAGCCCGGCGCGAGGACCTCCGTCACGACGACGGCCCAGCGGGGTGGGGCTGCGGTGACCGCCCCTCCGGCCGGGGGCGTCATCGCGGCTCCTGCTCGGTGCCGAGGACTCCGGCGAGCACGACCGCGCGCTTCTCGCTCGTCTGCTCACGGAACGCCCTGCCCAGGTGGCGCAGGGCGTGGTCGTCCTCGGCCCAGGCGCTCCAGTCCGCGGGGACCTCTGGTCGCTCGTCCATGCCGCGCCGGGTCGCGGCGAGGTCGATCTGCAGCGCCCGCAGCACGGGCTCGGGCGCGTCGCCGACCAGGGTCCGGACCTGCGCGGCGTCCTGGGGGGCCGAGTAGCGGGCCAGCGTCGCGAGCGCGTCCATGATCTCGATGGTCCGGTGGTACTCGGCGACCTCGGGGCGCACGGACGACAGGCGGGACTCCGCGACGGCGTCGACCAGGTGCGCGTGCAGCGCGCTCAGGTCGGCCCGGCGGCGTCGCCGGGTCCGTGCGGCCGAGAGCAGGTGCCCCATGATCCCGAGCGTGAGCAGGATGCTCGACGCCGCGATCAGGTACCGCGTGCGGATCCCGAGGAGTCGGTACTGCTCGATCGCCCCCGGCTCCTGCAGGACGATGTTGACGGCGCTCAGGAGTGCCCACAGCACCCCGACGAACGCACCCGCGGCGGCGAGGTCCATGCCCCAGCGGTCGCTACGGGGACGGTCCTGCCGGTTCCGGACGGTCGAGACGCCGAACGTCGCCGTGGCCCAGAGGAACGCCCCGTAGTACGCGGCCCAGTACAGGGCCATCCAGGGCTTGCCGCCGGTCTGCAGGTCGAAGTCCTGCCGCTCCCACGGGCCGTTGAGCGCGAAGACGAGCACGAGCACCCCGACGACCCCGACGATCCCCGAGGCGAGGTACGTCGGACGAGGCCGAGGCCCCTGGGTGCCCTGGACCCACGCCGCGATGCACAGGCAGCCGGCGACGAGCAGGGCGTGCTTGGCGAGCTCGTGGGCGCCGGGGGGCGCGTGCTCGAGCAGGAACGACTCGACCTGGCTGATGCGCAGCGCCGAGGCAGCGGCCACGAGCGCGAGCCCCCAGGTCAGGGCGTAGTCCCCGCGGTGCTGCGATCGGTGGCGCAGAGCCGTCCAGAGCGCGGCCCCGGCGAAGAGAGCGAAGGCGAGCAGGGTCACCGGTACCGCTCCATGCCGGCGAGGCGGTGCGCGACACCGCCCGTGGCCTCGATCGACATCATGAGCTCGCTCGCGATCGACTCGGCACGGTGCTCGACCGGGTCCTCGTAGCGGTTGCGTCGCTGGGGTCCGGGCGGCGGGGCGTCGGGGTCGTCGCACGCGTCGAGGATGTGGACCAGCTCGTGCGCGATGATGTGGTGCCGGTGGCGCTCGGACAGGGTCGCCTCGGAGTTGACGATGATCTTCTCGCCGTCGGGCATGCTCAGCCACATCCCCGAGATCCCCTCACCCAGTGGGCCGTCGACGACGTCGATGGGCCGCTCGCGCAGGGTCGCGACGATGCGCCGGGCGTCGTCGATGCTGCGGGCTCGGTCGAGTCCTGCCGCGGTCAGGCGGGTGCGATGCTCGTTCACGACTCGTCGACGGGATCGACGGCCGGGAGCGACTGCATCCGGCGCATCTGGTCCAGGAGCTGGGTCACGGCGCGCACGTTCTCCGCGGACAGGCCCTCGGCGCGCAGCGCGAAGGCCTCGACGCCGTGGTCGTTGAGGGCGAGCCGGAGCTCCTTCTTGGGGTCCTCTCCCGTGTCGAGGAGGTCCTTGGGCTCGACGCCGAAGTACGCCGCGAGGCCTTCGATGATGCGCAGCGAGGGCGAGGTGCGGTGGCCGCCGCGGAGCGCGCTGAGGTAGGCCTCCTTGACGGCGTAGCCGTGCTCGGTCATCCAGTTCGCGACCTCGCGGTTGGTCGCGCCGCGTCCGGCACGCTGTCGGGTCGCGAAGAGCTCGTTGAGTCGGTGCTGGAACGCGCGGCTGAGCCGCTCGCCCGGAGGGTTCTCGTGTGTCGTCACCTCTCGATTGTCCCAGGAACGGGCGGGTGCTGGTGGCACTCCGCAGGGAGAGATCTCACAGGCCCGACGGCGGGGCTTGCCGCGACCGGTCCGGTGCCGCGCGGGCTGGGCCGGGTTGACGTGCGTGGGGTGCGGACGGGGATCAGGGGCACCGTTCGTGACGATGTGGTGCAGTTCACATGAGAGCTCTCTCATCTGCGGGAACTTCGACCTCGAGGCGACTTTGCCGTCAGTAGAGTACGGGTGTCGTAGCTCGTGACGGTCGAGGCCTTGGGGGTCGTGCGTCCCGTCCGAGCGCGCCCGCGCGGCGCTTCCGGGGGAGCAGGGGGTCCCCGGAAGGCGCCGCTGTCGGTTGCGCACGAGCGGCCCGCGGCGACCGCCGCTCCCACGTGCGGGCGGCGCGACGCGCTCCCACGGCGAGGCCGGCTCCCGAACGCCACCAGGACCGGGCCGGTCGGCCTGTCGGTGAGCCGGACGATCCCCCGAGCCCGGCTTCCGACGGCTTCCCCGCACCGCCGTGGTTCCCCTGCGCCCGGCCCCAGGAGGACGCGTCGCTGGTCGGTCCCCGGCCGGGGCGCGCGACAGTTTGTGCGCCAGAACCGACAGGTTATGCAAACCGGCTCGGCGCCTCGTCGGGTGTGGGCTGTGATGAGTTCGTTACCAGTCGCCCTCGGGCGCCACCCACCGGTCGTCGGGCGTCGCAGCCCCGCGCGGAGGTGGTCGCGACCCGGGACGTCGTTCACGTCCTCCCCGCATCGGCGGTGAGGGCGAGCGGCCTCGTCCCTGCGACAGCTCGTGGACAGTCGAAGGAGACACGCAGGTGGACAGACCGAACAGCATCAGGGAGACGCGCGTGCTCAGGTCGTGGAACGACTTCTCGGAGAGGCGTCCGGCCGTCGCACAGTTCGTCGTCTTCTCGCTCCTGAGCACCGGTATGACCGTGCTCCAGCTGGCGCTCATGCCCCTGATCAAGTGGGTCTTCACGATGACGTCGCTCGTGGATCAGTCGTTCCAGGCGTTCGCCGTGAACACGAACGCCGACGGCTCGACCTTCTTCATCTTCGACTACGCGGCGGGGGCGCTGCCGGACGGCGGCGGAGGGCTCGCCTACTTCCTGGCGGTGCAGATCACCCTGCTCGTCGCCCAGGTCATCAACTTCTTCGCCCAGCGCAACATCACCTTCAAGTCCAGCACGAACATCTGGCGCGCGGCGGCCTGGTACACGGTCGCGTACGTCGTCATCACCTTTGCCGCCGCAGCGCTCCAAGGGTTCTACAAGGACCCGATCTACCAGTTCATGGTCGACCGCTGGGGCAGCACGGGGGAGGCCGGGGCCGACGTCGTCACGATGATCGTCAACGCGCTGATCTCGGTCGTCGTGTACTTCCCGATCCTCAAGATCATCTTCAGGCAGGAGCCCGGGCCGGGTAGCGACGGTGACGGCGACTCCGGCCCGGTGCCGGACGCCGTCGAGCGGGTCCCTGCCCACGCGACGTAGTCCCCGTCCCGGAGCCGGGCCGTCGCGGACCGTCCGGACGAGCAGGCGAGACAGAACCACACCAGTACACCCGCGAGCCGCACACGTGCCGCGGGGCGAACGGAAGCAGACCATGACGGAAGAACTGACGACGCTCGAGAAGGCCGCACTCCTGAGCGGGGAGAGCGTCTGGGAGACACGTGCGGTACCGCGGCACGGGATCCGGACGCTGTGGCTGTCCGACGGGCCTCATGGCGTCCGCAAGCAGACGGGCTCGGCCGACCACCTCGGTCTCGGCGCCTCGCAGCCCGCGACCTGCTTCCCGACCGCGGCCACGGTCGCCAACAGCTGGGACCCCGAGCTCGCGCGGTCCGTGGGTGAGGCGCTCGGTGCCGAGGCCGCCGACCAGGGGGTCGACGTGCTCCTCGGCCCGGGGCTCAACGTCAAGCGCAGCCCGCTGTGCGGGCGCAACTTCGAGTACTTCTCCGAGGACCCGCTGCTCTCCGGACGTCTCGCGGCAGGCTACGTGCGCGGCATCCAGTCGCGCGGCGTCGCGGCATGCCCCAAGCACTTCGCGGCCAACAGCCAGGAGCTGCGTCGCATGACGAGCGACTCCGTGGTCGACGAGCGGACGTTGCGCGAGATCTACCTGACGGGCTTCGAGGTCGTCGTCCGTGAGTCCGCGCCGTACTCGATCATGTCGAGCTACAACCTGCTCAACGGCACCTACGCCAACGAGAACCCGTTCCTGCTCCAGCAGGTCCTGCGCGACGAGTGGGGGTTCGACGGGGCCGTCGTGACCGACTGGGGCGGTGGCAACGACGCGGTCGAGGCAGTGCGTCGGGGCGGGACGCTCGAGATGCCGTCGCCGGGGCTCGACTCCGCCGCGCAGATCGTGGACGCAGTCGGTCGAGGCGACCTCGACATGGCCGACCTCGACGCGCGGGTCGAGGAGATGAAGGTCCTCGTGAGCCGGATCGGGGGAGCGAGCCGCGAGGTCGACCCTGACGCCCACCACGAGCTCGCGCGCACAGCTGCCGAACAGAGCGCCGTGCTGCTGCGCAACGAGGACCGTGTCCTGCCGCTCGCTGCGGGCACCCGGGTCGCGGTCGTGGGCGACTTCGCGTCCACGCCGCGCTACCAGGGGGCCGGCTCCTCGGTCGTCAACCCGACCCGGCTCACGACGGCGCTCGACGCGCTCGCCGGCTCCGACCTCGAGGTCGTCGCGACCGCACAGGGCTTCACGCGCGGCGGGGCGTCGGACCCGACGCTCGTCGCCGAGGCCGTCGACGCGGCCCGGTCGGCCGACGTCGTCCTGCTCTACCTGGGGCTCGACGAGATCAGCGAGTCCGAGGGCCAGGACCGCTCGCACCTGCGGCTTCCCTCGAGCCAGGTCGAGCTCCTGGCGCGGATCTCCTCGGTCACGAGCCGGATCGTCGTCGTCCTCAGTGCAGGTTCGGTCGTCGAGGTGCCCTGGCTCTCGCAGTGCTCCGCCCTGGTCCACGGCTACCTCGGCGGGCAGGGGGGCGCCGAGGCGGTGGTCCGGGTGCTGACCGGTGCGGTGAACCCGTCCGGTCGCCTCGCGGAGACGTACCCCGTCCGGCTCGAGGACACCCCGACGTACCGTTACTACCCGGGTGAGGGGGTCGACGCCGAGTACCGCGAGGGCCCCTACGTGGGCTACCGCTACTACTCGAGCGTCGGTGCGCCGGTGGCCTTCCCGTTCGGGTTCGGGCTGAGCTACACCACGTTCGCGTACGCGGACCTCGAGGTCGACGCCGAGGGCGTGACGTTCACCCTGACCAACACGGGGGACGTCGCGGGAGCCGAGGTCGCGCAGCTGTACGTGGGCCGACGGGAGACCGACGGCGTGCACCGCCCCGTGCGCGAGCTCAAGGGCTTCGCGAAGGTCCACCTCGAGCCGGGGGAGTCCCAGCGCGCGCGCATCGCGTTCGACCGCTTCACCTTCCGCCACTTCTCGACGGCGACGGGAACCTGGGAGACCGAGGGCGGCACGTGGTCCCTCGAGGTCGGCTCCGACGTCGAGACCGTGCTGCTCGCGGCCGAGCACGTCCTGACGGGAACCGCTCCCGGCGCTGCCGCGACGGCCGTGCCGCAGCAGTACCGGACCGGTGCGGTCACGGACGTGCCCGACGACGTGTTCGCTTCCCTCCTGGGTCGCCCGCTGGCAGCCAGGGGCCGAGCGACCGGGCCGCTCGGGGTCAACAGCCCCCTGTCGGACCTGGAGCACGCGCGCAGCCCCCTGGCCCGGCTCGCATACCGCGAGCTGGCGCGACGGATCGCCCGCGCCGAGGCCAAGGGCACCCCCGACCTGAACCTGCTGTTCCTGCGCGGGATGCCGTTCCGCGCCATCGCGAAGATGACGAACGGCGCCGTGAGCATGGACATGGCCGCCGCGCTGGTCACGATCGTCAACGGCCGCTTCTTCCGGGGCGTCGGAGACCTCGTCTCGGCGTTCTTCCGGAACCGACGGTCCACCCGCCGCATGCGCTCCGAGCTGGCGCGCCGATGAGCGGCGAGACGGAGGCGGCCCCGACGCCGACCCTGGAGACGGCGGCGCCGACCACGGCCCAGACCCCGCTCTCCGGGGGCAAGCCCCGGATGTTCGGTCGGTTGCGGGTGGGGTGGTCGTCGTTCGCGGAGCGTCGGCCGGGGTTGGCTCAGTTCGTGGTGTTCTTCGTGTTGAGCAATGGTGTGACGGTGTTGCAGCTGGCGTTGATGCCGGCGTTCAAGGCTGTGTTCGGGATGACGTCGTTGGTGGACACGAGCTTTCAGGTGTTGGCGGTGGGGTCGAATCCGGATGGGTCGCCGTTCTACCTGTTCGACTATGCCGCGGGTGGGTTGCCTGAGGGTGGGGGTGGGTTGGCGTACTTCTTGGCGGTGCAGGTGACGTTGTTGATCGCGCAGGTGATCAACTTCTTCGCTCAGCGCAACGTGACGTTCAAGTCGAACACGAACATCTGGCGGGCGGCGTTCTGGTACACGGTGGCGTACGTGGTGATCACGTTCGCGGCGGCGGCGTTGCAGGGGTGGTACAAGGCGCCGGTGTACGAGCTGTTGATCGACACGTGGGGGATGGGCAAGACGGGGGAGACGGTGGCCGACATGGTCACGATGATGATCAACGCCGTTCTATCCTTCTGGGTGTTCTTCCCGATCTTCAAGGTCATCTTCAAGCGTGAGCCCGAGCCCGCTGAGATGCCTGACCCGGCTGGGCCTGGTGGGTCTGGTGGGTCTGCTGGGGTGGATGCGTCGTCGGCCCGTGCGGGCCAGGAAGTCTGAAGAGTGTTGTCCTGATGAGCAAGCTGTTGACGATCGTGGTGCCGTGCTACAACTCTGCGGCGTACATGGAGCGGTGCATCGAGTCGTTGTTGCCTGGTGGTGACCTGGTCGAGATCTTGATCGTGAACGACGGGTCCTTCGATGCCACGGGGGCGGTCGCGGACCGGTACGCGGACGCGTATCCGGGGGTCGTGACCGCGATCCATCAGGTCAACGGTGGGCACGGGGCGGCGATCAACACCGGGCTCGGGCACGCGTCGGGGCGGTTCATCAAGATCGTGGACTCCGACGACTGGCTCGACCCGGACGCCTACCGCCGGGTCCTGGAGACGTTGGGCGGGTTCGCCGCGGCCGGGACCGGGGTGGACGTGCTGGTCTCGAACTTCGTCTACGAGAAGGTCGACAAGCGTAAGAAGACCGCGGTGCGTTACACCAACGCGCTGCCCAGGAACCGGGTCATGGGCTGGGACCAGGTCGGACGTTTCCGTAAGTCGCAGTACATCTTGATGCACTCGTTGATCTACCGCACCGACCTGCTGCGCGAGGTGGGTCTGGTCCTGCCCGAGCACTCGTTCTACGTCGACAACCTCTACGCCTACGCGCCCCTGCCCGCGGTGCGGACCTTGTACTACCTGGACGTGGACCTGTACCGGTACTACATCGGGCGCGCGGACCAGTCCGTCAACGAGGACGTCATGATCTCGCGGGTGGATCAACAGCTGCGCATCAACCGCGCCATGATGAACCACCTACGCGCGGTGCGCGCCGACCCTAGCGCTCCCCGGGCCCTGCAGCGCTACATGCTGCACTACATCAACATCGTGAGCATGGTCTCCTCGATGCTGCTGCTGCGCTCGGGCACGCCCCAGTCCCTGGCCAAGAAGGACACCTTCTGGGCCGAGGTCCGCACCCAGGACCCCGCCCTGTACCGGCGCCTGCGTCGCACGACCTTGCACCAGATCTCCAACCTGCCCGGACGCCCCGGACGCGGCATCTCCGTCCTGGCCTACAAGACCGCCCAACGCGTCATCGGCTTCAACTAGCGCCCGCCCACGCGTCGGGACCTTGGCCGGCCGACAGCAAGATCCCCCGGTGGTGTTTTCGTGTAGCCACCACAAATGTGGTGGCTACACGAAAACAACACCCTCCCCTCGGGGGAGGAGACCCTGCACCTGGGCACCTGGGCACCTGGGCACCTGGGCACCTGGGCACCTGGGCACCTGGGCACCTGGGCACCTGGGCACCTGGGCACCTGGGCACCTGGGCACCTGGGCGCCCGGCCCCGTATCAGGGCCCCCGCCCTCAGCGCTCGGGGAGCGGGATCAGGGCCCGCACCACGAACCACCCGGACTCTGCGTGCACCGTGAGGGACCCGCCGTAGCCCTCGACGACCTGGCGCATGTTTCGCAGGCCGTACCCGTGGTTGAGCGCGTCGCCCTTGGTGGTGCGCGGGATCCCGTCGTCGAACTCCAGGTCGCCCACGTGGTAGTTCTCGAAGCGCACCAGGACGAGCGAGTTCTGGGTGTAGACCGCGACGCGGACGAGGCGGTTCTCCGGGTCCGGCAGGGTCGCGCTGCTCTCGATCGCGTTGTCGAGCGCGTTCCCGAACAACGCGCTCAGTCCCATGGCGTCCATGAAGGACAGTGCTGCGCCGTCGACCACGCACGTCAGGGTGATCCCGAGCTCGGCGCACTGTGCCGTCCTGGACGTCAGGATCGTGTCGAGCACGGCGTTCCCTGTCTCGACCTGGGCACCGTAGCCCTGGATGCTCTCCTCGAGCTGGTCGAGGTACGACGCCTTCGCGTCCGGGTCGTTCTCCGACCGGATCGCCGTGACGAAGTGCTTGAGGTCGTGGTACTTGCGGTGGACGATGTCGATGTTCCGCTTGGAGTGCAGGTACTGCTCGTGCTGGGAACGCAGCATCCGGTTCATCGCCTCGACCTCGACCGCGCGCTGGAGCTCGAGCCGCTGCCCCTGCTGCGCATAGAGAGCGACATACCCCGCGAGGTCGACGAGCGTGCGGATGTAGAAGATCTCGGGACCGAACTGCGCGCTGAACGGGGTGTTAGAGCTCACGAAGCTCACGTTGCTCATGAGGAACGTGACAGCGGCGATCGAGGCCGCGCTCAGCAGGCCGCGCCGGTCGACGTCGAGCCGCTGGTCGGGCGGGAAGTGTCTCCGCTCGATGAGGTAGGCCGCGGTGAAGGCCGCGCCGTACACCAGGACCAGGAGCCCCACCTGGATGCCGACCCCCGTGAAGCCCTGGTCCACGGCATAGCTGTAGAGCTGCCAGTGGAGCGACGCGACGAGCTCGGCGAGCACGAACGCGCGCGCCGTGAAGTACCCGGCCTCGCGCGTCGAGACGTCGGCACAGACCACGACCACGCCGAACATCGCGGCCACGGCCATCGCCATGCCGGCGGTCCACAGGGCGATCGGCAGACCGCCCGCGAACGTCTGGACGGCCCACAGGAGACCCAGGCCCAGGCCGAGGGACAGCGCCAGGATCGGCGGGGTGAACCGCTTGCGCAGGAGCAGGATGTAGACGAGGCACGCGGACCACTCGGCGAAGGCCGTGAAGCCGCGGGGGATGTCGGTCGGGAGATCCCCGATCACGCGACGTGCCCTCCGACGTGGTCGGCGAGCGCATCGAGGAACGCGCGCTTGCGCGGGCGGCTGATCTGGAGCTCGTCCCCGCCGAGCATGACGCACGTGCTCTGCTTGACGGCCGTCACGTGGCGCATGTTCACCAGGTAGCAGCTGTTGCTCCGGAAGAACCCCTTCTCGCCGAGGTCGGCCTCGAACGCCTTGAGGGTGCCCGTGAACGAGTACGTCCGGTCGACCGCGTGCACGACCACCCGGTGCTTGATGCTCTCGACGTAGACGACGTCGAGGAGGTCGACGCGGGCCAGCTCGCCGTTCACGGTCAGCATGACCGAGTCGGTCCCGCTGCGCCGGACGCGCTCGATGCTGCGGCGCAGCTCCTGAGAGAACGCGAACCAGGGGACGGGCTTGACGAGATAGCTCAGGGCGTCGACCTCGTAGCCGTGGATCGCGTACTGGGCCATGTTGGTGACGAACACGATGACGACCCGCGTGTCGAGCGTGCGGATGTGCCGGGCGGTGTCCAGGCCGTCGAGGTCGTTCATCTGGACGTCGAGGAACAGGATGTCGAACTCGGGTCGATACCCCGTGACGAGCTCGCGTCCGTCGGTGAACGTGCGGACGTCGAACGTCACGTCGTTCTCCGCCTGGTAGCGATCGAGGTGATCGAGCACGATCTGCCTGCTCGCCGACTCGTCGTCGACCACGCCGATGCGGATCATAGGACTGCTCGACCTCCTCTGGGGTGACCCCCCAAGATACCAAGCATGGACGGGCTGGAATCCGTGCGAACAGGCGGATTCGGGCATGTCATGACGTGATGCTCGGCGGTGGGGCGGCCGACGTCGCGCCGGGTGCGGCGCCTCCCGCCGAAGTGGCCGTCAGACCGTGTCGTCAGGGGGTGTGCGGGCACCGCCGAAGGGCCCGGCAGCCCCGGCAGCCCCGGCAGCCCCGGCCGCTCCGTCAGTGCCCGCCGCTCCGGCAGTGCGCACCGCGAGCCCGGACCCGGTCACGCGCGCTCGGGCACGAGGGTCCGTGCCTCGCGAGGCAGTGGCTTGACCTGACCGGCGAGCGCGAGGCTCAGCACCATGGCCGCGCAGATGGTCAGGAGCGCGTAGCGGCCCCCGATCTCGTCGGCGAGGAGGCCGAGCACCGGGGGAGCGGTGAGCTGGGCGAACGAGCTGAACGACGTCACGACGGACACGCGTGCGGGCGAGCGCAGCGGGTCGTCGGACGCCGCGGCGATCGCGATCGGGTTGGCCAGGGCCGCGCCGCAGCCCCACAGCACGATCCCGAACCATGCGAGCCAGATCTGCGGGGCCAGGCCGAACAGCAGGAGGCCCACGAGGGCCGAGACGCCCGAGGCGCGCAGCACCGTGACGCGACCGAACCGGTCGATGAGGCCCGTCCCGGCGAAGCGGAAGACGGTCATGGCACCCACGAACGTCCCGTAGGCCATGGCGCCCACCGCCTCGCGCACCTCGAAGCCGTCGACCATGGCGATCGAGAGCCAGTTGCCCGCCGACCCCTCGGACAGCGACGAAGCCAGCAGGACCAGGCCGATGAGGATGGTCCGCGGCTCGCGCCACGCGGACAGGGCCGAGCGCATGCCCGCGCCGCGCCGGGGCGGCTTCTGCGCCGTGTCCCGGGCGCCACGGGCAGTGCTGCCACCGTCGGATCCGCCGGTCGCACCGGCCGAGGCGGCTCCGGCGGCGGCTCGCGATGCCTCCGCGCCGGCCGCGCCGTCCGCCGCGTCGACGACGGCCCCCGACACCGCGGGCTCGGTCGCACCGCCCGCGGGGGACTCGGCGAGGTCGTGCTCGAGGTCGGCCGGGCTCACGCCCGGCGTGGTCGTGGCACCAGCCCGACGCTCGGGAGCGAACACCGTCGCGGGTCCGATCGTCAGGGCGCGCGCGACCGCGACCGCGACCGTGACGATCACGAGCTGTACCGAGATGTGGATGTGGGCTGCGGAGAACGCTGCACCCACGAGGGCGCCCGCGCCCGCACCGATCGAGAAGGCCGCGTGGAAGTGCGGCAGGATCGCGCGCCCCACCTGCTGTTCGACGAGCGCGCCGTTGAGGTTGATGGGCACGTTCATGAGCGCGCCGCTCACGCCGTTGAGGAAGGCGCCGACCGCGAAGATCCCGACGCTGCCCGCCGCGGTGCCCCACGCGACGAGCAGCAGGGCCACGAGGTTGAGCGCCGTGGCCGCCACGAGGGTGCTGCGGCTGCCGAACCGGGACACGATCGCGCCCGTCGAGACCACCGCGAACAGGGCGCCGACCGCGCCCACGATGAGGATCAGCCCGAGCTGGGCCGACGAGACCCCGAGCGCGTCGCGGATCGAGGGCAGCCGCGTCATCCAGCTCGTGCCCACGATGCCGAAGAGCGCGAAGAGCGCCATCAACGACCAGCGGGCGCGACCGACTGCAAGGTTTCCTGACATTGGATGAACTCTATGCCGCGTGGGATCGCGCTCTCTCGCTGTTTCCCTGGGCGGGACGACGGTGATCACCCGCAGGATCACCCGTCCCTGTCTGGTCGGCGGGCTCCGCGTGGGATGAGATCGAGACGTGGTGCCGCACCAGCGCCCGGTGCGGCACCATCGCACGTCGTCCAGCGAGCCCGCTCAGGGAGACGCCGTCGTCCCGAGCGGGGTCGAGACCGTGAGGGCACCGACGAAGTACTGGTCGCCGGTCGTCGTCGCGGTGACCGTGGCCCGGGAGGTGGCGAATCGCGCCCCCTCGAAGGCTTTGACGTCCACCCCGAGCGAGTTGACGTAGCGAGATCCCGTCGCGGTCGAGTCGAACGCGTTCCCGGCCGACCCCGCACGAGGCGGGCCGGTGGGCGACCACGTCCTCGGGGTGAGGGGCACGTCGTCGAAGAGGAGTCTGTCGCCCGCGCTCCCGGCGTCGCCCTCCCAGGCGACGGCCCCGACGCGTGCCGATGCCCCCGCACGGCCTGCGACCGTGAACGTGCGAGGTGCGGCTGGCGACAGGACGGGGGCGTACCCGTCGAAGAGGACCACGAGGTCGTCCGCGGCGGGGTCGGTGTGGACGACGACGAGGGCCCATCCGCCGTAGCGTCCCGTCCCCGGGGTCGCGCACACGTCCGCGACCGCCCACTCGCCGGCGCCGTGGGCCGCGACGACCGCGGTCACGTCGATGCTCGCCTGGTAGTCGGTGCCGCTCCGGTCGAGATCGGCGTCCTCGGCCCGTCCGGCCGGTGCGAACGCTCCGGTCCCCGGGGGCTGGATCCGGACCTTGCGAGGATCGGACGCGCACCGGCCCGCCCAGTAGAGCCGTGCCGAGACGACCTGTGACCCGGCCGGGAGGCGGAGCACCGCGCTCGACGACGTCGTCCCCGTGCCTCGCTCGTCCACGGCCACCATGGACCACGCGTTGTTGTTCCGCGCGGACCCGGTCGTCGCACCGGCAGCGACCTGCGAGCACCCTGTGAGGTGGGCCGCGCAGTGCAACACGGGTGCGCCGACCTCGGTCACCGCGAACCCGCCCGCCGCGACGAACCGCGCCCCCATACCCTGCGCGGTGACGTGGAGGTCCTGCACGATCTCGAGATCCTTCATGCCGGGGCCGCTCACGTGGATCGTGGCCGGGACGACGTGGTCGACGAGGGCGGGGGAGACGTCGACGGGGACGACGGCCGTGGTGGTCGCCCCCGGGAGGAGCTCGTCGAGCCCGCACGACACCGAGCCCTCGCCCTCCTTCGCCGTGCACACCCACCCCACGCCGTCGGACACCGTGCTTCGTCGATCGGCGAGAGTGACTCCGGGCGGTAGGAGGATCTCGGCGCGCAGCGCGGAGATCCTTGCCCCCGCCGGGTTCGCGAGCGAGAACCCGACGACCCCGGCCCGACCGACCACCAGGTCGCCGAAGTCGTCCCCGTTGCTCGTCAGCACGACCGGCGCGCCCTGCGTCGGCGAGGTGGGTTCGGCGGGGGGCCGGGCAGGAGGCTGCGTGACGGGGGACGG
>NZ_MAQA01000012.1 GCF_001692445.1 Oerskovia enterophila | reverse complement strand
GGGTATAAGCGACAGCGTCCGGGGTGGGGGTGTCGAGGTCGGTCGTGGGGGTCATGCTTCCACCGTGCCGCGACGAGAACGGCGCCGGAAGGCCTACCTGGCGACCGAGCCATAGGATGAAGCTATGGCCGAGACCGCCCCGCAGCACCTCCCGAACACCCTTCCCCCGCGCCGGGACCGGACGTCGCTGGGCCTCCTGGAGCTGCTCGTCGCGACCGACAGCCACGGCTCGATCAGCGCCGCCGCACGAGCGCTGGGCATCTCCCAGCCCAGCGCCTCGGCCGGCATGCGGCGCCTCGAGAAGCACCTGGGGCTCGAGCTCGTCGCACGCTCGACGCGCGGCGCCCGCCTCACCGAGACCGGGCGCGCGACCGCGACCTGGGCTCGCGAGGTCATCGACGCCTCGGACCGCTTCGAGACGTCGGCCGCGGCGCTGCGCGAGGCCCCCTCGGCCCGGATCCGCCTGGCGGCCAGCCTGACGATCGCCGAGTACCTCGCCCCTCGCTGGCTCGCGACGCTCGCGCTCGACGGTCTGACCCCGGTGCCCGGGTCCGGGGCGGCGACCGGTCCGGTGTCGGGACCGGGCGGCTCGTCGGAGCAGCGCGGCTCGTCGGCGGCCGCCCGAGGGCCCGCCTCCCCCGACGTCGAGCTGCTCGTGCGCAACTCCCGGACCGTCATGGAGCTCGTGCTGTCGGACGACGCCGAGCTCGGCTTCATCGAGAGCTCGACCCTGCGTCGGGGGCTGCGCAGCCGCACCCTGGCCCACGACGAGCTGGTCGTGGTCGTCGCGGCGACGCACCCGTGGGCCGGGCGGCGACGGCGTACCGCGACGGTCGAGGAGCTGGTGACCGGTGGGCTCGTCGTCCGCGAGCGCGGCTCGGGAACGCGCGAGACGCTCGAGAAGTCGCTCGTGGCGGCCGGCGCCCGCCTCCCCGACCACCTGCCCTACCTGGGCTCGACCGCGTCGCTCAAGACCGCGGTGCAGTACGGCGGCGCGGTCGCCGTGCTGTCCCGGCTGACGGTCGCGGACGACCTTGCTCGCGGCACGCTCGCAGAGATCCAGGTGCCCGGTCTCGACCTCTCACGGCGGCTGCGGATGGTCTGGAAGGACGGCACCGAGCTCTCGGCGGCGGCCCGACGGATCGCGGCGGTCGCGGCCGGGAGCGCCGGAGCGCCGCGCTCGAGGACCGTCTGACAGGTCACGGGCCAGCGATCAACCTCACCGCGACACCGGCAGGGGCCCGACCGGTCAGCGCCCCGCGAGCACCAGGTCGCCGACCTCGTCGAGCGTCGCCACGACGTGCACCCCCGCCGCGCGCGCGGCCTCGGGGTCCTCCTCGTGCGGGCCACCACGCCGGGTGCCGGGACGGTCGATCCACACGCCCGTCAGACCTGCGACGGCCGCGGCCCGCGCGTCGACGTCGAGCTCGTCGCCCACGTAGACCGTGCGCGCCGGGTCCGTGCCCAGGCGCGCGCACGCCTCGAGGAACACCCGCGGGTCCGGCTTGCCGAAGCCCAGGGTGTCGACGCCCACGAGCATGGGCACGTCCGAGAGCCCCGACCGGGCCAGCTTGTCCGTCTGGAGCGCGACCGACGCGTTGGAGAGCGCGCCCACCTTGACCCCTGCGGCGGCGAGCCGCCCGAGGACCGGTGCGGCGTCGTCGTGCGCGCGCCAGCTCTCCTCGAACGTGCCCCAGAAGACCGTCTTCCACGCCGCGTACCCGTCCTCGTCGAGGACCGCACCGCCGAACGTCTCCTGCAGCTCGTTCGCACGCAGCATGCGCTGCCCGTCGAACGTCAGCTCGCCGCGCGTGTACGCGCGGTACCAGCCGTGCGGGTCGCTCCGCCAGAGCGCGAGGACCTCGCCGTACCGCTCGACCGGCAGGTGGGGCAGGTGCACCGCACACACCGCGTCGATCGCGAGCGCGAACGCGCCGCGGGTGTCGACGAGCGTGTCGTCGACGTCGAACAGGACCCCGTCGACACCGTCGACAGCACCGCCGGGCGCGACGTCCCCCGCGAGGGGAGCGACGCCGTCGGGAAGCGAGGGCAGCACCGCGCCGGGCGACGGCTCGGACGCGGTCACAGCGACGCGCGCAGCGCCCGCAGACGCGCCAGGGCGGACTCCTTGCCGAGGATCTCCATCGACTCGAACAGCGGCGGCGACACGCGTCGACCCGTCACGGCCACGCGCAGCGGCGTGAACGCGAAGCGGGGCTTGATGCCCATCTCCTCGACCAGGACGGCCTTGAGCGCCTCCTGGATCGGGTCCGTCGAGAAGTCGTCCAGGGCGTCGAGCACGCGGAGCGCGGCGTCGAGCACGGCCGAGGCCTCCTCGCGCAGCGCAGCGCGCGCCTCGTCCTCGACGGGCACCGCGTCGTCGGCCACGAACAGGAAGCCGAGCATGCCCTTGGCCTCGCCGAGCAGGACCATGCGCTCCTGCACGAGCGGCGCGCCCGCCGTGACGAGCGCCTGGTGCTCGGCCGAGAGGTCCGCGAACGAGTCGGCCGGGACGAACCCGCCCTGGTGCAGGTACGGGACCAGGCGGTCGCGGAAGTCCTCGGGGGCCAGCATGCGCAGGTGCGTCGCGTTGATGGCCTCGGCCTTCTTCAGGTCGAAGCGGGCCGGGTTGGGGTTGACGTCGGCGACGTCGAACGCCGCGACCATCTCCTCGACCGAGAAGATGTCGTTGTCCGCGGAGATGCTCCAGCCCAGCAGCGCGAGGTAGTTGAGCAGCCCCTCGGGCGTGAAGCCGCGCTCCTTGTGCAGGAACAGGTTCGACTCGGGGTCGCGCTTGGAGAGCTTCTTGTTGCCCTCGCCCATGACGTAGGGCAGGTGGCCGAACTGGGGCACGACGTGCGCGACGCCCAGCTCGAGCAGCGCGCGGTACAGCACGACCTGGCGCGGCGTCGAGGACAGCAGGTCCTCGCCGCGCAGCACGTGCGTGATGCCCATCAGGGCGTCGTCGACCGGGTTGACCAGCGTGTACAGGGGCTGGCCGTTGCCGCGCACGATCACGTAGTCCGGGACCGAGCCCGCACCGAACGAGATCTCGCCGCGCACCAGGTCCGTGAACGCCACGTCCGTGTCCGGCATGCGCATGCGCAGCACGGGCTCGCGGCCCTCGGCGCGGAACGCCGCCTTCTGCTCGTCGGTCAGCGTGCGGTCGAACCCGTCGTAGCCCATGGCCTTGGGGCGACCGGCCGCGACGTTGCGCGCCTCGATCTCCTCGGGCGTCGAGAAGGACTCGTACGCGTAGCCGCCCTCGACGAGCCGGCGGATGACGTCCTGGTAGATGTCACCGCGCTGCGACTGGCGGTAGGGCTCGTGCGGGCCGCCGACCTCGACGCCCTCGTCCCAGTCCATGCCGAGCCAGCGCAGCGCCTCGAGGAGCTGCTGGTAGCTCTCCTCGGAGTCGCGCGCGGCGTCGGTGTCCTCGATGCGGAAGACGAACGTCCCGCCCACGTGCCGGGCGTACGCCCAGTTGAACAGCGCCGTGCGGATGAGGCCGACGTGCGGCGTACCGGTGGGCGACGGGCAGAAGCGGACGCGGACGGGCGAGGAACCAGGTGCAGGGATCACGTCCCACAGCCTATCGCCGCTGGGTCCCGGGGACCGTGCGCGGCCCGTCGCCGGGCACCCAGCACGCCCCGCGGGCACAATCGCGTACATGTCCTCCTCCCCGCAGCCCACGCCCGACCCGGGCCGCACCGGTGCGAGCGAGCTCATCGCCGACGCGCTCGCCGCGGTCCACGAGGCGTTCCGCGACCTCGACGAGGGCACGGTCGCGACGTACATCCCCGAGCTCGCCACGGCCGACCGCTCGCTGTTCGGCGTGGCCCTCGCAGGAGTCACGGGCAGCATCTACACCGCGGGCGACGCCGACTCCCCCTTCACCATCCAGTCGCTGTCCAAGCCGTTCGTGTTCGCGCTGGCCCTCATGGACCGGGGACTCGCCGAGGTCCTCGAGCACGTGGGTGCCGAGCCGAGCGGCGAGGGGTTCAACTCGATCCGCCTGGACCCTGCCACGGGGCGCCCGCCCAACCCCATGGTCAACGCGGGCGCGATCGTCACGACGTCCCTGGTCCGCGGGGACTCCGAGGAGGAGCGCTTCGCACGCATCCTCGACCTGCTCGGCGCGTTCGCGGGGCGCCCGCTCGACGTCGACGGCCGCGTCTACGTGAGCGAGTCCGAGACGGGAGACCGCAACCGCGCGATCGCCTACCTCATGCACAGCGCCGGCTCGCTCACCGCGGACGTCGAGGCCACGCTCGACACCTACTTCCGCCAGTGCTCGGTCCTGGTCACGGCCCGCGACCTCGCGGTGATGTCGGCGACGCTCGCGAACGGGGGCGTCAACCCGGTCACGGGCGAGCGCGTGGTCGACGAGGTCGTGACCGAGTGGGTCCTGGCCGTCATGGCCACGAGCGGCATGTACGACTACGCGGGCGAGTGGCTGCTGCGGGCGGGACTGCCGGCCAAGAGCGGCGTCTTGGGCGGGCTCGTGTCGGTGGGCGTGGGGCAGTTCGGCCTGGGCCTGTTCAGCCCGCCGCTCGACGCGCGCGGCAACAGCGTCCGCTCGGTCGCGGCCGCGCAGGAGATCTCGCGGCAGTTCGACCTGCACCTCATGCACCGCCCCGACCGCGACGTACCGACGCTCTACCGGAGCACGCGTGCCGACCGGCTGCGCCAGCTCGCGCACCGCACGCCCTCCCAGCTCCGCCGGCTCCGCGACCTGGGCTCGGCGATCTCGGTGCGGGCAGTCCAGGGCACGGTCGAGTTCGCGGCCGCCGAGACCATCCTGCGCTCGGTCGACGAGCTCCCCTCGCCCCTGCCGAGCGGCGAACGATGGCTGATCCTGGACCTGCACCGCACCTCGCGCGTCGTGACGCTCGGTGCCCAGCTCCTGCGCGGGCTCGTCGCACGCCTGCAGGGGCAGGGCGTGCACGTCGTGGTGGTCGACCCGTTCGAGCGCGGGTTGCTGCCCGGGGTCGACCAGGAGCTGACGACGTTCGAGGACGCGCAGCGCTGGTGCGAGGACCGGCTGCTCGAGGCGGCACGGGCCGCCTGACCCGGGGCGCTCGACCGGGCCGACGCCCGTCGTGGGCCGAGAGAGGGCCGCCGTCCCGCGAGGAACGACGGCCCTCCGGCCCCACGACGGTCAGTTGCGGCGGACCACCGGGTTCGCCAGCACGCCCAGGCCCTCGACCTCGCACTCGACGCGGTCGCCCGCCTCGATGCGGCCCACGCCCGCGGGCGTGCCCGTGAGGATGACGTCGCCCGGGAGCAGCGTGAACGCCTCGGAGATGTACGACACCAGGTACGGGATGTCGAAGATCATGTCGCGCGTGCGGCCGTCCTGGCGGATCTCGCCGTTGACGCGCGAGCGCACCGCGACGTCGTCGATGTCGAGGTCGGTGTCGATCCACGGGCCGAGCGGGCAGGCCGAGTCGAAGCCCTTGGCGCGGGCCCACTGGCCGTCGGTGCGCTGGGCGTCGCGTGCGGTCACGTCGTTCGCGATCGTGTAGCCCAGGATGTACGACGCGGCATGCTCGGGGCTCACGTCCTTGGCCATGCGGCCGATCACGACCGCGAGCTCGGCCTCGTAGCTGACCTCCTCCGAGAAGTCGGGCAGCACGATGGGGTCGTCCGGACCCACGACCGAGGTGTTGGGCTTGAAGAAGATGAGCGGCGACGTCGGGACGTCGTTGCCCATCTCCGCGGCGTGGGCCGCGTAGTTCCGGCCGACCGCGACCACCTTGGAGCGCGGGATCACGGGCGCGAGGAGGCGGACGCCGTCCCCGAGCTCGATCCGTTCGCCCGTCGGCAGGACGGGCATGTAGAGGGGGTCGCCGTTGAGGACGGCGAGATAGGTCTTGCCCGCCTCCTCCTGCACGAGGGCGTAGCGGGGGTCTTCTCCGGTGGTGAATCTGGCGATGCGCACGAGCCCAGCCTACCGACGAGAAGGCCGCGGTCCCCTGGGCGGGGGTCCGCGGCCTTCTCGTGGTGGTCGTGGTGGCGCGTGCGGCGCGTCGCGCCTGCGGTTCGTCAGCGTGTCCGTCGCAGCGGCGAGGCCCGACGGCGGCGCTAGGCCCGGGCGAGCACCTCGCCGTTGAGGACGGCGAACCATCCGGCGGGCTCCTCGGCCCAGCGCAGCCACTCCTGCGCGAGCTGCTCGAGGGCGACGTCGTCCGCGAGCGCCGACTCCTTGGCCTGGACGGCGAAGTTGGAGGCGATGCAGCGCTCGGCCCACAGGCCGCCCCACCAGGCGCGGTCGGTGGGGGTCGAGTAGCACCAGACGCCGGCGGACGGCACGATCCCGGCGGGGTCGAACCCGGCCTCCTGGACCCAGGCGAGGAGGCGACGGCCTGCGTCGGCCTGGTAGCCGTAGGCGTGCGTGACCTCGTGGTAGAGCTCGTTCCACTCGGTGAGGCCCGCGGACTCGGGGTACCAGGTCATGGCGGCGTAGTCGGCGTCGCGCACGGCGACGAGGCCGCCCGGCTTGGCGACGCGCTTCATCTCGCGCAGCGCGGCGAGCGGGTCGGAGAGGTGCTGGAGGAGCTGGTGGGCGAACACGACGTCGAACGTGTCGTCCGCGAACGGCAGCTCGTAGGCGTTGGCCTGCTGGAACGAGACGTTGCTCAGTCCTGAGCCGGCGGCGAGCTCACGGGCGCTGTCGAGCACCGCGGCCGAGGCGTCGACACCGATCACGGTGCCTCCGGGCACGTGCCGCGCGAGGTCGACGGTCACGGTCGCGGGACCGCAGCCGACGTCGAGGATCGAGTGGTCGGGGCGCAGGTGCGGCAGGAGGAACCCGGCGGAGTTCTCCGCGGTGCGCCACCGGTGCGAACGCAGGACGGACTCGTGGTGGCCGTGGGTGTACGACTCGGACTCCATGCTGGGAGTGCTGCCCAGGGCCCCGGTGGGGGCATCGGGTGCGTGGGTGTCGGGCGAGGCGTCGACGGTGACGTCCTGGTCCGGCGTGGGGGTGTGGGTCATGCTTGCACGGTAGAACGCTTCCACGGTTCCCACAGCCCCGTTCTCACATCATGGGCGGTGGAGGGTCGGGGTGCGGGTCGCGGGTCGTCGCGAGGCCCGGTCGGGCGCCCCCGCGGCCGGTGCGTCCTGCACGTGCGAGCCGGCTCCGGGGGGCAGGATTCTCCCGTGAGCACCCCCGCGGCCGACCTGTCCCTCCCGAGCCTCGCGACGCCGTCGGGCGGGTTCTGGCGGCGGCACGCCGACCTTCTCCTGCCCGCGGGAGACCGCGTCCCCGGGGTGGACCTGGCGCGCGGGCTCGCGATCCTCGGGATGTTCGCGGCGCACGTGGGCGTCACGTCGGACGACTTCTCGACCGGGGAGGGCTGGCTCTCCCTGGTGCACGGACGGTCCTCGATCCTGTTCGCGGTGATCGCGGGCGTCTCGCTCGCGCTGGTCTCGGGGCGTCGCGCCCCGCTGTCGGGGGTCCCGGCGCTCCAGGCGCGCACGCGCATCCTGGTGCGGGCCGTCCTGCTCCTCGCGCTCGCGGGACTGCTCGACCTGCTGGGCACCCCGGTCGCGCTGATCCTGGGCTTCTACGCGGCGTACTTCGTCCTGGCGCTGCCGTTCCTGCGGTGGTCGCCGCCGCGGCTCGCGGGTCTCGCGCTGGTGGTGGCGGTCCTGGGCCCACCGGTCGCGTACTGGTGGCCCGAGATCATGCTGCGGGCCGAGCTCTGGCTGCCGATGGACGGCTCGGGCGCTCTGACGGACTTCCTTCTGACGGGCACGTACCCGGCCCTCGTGTGGATGGCGTTCGTGCTCGCGGGGCTCGCGGTCGGGCGGCTCGACCTGGCCTCGCGCCGTCTGCAGGTGTCGTTGCTCGGGGGCGGCCTCGTGACGTCGTTCGCCGCCTACATGGCGTCGGCGCTCGTCACGGGCAGCTGGCTGACGGCGGTGCTCGCGGGGAGCGGCCCGACGGCACTGATCGAGCAGCAGGCCGCGGACGCGTCGGGCATCTACCAGCCCGAGCCGCTGCCGTGGTCCGCTCCCCTGCCGACGCCCGAGTACCTGTGGCTCGCGGGGCCGCACACGAACACGACCTTGGAGGTCCTGGGATCGGGTGGGTTCGCGCTCGCGGTCCTGGGCCTGTGCCTCCTGCTGGGATCGAGCCGTGCGGTGCTGCGCGTCCTGGCCCCGCTCGCAGCCGTGGGGTCCATGGCGCTGACGGTGTACTGCCTGCAGGTCCTCGCTATCTGGGCGTGGGAGGACCAGCTCATGAGCGCGACCGGCAACGGCGAGCTCGCGCTGCTCGTCGTGGCGAGCCTGGTCTTCGCGACGGTGTGGCGCTGGGCGCTGGGGCGCGGTCCGCTCGAACGGTTCGTGGGCTGGGTGGCCGGGCGTGCGGCGTCGATCCCCGCGGCACCGGCACCGGATCCCACCAGCCGGGACGACGGCCCGACGGCGCCGCCCACCCCGCGAGGCGACGTACAGTCGGGCGCATGACGACGTCTTCACCCATCGCCCCTGTCCGCCCCGAGGTCCGTCGCCTCGGCTCGTCCGGCCTCGCGGTCTCCGCGATCGGCCTGGGCTGCAACAACCTGGGCCGCCCGCGCACCGCGACCGAGACCCTCGAGGGCTCGACGGCCCTGATCGACGCCGCTCTCGACGCGGGCATCACGTTCTTCGACGTCGCGGACGTCTACGGCGCGCGCCCCGGCCTGAGCGAGGAGCTGCTCGGCAAGGCGTTGGGCAGCCGCCGCGACGACGTGGTGGTCGCGACCAAGTTCGGCATGCCCATGCACGGCGCGAACGGCGAGGACTTCCGGGCACGCGGCTCGCGCCGGTACGTCGTCAAGGCCGTCGAGGCGTCGCTGCGGCGCCTCGGGACCGACTGGATCGACCTCTACCAGTTCCACACGCCGGACAAGCGCACGCCCGTCGAGGAGACGCTGTCCGCGCTCGACGACCTGGTCCGCGCGGGCAAGGTCCGCTACGTGGGGCACTCGAACCGTGCGGGGTGGCAGATCGCCGACGCCGAGTACCAGGCGCGCCTGGCGGGAACCGTCCGCTTCGTGTCGGCGCAGAACCAGTACAACCTGATCGACCGCGAGGCCGAGCTCGAGGTCCTGCCCGCCGCGAAGGCGTACGGGCTGGGCGTGCTGCCGTTCTTCCCGCTCGCGAACGGCCTGCTGACGGGCAAGTACGCGGACGGCACGGGGCCCGACGACGGCCGCCTGGTCCACAGCAAGCCGCACCTCCTCGAGTCCGCGCCCTGGCAGGCGCTGAAGGCGCTCCACACGTTCGCGCGCGAGCGCGGCGTGACCGAGGTCGAGGTCGCGTTCGGGTGGCTGCTGGCCCAGCCGCAGGTGTCGAGCGTGATCGCGGGAGCGACCCGGCCCGAGCAGGTCGCCCAGAACGCCCAGGCCGGCGCCTGGGTCCCGTCGGCCGACGACCTCGCGGCCCTCGACGCGATCTTCCCGCCGGCCCGCAAGGTGGCCCCGTTCTAGGTCAGGACGCGAAGGGCGCTTCGACGTCGACGTAGAGGCTGCTGACCCGGAACGTCACGGCGCGCTCCAGGGCGGCCAGGGCCGACGGCTTGTCGAAGTCGAACACCTGGAGCTGGGCGCTCTCGCCCGGGGGCACCACGACCTCGGTCGCGGCGCCCCACAGGAGCACGTCGCCCGCGGCGTCCAGCGCGTGGATCTCGAAGGCCAGCACGTGCTCCTCCTCGTCGAGGTTGGTGATCGTCACGGGCAGCCCGGCGTCCTCGGCGCGCGTGCCGTCGTCGCTCAGGTGCCCCGTGGGATCGGCGGCCGAGAGTGCGAGGTACTCGGGGACCACGACGCCGGTGCCGAGCACGAGGGCCGTGTCGCCGGTCGCCGCCGGGGGCTCGGCCGGGAGTCCCGTCGAGGTCGGTGCGGGCTCCTGCTCGTCGAGCACGCCACCTGCGGACGGTTCGTCACCCGCCCCCGCGCGAGCGGGGGTCGTCCCGTTCCCCGCGACGAGCAGCGTCACCGCGACGACCAGCACGACCAGCCCCCCGACGGCGGCGGCGACCGCGAGCACCTGCCGACCGCCCGCCGACCGGCGGTCCTGGACCATGCCGACGACGGCCAGTGCGACAGCCACGGTCGCCGGGACCACGGCGAGGACCCGGAGCGCTGGGAGGAAGCACAGCGGGATGGCGAGCACCACGAGCAGCACGGCTGCGAGGGGGGCCAGGCTCGGCGCTGCGGGCGCGGACGGGGCCGCGGGAGCGCCCCGGTCGAGCGTGCTGCCCGGGGAAGCGCTGCGGGACTGGTCGGACATGCGTCTCCTCGGAGGAAGGTCGATCACGAGAGGCGGCACCACCCCTGCCTGGCGCCGCGACCGGTCGACTGCTCCGCGGCGGGACCATTGTGCCGAAGAACCAGCACCTGGGAGGACACGACCGCTCGCCGGGACGCGATCCGCTCTCGATCCTGCGCCCGCAGCACCTCCTCGGGCATGCCCTCCGCTTCCGACCTACCCTCGAAGCATGGGAGAGAACACGGGGCTCGACCCGCAACCAGTCGTCCTCGGCGTTGCCCCCGGGCAACCCGACCACATCCTCCACGACGCGGCGCGCTTCGCGACGCAGTTCGGCACCGAGCTGATCTGCGCGCACGTGAACGCCGGTCGCTTCGCGGTGTCGGAGGACTCGGCCGGGGCAGTGACGTCGGCCCCGATCGACCCGGACTACCACGACGAGCGCGAGGACGAGTTCGACCCTGCGCTCGCGGCCCGTCTCGCCGCGGTGCTCGACCCGAGCGGTGTGCGCTGGAGCACGAGGCTCCTGGTCGGGGACACCGCCGATGCGCTGGCCCACCTCGCCGAGACGGTCGACGCGGCGATGATCGTCGTGGGCACGCACGAGCGCGGGTTCGGCGGGGGCGTCCAGGAGTTCTTCAACCGCTCGATCGCGGTCCACCTCGCGCACCGGCAGAACCGGCCCGTGGTGGTCGTCCCGGCCCGAGCCCCCGGGGTCGAGTCGCCGCTGCCCTGGGTGACGCGCTGATGGCCGCCGCGACGAGGCCCAGCTACCTGCGCTGGGCCTCGATCGGTCTCGTCATGATCGGAGGAGCGTTCGGCGCCGCGGGGCGCGAGGGCGTCTCGCTCGCGGTCCCCGACATCGACCAGCTGCCCATCGCGATCCCGATCGTCAACATCGTCGGAGCGTTCCTGCTGGGCTACCTCTACGAGGCCGTGGCCCGCCGCCTGCCGGGCGACCCGCGTGGGCCCCGGCTCAAGCTGCTCCTCGGGACCGGCTTCTGCGGCGGCTTCACGACGTACAGCTCGCTCGCGACCGACACCGCGGTCCTGCTCGACAAGTCGCGCGTCGACCTGGCCCTCGTCTACGTCCTGGCGACCGTGCTGATCGGTGCGGTCGCGACGTTCGCGGGGATCGTCGTGGCGACCAAGGTCAACGCCCAGAAGCAGACAAGCGACGAGGGGACGGCGCGATGACGCTCGGCATCTTCCTCCTCCTCGCGATCGCCGGTGGCCTGGGAGCCGGGACGCGCTTCGTGGTCGACGGGCTGATCCGCTCGAAGGTCAAGACGGCCTTCCCCTGGCCCACCGCGATCATCAACATGTCGGGCTCGCTCGTCCTGGGCGTCCTGACCGGCCTGGTCGTGAGCAAGATCGCCTCGACCGACGTCAGCGCCGTGATCGGCACGGGCTTCCTGGGCGGGTACACGACGTTCAGCACCGCGAGCTACGAGGCCGTCCAGCTCATCAAGCAGAAGCGCTACGGGACGGCGTTCGCCTACTCGATCGGCATCCTCGTGGTGTGCGTCGCGCTCGCCTACGTGGGCTACCGCTGGGGCGCCTCGCTCTGAGGAGCCCGTCCGTCGCCGTCGGGCAGGTGCGAGAACTCCCGTCACGCCCGACGGCGGCGCTCCCCTTCTCGGGGAGCGCCGCCGTCAGGCCGTGCGTGCTGTGAGAACGCCGCTCAGGACCGCTTGAGCGCCGGGACGAACGCCGCGATGATCAGGAACACCCACGTGGTGAGGATGTAGGGCCACGTGTAGACCGGGCCGCTCGTGAGGTCGTGCATCAGGAGCGTGACCGCGGCCGTCGCGACCGTGCCGATCAGCGCGTAGACCCAGGACGCGGTCGTGCTGCGCAGGAAGACCACCGCGAGCGCGATCGCCGTCAGGACGCCCGAGTAGCCCTCGAGCCCGTTGGCCGTGTTCTGCAGGTTCTCACCGAACGCCAGGGCGCACAGGCTCCCGACGACGCTGCCCATGACGGCCGCGAGGCCCACCTTCCACGAGGCGACGAACAGTCCCAGCAGGATCAGCGCGCCGCCCCACAGGCTGTTGACCAGCACGACCTCCGACACGTTGGTCAGCAACGAGCGGAAGAATGCCGTCGTGGTGTCGTCGGCCACGTGCGTGCCGGCCGAGGAGACGTGCAGGCTCGTGGTGGTGACGTACATGATCCCGGCGACCGTGCAGAACGGGGCCGTGGTGGCGGGCAGCGCGAACCGCTTGAGCGGCTCGGTACCGAACAGCCAGACGAAGAACCACGTCACCGGGGCGCACAGCAGGCCACCGATGAGCGCGACCACGTACGACCACGCCTGGTCGCCGCCCATCGCCGCGAACACCGCGGCACCGACCAGCGCGCCGCAGAAGCCCTGCAGGCCCATCTCGACGTTGTCCGCGCCGACCTTCATCAGGTAGCCCGCGGCCGTCGAGGCGACCGTCCCGACGACGACCAGCAGGGCCATGCGCCAGTCCGCGACCACGAAGGCCGCGAGGATCAGCAGACCCGTCCAGACGTTCTTCTGGAAGAAGATCTGCGACAGGCCGTGGGCCAGGGAACCGGCAGTCACCGCCGCCGCGTTCGAAGGTGCTGTCGCTGCGTTCGTCGCTGACATGTCATCTCCCTGCTGGTCGGGTGTCGGGTCGAGCGGTCGGTGGGGCGGGGACGTCCTGGGTCAGGAGGGACGAGGCCTTGGCGTTCATGGGACCTCAGCTCTTCCGGATCAGCGGAGCCTCGACCCCCGTGAGGAGCAGGCGCACCGCCTGCCAGGCCGCGGTGTTCGCGTGAGCCACCGCCTCGGTGTCGTCCCCGACGATCCGCACCCAGACGCCCGTGTCCCCCGGCAGGGCGCTCACTCCGAGGAACAGGTCCTCCTCGAACCGTTCGGCGAGCACCGAGTGCAGCAGGTCGGCGAGCTGGGCCGCAGGGGCGAGAGGCGTGAGCACGTAGAGCATCGACAGCACGTCCCTGTCGCCGAGCACCGCGAGGCCACCGGTCTGCCCGTCCTCGGGCGTGAGCCGCACGCGGTCGAGCGCGACGATCAGCCCGTCCGGTCGCCGGACCTCGAAGTCCGAGGCGAAGACCGTGTACCGGTGCCGCTCGTCCCGTGCCAGTCGGCCCGCGAAGACCGTCTCCCCTGCCACGAGCGTGGCCGACTCGTCGAGCCTGACCCGCGTCCGCTGGTAGAGCCGGGAGTCGGCGAACGGGATCACGGGATCAGGCAGGTACTCGGCGTAGGCGCCCGCACCGACCTCGATGTTGGTCTGGGCGACCGCGTAGTCGTGCTCCATCCGGTACACCTTGGTGTGCGCCGACGTCGTGACGTGCGCGGACGTCCCCGGACCGAACGTGAGGTCCGTCCGGAGCCGGTCACCCTGGAGGATGCCCCCACCCGTCGACATGAGGTACGTGTACGGCATGTCGGGGCGAAGCGGGTCGTAGTACAGCGGACGCATGATCTGGAGCGGCGACTTCTGGTAATGGTGGACCACCTCGGTGCCGCGTTCGTTCTTGCCGAACTCGATCTCGAGGAGCCCCACCTTGCCCGGGCTGCCCGTCGCCAGCGTGTCCGGGGTGCTGCTGTGCTGGAGGACCTCCCGCGGGACACGGTCCGGCTCGTAGTGCGTGGGCTGGAGGCGATAGCCGCCGTAGGCGTCCGCGCTCGTCCACGAGTCCCCTCGAGGGCCCGCGGGTCCCGGCGAGCCGGTCGGCTCGCCGGGCACCGCGTGCAGGGGTGCCGCTTCCGGCACGTCGGTCACGAGCTCCGCACTCATCCGACGAGCGCGCTTCGTCGGCCGTTCCACAGCGTGAAGATCTGCTCGTACAGCTCGTCGAGCCCCTGCCCCGTCAACGAGTTGGTGAGCACGACGGGCTTGCCGTCGCGGACCCGTCGCGCGTCCGACTCCATGACCCCGAGGTCGGTCCGCACGTACTGCGCGATGTCGATCTTGTTGATCACCAGGATGTCCGACTCCGTGATACCCGGACCCCTCTTGCGGGGCATCTTCTCGCCCTCCGAGGTGTCCAGCACGAAGATGAACACGTCCGCGAGCGAGGGCGAGAAGGTGAGCGTCAGGTTGTCGCCCCCCGACTCGTAGATCAGCGTGTCGACCTCGGGGAACTTCTCGAGCATCTCCGCGCCTGCCGCGAGGTTCATGGTCGGGTCGTCGCGCACCGCGGTGTGCGGGCACGCCCCCGTCTCGACGCCCACGACCCGCTCGGGGTCGAGGATCCCCGCGAGCTCGCGTCGCACGTGCTGCGCATCCTCCTGCGTGTAGATGTCGTTGGTGATGACGGCCGGCTGACGCCCGGCCGCGAACAGCTTGGGCACCAGCGCCTCCGTGAGAGCGGTCTTGCCCGAACCCACCGGTCCGCCGATGCCGATCCTCAGGACGTTCTCGCTCATTCGACTGCCTCGTCTTTCTCGTCTGCCTGTATCTCTTGTCTACGTCTCGTCCGACGCCCTGTCCACGGTTCCTCGCGGACACCGCTCAGCTGGCGAACAACCGCGCCTCGGCACGCTCGTGCTGTGCCGACATCACGTCGGCGAGAGGCACGCACCCACCCATGTCCGTCAGGTCTCGCGTCACCGCATCGGCTGTCGCGGCCTCGATGACCGGCCCGACGGCGTGCAGGACCACCTGTGCGTGCCGGTGGTCCGTGAGACGCAGGCGAAGTGCCGCGCCCACGAAGCTCACCGCGAACGCGAACATGTCCGACGCCACCGCCTGCTCGGTGCTCACGCGGGTGCCGGCGTACGCGACCGCGGTCGCGACGGGCTGACATCCCGGCGTCTCCTTGGCCGTGATCCGTCGCCCCCACTCCTCGAGCTCCGGCCCTCCGATCGCCTCACGGGCGATGTCGGTGAGCTGGTGCCCGCTGCGGACCGAGGCCTTGCGCATCTCGGCGTTGAGCTTCGAGGCGAAGAGCATCTGGTCCACCTCCTGGACCCGGTCCCAGTCGGCGTCCATCGCCGCCTCGTGGGCCCGGGCGAGCGCTGTCGCGTCGCCCGGGCCCACGGAGTGCAGCAACAGACCCGTGAGCAGCCCCTCGACGTCTCCGCGGTCGACCAGGCGCGCCTGGCTGAACCCTTCCAACCCGTGCGACATCGTGTAGAAGCCGCTCGGGAAGGCCGAGTCCGACAGCTGGAGGCTGACGAGGAGGGCACTCACGTCGGTCCTCGTCCGGGCCGTCTCGATCATGACCATCCTCAGGCGAGGAAGAAGAGCTGGGTCATGGGCAGGGACTCGGCCGGCTCGATGTGCGCGGGCTTCCCGTCGAACGTCACCTTGTACGTCTCCGGGTCGACCTCGATCACGGGGGCGACGTCGTTGCGGACCATGTGCTCCTTGCCGATCGCGCGGCAGCGGCGCACCGGCAGGACCTGGCTCTTCAGGTCGAGCTGCTCGGGGACGCCCTTGTCGATCGCGGCCTGGGACATGAACGTGATGCGGGTCTTCTGCAGCGCCTGCCCGAACGCGCCGAACATCGGCCGGTAGTACACGGGCTGGGGCGTGGGCAGCGACGCGTTCGGGTCGCCCATGAGGGCCCAGTTGATGAGCCCGCCCTTGACGACGACCTTGGGCTTCGCGGCGAACGAGTCGACGGGCCACAGCACGATGTCGGCCATCTTGCCCGGCTCGAGCGACCCGATGTAGTCCGAGACGCCCTGCGTGATCGCCGGGTTGATGGTCACCTTCGCCAGGTAGCGCAGCACGCGGAAGTTGTCGTTGTCCCCGGTCTCCTCGGGCAGCGGGCCGCGCACCGCCTTGTTGTGGTGTGCGGTCTGGAAGGCACGCGTCACCGACTCACCGATACGCCCCATGGCCTGGGAGTCGGAAGAGAACATCGACAGGACGCCCTCGTCGTGCAGGACGGTCTCCGCGGAGATCGTCTCGGCGCGGACACGCGAGTCGGCGAACGCGACGTCCTCCGGGATGTCGTGCGACAGGTGGTGGCACACCATGACCATGTCGAGGAGCTCGTCGACCGAGTTCACGGTGTACGGCAGGGTCGGGTTGGTCGAGGACGGCAGCACGTTGGGGTACCCGGCGGCCCTCATGATGTCCGGTGCGTGCCCACCGCCTGCCCCCTCGGTGTGGTACGTGTGGATGGTGCGGCCGTCGATCGCCGAGATCGTGTCCTCGACGAAGCCCGCCTCGTTGAGGCTGTCGGTGTGGATCGAGACCTGGACGTCGTACGCGTCGGCCACGGTCAGCGCGTTCCGGATCACCGCCGGGGTCGCGCCGAAGTCCTCGTGCACCTTGAGCGACGAGGCTCCGGCCTCGATCTGCTCGATGAGCGCCTCCGGCAGCGACCCGTTGCCCTTGCCGTGGAAGCCCATGTTGACGGGCATCTCCTCGGCGGCCTGGATCATGCGGTGCAGGTGCCATGCGCCGGGGGTCGTGGTCACGCCGTTCGTCGCGTCGGTCGGCCCCGTGCCGCCACCGAAGAGCGTCGTGATGCCGTTCGAGAGCGCGGCCTGCGCCTGCTGCGGCGAGATGTAGTGCACGTGGGAGTCGATCGCCCCGGCGGTCGCGATGCAGTGCTCACCGGCAAGGACCTCGGTCGTGGCGCCGACCACCAGCCGCGGGTCGACGCCGCTCTGCAGATGAGGGTTGCCCGACTTGCCGATACCGGCGATCTTGCCGTCCTTGACCCCGATGTCGCCCTTGATCACGCCGAGGACGGGATCGAGGATGATGGCGTTGGTGATGACCAGGTCGAGCGCACCCTGAGCGCTGGTGGCCTGCGGGTCGGCGGCCATGCCGTCACGGGCGGTCTTGCCACCGCCGTACACGACCTCGTCGCCGTAGTGGCCCTCGTTGTAGTCCTTCTCGATCTCGATCACGAGGTTCGAGTCGGCGAGGTGCACCTTGTCGCCGGTGGTCGGACCGAACAGGTCCGTGTACTGCTTGCGGGAGATGATGGCCATTACTTCTTCCCCTTCTTCGCAGCTCCGGAGGTCCGCGCTGCCGGCTTGCCGTCCTTGAACTGTCCCTCGGTCATACGCACGATCGAGTCGATCCGGGTCTGCTGCGAGTCGAGCCCACCGTCGACCAGGTTGTTGAAGCCGACGAGGTGACGCGCCCCGGAGAAGGCCGTCAGCGTGACCTCTCGAGTGTCGCCTGGCTCGATACGCACGCCGGTGCCGGCGGGGATGTCCAGGTGCATCCCGTACGCCTTCTCCCGCTCGAAGAGCAAGGCACGGTTCACCTCGAAGAAGTGGAAGTGCGAACCGATCTGCACGGCGCGGTCACCGGTGTTGCTCACCTTGAGCGTCACCGTCTCCCGGCCCGCGTTGATCTCGATGTCCTCGTTGGTGTGGTGGTACTTGGGGCTACCTAGCATCGTTCTTCCCTCCACTTGCTGCTGTTCGCGTCGGGGTGCTGCCTGTCGACGCAATGACCAGACGGTCTCGGCGACCGCTCAGTGACGATGTGTGAGTACCTCGTCGTTGGAGGCGCCGTGGGCTGCAGGTGCCTCGTGATGCTTGCTGTCGTGCCCGTGCGCGCTGTTCACCGGGGCGTGCGTGGGCTCCCCTCCGCCATGCGGGTGCGGGTGCGGGTGGGGATGCGGGTGGGCATGACCGCCCTGGCTCTCCTCGAACGCGTGGGAGTGCGCGTACCCGTGACCGTGGTCGGCGAGCAACCCTGTCTCGATGCCGTCGTGCCCGTGGCTCAGGCTGTGCTCGGCGGCAGCGAGCCGCTGCCGGACGACCTGGAGGATCGCCTGCTCCGACATGAGCGGACCGTAGAACCTGGCCCTCGCGAGCTCACCGCTCCCCCACGGCGCGGAGCTGGTCCTGGCGAATCCGGCCGGGACCACGACGGACTCCTCCGAGCCCAGCAGCCGGGCACGACGCACCGCGTCCGCGACGTCGCCGTCCTCCTCGACGCATGCGACCTCGACCTCGAGTCCCGCCCCGTGCGTCCGCACCAGGTGCGCCACGCGGTACAGCTCCGCATCGTCGAACGGGTTCGACGCCCGGGCCGTGATCACGAGGGCCGCCCCGGGTCGGTGCTTGGCCGTCTCGGTAGCGGCCTTGCGGAGCCACGCGATCAGGTGGTCGATCGTCCCGAAGTCGTCGCACAGGACAACTCGGCCCGCACCGTCCCCCGTGCTCAGCCACTTGAGGGTCTTGGCCACGTCCGCGACCATCGTCGGGTTCCTGCCGAACGTCATGGGCAGTACCGCGACCGGTGCGTCCCCGGAGGTGAGCAGTGCACTCACCGTGTTGTGCAGGACGCGCCCCGCCGGCGAGACGACCGCACCGGGCAGTGCGTCCCGGAGGAATCCGAGGTCAGCCCCGTCGTCGCTCTCGTGCCCCCCGACGACGACCAGCCGCGCTTCGTCGTGTGCCCCTGCCGACATATGTCAGGCCGCCACGGGGTCGTGACACGAGACCAGCTTGCTGCCGTCGACGAACGTCGCCTCGACCTGGAGGAGGGAGAGCCTCTCGCGCACGCCCGGCATGCAGTCCTTCTCGGAGACGACCTTCTTGCCGAGCTCCATGCACTCGGCCACGGACTTTCCGTCCCGCGCGGCCTCGAGAATTGCTTCCGAGATCAACGCCTGCGCCTCGCTGAGGTTCAGCTTGGTACCACGCTCACGACGCTTCCGCGCGAGATCTGCCACTTGGTACACATACAGCTTGTCGATTTCTCGTGGGGTGAGATTCATTGCCTGCACGACCTTTCGGGGTGCGACCGGCAGCCGGAAGCCATCGGTCTTCGCGTCTGATGTCTTCGACCCTACGCGGGGCGCACGGGACTGCAACCCGAGGAGAGAAAGGGCTCTGAGCAGGAGTTTTATCGCCCGTGAATCCCGACCTAGATGCGACGTCGTCGCAACAGATCGTCATCACAATTCACCCGAAACGATCATGCCGAGGCACCCGGACATTCCTGTCGGGCCGGAACGGAACGCCCCGTATAGCCTGAACGCGTGGAAACCGTGTGGCTCGTCCTCGGAATCGTCATTCTTGGTCTCGTCCTGCTCGACGTCTTCCTGACCGCGCTGAACTACGACGAGTCGGGATTCATCGCCGGGCCGCTCGCGTCGGGTCAGTGGCGGCTGCTGCGTCGCGTCACACGCCGGATGTCCAGGCGGTGGCGCCCCCTCGCGCTGCGCCAGGTCACGGGGCTGCAGATCATGATCACGGTGATCGCCTGGCTGTTCGGGGTGATCCTCGGGTTCGGGCTGATCTACTACGGCCAGATGACCAAGACGGCGTTCTCGGTGTCGGGCACCGGGGCGAGCCTCGACTTCTTCAACGCGATGTACTTCAGCGCCGCGCAGCTCTCGACGGTCGGCGGATCCTCCCTGACCGCCGAGACGGACGTGCTGCGCTTCCTCAGCATCGCGGAGACGCTCACCGGCGTCGTCCTCGTCTCGCTGATCCTGACCTTCCTCCTCGGCGTCTACGACGTGATCCGCGACCTGCGCGCTCTGTCGGCACAGTTCTTCAGCGCCGAGCGGGGCGCCGGCTCGGCCGTCGCGAGCCTCGCCCCGTACTTCCAGCAGGGGCAGCCCACCGGCCTCGACGGGCACCTCGACGGGATCGCGAGCACGTTCTCGAGCTACACGGACGGGATCCGGCTCCACCACGCTGCCTACTACTTCCAGAGCGGGCGCGACCAGTTCGCTCTCCCGTACGCGATCCGGATGCTGGGCGGCACCCTCGGCGCCCTCCGCTGGGGCCTGCCGACCGGGCACACCGCGTCGACCGAACCGGACCTGATACCCCTCTCGTTCCAGTTCCTGGAGTTCGGGGAGTATCTGCAGAAGAGGCTGCGCTGGTCGAGCGTCGACGTCCCGGAGATCGTGAGCGCCGAGGAGTTCGCGCGCCTCGCGCAGGAGAAGCGGCACCGCGGCCGGCGGGACGAGTGGGTCACCCGCTTCGTGGACCTGGAGCGCGACATGGCGGAGCTCGCGGCGATCGAGCCGCTCACCGACCTCGACGACTCCTACCGTCGTTACACCGAGTGGCTGCCCTTCGCCTACCGAGCCCAGCAGATCACGCTCGCGGTCAGCCAGGACCTGGACTACCAGCCGATCATCGTCACCGACAAGCCGGTCTCGATCCTGCACAGCGACGACGCGCTGGCGCTCCAGAACCTCGAGGAGGACGTCCCGGGCCCTGTCGTCGAGGCGCTCGGCCCCCGCGACCGCGGCGCTCGCAGCCGGCTCTCGCGCTGGGAGACCTTCGTCGACCAGCACGTCTCGCTCGTCGACCCCGGCTACGCGCGCCTCCGCGCGGCCGGACGTTCCGTGCTAGCCGCGAGCGCCGCCGTCGTCTCCTTGTACTTCCTGTTCGAGGCCACGGGGCGCGACGGGATGCAACCCGCGATGTTCGGCGGGTTCGTGGCCATGCTCAGCACCGGCATCTCGGTCGACAAGACGCTGCGCGGGCGCAAGATCACCAGCATCCTGCTGATCGTGCCGATCAGCCTCGTGGTCGCGCTCGGCGCGCTGGTCTCCGACTCCCCTGCCTGGACCGCGGTGCTCGTGGTGTCCGTCGCGACGCTCGGGGTGTGGCTCGGCCGGTTCGGGCCACGCTGGGGCGCCCTGGGCCAGGTCACGTTCGTGGCGTACTACTTCGCGCTCATCCTGCGCCTGCACCTCTCCGACGTGCTCCTGTACGTGACCGCGGCCGCGCTCGCGATCGCCTGGGCGTTCCTCCTGAACTACGTGATCCTCCCCGAGCGCCCCCGCAAGGTGCTGCAGGGTGGCATCGAAGGCTTCGGTCAGCGCCTGGTGGCCTCGATGGACTCCCTCATCGACGCCGTGTCCTGGGCGCGCTGGGACCCCGACATCCGCAAGCGTGTGAGCCTCGACATGCGCGAGCTGCACCGTGGGGCCGCGTTCCTCGCGGGCCAGCTGACCGGCGAGGAGAACGCGACGGGCCTCGATCCTGCCCGCAGCGCCGAGCTGCGCCTGCACGTGTTCGACACCGAGCTCGCCGCCGTCAACCTCAAGACGGCGGCTCGCAACGTCACGGGTACCGCGATCCCTCTCGAGCTCCGGGGCCGGCTCGCGGGCCGGCTCGAGCTGCTGCAGGCCCACCTCGCGGAGATCGCGGCCCGGCCGCTCGACGGCTCCGCGCCGACCCCCACCACACCCCACCTCGCGCCCTGGCAGGACGATCGCCCGCCGGCGGACTGGCCCCAGGCAGCACGTCTGCTGTACCAGGCCACCAACGAGCTCTACCGCGCGGCCGACGTGCTCCGGACGGCCGAGACCGCGGGCCTCGACCCCGACGCCCCCCCGCTCACCACGGTCGATCCCGACGACGCACAGGTCGACGACGCGGGCCTCGACGAGCTGGCGACGTCCGCACCACCGTCGGACGGGAAGAAGTCCCTGTCGCCCATGACGAGACGGGCCGCACAGGTCGCCGTGGCGACGGGCGCGGCGCTCGGCGTCGGCGAGGCCGTGTCCGCGACCCACCAGTACTGGGCGACGCTCGCGGCGTACCAGGTGCTGGGCGGCACGGACGGCGAGACGTTCGTCAAGGGCGCCCAGCGCATCACGGGCACCGTCGTCGGTGCAGCCGTGGGCTTCGGCATCGCGATCTGGACGGGAGCAGACCCCGCGATCATCGTGCCGCTGCTGGCCCTCGCGGTGTTCGCCTCGACGTACTACCGGCCGGTCTCACCTGCGGTGTCGAACTTCTGGACCACCATGATCTTCGCGCTCCTGTACGAGTTCCTCGGACGGCTCACCACGCAGGCGCTCGAGATCAGGATCCTGGAGACGCTCTTCGGGGCCGTGGTCGCTCTGCTCGTCGCATGGTTCGTCTTCCCGACGCACACGCGCACCAAGCTCAACAAGGACATCACCCAGCTGGTCACGGACATCGAGATCGTGATCGTCGCGGGCCTCGAGCGGCTCGAGGGCGGGAGCAAGATCTCGAGGAAGGCCATCGACAAGCGGCTCCTCGTCATCAACAAGGACGTCCGGCAGGTCAACGCCACGGCCGCGCCGCTGCGTCGGACGTCGGGCTCGCTCGAGGTCGACGGCATCGAGGGGCGCCTCACGGCCGTCTGGTCCCTGACCTACTACACCCGCCATCTCGCGCACGCGGTCGAGCGCATGATCGAGGCGGGGGGCGACCTCACGTCCGAGGACTGGGAGAACCTGCGCCGCACCACGAGCCACAACATCGGCGCCCTCCGCGCCGCGCTCGCCGACAGGCTCCCGACCAAGGTCGAGGAGAACCTCGACGTCAGCGCCGACTACGACCCGACCGGGCCCACGACTCGCAACGAGGACGTCGTGCTGCGCCAGCTCGAGCGCATCAACCAGACGCTCGTGGTGCTCGTCGAGAGCGTCGCCCCCGGGGCCACCGAGAAGGACGAGGCCGCGGCGAGGTCGACGCTCTGACATCCGGGCCGGCCAGGCGTAGCGTCGGAGGCATGGCCACCTGGGACGACGTCGGTCGGGTCGCGTCGGTCCTCCCCGACACCGAGGAGCGCCGGCCGCGCGAGTGGGCCGTGCACGGCCGGAGCTTCGTGTGGGAGAGGCCGTTGCGCCGTCGGGACCTCGACGAGCTGGGCGACCTGGCGCCGGACGCCGCTCCCCTCGCGTTCTACGTCGCCCACGAGGGCGAGAAGCTCGCCCTCGTGGGCGACGAGCCCGGCACGTTCTTCACGACGACCCACTTCGCGGGCTACCCGATCGTCCTGGCTCGCCTCGACCTGGTCGCGGTCCCCGAGCTCGAGGAGCTCGTCGAGGACGCGTGGCTGGCGCGGGCACCGAAGCGCCTGGCCCAGTCGTTCCTCGACGCGACCGAGTAGGTACGGCCTGACGCCTAGGAGGCCCACCGTTCGCGCGCGCCCTCGCGCGCTCCGGCCCCCTGAGCGCCAGGTTCCGCCTGGGTGACCTCTGCCCAGACGGCGTCGAGCGAGAGGCCGAGGACGTCGGCGATCGCAGCGACGGTCGGGAAGGCAGGGGTCGCGACCCGGCCCGTCTCGATCTTCCGGAGGGTCTCGGGCGAGACGCGGGCGTCGAGCGCTACCTCGAGCATCGAGCGATCCCCCCTGGCCCGACGCAGGAGGGCGCCGAGACGCTGTCCGCGCTCGACCTCGGCTGGTGTGAGGGGCAACCTGACCATGGTGCCGATTCTAGTACCGGGATGATATGACCGGTATAGTTATCGGAAACACGAGAGAGGCACTCCATGATCGAGATCCTGAACCCCACCGAGCTCGCCCAGGCACGCGAGACGGGCGCCCTGGTCGCCCACGTCCTGCAGACCCTCAAGGCCCGCAGCACCGTCGGCACGAACCTCCTGGACGTCGACCGGTGGGCGCAGGCCATGATCACCGAGGCGGGAGCGCAGTCCTGCTACGTCGACTACGCCCCGTCGTTCGGGCGGGGACCGTTCGGCCACTACGTGTGCACGGCCGTCAACGACGCCGTGCTGCACGGGATGCCGCACGACTACACGCTCGCCGACGGCGACCTGCTGACGCTCGACCTCGCCGTGTCGCTGGGCGGGGTCGCTGCGGACTCCGCCCTCAGCTTCGTCGTGGGGGGCTCGGAACCTCCCGAGAGCGTCGCGCTCATCGGGGCGACCGAACGGGCCCTGGCCGCCGGTGTCGCGGCCGCGCGGCCCGGGGCCCGTGTCGGTGACATCTCGCACGCCATCGGCTCGGTCCTCAGCGAGGCGGGGTACCCGATCAACACCGAGTTCGGTGGGCACGGGATCGGGTCGACCATGCACCAGGACCCTCACGTCGCGAACACGGGGCGTCCCGGCCGGGGGTACAGGTTGCGCCCCGGCCTGCTGCTCGCGCTCGAACCGTGGGTCATGGAGGACACCGCGGAGCTCGTCACCGATGCGGACGGATGGACGCTCCGTAGTGCGACGGGCTGCCGGACCGCACACAGCGAGCACACGATCGCGATCACCGACGAGGGGGCCGAGATCCTCACGCTGCCGACCCCCTCGTGAGGTCGAGGCTCCGTGCACCGCTGCCGGCCTGACGCGGTCGACCGGGACGCCCCGGTGCACCCCGGCGCTCCCCCGACGCTCTCGCCCGGCCCGCCGGGCCGTTCCGTCCTAGGCTCGGCTCATGACGTTCGCCGAGGTGATCGAGGTCGTCGGCAAGGTGGTCGACGCCGCAGGGGTCGCCGCGATCGTGGTCGGCGCCCTGTACGCGACGTTCCTGTCGGCAACCCGGCGCCATGAGGGCAACGTCTACCGGTTGTTCCGGCGCCGCCTCGGCAGGTCGATCCTGCTCGGGCTCGAGCTGCTGGTCGCGGCCGACATCATCCGGACGGTCGCCATCACCCCGACGCTCGAGAGCGTCGGGGTGCTCGCGGCGATCGTCCTCATCCGGACGTTCCTCAGCTTCTCGCTCGAGCTCGAGATCACGGGCCGCTGGCCGTGGCAGCAGGTGCCCGCAGGGGAAGAGCCTGGCGCGCAGGAGGGGCCGGCCGCGTCCTGAGCCGTGGCGCGACCGGCGGCCCCCTGCTCAGGGAGCCGTCGAGAAGATGACCGAGTCGTACTCGAACGCTCCGGGGCTGACCTCCAGGGTGAGGTCCGCCGGGTCGTTCACCCCGAACGCGACTGGGAAAGTGACCGACTGACCAGGAAGGAGCGACGTCGTCGGTCCTCCCTCCAACCCGTTCTGGGAGTCGAAGATCTGCGACCCCTCGACCCCGGCCGAAGAGAGGGTCGTGTACGTGAGGGTCGGGTCGAACGCCTCGTCGGTGCCGTTCGTCAGCGTGATGTCGATGCGGACGAACTGCGTGAACCCCTCGGCGCCGGCGGCCCACTCGGACGGGGTGTACGCCGCGGGGACGCTCGCTGCGACGGCGAGGCCGTCCTCGAACGTCGCTGTCTCCCCGAAGGCGAGCGCGAGGGCGGGGACGTCCTCGGGAGCCGGGTCGGCGGGGGCCTCGTCGACCGCGGCGTCCTCGTCGGCGGGCGCCTCGGGGGCGACCTCCTCGACCGACTCGGTCGCCACGTCGTTGACGGCGCTGTCGACTGCCGAGATGAAGATCGCGTTGGAGACGATCACCCCGATGCCCGCCACGACCGCGATGATGATCGCAGCGATGGACAGGCCCTTGCCCGGAGCACCCTTCGAGGCCTTCACGAGGCCGACGATCCCGAGGACCAGTCCGGCGAACGCGAGGATCCCGCCGAAGATGTTGACGACCGGGATGAGGCACAGGACGAGGCCGAGGAGCGCGAGCACGAAGCCCGTGATCGCCAGGCCCGACGACCCCTGCTGCGCCGGGGGCTGCGCGCCGTACCCGGGGCCTTGTCCGTACTGGCCGGGTCCGGTCGGCTGGCCGGGGTAGCCCGCCTGCTCGCCGGGATAGGTTCCGGGCTGGCCCGGGTACGCGGCGGGCTGACCGGGGTACGCGCCCTGCCCAGAAGGGTCCGGCTGACCGGGGTATGCGGGGCCGGGCTGTTGCGGGTCATCCGGGGCCGGAGGCTGCGGCTGTCCGTACGGCGGCTGAGACATGGCTCTCCTTGCGACCGGTGGCCGCTGTCGTGGGCCGTCACCGACCCCCCTGCGGTCCGGCGCGATTGCTGGACCCTGGTGCCATGTTCTCGTGTCCTCGCGCCCTTCCGCTCCTGCTGGTGGGGTGAACTTCGCTCGCCGAGCCACCTACCCTGGGACCATGCCCTCCCTCGACGTCTCCGACCGCGCCCTCGCGCCCGAGGTGCGCGGCGCCGTCGGGCAGGTCCTGGACAGCGACACGTGGCTCCCGCTCGCTGCGGCGCACGCCACGCGTGCCGACGCCCTGACCGCGGGCTGGCGCGAGCGCAAGGCCCAGGGCGAGAAGCACGCGGTCGAGGACTTCCTCTTCACCTACTACCCCACGCGCCCGGCTCAGCTGCGCCGCTGGCACCCGGGTGCGGGCGTCGCGCTCGCTCCCGGCAAGGAGGGCACGCCCGACGACGTCGCTCCCCTTCTCGCCGAGCGTGCGGACTGGCGGTGGCACCGGGCCGACGCGGCCGGCCGGGTGAGCCTCGACGTCGAGGCGTTCCTCGCCGACCGGGGCGACACCGTGCGCTACGCGCGCGAGCTGCTCGCTGCTACGGCGTCGCGCCCGGCGACGCTCGGGTGCTTCGGGCTGCACGAGTGGGCCATGGTCTACCGCGACCACGCCGAGGGGCGTGACCACCGCCACCCGCTGCCGCTGCGGCTCGGGGCACAGGGGACGGACGAGGTCGTCGCGTCGCACCCGGTGCGGTGCTCGCACTTCGACGCGTTCCGCTTCTTCACCCCGGAGGCCGTGAGCCTCAACCGGCTGCAGCCCACCCGGGAGACTCAGCCGGCGCTCGAGCAACCAGGCTGCCTGCACGCGAACATGGACCTCTACAAGTGGGCGACCAAGCTGTCCCCCGCGGTGCCGAGCGGTCTGGTCCTCGACGCGTTCGAGCTCGCTCGGGATATCCGGTGGGTCGACATGAGGGCGAGCCCCTACGACGTCTCGTCCTACGGCGAGGCGCCCGTGGCCATCGAGACGCCCGAGGGGAAGGCCGAGTACGTGCGGCTGCAGCGCGGGTTCGCCGAGCGCTCGGCCGTGCTGCGCTCCCGGCTGCTCGAGGCCTGCGAGCGCCTGCTGGGCTGAGGGACATCACGAGCCCGTGTCGTCCCGTCGAGAGCCGGAGCCGGAGCCGTGCGACAGTTGCCCGCATGACCAGGCCTCTCACGGACCGCGAGCGCAGCGTGCTCGACACTCTGCTGTCCGTCGACGTGGACGGGGCTGCCGAGCTTCGCCGTGCAGCCCGGCGCACCGTGGTGTCCGGCACGTGCGGTTGCGGCTGCCCCTCGATCGATTTCCGGCCCGGCACCGGGATGCGTGTCATGGTGAACGCGACCGTGGCCGGCTCCTTCGACAGCCTGTTCCTCTATCTGATCGACGGCGAGCTCGGCGGCATCGAATGGGTCGGGGTCAGCGACGACAGGCCGACCGAGCTTCCCGAACCTGCACGCCTCACGATCACTCCGGCCTGAACCACCTGACACTGGAGCCCACGCGGGCTGAGTGCCAGACCGCCTCGAACTCCGACTGCTCGACGAGCGCGACCACGAACTGGGGATCTTCCGCGATCTGTGCCGGAAGCGGCACAGGGATCAACCCGAGGCCGGTGCTGTCAGACTCGTGGTCCTCGTCCGCCCACGTCAGACTCCCGTCGGCGAACTCGTCGACCTTGCGCGCCTCCCACCCTCCGACCACGTGCGCCCACAGAACCACCGGGTCGTTGGCGCTGCCGTGGATCCACCGAACACGCTGGAAGTACTCGCTCGTCATTGCGCCATACTCCCGTATCGTCCTCAAGGACCGGTGAGCATGACCGGCACCGACGACCAACCGTACGTGCGGCTGCAGCGCGGGTTCGCCGAGCTCTCTGCCGTGCTGCGCGCCCGGCTGCTCGAGGCCTGCGAGCCCCTGCGGGCTGTTCCGCGACCCAGGGGGTGCCTCTCACCACCGAAGCCCGGCGGGTCATGAGGCACGGGGCGGGTCCTGGCAGGATCAGGGCATGTCGCGTCCGCCCCTTGCCATGATCCCGACCGGCCCCGTGCCCGTGCCACCCGCCGTCCGCTCGCTCGTCGACGCCGCCGGGGGCGGCGACCTTGTCCCGGTGTGGCGGAACAACCTCGGCGGGCTCACGTTCCGCTGGGGCACGAACGGCACAGGCGGCACGGACCGGTACCTCAAGTGGGTCGCCGCGGGCACACCCGAGATCGACCTCCTCGCCGAGGCAGAGCGGCTCGCGTGGGCGTCGCATCACACGGCCGTGCCCCACGTGCTGGACGCCGGGCAGGACGAGCTGGGCACCTGGCTCGTGACCGAGGCCATCGACGCGGCCTCGGCCGTCGACCCGCGCTGGGTCGCCGAGCCCGCCACCGCGGCAGCCGCGATCGGCCACGGGCTCCGCGTCCTGCACGACGCCCTGCCCGTCGAGCGCTGCCCCTTCACCTGGAGCGTCGAGGAGCGTGTCGCGCGCGCCGACGAACGGATCGCCGACGGCGAAGGCCCCACCGAGTGGTTCCCCGAGCACGCAGCGCTCACGGTCACCGAGGCCTGCGCCCGGCTCGACCTCGCGCCGCCCGTGGACCGCCTCGTCGTGTGCCACGGCGACGCGTGCGCACCCAACACGCTCGTGCGCGCCGACGGGTCGTTCGCCGCGCACGTCGACCTCGGCTCGCTGGGAGTCGCCGACCGCTGGGCCGACCTGGCCGTCGCGGCCTGGAGCACCGAGTGGAACTACGGGCCCGGCTACGACCGGATCGTCTACGACGCCTACGGCATCGAGCCGGACGAGGAACGGATCGCCTACTACCGGCTGCTCTGGGACCTGGGCTGAGACGCTCCCCCCTCCCCTGCCCGACGACGGGGCGCACCGCCACGCGCGAGGCGCGCCACGCCGTCGGGCAGGGAATGGGCACGAAGCGGACGTTTCGCGTTCATCGTCGGCTCACCCGGTAGCCACCCGGGTCAGGTGGGATCGGGACGGCGCCAAGGTCGCGCCGCCCAGCTGCCGCGCTCGCGCGCGGGACCGGACGAAGGACTGACATGACGCAGACGATGGACACCCCTGTCCGCCCGGTGCGGAGAAGCGTGCCCGCGCTCGCCCTCCTCACCCTGGTCGGCGGGCTCGTGCTCGCCGCCACCCCCACCCAGGACGCCTCCGCGGCGACCGCACCCCCCGCACCGCTGCTCACCACCGCGGACACCACCTGGAAGTACCTCGACGACAACACGGACCCGGGCACGCCCGAGAACCTGCTGTCGTGGACCCAGCCCGCCTACGACGCCTCGGCGTGGAAGTCGGCCAAGGGGTCGTTCGGGGCCAAGGGCGGCAAGCTCGCGGCCGTCGGGCCGCACACCCCCACGACCCTCCTGACCCAGTACATCGAGGGGACCACGACCGACGTCCCCACGTTCTTCTTCCGCTCGACGTTCGAGTTCGACGCCGACACGGCGGCCGAGCTCGAGAAGGTCGTCGGCAACGTCGTCTACGACGACGGGCTGGTCGTCTACGTCAACGGCGCCAAGGTCGCCGGCTTCCACGACGAGCGCGTCACGAGCACGACGACGAACCTGCAGTACGCGGGCTCGGGCGCCTCCGACCCGGTCGCGGCCTCGTTCGACCTCGACCCTGAGGCCCTGCTCGACGGGACCAACACGATCGCGGTCGCGCTCTACCAGGACCGCGCGTCGAGCTCGGACGTCTACTTCGACCTGACCTCGCTCACGCCGGTCGCCGAGGACGCCCCGGTCGTGGTCGCCCCGCCGACCCGCGTCATCCTCACCCCGACCGAGACGCCCGAGACCTCGCAGTCGATCTCGTGGCTCGCGGGCAGCGAGGCCGACACCACGGGACAGGTCGAGATCCGGCCTGCCTCCGGCGGCGCGACCCGCACGCTGCGCGCCTACGCCGCTGGCGCCGTCAACGGCAACGCCAAGCAGCACTTCTCGGTGACCGTGCCCGGCCTCAAGCCCGCGACCGAGTACTCCTACCGCGTCGGCGTGCCCGGCGCATGGACCGGGTGGAAGACCTTCGGGACGGCCGACCCGGCCGAGACGGACTTCTCCTTCATCTACTACGGCGACGCGCAGATCGGCCTCGACAGCACCTGGCCCAAGGTCGTCGCCCAGGCGCAGGCCACGGCCCCCGACGCGATCGGCTCGGTCCACGCGGGCGACCTGATCGACTCGGCGAGCAACGAGACCCAGTGGGTCAACTGGTTCAAGGGCATGGAGAACGCCGCGGCGACCAGCAACGTCATGGCCGCCCCCGGCAACCACGAGTACTCGGGCGACAAGAAGCTCGCAGCCTGGAAGGCGAACTTCGAGTACCCGCTCAACAACCCCACGACCGAGACCGTCGGCGAGCTCGCACAGCTCGCCGTGGGCGACACCCCCGTGGCCCGCCAGTACGCCGCCTACTTCGCGCACTGGAGCGAGTTCGCGGCCGAGACCGTGTACTTCACCGACTACCAGGGCATGCGCTTCATCACGATCAACGCGACCCGCGACACCGCGTTCCTCACGCCCGACGCGCTGCCCGCGTGCACCGGCACCGACTGCCCGCAGGCCAAGGTCGCCGAGCTCTGGACCCAGTTCCAGGCCGCGTGGCTCGACACCGTGCTCACCGAGAGCCCGTCGAAGTGGAACGTCGTGACCTTCCACCAGCCCGTCTACTCGACGTCGTCGGGCCGTGACGAGCCCGTGCTGCGCAAGTACTGGGTCCCCGTGTTCCAGGAGCACGACATCGACCTCGTCATGATGGGTCACGACCACACCTACGCGCGCGGCTACAACGACGAGGACCGCACCGACACCGAGGGCGTGACCGACGGCCCCGTCTACATCGTGTCCAACTCGGGAGCCAAGCACTACGACCTCGCGGCCCCCGACAAGAACGTCTGGACCAACAACGGCGCGACCCAGGTGCTGCGCGGCGAGAAGATCACGACCTACCAGGTCGTCGACGTCACGGCGGACACCCTGACCTACAAGTCCTACATCGCCGAGAAGGTCGCGGGCGCGAGCACCGACCTGCCCGTGGGCGCGGTCTACGACGAGTTCACGGTCACCAAGCGCGACGACGGTACCAAGTGGGTCACCGAGGCCGGTGTCGCCGTCCCGAGCGAGGTGACGTTCACGACGCAGCCCGCCGCCGCCGTCACGGTCGAGTCGGGCAAGAACGTGACGATCTCCTCGACCGCCGTCTCGACCTCGACGGCCACGCCCGCTCCCCGCGTCGCCTACCAGTGGCAGACCGCCGCCGCGGGCACCGACGCGTGGACCGACATCGCCGGTGCGACGTCGAAGAACCTCCTGCTCAAGAAGGTCTCGGCCACGACCGACCAGCACCGCTACCGCGTGGTCGCCACGGCCGGGAAGTCCTCGACGACCTCGGCCGTGAGCACCGTGACCGTGGCCAAGGCCCCGACGACGCTCAAGCTCGCCGCGTCCTCGCTGCGCACGGGCGCCAAGCCGCGCGTGACCGCCAACGCGTCCGTGGCCGGGACCGTCGAGGTCACGGTCGTCTCAGGGATGTTCGTGACGACCACGAGCGTCCCCGTCGCGAAGGGGGTCACGACGACGGTCACGCTGCCCCAGTCGCTGCCCTTCGGCGTGAGCGGCGCGACCGTCCAGGTCACCGCGACGCTCACCCCGACCGACTCCGTCGAGCTCGCCGGCACGACCGCGGGGTTCACGACGACGATCGGCTGACGCCGGTCGGTTGCACCTCGGCCGGTCGGCTCCCGCGATCCGCGGGGGCCGGCCGGCCGTGCGTCGCGCGACACCTGCGCACCGGTGCCCGGTGCCCGGTGCCCGGTGCGAGCATGGTCCCGTGCTCCCGACCCGCTCCGCGCTCCCGCTCGCCTCCTCGGTCCTGGCCCTCGCTCTCCTCGCCGGGTGCACCGCTCCGGCGCCCGCGCCCACCTCGGCCCGTGACGACCTCGAGCCGACCACCTCGGTGAGCGCCGCCGTCGGGCAGGAGGACGAGGCCCCCGCTCCCCCGCCCGCCGGGGCCGGGCTCGACTACCAGCTCGGCGGGGCCTACCCGCCGCCCGACGGCGTGACCGTCGTCGTCCGAGACGTCACCGACTCCCCCGCGGGCGCGGGCTACGACGTCTGCTACGTCAACGGGTTCCAGACCCAGCCCGGCGAGAGCGAGACCTGGCTGCGCGACCACCCCGACCTGGTCCTGCGCGACGACGACGGCGAACCCGTCGCCGACCTCGGCTGGCCCGACGAGCTGCTCCTCGACACCTCGACCGACACCGCGCGCCGCGAGATCGCGCAGGTCGTCGGCGCACAGCTGGACGCGTGCGCGGACGCGGGGTTCGACGCGGTCGAGCCCGACAACCTGGACTCGTTCACCCGGTCGTCGGGGTTGCTCACGCGCGACGACAACCTCGCCCTGGCCGCGCTGCTGATCGACCGCGCGCACGCGCGAGGACTCGCGATCGGGCAGAAGAACACGGTCGAGCTGGGCGAGGACGGTCGGGCGCTCGGCTTCGACTTCGTGGTCGCCGAGGACTGCGCCGTCCACGACGAGTGCGGCGACTACGCCGCCGCCTACGGCACGCGCGTCCTGGAGATCGAGTACGACGACGAGCCGGACCTCTCCGCCCGCCTCGCCGACGCGTGCGCGCGCGGGGTCTCGGTCGTGGGACGCGACCGCGCGCTCTCGACGCCCGACGACCCGGGCTACGCCTTCGAGTCCTGCTGAACCGGCGCCCACACGTCGCCCGGCACGTCCCCGGGCAGGTCGGGGTTCCCGACCCCGACGAACCGGTCGCCCGCCCCGCTCGCCCGCAGGCGCTCGAAGTCCTTGAGCGCCCCGAAGGCCCACCGGCCCAGCAGCGTGATCGCGACCAGGTTCACGAGGGCCATGAGCGCCATGGCGACGTCCGCGACGGCCCACACGGCCTCGAGCTCGACGAGCGACCCGATCCCGATCGCCGCGAGCACGAGCGTGCGCAGCGCGGTGAGCGCCTTGGCGCGGATGCCGAGGAACGTCAGGTTGACCTCGGCGTACGAGTAGTTGCCGAGCACCGAGGAGAACGCGAAGACGAACACCAGGATCGTCATGGGCCACACGGTCCACGACCCGAGCTGGGCCGCGACGGCCTCCTGCGTGAGCGAGGCCCCGGCCGCGTCGGTCGTGCTCCCCGGGTCGAACACCTCGGGTCCCGCCATGAGGATGATGAAGGCCGTCGCCGAGCACACCACGATCGTGTCGACGAACACGCCGAGCGACTGGATCAGGCCCTGCTTGGCGGGGTGCGAGACCGTCGCGGTCGCGGCCGCGTTCGGTGCGCTGCCCATGCCTGCCTCGTTCGAGAACAGGCCACGCTTGACCCCGTTGAGCAGCGCCGCGAGGATCCCCCCGGCCGTGCCCGCGACGGCCTGGTCGAGCCCGAACGCGCCCTCGACGATCTGCCGGACCACGCCCGGCACGGCGCCGAGGTTCATGAGGATGATCGTGGCCGCGAGCAGGACGTAGATGCCCGCCATGATCGGCAGCACGACACCCGCGACCTTCGCGACGCGCTTGACCCCGCCGAACAGCACGGGCGCGGCGAGGATCATGAGGAAGACCGCGGTCCAGCCCGGCGAGACGGCGTGCCCGTTGTCCAGGGCCTCGCTGATCGTGTTGGCCTGCACCATGTTGAACGCGAAGCCGAACGCGAAGATCAGCAGGATCGCGAACACGATCCCCCAGCGTCGCGAGCCCAGACCCCGCTGGATGTAGTACGCGGGGCCGCCGCGGAAGGAGCCGTCGTCGGCACGGACCTTGAAGATCTGCCCCAGCGTCGCCTCGACGAACGCCGTGGCCATGCCGATGAGCGCGACGCACCACATCCAGAAGATCGCGCCCGGCCCGCCGAGCGTCAGCGCGATCGCGACGCCCGCGATGTTGCCCGTGCCCACGCGCGAGGCGAGGCCCACGCAGAAGGCCTGGAACGACGAGATGCCGCCCTCGGCCGCGCCGGTCGAGCCGCCGACCAGCCGGAACATGAGCCCGAACATCCGGACCTGGACGGCGCGCGTGCGCACCGTGAAGTAGATGCCCGCGCCGATGAGGACGTAGATCAGGACGTAGGAGTACAGGAAGTTGCTGACCGGGTCGATCAGCGCCTCTTGCAGGACGTCCATGGGGTTCCTCCAGCCCGACGGCGGTTCTGCCGTCCGCAGGACGCTAACCTCTCGCGGTGGTCCTTGTCGCGACGGGCACTCAGCGCGGCTGCTCGTGCGCGCGCTCGCCGCGCTGGGCCTTCTGCGCGGTCTCGGCGATCCGGGCGGCGCGGGTCGGCGCCCGCCGGGCGTCCGCGATCCAGCCGAGGACGAGTCGGCGCACCCCGGGCGGGAAGGCGTCCCAGTGCTCCCGGGCAGGCGGCACGGCGGCGAACGCCGAGGCCAGGTCGTCGGGGACGACCAGCGCCTCGGCGTCGTCGTACCTCGTCCAGGAACCGTCGGCCCGCGCGGCCTCGACGACCGCGCGCCCCGCGTCGGTCATCCTCCCGTCCGCCTCGGCCCGCGCGACCCGCTCCTTGCTCAGGCGCGTCCAGCGGCTGCCGGGACGCCGGCGTGTGAGCCACATCATCGAGCGGTCGTCGTCGATCGTCTGCACGGTCCCGTCGATCCAGCCGAAGCTCAGCGCCTCCTCGATGAGCGCGTCGTAGTCGATCGGGGCGCGACCGCTGGCCCGCCGCCACTGCACGACCCAGACCCCGGGCACCTCGTCGTCGTGGTGGTCGACGAGCCACGCGCGCCACTCGGCCGCGGTCTCGGGGTGGAAGCGGGGCGCGTCCGCGCGCCGGTCGGTCACCATGCGCCCAGACTGCCACGGGACCTCCCGTGGGTCCCGGCGAGACCAGCGGGTCCCGTCGGGGCCCGGCCCCCGCGGACGACGAGGGGAGGTGCTGGTCCGGGACGCGTCCGGACCAGCACCTCCCCGGCTCGTGGGTCAGTCGCAGGTGGTGGCGTCGTAGGACACCACGACCTCCTGCGACTGCCCGTCCTGGGAGACCACGACCGTGGCCTGCCCTGCCTCGACCGCACCCGCGCGCGTCGCGAACGACGCCGACGCACTCTTGCCCGGCGCCAGCCCCACGAACGACCTGGACCCGAACACCGAGGACACCTTGACGTCCACCGGCAGGTCCTCCGCGCTCACCGCACGCACCGAGACCACCACACGCCCCGCCACGCACTGCGCCCTGGCCGAGACCACCACGTCGAACACCGGCACCACCACCACCGCATCGCTCGCCACCGCGAACACGTGCAGATCCTTGTTCCGCGGGAAGGTGATCGAGACGATCTTCTTCCCCTCGGGAGCCACGTAGGGGGCCGTGGAGAACACGAACGCGCTGTCCTTGTCCCCGTTGCGGCGGTCCATGCGCGCGACCACCGCGTTCCCCAGGACGGGGCTCCCGTCCGCGCTCGGCAGGACCCAGTCGCCGAACCCGACGGTCGTCGTGGCCGTGGTCCCGTCCTGGAACGTCACGGTCGCCTGGCCCTGCTGGGTCCCGTTGGTCGCAGCCCCGACGAGCGAGAAGCCCGCGCTCGGTGCCGGCAGGACGATCGTCTCGCCGTCGAGCGTGAGCGAGTCCGGTCGGCCCTCGGGCGAGGAGGGCCAGACGAACGGCAGGCCGCCGACGTCGTGCGCCGAGCCCGGCGTGAGCCCCGCCTGTGCGAGCGCCTCGCGCGAGAACGAGTTCCCCGCACCGTCGAAGTTGGCACCTGCCCGCTGGGCCTGGCTCGCGCTCCCGACCGTGTCGAACGCCGCGAACAGGCTGCCCTCGGCCGCGACCCGCACCGTGACCGGCACACGCCTCTCGGTGCCTCCGGCCGTGAGCGTGACCTCGACGTCGTAGAAGCCCTCGGGCACGTCCTGACCCACCGCGAAGGTGAGGTCACCGCGCAGGTGACCTGCGCCGTCGGGCACGAGGGTCTCGCCCGTGACCGTGATGTCCGCGGGCGCGTCGACCGCGACCGTGACCTGGGCGTCGAGGTCCCCGAAGAGCTGGGCGTCGACCGGGGACGTCGCCGTGCCGCCCGGAGCCACCGAGACGAGCGCGCTCCCCGCGTTCGCGACGAGCCCCTGCTCGCCCTCGCGGAACGACGGTGGCGAGGCCTCGGGCGACGTGCCCCAGGTCGTGTCGCGCTCGGCCGACAAGGCCAGCTCGACCACACCACCCTCGTGGATCAGGCCTTCGGGCAGGTAGGTCCTGTCCCAGGGCTGCCCCTCGACCGTCATGCCCGTGATGTACCGCTGGCCCGTCGACGCGCCGGGCGCCCGCAGGTCGAGCGTCTTGCCGTCGCCGAGGTCGATCACGACCCGGTCGAACCGCGGGGTGTTGATCGCCAGGACGTCGGTCCCGGGCGTCGTGGGGTACAGGCCCGCGGCGGCCCAGACGTACCAGCCCGCCTGCGCGCCCAGGTCGTCGTTGCCCGGCTTCCCGTCCGGAGTCGGGGAGAACAGGGTCGCGGTGATCTCGTCGACAAGCTCGGTCGTTCGCCAGGGCTGACCCACGTAGTCGTACAGCCACGGCACACCGAAGTTCGGCTCGTTGCCGATCCAGAGCCGGGGCTCGTTGGGACCCGAGTTGTGGGTCGTGGTGAACCGGTCGAGGCGCTCGGCCACGGCCTCCCGACCGCCCAGCCCCTCGGTCAGCGCCGCGACGTTCTGTGGGACGAGCCACGTGTACTGCTCGGCGTTGCCCTCGTCGAACCCCTCCTGCCCGAACCCGCCGCTGCCGTCCGGGACCACGAACGAGCCGTCGGCGTTGCGGGCCGCGACCGTGCTCGTGCTCGGGTCGAAGATGTTCTGCCAGTACTGGCCGCGCGCCTGGTACTCGGCCGCGATCTCGTCCTGGCCCAGAGCCCCCGCGAGACGACCGATCGCGAAGTCCGCGACCGACCACTCGAGCGTGATGGACGCCCCGACCACGCGGTGGTCGCCCCGGAACTCCTCGGTCTGCGGGGCGTACCCGCGCTCGAGGTAGGTCCCGATCCCGTGCCGCTGGACGTACCCGCTCGGGGTCCGGCCCTCGGTCGTGGCGCCCTTGACCATGTACTCGAGCGCCGTCTCGGCGTCGAAGTCTCGCGCACCGAACGCGTACATGCTCGCGATGAGCGGCACCGAGCTGTCGCCCGTCATCTGCCCCGTGTACCCGTTGGCGACGGGCCAGCGCGGGAGCCAGCCCCCCTCGACGGCCGAGCTCACGAGCGACTGCGCCATGTCCGAGGCGCGCTCAGGAGCGAGCACCGCCTGGAGCGCACCGAGCGAACGGTACGTGTCCCAGTCCGAGAAGTTGGCGTACCGGGTGCGGCCGTCGGCGACCTGGTGGATCTGCTGGTCGAACCCGACGTAACGCCCGTCGACGTCGTCGAACGTGTTGGGGTGCATCATCGAGTGGTAGAGCGAGGTGTAGAACATGGTCTTGTCGTCCGCGTCCTCGCCCGCGACCTGGACCTTGCCCAGCAGGTCGGACCAGGCCGCACGGTTGTCGTCGCGGACAGCGTCGAAGTCCCAGGCCGGGATCTCGGCCGCGAGGTTGGCCTGCGCGCCCTCGACGCTCACGTACGACATCGCGACCTTGGCCTGGACCGTCGAACCCGGCGCGAACGTCGTCCACGCTCCCGCGCGGCGGCCCTGCGCCGAGCGGTCACCCGTCGTGAGGGTCGTGCCCTCCCAGGTGCCGAACGACGAGAAGTCCTGGTCGAACTCGACCGCGTAGTAGAGCGTGTAGCGGTTGCCCTTGCCGCAGAACCCGCCGCTCGACACCGAGCCCGTGACGGTGCGGCTGCCGGTGACCTCGACCGTGGACCCGAAGACCGTGCCGAGCGAGCCGCCCGGGTTGACGATGACCTGCGCGTCCCCTGTCTGCGGGTACTCGAACGTCATGCCCCCCGAGCGCGTCGCGGCCGACAGCTCGGCCTCGATGCCCGAGCTCTTGAGGGTCACGGCGTACCGGCCCACCTCGGCACTCTCCTGGTCGTGCGAGAACTCCTCCTTGCGGTCCCACGGCGCACTGCCCACGTCCCCCGCGACCGGCAGGATGGGGACGTCGCCGAACACCCAGCACCCCGCCGACGCGTGGTTCATCGAGAACCCGCGGATCGCCTGGTGCGAGTAGCGGTACCCCGCGTACGCCCGGTCGCCGTTCCCCACCGACACCTGGGTGTCGGGCGAGAGCTGCATCATGCCGAACGGCATCGACGGTCCGGGGAAGTTGTTGATCTCCCCCACGACGCCGTTCGCCTGCCCCGTGCCGACCATCGGGTCGACCAGGTCGACCGGGTCGGTCACGAGCCCGGCGTCGGAGGCCCCGGCCGCTGGTGCCGGCGGGGCGGCGACCGCCGCCCCTCCCACGAGCCCCGCGCCCGCGACCGCTGCCGCGGCGAGCGCCGCGACGACCCTTCGTGTCCTGCCTCGTGCTGTTCTCACGCTCTGCTCCCTCGTTGGTCGTCCCTGACCTCGTGACGTGCTGCTGCGGTACGCCGGCCGCACCGGCGGACCGAGGCGCGCCCGCCCGTGTCCTGCGCGTCGGGCGGGGCGCGCCGACGGGCCCGACCGGGGTTCCCTCTCCCCGGGCGGGCCCATGGTGGGTCAGTCGCAGGTGGTGGCGTCGTAGGACACCACGACATCCTGCGACCGCCCGTCCTGGGAGACCACGACCGTGACCTGGCCGGCCTCGACCGCACCCGAACGCGTCGCGAACGACGCCGACGCACTCTTGCCCGGCGCCAGCCCCACGAACGACCTGGACCCGAACACCGAGGACACCTTGACGTCCACCGGCAGGTCCTCCGCGCTCACCGCACGCACCGAGAGCACCACACGCCCCGCCACGCACTGGGCCCTGGCCGAGACCACCACGTCGAACACCGGAGCCACCACCGCATCGCTCGCCACCGCGAACACGTGCATGTTGGTCGCGCGCGGCAGGGTGATCGTCGCGAGGGCCTTGCCCTCGGGGACGGCGACCGGAGCCGTGGCGTACAGGCCGCAGCCGATGCGCTGCGTCCCCGTGCCACTGCCTCGTGCCCCCGCCTTGGCGACGAGGATGTTGCCGGCCACGGGCGACCCCGTGCACCAGTCGCTCAGCTCGACGCGCGACGTCTGGCTCGTGCCGTCCGTGAAGCCCAGGACCAGGTCGCCCCCGTGCGTGCCGTTGTTGCTCGAGCCGACGAGCGAGACCTGGCGTGCCGTGCCGATGCTCGCGCGGACGTCGAGCACCTGACCGTTCGCGCGGACGTTGTCGGGCGCACCCGGCTCCTCGGCCGCGAGCACGTAGCCCAGCTGCGTGCCCGGGACGAGTCCCGGCACGCCCTGGACCGCGCCCTGCTCGGCGAGCAGGTCGCGCAGCAGGTAGGCCCCCTGCCCGTCGAAGTTCGCGTTGGCCGCACCGGCGTCGCCGATCCCGGCGTTGTCGAAGCTGCTGCGCAGCCACGACTCCTGCGCGACGACGACGGTCACCTCGCGGGAGACCTCGTGCCCCGCGGCGTCCGTCACGACGACCGTGACGGGGTACGCGCCGGGCGCGACGCCCGGCGCGGCCGAGAGCCTCAGCGGGATCTCGCTCGTGGCAGGCAGGCCGTCCGAGACGACCGACCACGGGCCCGAGCCGTCCTGGACCTGGACGGCGTCGCTCCCGGTCACCTGGATCTCGCCCGAGACGGTACCCGGGCCCTGCGCGACGACGCTCGCCACCAGGTCGACCGTTGCGCCCGGCCGGATGACCGGGTGCGCGGTCGAGAGGCCCGCGAACAGGCGGCTGACCTCGGCGTCGACCCGGTCGACCGCGCCCGGCGCGGCGTCGGGCCCCGTGGCCCACGCGGTGTGCTCGGCGCTCGTGGCGAACGACAGGGTGCCCGCCGCGGTCAGCTCCGGGCCCGTGAGGTAGGCGCGGTCCACCGCGGTGGCCCCTGCGGTGACCGAGGCCGTGTAGCGGTTCTCGGTCGACGTCCCCGGGGCGGTGATGTGCAGCTCGCTACGAGGGTAGAACGACTCGTCGAGGTCGATCCGGACGTCGTCGAACAGGGGCGTCGAGAGGCCCCACGTGTCCGTGCCGGGCACGATCGGGTAGATCCCGAGCCCCGACAGGACGTGCCACGCGGACATGGTGCCCAGGTCGTCGTTGCCCGTGACGCCGTCGGGGCCGTCGGTGAAGAGGGTCAGGGCCGCGCGGACCACGTCGTTGGTCTTCCACGGCTGCCCGGTCCACAGGTACACGTACGGCGCGTGGAGGTTGGGCTCGTTGTTGGGGTTGTAGGTGTCCTGGTCGTAGTAGGAATAGGTGCCGTTGACCCACACCTCGCGGGCCGTCTTCTCGGGGTCCACGAGCAGCTGGTCGTAGGCGAAGAACGAGTCGAGCGCCTCGTTGGCGGCGTCCGTGCCGCCGATCAGGTCGAGGAGGCCCGGGACGTCCTGCTGGACGAGCCACTGGTACTGGACGGCAGTGCCCTCGTGGAACCCGTCGCTCTTGGCCGGGTCCGGGTCGCCCACGAACAGGCCGTCGGCGTTGCGGGCGCGGAAGGCCCCGGTGCGCGGGTCGAACACCGAACGGTAGTTCTGGCCCCGCGCGGCGTAGCGGTCGGCGTCCTCGTCATGGCCGAGGCCCCGTGCCATGGTCGCGAGCATCGCGTCCGAGAGCGCGTACTCGAGCGTGGCCGAACCGCCGTGCTGCAGGTCGTAGTCACCGGGCTTGCCCGAACGTCCCGGCTCGTGCGGGACGAACCCGCTCGCCAGGTACGTGTCGTTGCCCGCGCGCCCGTTGAACGGGGAGTCTGCGGGGGCCATGTTGTCGGCGCTCTGCTGGAGGACCGCGTAGGCCTCCTCCTCGTGCCCCGCGAGCAGCCCCTGGCTCCATGCGCTCACGAGGAAGGGCGTGGCCGGGTCGCCCGTCATGATGTTGGTCTCGACCGTGCCGTACCCCCAGCGCGGCAGCCAGCCGCCCTGCTCCGCGGCGCGGACAACGGACAGCGCCATGTCCTGCGACTCCTGCGGGGCGAGCAGCGCGAGCAGCTGCTGCTGCGTGCGGTACGTGTCCCACAGCGAGAAGTTCTGGTAGTACGTGAAGTCCTCGGCGACGTGGACCTCCTGGTCCCAGCCGCGGTAGCGCCCGTCGACGTCGGTGCCCGTGTTGGGGGCCAGGAAGCTCCGGTACAGCGAGGAGTAGAACGTGCGCAGGTCGTCCTCGGTGCCGCGCTGGACGGCGACCGACCCGAGCCGCTCCTCCCATGCCGCGGTCGCGGCGGTGCGAGCCTCGTCGAACGTGCCCGCCTCGGCGTCGAGGTTCGCGGCCGCCCCGGCCGCGTCGACGTAGCTCATCGAGGTGGTCGCCTCGACGTCGAGGTCGCCGCCCGTGGTGTCGAACCGGAGGTAGGCGCCCACGCGGCCGTCGCCCGTGGCGGTCGCCGCGCCCGCCGTGACGGCGCCGCCCTGCCAGGTGCCGTAGGTCGTGAAGGGGCGGTCGAAGGTCGTGCGCGTGTGGATCGTGAAGGGCTGCGTGTCCTGGCAGAAGCCGCGCTGGGTGATGGTCGTCTCGACCGTGCGGTCGTCGATCACGGTCACGGTCGACCCGGTGACCCGGTTGAGGGCCTGCCCGGTGTTGATCAGCACGTTCGCCTTGTCGGTCGACGGGAACGTGTAGCGCTGGACCGCGGTGTGCTCTCCGGCCGTGAGCTCGGCGTCGATCGTGCCCGCCGACGCCTGGAGCCCTACGCGGTAGTACCCGGGCGAGGCCTCCTCGTCGTCGTGCGAGTACTTCAGGGCGTACTGCCCGTAGTCGGTCGAGGTGACGTCGCCCGTCGTGGGCAGGACCGGAAGCGTCCCGCCCAGCCCGCACCCGACCCCCGAGAGGTGCACGAGCGAGAAGCCTCGGATGCGGTCGCGCCCGTAGTCGTACCCGACGTTGTGGCCGTTGTCGGGCGAGAACTGCACCATGCCGAACGGGACGCTCGCCCCGGGGTAGGTGTTCCCGTCGTCCTTGGTCCCGATGAACGGGTTGACGTAGGAGACGAGGGGTTGGTCCACGGGGCCGACCTCGGCCTGGACCGCCGTCGGGGCGGCGGCCGGCGCCGCGCCCGCGGCCGGGAGCGCGGTCGCTGCGGGCGCGGCCCCCACGAGGAGCGCGAGCGCCAGGGCGGTCGACGGGATCGGGCTCCGACGGTGCTGCTTCGAACGAGTTGTCGCGTGCTGACGAGGAGTCATACGGCTCGCCCTCCTGCCCACCACGGCGTGGGCTGCTCGGTGTACCCAGCGTCAGTGCTGGGCGTTCTGCACCTTTGCATGGCATGACAGCGCTGTCCACAGGAGCCATAAGGTTGCCGCCAGGTCGGACGACAGCCCTGCGACGCACCGAGGACGGCGCCCGCGGGCAGGGGCAGCGCGGCCCACCGCCCGGCGCCCGCTCTGCGACAATGGCCACGATGAGCACCACGACCCCCACCACCCGTCCCGAGCCCGGCCTGGTTCGTCACCTGCCGGCACCGGACGGCTCGGGCACCCCGGACCCTGACGCCCTCTACGAAGGGTTCACCGAGTGGGCCACCGAGACGGGGATCGACCTCTACGCCCACCAGGACGAGGCCGTCATCGAGGTCTTCTCGGGCGCGCACGTCATCCTGGCCACGCCCACGGGCTCGGGGAAGTCGCTCGTCGCGGTCGGCGCGCACTACGCGGCCCTCGCCGCGCACCGCGCGGGAGTCCCCGGCCGCAGCTACTACACGGCTCCGCTCAAGGCGCTCGTGAGCGAGAAGTTCTTCGCGCTCGTCGCGGTGTTCGGCTCCGCGAACGTCGGCATGATGACGGGCGACTCGTCGGTCAACCCGACCGCGCCGATCATCTGCTGCACCGCGGAGATCCTCGCGAACATCGCGCTGCGCGACGGCGCCGACGCGGACGTCGCGCAGGTCGTCATGGACGAGTTCCACTACTACGCGGACCCCCAGCGCGGCTGGGCCTGGCAGGTCCCCCTCCTCGAGCTGCCCCAGGCGCAGTTCGTCCTCATGTCCGCGACCCTGGGCGACACCTCGACGTTCACCGAGGACCTCGAGACCCGCACGGGACGCCCCGTCGCCGAGGTCACGAGCGCCGAGCGTCCCGTGCCGCTGACGTTCAGCTACGTCGTCGAGCCGCTCAACGAGGTCCTCGAAGAGCTCGTCACGACGCACCGCGCGCCGGTCTACGTCGTGCACTTCACCCAGAAGGACGCGGTCGACCGCGCCCAGGCCCTGCTGAGCATCAACGTCGCGAGCCGCTCCGAGAAGGACGCGATCGCGGCCGAGCTGGGCGACTTCCGCTTCACCTCGGGGTTCGGCAAGACGCTCAGCAAGTTCCTGCGCCACGGCGTGGGCGTGCACCACGCGGGCATGCTGCCCAAGTACCGTCGCGTGGTCGAGCGCCTGACCCAGGCCGGGCTGCTCAAGGTCGTGTGCGGCACCGACACCCTGGGCGTCGGCATCAACGTCCCCATCCGCACGGTCCTCATGACGAGCCTCGTGAAGTTCGACGGCGAGCGCATGCGCCACCTCACGGCGCGCGAGTTCCACCAGATCGCGGGCCGCGCGGGCCGGGCGGGCTACGACACGCTCGGCGAGGTCCTCGTCATGGCCCCCGAGCACGTGATCGAGAACCGCAAGCTGCTCGCCAAGGCCGGGGACGACCCCAAGAAGCTCAAGAAGATCGTGCGCAAGAAGGCGCCGGCGGGAGCGGTCAACTGGACCGACGCGACGTTCGAGCGCCTGCGCGACGCCGACCCCGAGGCCCTGACCAGCCACTTCACGGTCAACCACGCCATGGTGCTCAACGTGCTCGCGCGGGGGGACAAGGGGGTCGATCCGGTGCAGGCCATGAAGCACCTGCTCACGGCCAACCACGACACCGAGGCCCAGCGCGAGCGCCACGTGCGCCAGGTGTTCCGCATCTACCGTTCGCTGCGCGTCGCGGGCATCGTCGAGCGCGTCCGCGTGCCGGACCCGACCTACCCGAGCGGGCAGCGCCCCACGGTGCGCCTCACGGTCGACCTGCCGCGCGAGTTCGCGCTCAACCAGCCGTTGTCGCCCTTCGCGCTCGCGGCGCTCGACCTGCTCGACGTCGAGTCCCCCACGCACGCGCTCGACGTCGTCTCGGTCCTGGAGGCCACGCTGTCCGACCCGCGCCAGGTGCTCGTCGCGCAGCAGCACCGCGCCCGCGGCGAGGCCGTCGCGGCCATGAAGGCCGAGGGGTACGAGTACGAGGAGCGCATGGCGCTGCTCGAGACCATCACGTGGCCCAAGCCCCTCGCGGACCTGCTCGAGCCTGCGTTCGTCACGTACAAGCACTCGAACCCGTGGGTCTCCGACGCCGAGCTCTCACCCAAGTCGGTCGTGCGCGACATGGTCGAGCGGGCCATGACCTTCGGAGAGTTCGTGTCCGTGTACGGCCTGGACCGCACCGAGGGGGTCGTGCTGCGCTACCTCGCCGACGCGTACCGGTCGATGCGCCAGACGGTCTCCGAGGAGCACCGCACCGAGGAGGTCCAGGACATCACCGAGTGGCTGGGCGAGCTGGTGCGAGGCACCGACTCGTCGCTGCTCGACGAGTGGGAGCGCCTGGCCAACCCTGACGTGAGCGCAGGCGACGACGTCGACCCCCACCTCGGCGACGGCCCGCTGTCCGGCACGGGCGCCGAGGCCCCGGCCCGTCCCGTCACGGGCAACCCTCGCTCGTTCCGCGTCCTGGTCCGCAACGCCCTGTTCCGCCGGGTCGAGCTCGCGGCGCGAGAGAGCTACGACGCGCTCGAGGCCCTCGACAAGGCGAGCGGTTGGGACGGCGACGCGTGGGCCGACGCCCTCGACCCGATGTTCGACCTGCACGGCAACGACGCGATCGGCGTGGACGCCGCAGCACGGTCGTCGGCCCTCGTGCAGATCGTCGAGAACGGCGTGCGGCCCGACGGCGAGCGCGTCGAGCCCGGCACGTGGTTCGTCCGCCAGGTGCTCGACGACCCGGCGGGCGACCACGACTGGGCGATCAGCGCCGTCGTCGACCTCGCGGCGAGCGACGAGGCCGGCGCCGTGGTGCTGAGCGTCGTGGCGGTCGGGACGATCTGACGCGACCTACCGGAGCACGTCGTCGGCCGGGCGGCGGGGCGTCCGCGGAGACGTCGCGCTGTACCCCAGTCGCAGCACCATCTGCGGCGCCCCGGCGTCGAGCGCCGCTGCGAGCGCGGCCCGCGTGGTCGGGTTCTCGAGGACGGTCGTCGCGAACGAGGCGTGCACGAAGTAGGTCGTCGCGGTCAGCAGGACACGCTCGAGCGCCTGGCCGGCAACGAGCCAGTCGCGCACGGAGTCGCCCGGGGTCGTGAGGACCGCGAGCGTCGAACGGTGCTCGAACGCGGCCCGGTCGCTCGTGGAGTCGCCGCCGAAGTGCCGCACGGGGGCCAGCGCGTCGTCGCTCGCGGGACCGAGCGCCGCGACCGGGATCCCGTCGGGCCGGTCGGGGTCGCTCGTGACCCAGCGCGCCTGCTCGACCCGGCCCGTGTGATCCTTGCCGGCGGCCTCCTCGGCCTCGCGCACGAGGTCCAGCAGGACCGTCCGCTCGGGGGCCTGGGGGGCGAGCGTCACGAACCGCGCCCCCTCGGACGTCGCAGCCTTGTCGAGGTCGTCGACCACGTCGGCGTCGAGCGGCTGGTCCTCGAACGGCACACGGGACGTCGCGCGGCGCTCGATCGCGACCGCGAGGTCCAGCTCGTCGGCGTCGGGCAGGACACCCGGGACCAGGTCGACGCGGGCGACCAGGGCGGGGTCGGCGTCGTCGGGCAGCAGCGTCAGCACCGGACGGAAGGACTCGCGGCGTGCCGCGACGCGCAGGTTCGCGAGGAACGCTCCGCAGCTGATGAGCATCTCGCGGCCCGCAGGGTCGGCGTGCGTCAGTCGGCGCGAGTCGTCGGCGCGCACGTCGAGCGTCGTGCCGTGCACGTGGACGGACCACGGCTGGGTGTTGTGCACGCTCGGGGCACGGGACGCGGCCGCGAGGATCCGTTCGATTCGGGGGTCGTCGATGCTCATGTGCGTTCTCCCTGCTTCCGATGCGCCCCTGACGCATCCCCTGCCGGCGGTCACCTCTGCCACCTCGAGCCTCTCAGGACGAGCACCGATCGGCCAGGGACGAAGGTCCTCGCAGGCCTGAGGTGCAGGTCACACGCCCGGCCGCCCGGGACGCGAGACGGACGCGAGCACGTCGCGGCCCGCCACGACAGGCTCGCTCCCCCGCTCTACCGTGGCCTCATGAGCGCACGGGACCAGGAGACGACACCGCACGAGGGAGAGCAGCACCGGAGCGAGGGCACGGGCGCACGGCTCAATCGCCTGCGGGCCGGGGTGCTCGGCGCGAACGACGGGATCGTGTCGACCGCGGGCGTGGTCGTGGGCGTCGCCGCCACCAGCACGTCGATCCCCGTCATCGCGACCGCGGGCGCCGCGGCCCTGCTCGCCGGAGCCCTGTCGATGGCCGCGGGCGAGTACGTCTCGGTGAGCACGCAGCGCGACACCGAGGAGGCCATGCTCGCCAAGGAGCGCCAGGAGCTCGCGACCATGCCCGACGAGGAGCTCGCGGAGCTCGCCGGGATCTACCGGGCCAAAGGACTGACGCCCGAGCTCGCGCACGAGGTCGCCGTCCAGCTCACGGCTCACGACCCCCTCGCGGCTCACGCGGACGCCGAGCTCAACATCGACCCCGACGACCTCACGTCCCCCTGGGAGGCCGCGCTCGCCTCGATCGTCTCGTTCACCGTGGGCGGGCTGCTCCCCCTGGCCGCCATCCTCCTGGCCCCCACCGCGGCCCGGATCCCCGTGACGTTCGTCGCGGTCGTCCTGGCGCTGGTCCTCACGGGCTGGGGCAGCGCGAGGCTGGGACGGTCCCCGACCCGGCGCGCGACGATCCGCACGGTCCTCGGCGGGGCGATCGCCATGGCCGTGACGTACGGGATCGGGTCGCTCGTCGACGTGAACGTCTAGCAGGAGCCGGCGTCGCGGTTCAGCGCATGAACGGCCCGAAGATGGCGGCGACCATCGCCGCCGCACGGTCGGGGTCACCGTCGGCGATCGCCTCGACCAGCTCGTGGTGGTGGCGGTGGGCCGCCTCCTCGTCGTCGCCCTCGCGCTCCTCGTCGCGCATGTGGACCGCGAAGACGTCGAGCATGCTGGAGTAGAGCTGCAGGTAGAGCGGGTTGTGCGTCGCTGCCACGATCGCGCGGTGCAGGGCGAGGTCAGCGCCGGCTCGAAGGTCGCGATCACCGGCCGACCAGACCTCTTCCCGTCGGTCGCGCAGCTCGCGCAGCAGCTCGACGTCGGCCTCCGAGCGACTCGATGCGGCGAGCGAGGCCGCGGTGCTGTCCAGGGCACGGCGCAGCTCCAGGTAGTGACGACGGGATCCCCCGGCGAGCTGGCGTTCGAGCGTGCCCGTCAGCTCGGAGCTGGAGATGACGAAGGTGCCCCGGCCCTGCTCACGGCGCAGCAGTCCTCCGTGCACCAGCGACTGGATCGCCTCGCGGACCGTGTTCCGCCCGACCCCGAACTCCGACACCAGATCGGCTTCGGTCGGGATCCGCTCGCCGACCGGCCAGCGGCCGGAGACCACCTCGTCGCGGAAGCGCTCGACGGCCTGGTCGATCAGGCCTGCTCGACGCACGGGCCGCCGTGTGTCAGACTCACCAGAATTCATCCCATGATCCCATCATTCACCGATCTCATCGTGGAGTTTAGCGTGACGACACTCTCTCCAGCGCGCATCCCGGTCCGCCGCGGACGCTTGACCGTGTGGGCCGGCCTTGCCGTCGCGCTGACGGCGGTCAACCTCCGGACGGCCGTGACCGGGTTCACCCCGCTCCTCGAGATCATCGGAGCGGACCTCGGGTTCGGCGTGGCCCTGGCGGGCCTGCTCGGGACCGTGCCCGCGGCGTCGTTCGCCGTCTTCGGCTTCCTCGCCCCGGTGGTGACGAGGAGGTTCGGGCTCGAGCGCACGGCCACGGTGGCGCTGGGCCTGACGGCGCTCTCGCTCGTGGTGCGTGCCTTCTCTCCGACGCCCCTCGCGCTCGTGCTGTCGACCGTGCTGGCCCTGGCCGGGATCGGCGCCGCGAACGTGGTGATCGTCCCCTTGGTGAAGGCCTGGTTCCCCGACCGGATCGCCCTGTGGACCTCGCTCTACCTGCTCCTGATGCAAACCGGCCAGTTCGTCGCCCCGCTGCTGGCCGTCCCGGTGGCGGAGGCGACGAGCTGGCGGCTCTCGGTAGGAGTCTGGGCGGTCCCGGCCGCGCTCGCCGCAGTGGTCTGGCTCGTCCTGGCAGCCAGGCTGCCCGCCGACCACCACCGCCCCCAGGCGCCGGCGACGACCGGCGCGAGGCCGAGGATCAGCCGATCGTCGACCGCCTGGGGCCTGGTCGTCCTGTTCGCGATGATGGCGCTGTCCAACTACGGGATCATCACCTGGGTGCCGGCCGTGCTCACCGACGCGGGCGGGAGCCCGGCTCTGGGCGGCTCCATGATCGCCCTGTACTCGGCCTGGGGCGTGGCCGCCGCCCTGGTGGTCCCGCACGTGGCCACGCGCATGGCGAACCCGTTCGTCGTGGTCGTCGCGTGCTCGGTCGTCCTGACCGTCGGTTACCTGGGCCTGATCATCTCCCCGCTCGAGGGCACGGTGCTCTGGGTGTGCGCCCTGGGGATCGGGGTGAGCACGTTCCCGCTCTGCATGACCCTGATCAACCGTCGGACCAGGACCGCGGAGTCGGCCTCGGCCGTGTCCGGCTTCGTCCAAGGAATCGGCTACGGCCTGGCCTGCTTCGGCCCGCTCGGCCTGGGCCTCCTCCGTGAGGCGACCGGCTCGTGGACGATCCCGCTCGTCGCGCTCGCAGCGACCGCCGTCCCTGGAGTGGTCGCCGGCTGGTTCGCGTGCCGCCCGCGCTTCGTGGAGGACTCGGCGACACGGCCGGACCCCGCCTCCGCTCCGTCGCCGCAGCCGGAGACGCGCACCTAGGGGCACAATCTCCCTGTGGCCAAGAAGCAGAAGTCGTCCCACGCCGGCACGCCCGGGCTCGTCGCGCTCGAGAAGGCCGGCGTCCCGCACACCGTCCACCCCTACGAGCACGACCCGTCCTCCGACCTGAGCTACGGGCTCGAGGCCGCCGCGGCGATCGGCATCCCGGCCGAGCAGGTGTTCAAGACCCTGGTCACCTCGGTCGACGGGACGCTCGTCGTGGGCGTCGTGCCCGTCGACCGCAAGCTCGACCTCAAGGCGCTCGCGCACGCGGCCGGCGGCAAGAAGGCCGCGATGGCCGAGCAGGCCGCGGCCGAGCGCGCGACCGGGTACGTCGTGGGCGGCATCTCGCCGCTCGGCCAGCGCCAGCGGCTGCGGACCGTGATCGACGAGTCGGCGCTCGCGTTCGACGCGGTCTACGTCTCTGGCGGGCGCCGCGGGCTCGACGTCGGCCTGGCGCCCTCCGACCTGGTCTCGCTCACGGGCGCGGTGACCGCTCCCATCGCGCGGGACTGACGGGCCGCCCTCCCGGCCGCCCGCGGCGCTGCTCTCCCCCGGGTAACACTGTCTCAGCATGTGCGACGGGCCTTCCGGTCCGTGGACAGCGTTCCTAGAGTGACGAACGTGCCCGAGCGGTACCCACCGCGCCGGCACGCTCCGCTCGACCCCGCCTGCGCCGTCCTGCGTGCATCTCCGCCACCCGCCTCTGCCAGCCCATGAGCCCTCAGGAGGACACCATGTCCGCTCCCCTCGACACGACCGAGAAGATCGCCGCCTACGCCCACCCCGACCGCCTCGTCTCCACGGACTGGCTCGCCGAGCACCTGCACGACGAGAACGTGGTCGTCGTCGAGTCCGACGAGGACGTGCTGCTCTACGAGACCGGGCACATCCCGGGCGCGGTCAAGGTCGACTGGCACACCGACCTCAACGACCCCGACCTGCGCGACTACCTCGACGGCAAGGGCTTCGCCCAGCTCCTGGGCTCCAAGGGCATCTCGCGCGACACCACGGTCGTCCTGTACGGCGACAAGAACAACTGGTGGGCCGCGTACTCGGCGTGGGTCTTCACGCTGTTCGGCCACGAGGACGTCCGTCTCCTCGACGGCGGGCGCGGCAAGTGGATCGCCGAGGGCCGCGAGACCACGACCGACGTCCCCACGCCCGAGCCCGTCGAGTACCCCGTGGTCGAGCGCGACGACGAGACGATCCGTGCCTTCAAGGAGGACGTGCTCGCTCACCTGGGCAACGGCCCGCTCGTCGACATCCGTTCGCCCCAGGAGTTCACGGGCGAGCGCCTGCACATCCCGGACTACCCCGAGGAGGGCGTGCTGCGCGGCGGTCACATCCCCACGGCGCGCAACGTCCCGTGGGCGACCGCGGTCGCCGAGGACGGCACGTACAAGTCGCGCGAGGAGCTCGAGGCGATCTACCAGGACGGCGGCCTGGGACTGTCGACCGACGACGACGTCATCACGTACTGCCGCATCGGCGAGCGCTCGAGCCACACGTGGTTCGCGCTGACGTACCTGCTGGGCTTCGACAAGGTCCGCAACTACGACGGCTCGTGGACCGAGTGGGGCAACGCGGTCCGCGTCCCGATCGTCAAGGGCGCCGAGCCGGGCGAGGTCCCCGCGCGCCTCTGAGGTGACGCCCCGCGCGGGGCACCCTCCTGATGCCCGACGGCGGTGGGCCGGGTCGCGCACCCGGCCCACCGCCGTCGGGCATCTCGCGTTCTCACGGCAGGCCGCCGGGGAGACGGCACGACCTGGCCGCTCGCCTGCCCGGCGCCTCCGTTCAGGCCTTGCGCACGACCGGCGGGACCCAGCGGCCGTCGAGCGCCTCGGGCAGCGGCGCGTAGAGCCGCATGGTCACTCCCACGGGTCCCCGCGGGGCCGGGAGCCAGTTGGACTCACGGTCCGCCCCGGGGCTCTCGTGCTGGAGGTACAGGTCGAGCGACCCGTCGGGGCCGTAGCGCAGGTCGTCCCGGTCCCCGATCGCGAACCGGTCCAGGGCGTTGGCGACCTGGAAGCCCTCGGCGTCGTACATGGTGACCGACCAGAAGGCCGCTGCGGGCGGGAGCTGGTCGGCCTCGAAGTGCAGCACGTAGTCGTGGTCGCCGTTCACGGGCTCGCCGTCCGCGTCCGTGACGAGCATCGGGTAGATCGCGTCCTCGACCGGGTTCGCTCCCAGACCCACGAGGGTGACGAAGGCTCGCTGGAGGTAGTAGTTGCCGTAGACGCCCATCGGCTCCCGGAAGAGCGACCACCCGTTGGCTGTGATCCCCAGCGTCGGCTGAGACTGTGCCAGCAGCTCGCGCGCGCTCGCTGCGCCCGCCTCGATCTCGACGATCTCGGCCTCGTCGAACTGGCCGGGGTCGAACTCGTCGCCCGGGACGATGCCCAGCGAACCGATGCGAGCCAGGACCGAGAAGTCCGTGGGGTGCGGCGGGTTGGTGTCGAGCAGGCGGGTCGCGTAGGTGAAGAAGTCGACCGCGCTGAGGGCCTCGACCTGCCGCAGCGGCTCGGTCCGCGTGTCCGCGGTGGGGTCGATCACGAACGGCGGGCGATCACCCAGCGCGCGCACGCTCATGCCGTCCTGCACCGCGTGCACGGCCGGGTAGTCCGCGGGGCCGTTGGTCTGGATGCGACCGATGGCCCACACGTGCGGGGTCGGCGCGACGATCAGCGCGACCTCCTCGGGCAGGTCGTCGTAGAACTCGGTGAGGTCGCCCTCGTAGTCGGGCCCCACGACCAGGTAGTCGCCAGCACCCGTCCCGGTGGTGCGCTTGCCGATCGTCGCGAAGACGTCGGTCCACATGTCCAGGAGGGGCAGCATGTAGTAGCGGTCGTCGGTGTCCGGGACGTGCAGCAGCACCGGGCCGTCGGTCAGGTCGAGCCACAGGTTCGCGTAGAGGGTGTCGAAGTTCGGGCGGACGACCGCCCGGAAGTCGGCGGGCGGGAACGCGCGCAGGTGGTGGAACGTGTTGGGCGGCCCGAACCCTGGGCGGACCCCCGCCTCCACGTTGGTGCCCTGGCGACGCGTCAGGTCCATCGTCACGAGCGGGTAGAGATAGAGGTACGCCTCCTGGCTCAGCGTGCGCAGATCGTTCGACAGCTTTCCCATGACGCTCCGTCCCTCGGCGCCGAGGGTCGGCGCGCTCGGGCCCAACGTATCCACGGCCGTCGGGCGGTGCGCGGCGAGCGTGGGCGATCTTCCGGAAGCATCACGGTGAGCCCGTCCGCAGGGCGGGCGCGGGCTGCCGCTCCGCGCCCTCGGGTGGGAGGATCGACGGATGACTGACGACGCCACGACCGAGCTGCCCCCGGTCCTCGCCGAGATCCGCGACGACTTCCTCGCGCTCGGCGAGCGTGACCGGCTCCAGCTCCTGCTCGAGTTCTCGCGCGAGCTGCCGGACCTGCCCGCGCGCTACCAGAACGCCCCGGGGCTGCTCGAGCGCGTCGAGGAGTGCCAGTCCCCCGTGCGCGCGTTCGCCGAGGTCGAGGCCGACGGCGTCCACCTCTACGCGACCGCCCCGGCCGAGGCGCCCACGACCCGCGGGTTCGCCTCGATCCTGGCCCAGGGGCTCGAGGGGCTGACGCCTGAGCAGGCCCTCGCGGTGCCCGACGACTACCCGTTCACGATCGGGCTGACCAACGCGGTGAGCCCCCTGCGCCTCAACGGCATGACGGGCATCCTGCTGCGCGCCAAGCGTCAGATCCGCGACCAGGTCGCGGCGGGCTGAGGAGCCGCCGCGGGGACGCCCGGCCCCGGGGTCGAGACGACGCGTACCGCACGTCGCCTCGCTGAGCGATCACGTCGCCCGGCTCGTCCACCCGACCGACGTCACGCCTGACCGCCCGCGGCCTGCGCGTCGAAGCCCTCGCGGTGCCCCTGGATCTCGTCGGTGTTCTCCATGGCCCACTGGACCAGCGCGAGCACCGGCGGCAGCAGCGTGCGCCCCAGGTCGGTGAGCTCGTAGTCGACCCGCGGCGGGACGACGGCATGGACGGTCCTGCTCACGAGCCCGTCCCGCTCGAGCTGGCGCAGGTTGAGCGTGAGCATCCGCTGGGAGATGCCGCTGATCCCGTGCAGGAGCTCGGTGAACCGCAACGGACCACCCGAGAGCGTACCGAGGATGAGGACGCTCCACTTGTCGCCGACCCGGTCGAGCACGCGCCGGACCTCGCTGGTCGCGTGGTCGGCGCCGCAGCCGCCACCGTCGGGGACCGGCACCTGTAAGGCGTCGGGAACTGGCACGTGCAGCGCGTCGGGGACCGGCACCTGTAAGGCGTCGGGGACCGGCTCCTGATGGGCGCCCGTGGCCGTCGTGGTCATGGACTCTCCGTTTCCTGACCCACCGGGAACACCGGTGTGCCTTTTGTAGACCTCCTTCAGGTTACCCATGATGTCCTCCGGCACAAAAGGTGACTGACCAGACGGGCAGTTACTCGTGGCCCTCTCCACCGTGGCGCACGTCGCGCCACCGACCTCGAAGGAATCACATGAACGTCGCCCTCTGGATCGCCGCTGGACTGCTCGCCGTCGCCTTCGCCGGCGCGGGCTTCATGAAGCTCACGACCCCGGCCGGCAAGCTGATGGAGCAGATGCGCTGGGTCACGCCCGAGCGCCTCACGGCCGTGCGCGTGCTCGGGGCGCTCGAGCTGCTCGGCGCGATCGGCCTGATCCTCCCGATCGTCACGGGCATCGCCCCGATCCTGACCCCGATCGCCGCGACCGGCCTCGCGATCACGCAGATCGGCGCGATCCCCCTGCACGCGCGCCTCGGCGAGAAGCAGTCCGTGCCGGTCAACGCCCTCCTGCTGCTGCTCGCCGTGTTCGTCGCCGTGGGGCGCTTCGCCGGCTGGGGCGCGTGACGCCGTCAGGCGGATGAGAGCGGACGCACCGCGGCGGGCGCGGCGTCCGGCCCCTCGACCGGGGACTGCCTGGACGGCCCGCTCCCCGCGGGCCGTCCCACGGCCCGGCCGGCCCAGCCCTCAGGCCGCGTCGCGCAGCGCGAGGCGCCGCGCGAGCACCGCGCACACGATGAGCTGGAGCTGGTGGAAGACGATCACGGGCACCGCCACGGTGCCCGCGACCGCGACCGGGAAGAGCACGGCGGCCATGGGCAGCCCCGTGGCCAGGCTCTTCTTGGACCCGCACATGAGCAGCGCGATGCGGTCCTCCACACCGAGCCGCAGCCCGGCCCCGCCCCACCACGTGACAGCGAGCATGACCACCAGGATCAGGGCGCTGATCCCGACGAGCGCGACGATCGTCCACGCCGAGATCCCGGCCCACACCCCCGCGCTCGTCGCAGCGGCGACCGCACCGAAGACCACGATCAGGATCGTGCCGCGGTCCACGGACAGCGTGAGCCACCGCCGGGCCCGGACCCACCGGCCGACGAACGGCTGCAGGAGCTGGCCCACGACGAACGGGGCGAGCAGGTGTACCAGGACGTCACGCAGGCCGCTCAGCCCACCCGTCGCGCCGCTCGACGACATGAACCACAGGACCAGCAGCGGCGTCACGACCATGCCCACGACGTTCGAGACCGTGGCGCCGCAGATCGCCCCGGCGATGTTCCCGCGCGCGACCGACGTGAACGCCACGGACGACTGGACGGTCGAGGGCAGCAACGACAGGAAGAGGATGCCCGCCGCGAGCGGCGCGCCGACGAGCGGGGTCACGGCCCAGGAGACCGCGAGGCCGACGAGCGGGAAGACGACGTAGGTCGAGGCGAGGATGCCGCCCTGGAGGCGGACGTTCTTGAGACCCGCCCACACCTCGGTGGTCGACAGGCGCATGCCGTAGACCAGGAAGAGGACGGCGACCGCGACGTCCGCGACCGCGTCCACGACGCGCTGGGCCTCTGCGGGGACCGGGACCACGAGCCCCAGGACCATGGTCGCGACGAGCGCCACGATGAACGGATCGACCCACTGCTTGAGAACCTGGCGCACGAGGACCGAGTCTAGGTGTCGCGGGGCGAGGGCCCGCCGGCTGCCCGCCGGGCGACCGTCGACCGTCGACCCGCGGGCGGCTCCTACGACGGACCAGGACCGGCGGGGCCTCGAGGCCCCGCCGGTCCTGGTCCGTCGTTCCGTGGGTGCGCCCGGGCTACGGGTGCGCGTGCCCCTGGTAGCGGTGGAGCGCGGCCTGCGCGTGCTCGGGCACGCTGCCGTCCTTGTTCGCGACCAGGAAGATCCCGCCCATGCCCATGTCCGAGTGGGACTGCACGTGGCAGTGGACCATCCACGCGCCGGGGCCGACCTTCTCGCCCGCGATCACCTGGAACCCGAACGAGTCGCCGGGGTTGAGATCACGCGTGTCGACGACCTGGGTCGGGTCGTTGGGCCCGCTGAGGTATCCCGTACGGTTGTTCGCCCACCGGTGCGCGTGCAGGTGGAAGGTGTGGAACGCGTTGCCGTGGCCGATCGCCACGAACTCGACCCGCTCGCCCTCGTTCGCCTCGAACACCGGCACGTTCGGCGCGACCTGGTTGTTGATCGACATGCCGTTGAAGGCGACCGTGTATGTGCGGTCGGGCAGGACGTCGCCCTTGCGCCGGACGATCAGCGCGCCGTACATGCCGACCTTGACGCCCTCGGTGCCGTGATCGGTCCCCAGCGCGTGGTCGTGGTAGTGCCAGTAGCCCGCGCTCCCGGGCATCCACTGACCGCCCTTGGTCGTGTAGGCGGCGTGGGTGCGCCACACGTAGGTCCGCGACTGGCCGGGCTCGTTGAACGACGCGTTGAGCGGGCTGCCGTCGGAGTCGTAGCTGTAGCTCACGCCGTGCGCGTGCAGCGAGAGCCGCTTGTCCGTGGTGTTGACCAGGGTGATCTCGAAGGTCTCGCCCTCCCACATCTCGAGGGTCGGGCCGGGGACCGTGGCCTTGCCGGGCTCGAGGCCGTAGCCGACGAGGCCGCCGGGCAGCGCCTCGGCGTACATCGTCAGGCGGCGGACCTTGTTCTTGTCCGGCTTGCCCTTGTCCTTGTCGGGCTTGCCGTGGTTCCCGTTCCCGTTGCCGTGCGCCGCGGCGGGAGCCGCGCCGAGGCCGAGCGCCGTGGGCGCCACGAGGCTCGCGACCGTTCCTGCCAGCATCGACCGGCGCGAGATCTGTCGCTTCAGCAGTCCGTCGGGGGCGGCGGTGTCCTGCGTCATGGTTCTCCCTCTCCTCTGCCCGCCGGACCGGTCGTGGGGGCCGGTGGCGGTCAGGTATTCGTCGTTGAATCCCTGCGCGCTCGCACCGGTGACCTCGCGCGATGGCAGGCACGCGAGGTCGGACGGACGAGCATGACTGCACGCGAGCTGCGTGACCGACCCCGCGGCCCACGGCGTCGTGGGCCCTGGCCTCGGTCCGGCCCCACGGTGATGGGGTCCCGGTGCACGCCCGACCCTAGGGAGACTTCTGACAACCGTCAAGCAGAAGTAGAAGGTTCACCCTTTTTGTTTTGCGATTCTTACCCCAGAAGAGGAGCGGAGTCCGAGCGGGCGACCGCGAGGCCGCCCGCCGACATGTCACCGATCAGAAGAGCGTGTACCCGCCGTCGACCGTCACGACGGCCCCCGTCATGAAGCTCGACGCCTCGCTCGCGAGCATGACCACGACCGGCCCCAGCTCGGCGGGGGTACCCCACCGCTTCATCGCGGCGGGAGCCACGCAGTCGTCGTAGTACTCGGGCTGGTCCACGGGTGACGCCTCGGTCAGGATGTACCCGGGCGCGATCGCGTTGACCCGGATCCCGTGCGGTGCCCACTCCGCCGCGAGCCCCTTGGTCAGCTGGTGCACCGCGGCCTTCGACGCCAGGTACGCGGGCTGCCACCGCGGGCGGTTGACGATCTGCGCGGACATCGACCCCACGTTGACGATCGCCCCGCCCCGACCGTCCGTGACCATCTGCCGGGCCACGGCCCGCGAGCAGTACCAGACACCGTCGAGGTTCGTCGCGAGCGTCCGGTGCCACACGTCGTCCTCGATCTCGAGGGCCGCTCCCCCGATCGAGATCCCCGCGTTGTTGACGAGCACGTCGACGCCGCCGCCCTCGCGCCCGACCTGCGCCACGACGTCGTCGACCTGCTCTCGGTCCGTGACGTCGAGCTCGTAGCCGTGCGCCGCGAGCCCCAGCGCCCGCAGCTCGTCGGCTGCCGCCTGCGCGGCCTCGAGCGTCGTCGCCGTCAACGCGACCTGGGCACCCGCCTCCCCCAGCGCCTGCGCGAGCCCGCGCCCGATCCCGCGGCTCGCGCCCGTGACGAGCGCCGTTCGGCCGGCGAGGGAGAACGTGTCGAGAACAGCCATGTCGATCCGATCCGGAGGTCAGGAGGAGCCAGCAGGTGGAGAGGGTACAGAGTTCCAGGGATGCACGACGACGGCGCCGCCCCGGGGAGGGACGGCGCCGTGCGTGGCTCAGAAGTCGAAGAGGTCCTCGAGCCAGGACTCCTTCTTCTTGCGCTTGCGGTAGCGCGGGTCGTCGCTGCGGTACTGCTCCGGGCTGCGGTACCGGTCGTCGCCGCGGTACTCGTCGCGACGCCGGTCGTCGCCGCGGTACTCGTCCCGGCGACGGTCGTCCGCGTAGCCGTAGGGCGCCGGCGGCGGGACCGGCAGCTGCTGGGTCGGGGGGTACTGCACGGGCGGTGGCGTCGCGGCACGCGGAGCCGCCGCTGCCGCCGGGCCGCCGGCCTCGGCGGCGATCTCTGCCTCGAGGCTGCGGTCGATGATCTTGTCGAGCTCACCCCGGTCGAGCCACACGCCGCGGCAGGTGGGGCAGTAGTCGATCTCCACTCCCTTGCGGTCGGACATCACGAGCACGGTCTGATCGAGAGGGCACAGCATGACGGGTCTCCTTCGTCGGGTCGAACGCACAACGGTCGGCGCGCCGCGGGGGTTCCCGCGCGCGCCGGAAAGGCACGAGCCACAGGGCAGGACGGCGGGTCAGACCTCGAAGAGGTAGCCCATGCCCGGCTGGGTGATGATGTGCCGGGGGTTCGCGGGGTCGTCCTCGAGCTTGCGCCGCAGCTGCGCGGTGTAGACGCGCAGGTAGTTCGTCTCGGCCGAGTACGCCGGCCCCCACACGTCGTGCAGGAGCTGGAGCCGCCCCACCATGCGGCCCCGGTGACGCACGAGCACCTCGAGCAGCGACCACTCCGTGGGGCTCAGCCGGACCTCCTCCCCGGCCCGCAGCACACGGCGCCGAGCCAGGTCGATCCGCAGGTCGCCCGCCTCCACGACGGGCTCCGACACCTCGGCGGGCTGGGCGCGGCGCACCGCGGCCCGCAGCCGCGCGAGCAGCTCGTTCATGGCGAACGGCTTGGTCACGTAGTCGTCGGCGCCCGCGTCGAGCGCGTCGACCTTGTCGTCGCCGAGCTGACGCGCTGAGAGCACCACGATCGGCACCGCGCTCCACCCGCGGATGCCCTCGATGACCTCGAACCCCGAGAGGTCCGGCAGGCCCAGGTCGAGCAGGATCACGTCGGGGCGCGCGCTCGCGGCCGCGTCGAGGGCCTCGGTCCCGGTCATGGCGACCGTGACGTCCCAGCCGTGCGCGCGCAGGTTGATCGCGAGCGCGCGCACGAGCCCCGCGTCGTCGTCGACGACGAGCACCCGGTTGCCTTCGCCGCTCATCCGCGCACCTCGCCCGTCTCGCTCGTGCTGCTCGTGTCGCGGGTGCCGCCGTCCGCCGTGCCTGTACCTACGCCTCTGTGCCTGCCTGTGCCGTCCGTGCTCACGTCGTCATCCTCCCGTGCCTCGCGCGGCACGGTGACCACCATGGTCAGGCCGCCGCCGGGCGTGTCCTCCGGCGTGATGCTCGCGCCCACCGCCCGCGCCAGCCCGTCCGCGACCGCGAGCCCCAGGCCCAGGCCCTCTCCGGTCGTGTCGCCGAGCCGTTGGAAGGGCTCGAACATGCGGATCTTGGACTCGTCCGACAGACCGCGGCCCGTGTCGACGATCCGCAGCTCGATCTCCCGGGGCCCGGCCGAGGCCGTGATCCGCACGGGCTCGCCCGGCGGGCTGTGCCGCACCGCGTTCGACGTGAGGTTCGCGACCGCACGCTCGAGCAGCCCGGGGTCGGTGCGCACGAGCGGCAGGTCGTCGGGCACGTCGAGGCGCACGACGCCGGGCCCGTAGGGCTCGATCGCGAGCGGCACGATCTCGTCGACCGACGCCGCTCGCAGCACGGGCCGCACGCTCCCGGTCTGGAGCCGGGACAGGTCGAGCAGGTTGTCGATGAGCTTCTCGAGGCGCCCGGTCGAGTCCTGGATGGTGCGGGTGAGCGCGTCGGTGTCCTCGGCGTCGAGGTGCACGTCGGGGGACGCGAGGCCGTCGACGGCCGTGCGGATCGAGGCCAGCGGGGTGCGCAGGTCGTGCGAGACGGCCGCGAGCAGCGCGGTGCGCGTCGCGTCGGCCTCCTCGAGGACCGCGGCCTGGGCAGCCTGCTCGCGCAGGCGCCGGTACTCCAGGACGAGCCCGGCCTGGGCCGCGAACGCCTCGAGGACCTGACGGTCGCTCGCCGGCAGGGCCCGCCCCCACAGTGACAGCCGGTGCGAGTCGTCGACGCGCAGCTCGGTCCGCTCGGCGTCGTCCAGGTGCCCGACGGCGGAGCGCGCCCCGGTGCGCCCGTCACCCTCGGCGGGGGTCCGGTCGCCCTCGGCGAAGACCCCGTCGCCCTCGGGAAGGCGTACGTCCCCCTCGACCCGGCCCGTGCTCGCCACCGTCCGCCAGGGGCCGCGCTCCCCCGCCCGCGTCTCGAGCTCGACCCTCGACAGTCCGAACGTCTCGGCGAGCCGCGTGACGATGGCCTGCGCGGTGTCCTCGCCCGAGAGCACGGAGCGCGACAGCGCGGCGAGCGTCGAGGCCTCTGCCCGCGCCCTGTAGGCCTGCGCGGTACGGCGCGCGGCGAGGTCCACGACCGACGCGACGGCCGCGGCGACCAGGACGAACACGAGGAGCGCGAGGAGGTTTTCGGGGTCCTGGACGGTGAGGAACCCGGTCGGGGGCGTGAAGAACCAGTTGAGGCACAGGAACGAGACGACGGCTGCGGCCACGGCGGGCCACAGCCCGCCCACGAGCGCGACGGCCACCGACCCGGCGAGAAACAGCATGAGCTCGGTCGAGAGCGAGACGACGTCGCGCAGGAGCCAGAAGATCCCGGTCAGCACGGCGGGCACCACGAACGCGAGCGCCCACCCGGCGGTCCGGCGCGGTCGGGACAGCGCCGACCACCGGCCACGCAGCAGCCTGCCCGCGCGCGCCTTCTCGTGCGTCACGAGGTGGACGTCGATCGTCCCGGCCAGGCGGGCGATCTCGGCGCTCGAGGACCCCAGGAGGGCCTCGCGCCAGCGCGAGTGCCGCGAGACGCCCACCACGATCATGGTCGCGTTGACCCCTTGCGCGAAGTCGACGATCGCCGAGGCGACGTCCTCGCCCACGACCGTGTGGAACGTCCCGCCGAGCGACTCGACGAGCTCGCGCGAGGCCGCGATGGCCGCGGGCGGCGCGCTGGGCAGCCCGTCGGTCGCCAGGACGTGGACCGCGACGAGCTCGGAGCCCGCCGCGCGCTGGGCGATCCGGGCGCCGCGGCGCAGCAGCGTCTCGCCCTCGGGGCCGCCCGTGACCGCGACGACGATGCGCTCGCGCGCCGGCCACGTGCCCGAGATCGCGTGGTCTGCCCGGTACCGGGTCAGGGCGTCGTCGACGCGGTCGGCGAGCCACAGCAGCGCGAGCTCGCGCAGGGCCGTGAGGTTGCCCGTGCGGAAGTACGACGACAGCGAGGCGTCGATCTGCTCGGCCCGGTAGACGTTGCCGTGCGCGAGCCGGCGCCGCAGCGCCTGCGGCGACAGGTCCACGAGCTGGATCTGGTCGGCGTCGCGCACCACCTGGTCGGGCACGGTCTCGCGCTGGCGCACGCCCGTGATGGCCTCGACGTCCGCGGTGAGCGACTCGAGGTGCTGCACGTTGACCGTGGTCACCACGTCGATGCCCGCCGCCAGGAGGTCCTGCACGTCCTGCCAGCGCTTGCGGTGGCGCGAGCCGGGCGCGTTGGTGTGCGCGAGCTCGTCGACCAGGACGACCTGGGGGTCGCGGGCGAGCACGGCCTCGACGTCGAGCTCGGTCAGCTCGACGTCCCGGTGGCTCACGACGCGCCGCGGCACGACCTCGAGGTCACCGATCTGCGTGATCGTCGCGGCGCGCCCGTGCGTCTCGACCAGGCCGACGACCACGTCCGTGCCACGCGACCTGCGCCGGTGCGCCTCGCCGAGCATCGCGTACGTCTTGCCCACGCCCGGCGCGGCCCCGAGGTACACGGTGAGCAGACCGGGACGGCGAGCGGCGCCGTCGGGCCCCCTTGCCCCCCGGCCGACCTGCCCTTCCCCGCCCGGGGACGCGCCGGGGTCCGGGCGCCCCACCTGGGGGCTCCCGGACCCTGCGGCCTCGTGGCCGCCGCGTCCCTCAGGCACGGGGCACCCGCGCCGTCCGGTCCACGGCGGAGGGCCTCGCGCTCGTCGTCATGGGTTCATCTTCTCCGAGTTCTCGAGCGCGAGGTTGAGCTCGAGCACGTTGACACGCGGTTCGCCCAGGACGCCGAGGTCCCTGCCCGCGGTGTGCTGGGCCACGAGGTCCGCGACGACGGCCTCGTCCAGGCCCCTCGCCTCGGCGACCCGCGCGACCTGCACGGCCGCGTACGCAGGACTGATCTGCGGGTCGAGCCCCGAGGCCGATGCCGTGAGCGCGTCAGCGGGCAGCGACGCGGGGTCCACGCCGTTCAGGTCGGCCAGCGCTGCCCGGCGCTCGTCGATCGACGCGACCAGCTCGGGGTTCAGAGGCCCGAGGTTGGTGCCAGCGGACGCGAGCGTGTCGTACCCGTCGCCCGCGGCCGAGGGCCGGCCGTGGAACCAGCGCTCGGCGTCGTCGGTCGCGGCGAAGTCCTGCCCGATCAGCGCGGACCCCACGACGGGCGCGCCGTCCGCGCCCGTGTCGGCGAGGGACGTGGCGTGCGTGCCGTCGCTGCGCACGAGCGAGCCGTTCGCCTGCCAGGGCAGGGCGAGCTGCCCGACGCCCCACACCGCGAGCGGGTAGGCCACGCCCAGGAGCACGGTCAGGACGAGCAGGACGCGCAGGCCCGCGAGCGTCTGGCGGAACAGCGAGGCGGCGCCGGCCGAGGCCGAGGGGCGCGCGAGGGGTGCGGGGCGTCCGGGGACGCCCGCGGGGGTGGTCAGAGTTCCAGGCATGTCAGCCAATCCCGGGGATGAGGGAGATCACGAGGTCGATGAGCTTGATCCCGACGAACGGGGCCACGAGCCCACCCACGCCGTAGACCAGGAGGTTGCGGCGCAGCATCGCGGACGCCGACGACGGCCGGTACCGCACGCCCTTGAGCGAGAGCGGGATGAGCACCAGGATGATGAGCGCGTTGAACACGACGGCCGACAGGATGGCCGACTCGGGGCTCGACAGGCGCATGACGTTGAGCACCGCGAGCTGCGGGAACACGACCATGAACATCGCGGGCAGGATCGCGAAGTACTTCGCGATGTCGTTGGCGATCGAGAAGGTCGTCAGGGCCCCGCGCGTGATGAGGAGCTGCTTGCCGATCTCGACGATCTCGATGAGCTTGGTCGGGTCCGAGTCGAGGTCCACCATGTTGCCCGCCTCCTTGGCGGCGGTGGTCCCGGTGTTCATCGCGACGCCCACGTCGGCCTGGGCCAGGGCGGGCGCGTCGTTGGTGCCGTCGCCCGCCATGGCCACGAGCCGCCCGCCGGCCTGCTCGCGCCGGATGAGCGCGAGCTTGTCCTCGGGCGTCGCCTCGGCCAGGACGTCGTCGACGCCTGCCTCCGCGGCGATGGCCCGAGCGGTCACGGCGTTGTCGCCCGTGACCATGACGGTGCGGATGCCCATGGCGCGCAGCTCGTCGAACCGTTCGCGCATGCCCGCCTTGACGACGTCCTTGAGGTGGACGACGCCCAGGACGCGCGCGGGCCCCTCGCCGACCTGCTCGGCCACGACGAGCGGCGTGCCGCCCGAGGAGCTCACGGCGTCGACGTGGGCTGCGAGCTGCTCGGCAACCGTGGCGCCGGGCCCGCTGCTCGTCCGGACACCGGTCGAGTGGACCCAGCGCTGGACCGCGCTGCCGGCCCCCTTGCGGATGCGGCGCACCCGCCCGTCGGGCAGGGGCAGGTCGATCCCGCTCATGCGCGTGTGGGCGGAGAAAGGCACCATCTCGGCCCCGGCGAAGGCGTCTGCCTGGTCGGCCTGCGCATCACCCAGCCCGTACCGCTCACGGACCAGCACCACGATGCTCTTGCCCTCGGGCGTCTCGTCCGCGAGCGAGGAGAGCCGGGCGGCCTCGGCGAGCTGCGCCGTCGTGACGTCGCCGACCGTGAGGAGGTCGGCCGCCTGCCGGTTGCCGTACGTGATGGTGCCGGTCTTGTCGAGCAGCAGGACGTCGACGTCGCCCGCGGCCTCGACCGCGCGGCCCGACATCGCGAGCACGTTGCGCTGGACGAGACGGTCCATGCCCGCGATGCCGATCGCCGACAGCAGCGCCCCGATGGTCGTGGGGATGAGGCACACGAGCAGCGAGATGAGGACGATCATCGACTGCTTGGACCCCGAGTACACCGCGAACGGCTGGAGCGTCACCACGGCCAGCAGGAAGATGATCGTGAGCGAGGTCAGCAGGATGTTGAGCGCGATCTCGTTGGGCGTGCGCTGGCGCTCCGACCCCTCGACGAGCGCGATCATCCGGTCGACGAACGTGTGGCCAGCAGGCGCGGTGATCCGCACGACGATCGTGTCCGACAGGACGACGGTCCCGCCCGTGACCGCCGACCGGTCACCGCCCGACTCGCGGATCACCGGGGCCGACTCGCCCGTGATCGCGGACTCGTCGACCGACGCGACCCCCTCGATGACGTCGCCGTCACCGGGGACGATCTCGCCCGCCCGGACGACCACCACGTCCCCGACGGCGAGCGTCGAGGAGGGAACCTCCGCCGTCGGGCAGCTCGCGAGGCCCGTCCCGGTCGCCAGGGTGTCGGACGGAGCCATGACGCGCCGCGCGGTCGTCTGCTGCTGGGTCGCGCGCAGGCTCGACGCCTGCGCCTTGCCCCGGCTCTCCGCGACCGACTCGGCGAGCGTCGCGAACAGCACGGTCGCCCACAGCCAGAGCGCGATGGCCCACGCGAAGACGCTGGGCTCGAACGCCGCGAGCGCCGTCGTGGCCACGGCCCCGAGCTCGACGACGAACAGCACGGGCGAGGCGACCAGCTCGCGCGGATCGAGCTTGCGGAACGCACCGGGCAGCGCGGCCCGGACCTGCGCCCACGAGAGCGAGGCACCGCGCCCGGGCCCGGGCTTGCGACCGCCGGAGCTGCCGGCCGAGCCAGCAGACGCCGACGAACCGGCCACGCCGACAGCACCTTCACTGACAGCACCTGCTGGGCCCCCAGCGACAGGAAGCAGGACCGCGTCGGACGCACCAGCAGGCGCATCCCCGCGGGGGGTGGGGCGGGTCGTGGCGGGTCTGGCGGAGGACCGAGGAACGAGGTCCTCTGGAAGACCCGCCCCGCCCCCCGCGGGGACGCGCCCGGAGGGAGCGACGGAAGAGGAACGATTCATGAGAGCGACTCCACGATGGGACCGAGCGACAGCACGGGGACGAAGGTGAGCCCGACGACGACCAGGGCGACGGTTCCCAGGACCCCCACGAAGAGGGGCTGGTGCGTCGGGAGGGTGCCCGCGGTGGCGGGGACCGTCTTCTGGGAGGCGAAGCGTCCGGCGAGCGCCAGGACGAGGGCCATGGGGATGAAGCGGCCGGCGAGCATCGCGATGCCGAGCGCCGTGTTGTAGAAGGGCGTGCCGGACGTGAGGCCGCCGAACGCCGAGCCGTTGTTGTTGGCCGCGGACGTGAAGGCGTACAGGACCTCGGAGAGCCCGTGCGGGCCGGCCTCCTGGATGCCTGCCTGCCCGGCGGGCAGCGCGATCGCCAGGGCCGTCCCGACGAGCACGAGGAACGGGACCGTGAGGATGTAGAGCGCGACGAGCGTGATCTCCTGGCGCCCGATCTTCTTGCCGAGGTACTCGGGCGTGCGCCCGACCATGAGCCCGGAGACGAACACCGCGACGATCGCGAGCATGAGCATCCCGTACAGGCCCGAGCCCACGCCGCCCGGCGCGATCTCGCCGAGCATCATGGTGAACATCGTGACGCCGCCGCCCGGCGCGGTCAGGGAGTCGTGCATGGCGTTGACGGCCCCGGTCGAGGTGCCCGTGGTCGACGCGGCGAACAGCGCGCTCGCGGCGAGGCCGAAGCGGGTCTCCTTGCCCTCCATGGCGCCGCCCGCGGCGAGCGGGGCGGCACCGGGGCCGACCATCTCGGCCCAGGTGATGAGCGCGACCGCGACGAACCACAGCGCGCCCATGGCCCCGAGGATCGCCCAGCCCTGGCGCTTGTCGCCGACCATGAGGCCGAACGTGCGGGGCAGGGTGAACGGGATCACGAGGATCAGGAAGATCTCGAACAGGTTGGAGAACGGGCTGGGGTTCTCGAGCGGGTGCGCCGAGTTGGCGTTGAAGAACCCGCCGCCGTTGGTGCCGAGCTCCTTGATGACCTCCTGCGAGGCGACGGGGCCGCCGAGCACGTGCTGCGTGCCGCCCGCGACCGTGTCGATCGCGGTGTGCGCGTCGAAGTTCTGGATGACACCCGTCGCGAGCAGCACGATCGCGCCCACGAACGCCATGGGCAGCAGGATGCGCACGCACGTGCGGGTCAGGTCGGACCAGAAGTTGCCGACGCGCCCGTCGGTGCCCGAGCGTACGAAGCCGCGGATCAGGGCGACCGCGACCGAGATCCCGACGGCCGCGGACACGAAGTTCTGCACCGCGAGCCCGCTCATCTGGAGCAGGTGTCCCGCGGCGGCCTCGCCCGAGTACCACTGCCAGTTCGTGTTGGCGACGAACGAGACCGCGGTGTTCCAGGCGCCGGCCGGGTCGAACGCGGCGAAGCCGAGGTTCATCGGCAGGTGCTGCTGGAGGCGGGCGATCCCGTAGAGGAGAAGGAGCGAGGCCATCGAGAAGCCGAGGAGCGAGAGCAGGTAGGTGCTCCACTTCTGCTCGGCGTCGGGGTCGACGCGCATGAGCCGGTACCCGGCCCGCTCGACCCGCAGGTGCCGGGGCGAGGTGAAGACACGTGCCATGTAGGCGCCGAGCGGGGCGTGCACGGCGGCGAGCGCGAGGAGCAGCAGGACGAGCTGCCCGACGGCGAGCCACACGCCGGGCGTCTGCGTCACCTGGGTCGCCGTGGTCTGCGTCAGCACGCTGGTCTGGGTCAGCACGGTCGCGCTCACCGGACCTTGTCGCTGCGGAGGAGGGCGACGAACAGGTAGCCGAGCAGCACCACGACGGCACCGAGCCCGACCCAGTCGAGGACCGTCATGACGTGGACCCCCCGGAGGAGCCGTGGCGGCGGGCCACGAGGCCGACGGCGGTGAAGAACACCACGGTCAGCAGGATGTAGGCCAGGTCGGCCATCTGAGTTCTGCCTTCGAACGTCGTGCGGCGGGCGGATCTCGGGGACCGCGGGCAGGTGCCGTGGTCGGCGGGGAGGCGCCGTGCCGGTGCGCAGCTCCTGCGCACACCCCAGGTCTATGCCGTGCGGGACGGCGTGGGGCGGGACGTTGACGGGTTCTTGACGGGGGCGCCGCGGGTGTTGACGCAACCCTGACGGGAGGGGTTGGGGGCGGCGTGGGGGACGCGCCCGCACGGATGAGTTGTCAGAACCACACCGGGCTATCCCCCGACCCACTTCTGACAACTAGTCCACGCTGCGTCACCGCCTCGCCGCTCCGCGTCGTGCACCGCCATGTCGACGACGTCACCACGTCACGCCGGGGTCGCCGCGACCTCGCGCCGCCCCGATGAGTTGTCAGAACCACACCTGGCTATCCCCCGGCCCAGTTCTGACAACGAAGCGGTGGGAAGGGGAGCCGTCGTCGAGACCCACCGGGCGGGCTCAGGGCAGCGGCGCAGTCGACGTCGAGCAGCAATCGACGTCGAGCGTCAGTCGACGTCGAGACGCTCGCGCAGCTCTTCCGCCAGGTGCAGGTCGTCGTCGAGCGCCGCGAGCGCGTCCGCGAGCAGGGGCAGCGCCTCGGCGCCTGCGAGGAACCGGGCGGCCGCGACGTCGTCGTGCAGCTGGAGCGCGAGGTCCGCCCGCAGGACGAGCGCCCGGAAGCGCAGGCGCTCGGACACGGTGCGGGTCCTGACGCCCTCGGCGTCGAACGCCCTGTCGAGCACGCGGGCCGCGCCGGTGGGGTCCCCGGCCCCGCGCAGGATGCGCGCGTGCTCGACCGCTCGGGCGATGTCGGACGGCGCGTCGACCGTGCGTCGCGGGAGGCGGCCCAACGGCACCTCACCACGCTGCACCACGTGAACCTCCTCGTGCGCGTCGGGCCACGGAGGCTCCCGACGCACCGTGTCCGATCTGTCCGTCCTCGTCCACCCTAGCCGCGACCTCCGGGCACCGCTCGGGATGGGGACGGCGCGCCGCCGACGAACGGCGACCGGGCGAAGTGCGAGCGCGACGGCCCCCGGGGCCGCCCCCAGCCGCCCCGAGATGCGGCGAACGGGGGCCCGGAACGCTCCCGGACCCCCGTTCGCCGCATCTCGACGAGCACGGTCAGCGCTGCACGCGCGCGCTCCCGCCCGAGGCGAGCTTGCGGACCTCGGCGAGCGACGCCGTCGACGTGTCGCCCGGCGTGGTCATCGCGATCGCCCCGTGGGCCGCGCCGTACTCGACGGCCTCCTGGATCGAGCCGAGCTCCATGAGCCCGTACGCGAGGCCCGAGGCGAACGAGTCTCCCCCGCCCACGCGGTCGAGGATCTCGAGGTCGGCGCGGTGCGTGGCCTCGGCGAAGCCCTGGACCCGGGACCACGCGATGGCCCCCCAGTCGTTGCGCGTGGCCGAGCGCACGGCCCGCAGCGTGGTGCCGATGACCTGGAAGTTCGGGTACGCGGCTGCGGCGGTCTCGATCATGGCGCGGAACGCCGCGGTGTCGAGGTCCGTCAGGTTCTCGTCCACGCCCTCGATCTCGAACCCGAGGCTCGCGGTGAAGTCCTCCTCGTTGCCGATCATGACGTCGACGTACTGCGCGAGGTGGCGGTTCACCTCCTGCGCACGCGCAGGCCCGCCGATGCCCTGCCACAGCGAGGGACGGTAGTTGAGGTCGTAGGACACGACGGTGCCGTGCTTGCGCGCGGCCTGCATCGCGGCCTCGGCGACGTCCGCGGACGACGCGGACAGCGCGGCGAAGATCCCGCCCGTGTGCAGCCAGCGCACGCCCCGACCGAACAGCTCGTCCCAGTCCACGTCCTCGGGCCGCATCTGGGCGATCGCGGTGTTGCCGCGGTCGCTCACGCCCACCGCGCCGCGCACGCCGTATCCGCGCTCGGTGAAGTTGAGCCCGTTGCGGACCGTGCGACCGATCCCGTCGTACGGGACCCACTGCACGTAGCTCGTGTCGAGGCCGCCCGTGAGCATGAGGTCCTCGACCAGGCGGCCGACCTCGTTGTCCGCGAGCGCCGTGACGATCGCACCGCGCAGGCCGAAGCAGCGGCGCAGGCCGCGCGCGACGTTGTACTCGCCTCCCCCCTCCCACGCGTCGAACGAGCGGGTCGTCTTGATGCGGCGCTCGCCCGGGTCCAGGCGGAGCATGACCTCGCCCAGGGAGACGACGTCGTAGGTGCAGTCCGCGGCCGGGCGCAGCTCCAGGGGGGCACCGGCGGGAAGGGTGGTCGTGTCGGTCATGTCAGCTCACATTCCTGCGGCGGCAACGGCGGGGTCTCCGGCGACGGGCGCCGGAGAGACGGTGGGCACTGCGGGCGCGAGCGACGCCGCGAGGGCGACGGCCTGCGCCGAGCGGCGCGCGATCTCGGCGAAGTCTCCGGCCTCCACGAGGGACTTCTCGACCATCCACGAGCCGCCCACGGCCAGGACCGAGGGCACCGAGAGGTACTCGGTCGCGTTGGCCGCGCTCACACCGCCCGTGGGGACGAACCGCAAGCCGGGGAACGGCGCGGACAGCGCCTTGATCGCGGGCACTCCCCCGTTGATCGCGGCGGGGAAGAACTTCACGACGTCGAGCCCCAGGGCCAGGGCGGCCATGATGTCCGACGGCGTCGCGACGCCCGGGAAGATCGGCAGGCCGTGGTGCTGCGCTCGGCGCACGACGTCGGCGCTCAGCCCGGGAGAGACCAGGAAGCGCGCACCGGCGTCGACGGCCTGGTCGACCTGGTCGGCGTTGACGACCGTGCCGGCCCCTGTCACGAGCTCGGGCAGCTCGCGCGTGACGGCGGCGATCGCGGCGCGGGCACCGGCGGTGCGGAAGGTGATCTCGGCGATGGGCAGGCCGCCGTCCAGGAGAGCGGCTCCGAGGGCGAGCGCCTGGGCCTCGTCCTCCACGACGACCACGGGCACGACCCGCACCGTGGCGAAGAGCTGGTCGAGGTCGGTCGGGGGCGCAGCGGGTGACATGAGGCCTCGCGTTTCGTTATAGTGAACGGATGTTCTGGAATACGAAATCACTCTACGTGGGCGGAGCGCCCAGGTGGTAGCCCGCCCGAACACCGAGACCCCGGGTACCCACCCACCGACAGACCGCACCCCGGCAGACCACGCCGCCGCGAGCAGCCCGCTCGGCTCGGTCGACAAGGCCCTGCTCGCCCTCGAGCAGCTCGCGGCCGCCGGGCCCGGCGGGCTCACCCTGGGCTCGCTCGCGGCCGAGCTGGGCCTCAACAAGACCTCGCTGCACCGCACCCTGTCGGCCCTGCGCTTCCGCGGCTACGCGGACCAGGACCCTGCGACGGGAAGCTACCGACTGGGCCCTGCCGCGACCGCGCTCGGCGACACGTTCCTGGGCGAGGAGAACCTGCCGGCTCTCCTGGGACCGGCTCTCACGGCCGTGTGCGAGGCGTCGGGCGAGCTCATCCACCTGGGCGTCCTGTCGGGCCCGGAGATCGTCTACCTCGACAAGGTCGAGCCCGCACGGGCCGTCCGGGTCTGGTCGGCGATCGGACGCCGCCGCCCCGCTGCGACGACCGCGCTCGGACGGGCGCTCCTCGCGTTCCGGACCACAGATCGCTCGGCCATGTCCTGGTACGCCGCCGCGACCGGCGACACGGGCCCCACGACGATCACCGCGGACTCGCTCTGGGACACGCTGACCACCGCCCGGGCCGACGGCTACGCGACCGAGACCGAGGAGAACGAGCCAGGGATCAGCTGCCTCGCCGTGCCGCTGCTGCGCGCTGGACAGGCCGTCGCCGCACTGTCCGTCACGGCGCCGGCCGACCGCATGGGACCGGACCGGCACCGCGAGCTCGCCCGGATCGTCCGGTCCGTGACCCCGCCGCTCCTGCCGTCGTCGCTGAGCCTCCCCGACGCACTCGACGCGAACGCCTGACCTGCGACGGGATGCCCGGCGCCACCCGCTTCCCGCCGGGGAGCCCGCGACGAGGGGCGAGCGCCACGGGACGCGCGGCGCCGTCGGGCATCCGGACGTGCGACGCGCTCCCACGCTCCCTGCGCGCACCCCCGGGGTGTGAGAGAGTGCGAGGGCACACGCGATCTGCCCGCGGATCCGGGCACGACGAACGAGGAGCACAACGGCGATGACCGTTCTTGTGGCCTACAACGACTCGCCACAGGGTGAGGCGGCCCTGCATGCCGGAGCCGCCGAGGCGGTCCGCCGAGACCTGCCGCTGGCGATCTTCGTCCTGACCCCGCTCGAGGGCCCGCCGCAGGACGACCCGCCCCTCCCGCCCGACCTGGCGCACCTGCTCGACGCCCTGCCCGCGGGCACCCCCGCGGCGAGCGTCACCTACCGCGAGTCGCGCGTCGACCCCGCGGACGCGATCCTCGACGAGGCCGAGCGCCTGACCGCGAGCCTCGTCGTGATCGGCTCTCGCAAGCGCTCCCCCGTGGGCAAGTTCCTGCTCGGCAGCACCACGCAGCGCGTCCTGCTCGACGCCCACGCTCCCGTGCTGGTCATCAAGGCCAAGCACTAGCCCCACCTCACGCCAGGAGGTCTCATGGACCCGGTCGTCGCAGGTCTCGTCATCGTCGCCGTCGGGTTGCTCCTGTGCTTCTTCGGCGTCGGTTCGGTCCACCTGGCGGTGATCGCCTCCGGGTTCGGCCTCGGCTGGATGCTGGGTGACCTGTTCGGGGCGAACCAGTCCACCGCGCTGCTGCTCGGGGTCCTGGGCGGGCTCGTGGCCTGGATCGCCGTGGCGTTCGTGTTCAAGCTCGCGTCGTTCTTCATCGGGATCGTGACGGGCGCCGTGATCGGCGCCAAGCTCTACGGCACGGTCTCGGGCGACTCGGGCAACTGGGTCCTCGCGGCGATCATCGTCATCGCGGTCGCGGCGGCGTGCGGCTTCCTCGCCGACAAGTACCGGCGCCGTGCCCTGCTGTGGCTCACGACGATCGGTGGCGCAGGCCTCGTGCTGGGCGGCCTGGGCCGCGTGTCCCCCGACACGCTGGGGTTCCTGCGCGACCCGTCCGCGGGGTGGGAGCAGGTCGTGTCGTTCCTGGCGTGGGCCGCGCTCGCGCTGGCCGGGTGGCTCGTGCAGCGCAAGCTGTTCGCCAAGCGTCTGGGCATCACACGCGGTGAGGCCGAGGCCACCAAGAGCTGACACGGGGTCCGCTAGGTGCGGGGCTCGTGCGAGCCGCGCCGGGCACGCACCGCACGAGCCGCACCCAGCGGGGGGCGAGCGCGCCTCAGCGCACCGCGACCTCGATGAGGTTCTTCCACGGGTCGTCGAACCGCAGCGTCGCGCCGTCGTGACGCATCTGGATCCCGCGCCGGGACAGCCGGTCGACGAGCGCCGTGACGTCGTCCTCGGAGGGCACCGAGATCGCGACCTGCCCCAGGCCCAGCGTCGAGGCACGCGGCCCCGCCCCCTGGCTGTTCCAGGTGTTCATGGCCATGTGGTGGTGGTACCCGCCCGCCGAGACGAACAGTGCGCTCGGCAGCGAGGCCGTGGCCTCGAAGCCCAGGGTGTCGACGTAGAACTCGCGGGCCGTGGGGATGTCGCCCACCTGGAGGTGCACGTGCCCCACCACGGTGTCGTCCGGCCCGACGACGTCGGTCGAGAGCGCACGCTCGAGCGCCGCGTCCGTGAGGTGCTCCTGCATGAACGCGTTGGGGTCGATGTAGAGCGTGTCCATCGCGACCTGGCCGTCCTGCCAGCTCCAGGTCTCGCGCGGGCGGTCGTGGTAGAGCTCGACGCCGTTGCCCTCGGGGTCGGTGAAGTAGAACGCCTCGGAGACCAGGTGGTCGCCGCTGCCGACGAACGTGCTGGGCGCGGTGCGCGCGACCGAGGCGACCGCTGCCGCGAGCGCGGGCGCGTCGTCGAACAGCAGGGCCGTGTGGAACAGGCCCGCCTCGCCGCGGCGTGCGCGCGGCAGGTCCTTGCCGCGGCGCAGGACCACGAGCGGGGTCGCGCCGCGCCCGAGGACCACGGTCTCGTCGCGCGAGCCGGTCCCGGCGCCGGGGATCGCCGCGAGCAGGGCGTCCGACGGCGCCAGCACGGCCAGGGAGAGCGCGTCCCGGTAGTAGCGGGTCATCAGGTCGAGGTCCGCGACGTGCAGCGTCACGGCGTCCATCGCGGTCTCCGCGGACAGCAGGTCCTTGGTCGCGAAGGCTGTGGCGTCGGTGCCGGGCAGGCGGGAAGCGGTCTCCGCGGGGCTGTTCGTTCGGTCAGTCATGGTGTCCTCCGTCCAGGGCCGGGTCCCGACCTCTGCCTTCCAGAATAGTTGAAGGTTTAACTAAATGGAAGCCCACGATGTTCCCGGCACCTGCCCGTCGGCGTCGAGTGCATGGTTGTGCTGCGACACGCCGGGCGTGTCGCAGCACAACCATGCACTCAGCGGGAGGCCGCGGTCAGGCCGACGTCATGCGGCCGACGTCACGCCCACCGCAGCCCGCAGACCCTCGGCGAGCGGCGTCGTCGGGCGCCCGATGAGGCGCGCGAGCTCGCCCGACGTCGCCGCGAGCAGACCGTCGCGCGTGTTGCCGTCGAGCGCGACCACGAAGCCCGCGGTCCCCTCGTCGAGGCCCGCGTCGAGCAGGACCTGGGTGTGCACCTCGGGGGTCACGTCCTGGTAGACGACCTCGCGACCGACGATCTCCGCGATGGTCGCGGCGAGGAACGGGTAGTCCCACGCGACGTCGCCCGAGAGCTCGTGGACGCCGCCCTCGTAGGCCGCGTCGTCGTTGGCCGCGGCGAGGACCACGGCCGCCGCCTCGGCGTAGTCCTTGCGGCTCGCGGACGCGACGCGCCCGTCGCCCACGCTGCCGAGCACGACGCCGGTCTCGCGCGCCTGCTCGACGTTGCCGACGTAGTTCTCGGTGTACCAGCCGTTGCGCAGGATCGTGGCGGGCAGGCCCGAGGCCGCGATGAGCTCCTCGGTCGCCTTGTGCTCGGGGGCCAGGACCAGCGCGGACATGGTGGCCTGCGGAGCGCTGGTGTAGACGAGGTGGCGGACGCCGGCGGCCCGGGCAGCCTCGACCACGTTCGCGTGCTGCTGGACACGCTGACCCACCTCGGAGCCCGAGACGAGGAGGACGACGTCGACGCCCTCGAGAGCGGTCCCGAGGGTCTCGGGGCGCGAGTAGTCGGCCTCGCGGACGACGACGCCACGCTCGGCGAGGTCGGCGGCCCTGGCCGGCGTGCGGACGGCGGCGACGACCTGCTCGGGGGCGACGCCGCGCTCGAGGAGCGAGTCGACGACGAGGTGTCCGAGGTGTCCGGTGGCGGCGGTGACGGCGATCATGGGGTCCTCCTGAAGGGGTGGTGGGTACCGCGACAGCCTGGCACTAACTTTTCGTAAGTGCAATCCTTTCAGCAGTGCGGCATACATCACAGTGCTCACGAACCGCCTGCGCGCTAGGCTGTCCTCGTGACAGACCTCCAGCCCGCCCCCGAGACCACGGGACCGTCCGACGAGATGCTCGCGGACGTGTTCCAGCGCGGCTGCACGTCCCGCCACGCGCTCGAGGCCGTGACGGGCCGCTGGGGAGTGCTGACCGTCGCAGGGCTGCGGGACGGCGCCGTGCGCTTCAACGCGCTGCGTCGACGCATCGACGGCGTGAGCGAGAAGATGCTCGCCCAGACGCTCCAGGGGCTCGAGCGCGACGGGCTGGTCGTGCGCGAGGTCCGCGCGACCATCCCCCCGCACGTCGAGTACTCGCTCACCGACCTCGGGCGGGTCGTCGCCGACAAGCTCGTCGACCTCATCGACGTCCTCGAGGGCGCGGTCCCGCAGGTGGTCGCCGCCCAGGAGGCGTACGACGCCCGGTCCGCGCGCTGACCCGTCACCGCTTGTTCGCGCGGCCGTCCCGCCGAGTGCCGGATCGCGCTGCGACACGCCCGGCGAGTCCCAGCCGAATCACGCACTCAGCACTGGGCAGACCCCGCCCGACCTCCCGCCGCTGCGTAGACTCGCGACCATGACTGCCGTCGCGCTCGGCCTGCCCCGCGTGCGCTCCTCCGGGGCGCCGAGCACCCTGGGACGCCCGGACACCGAGGCGCTCGTCGACCGCTACGGTCGCGTCGCCCACGACCTGCGCGTCTCGGTGACCGAGAAGTGCTCGCTGCGCTGCACCTACTGCATGCCCGCCGAGGGGCTCCCCGCGATCCCCCGCAAGGACCTGCTGACCCCGGCCGAGATCGGGCGCCTCGTGGGGATCGGCTACCGCCTGGGCATCCGCGACGTGCGGTTCACGGGCGGCGAGCCGCTCATGCGCCCCGACCTCGCCGAGATCGTGCGCCGCTCACGCGCCGCCGCCCCGGGCGTGCGGATCTCGATGACGACCAACGCGATCGGCCTCGACAAGCGCGTCGGCGAGCTCGTGGATGCCGGGCTGGACCGCGTCAACGTGTCGCTCGACAGCATCGACCGCCGGCACTTCGCCGAGCTCACGCGGCGCGACCGGCTCCCCCAGGTGCTCGCGGGGATCCAGGCCGCGCTCGACGCGGGCCTGTCGCCCGTCAAGCTCAACGCGGTCCTCATGCCCGAGACCCTCGCGGGTGCGGCCGACCTGCTCGCCTGGGCCGTGGAGCACGGGTGCCGGCTGCGGTTCATCGAGCAGATGCCGCTCGACGCGGACCAGAACTGGGACCGCGACCAGCTCGTCTCGGCCGAACGCCTGCTCGACGTCCTGGGCGCCCGCTTCGACCTGACTCCCGTGGGTCGCGAGGACCCGTCGGCCCCCGCCGAGGAGTGGGCCGTCGACGGCGGGCCCGCGACCGTCGGGATCATCGCCTCGGTCACGCGCTCGTTCTGCGGGGACTGCGACCGGACCCGGCTCACCGCGGAGGGGACCGTGCGCTCGTGCCTGTTCGGCAACGAGGAGGTCGACCTGCGCGCTCTCCTGCGGTCGGGTCACGACGCGGGCTCCCGGGCAGCGCCACGCACGCACGTGCCCGACGACGGCGCGTCCGACGCGCAGATCGCTGCGGCCTGGCAGGCAGCCATGTGGGCCAAGCCGTTCGCGCACGGTCTCGACCGCGGGGCCCCCGACGCCGGGGCGATCGGCGGCCCGGCAGGCGACCCCGAGGCCTTCGCGCGCACCGAGCGCAGCATGGGCGCGATCGGGGGCTGAGGACCCGCTGGACGCGGCGGGCGACGCGCCTCGACCAGCACGTCGACGAGCACGTCGACGAGCCGCGCAGAACGTGTCCAAGGTCATCGGGTGATCCGCCCCGGCGACCCTCGCGGCGCCCGGCCGGAAGGGCCCTCCAGACCTACCATGGAGGAGTGGCACTCCTCGAACTTCCCAGCGACACCAGCACCGCCCCCGAGCCCGCTCCCCGGACCGACGCCCTCCCGGTCCACCGCCCCGGCCCGAGCCGCCTCACCGCGGGCCCCAGCACGGTGCTCGGCACCCTGATCGGCACTGTGGCGGGCACGCTCCTGCTCGCCGGCCCCGGCCTGATCCTGGGCGCCCTCGTCGGCATCGGGTTCGGCCTCCTCAAGGACAACCCGCGCGACTGACCGGGCAGGCGTCAGCCCCCTCCCGGTACAAGGCGCCTAGAGCCCGACCCACTCGGAGTCGCCGTCGGTGAAGTGCTGACGCTTCCAGATGGGTACCTCGGCCTTGATGCGCTCGACGAGCAGCGAGCAGGCCGCGAACGCCTCGGCCCGGTGCCCCGAGGCGACGCTCGCGACGAGCGCGACGTCCCCGATCGTCAGCACGCCGTACCGGTGGACGGCCGCGACGCGCAGGCCCGTCTCCGCGGAGACGGCCGCGCAGCACCGCCGGAGCACCTCGGTCGCGTCGGGGTGCGCCTCGTAGTCGAGGCCCGTGACGTCGCGCCCGCCGTCGACGTCCCGCACGACCCCGCGGAAGGTCACGACGGCGCCGCACTCGCGCGAGGACACCGCGCCTTCCACGGACCGCACCACGGCGTCGTCGAGCACGTCCCTCGTCACGCGCGACACGTCGCGCGCTGCGGCACCGCCCTGCCCGTCGATGCCCGGCTGCTCGCGTCCCGCGTCGGCGACCGGCGCGCCCTCGTGCTGCTTCTCGTCGCGCGTCACCGTCTGGTCTCCCTCGGTCGTCGTGCCCGTCCCGTCCATCCCGCTCACAGCCTCACGACCCGTACCTGCTCGCCCGCCGCGACGCGCCCGACGCCCTCGGGCACCTCGATGAGCACGTCGGCCGCGGCCATGGTCGCCACGAGGTGCGATCCCGCGCCGCCGACGACCGTGACCCTCCCGTCCGGTCCCGTGCGCCCCCGCAGCATCTGCCGCTTGCCCGGCGGCGAGACGATCACCTCGACGGTCCTGCGGGTCTCGGGGTCGCGTCGTGGTCTCCCCGCCGCGCGTTCGAGGACGTCGCGCGCGAACACCACGAACGAGACCTGGGCGCTGACCGGGTTGCCCGGGAAGGTCAGGACCGGCGTCCCGTGGACGGTGCCGAAGCCCTGCGGCCCGCCGGGCTGCATCGCGACGGGACGGAAGGTCACCCCGTCCCCCAGGGTGTCCTTGACGACCTCGTACGCCCCCTGGCTCACACCGCCCGACGTGAGGATCAGGTCCGCCTCCTGCGCGGCCCGTGCGAGCACGGCCGACAGCTCGGCAGGGTCGTCCCCCGTGCGCTCGGCCAGGGTCACGACGGCGCCGGCCCGCCGGGCCGCGGCCGAGAGCCCGGTGAGGTTCGCGTCGTAGACCTGCCCGGGGACCGCGACCTGCCCGGGCTCGACGACCTCGGTCCCGGTCGAGACGACCGCAACACGTACGCGCACCACGACGTCGAGCTCGGCCACCCCGCACGACGCGGCCGCGGCCAGGTGCTGCGGGCCCAGGAGCGTCCCGGCGGGCAGGACCAGGTCGCCTGCGCGGACGTCGGACCCGACGTCACGCACGAACTCGCCGGCGCCGCGCGGCGCGAGCACGCCGACCTGGTCCCCGAGGGTCCCTCGCGTGGCCCCGGGCGTGCGCCCACCGAACCTCGCGGCGTCGGTGTCCTCGACGGGCACGACGGCGTCGCTCCCCTCGGGCACGACGGCTCCGGTCATGATCCGGGCCGCGGTCCGCGCGGCGAGCGGGGCGGGCACGCCCGGCCCCGCGGGGATCTCCGCGACGACGGGCAGCAGCACAGGGCTCCCCTCGGTCGCGCCTGAGACGTCCGCGGACCGCACCGCGTACCCGTCCATCTGGGAGCTGCGGAACCCGGGCAGGGGGGACGGTGCGTGCAGGTCGGTCGCGAGCACCCGGTCGAGGGCGTCGGCGATCGTCACGCGCTCGGAGCCGCGACCGGCGAACGCGGGGCCCAGGAGCGCCTCGACCTCGCGACGGTGCTGCTCGACGCTCACCCGCACCACGCCCGTCGCCGACGGTGGACTCTCCGCCGGTGCCGTCTCTGCACCGAAGGCGAGCCCCGTCGTCGGGCCGCTCGATCCCTCGCTGCTCGGCGCAACCCGCTCTGCTGTCACTTCTGCTCCTCGTCCGGGCCCCGCCCAGGGCCACCTTGCCCCAGCCTGTCACGACCGGGCTGCCGCGAGCACGAACGCCCAGCGGGCTCAGTAGCCGGTGTGAGAGTCGAGCGCGCGCCAGGCGTCGAACGGCTCGCCCGACGATGCGGTGCGCTGCCGCCGGACGGGCGGCGAACGGTCCTCAGGAGCCTCCGCGAAGAACTCGTAGAACGTGGCGTCGTCGAACCCTGCGCGTGCCGCGTCTCCTCGGTCGGCCGCGAACCAGATCGCGTCGACCCGTGCCCAGAGGCCTGCCGCCAGGCACATGGGGCACGGCTCGCAGCTCGCGTAGAGCACCGACCCTCGAAGGTCGAACGTCCCCAGGGCGGCGCAGGCCGCTCGGATCGCGACGACCTCCGCATGAGCAGTCGGGTCGTTGGTCGAGGTCACGCGGTTGGCGCCCTCGAAGACCTGTCCGTCCGAGGTCACGAGCAACGCGCCGAACGGCCCCCCGTCGGCGGCGACGTTCGCGACGGCGACGGCAACGGCTCTCTCGAGGTGCGCGGCGTGCGTGTCAGAGGTATCCATCGGTCGACGCTAGCAGCGAGGGACGCGAGGCACGGACGCCCCGCGCAGGCGGCCCGCACGGTTCCGGACACCCGTTGCGCCAGGCGCCGCGCGCTGCGACCTTGGAGCGGTGACGTCCACTCCCCCGGTCCCGCCGACCCAGCCCGGCGGGCGCCCGCTCCTCCCCACGCTCGACCAGCGCCCGGGGCCGCCCCTGCGCTTCCCCGTGCGTCCGGTCGCCCCGGCCGTCCGGCAGTTCCTCGCGACCGAGGCGGGCGGCGCGGTGCTCCTCCTCGCGGCGACCGTGATCGCGCTCGTGTGGGCGAACTCGCCGTGGTCTGCCGCGTACGAGGACCTGTGGTCCACCACGGCCGGCATGCACGTCGGCGACTGGTCGCTCGACATGGACCTGCACCACTGGGTCAACGACGCCGCCATGGCGATCTTCTTCCTGGTGATCGGCCTCGAGATCAACCGCGAGGTCACGAGCGGCGAGCTCCGCAACCGCCGGACGGTCGCGGTCCCCGCGCTCGGCGCGCTGGGCGGCCTCCTGGTGCCCGCGCTGATCTACCTGGCGTTCAACGCGGGCACCGACGCACAGCACGGCTGGGGCGTGGTCATGTCGACCGACACCGCGTTCCTCGTGGGGGTCCTCGCACTGTTCGGCCCGCGCTGCCCCGACCGGCTCCGGCTGTTCCTGCTGACGCTCGCGGTCGTCGACGACATCGGGGCCATCACGGTGATGGCCGTCTTCTACAACGACGGCGTGTGGCTGCCCGGGCTGGGCATCGCGGGCGTGCTCGTGGTCGCGCTCCTCGTGATGCGCTGGCTCGGTGTCTGGCGCCTCGCGCCCTACGTGGGCGTGGGTGTGGCCCTGTGGCTCGCGGTGTACTCCTCGGGCGTCCATGCGACGCTCGCGGGCGTGCTCGTCGGGCTGCTCATCCCGTCGCGCCGGTCGCGACGCGACCAGGTCGACGACGTCCCGGGGTACGCCCAGCGGCTGCGCGAGGAGACGACGGCGGAGCGCGAGCACCTGACCGAGCTCGCCGCGCGCGCAGCGGTCCCCGCGAGCGACCGGCTCCAGCGCGTCCTGCACCCGTGGAGCGCGTACGTCGTGGTCCCCGTGTTCGGTCTGGCCAACGCGGGCGTGCAGCTCGACGCCGAGTCGTTGTCGGCCGCGATGACGTCCCGGCTGACGATCGGCGTCGCGGTCGCGCTCGTGGTGGGCAACGCCGTCGGGATCTTCGGCGCCTCGGCCCTCGCGCTGCGTCTCGGCCTGGGCGACCTGCCCGGCCGGGTGCGCTACTCGCACCTGCTGGGCGGCGCGATGCTCGCCGGGATCGGGTTCACCATCTCGCTGTTCATCGCCGAGCTCGCGTTCGACGACGAGGCGCTGGTCGAGCAGGCCAAGATCGGGATCCTCGCGGGCTCGCTGGTCGCCGCGGTCGCGGGCTCCGTGACGCTGCGCATCCTGGGCGAGCGGCTGCCGCTGTGCTCGCCCGAGTCCCCCGGACCGCCGCCCGGGCTGCCCCCGAGACCGTGGCGGGCGCCCGAGGCCGCGCAGGACGCCGACGCGTAGACCTCCTGGCCACCGACCGGTCACGACGCCCGTCGTGCGGTGGCCCGTCCGCCCCCCGGGCGACACACTGAGACTCTCAGCGGGCCGCCGACGACCCGCTGCCGCGACGCAGACGACAGGGGCGACCATGGGCTCGCGCAGCACCAGAGCAGACCGTGCCACGCACCGCTGAGCGCGCCACGGGCATCGTCCTGCTGACGCTCGCCTCGGGCCAGTTCGTCATGACGCTCGACAGCTCGGTCATGAACGTATCGATCGCCCAGGTCGCGCACGACGTGGGCACCACCGTGACCGGCATCCAGACCGCGATCACGCTCTACACGCTCGTCATGGCCACGCTCATGATCCCGGGCGGCAAGATCGGCGGGCTGATCGGACGCCGTCGGGCCTTCGTGATCGGCTGCGTGATCTACGCGTGCGGGTCCTTCACGACCGCCCTGGCACCGAACCTCGGCGTCCTGATCTTCGGCTGGTCCTTCCTGGAGGGGATCGGCGCGGCGCTCATCATGCCCGCGATCGTGGCGCTCGTCGCCTCGAACTTCGCCGCCCCCGACCGGCCGCGCGCCTACGGTCTCGTGGCCTCGGCGGGCGCCATCGCCGTGGCGGCCGGGCCGCTCATCGGCGGGCTCGTCACGACGTACTGGACGTGGCGCTACGTGTTCGCGGGCGAGGTCGTGATCGTGGCCGTGATCCTGCTGCTCACGCGCAAGATCGCCGACGCCCCGCTCGGCCCGAGGTTCCGGCTCGACCTGGTCGGCGCTGCGCTCTCGGCGATCGGCCTGGGCGTCGCGGTGTTCGGCGTGCTGCGCTCGGGCGAGTGGGGCTGGGTCCAGACGCGACCCGGCGGACCCTCGTGGATCGGGCTGTCCCCGACCATCTGGCTGATCCTCGCGGGGCTGCTGGTCCTGCGGCTGTTCTTCGCGTGGGAGCACCGCGTCGTCGCGGCGGGCAAGGAGCCGCTCGTGCGGCCCGACATGCTGCGCAACGCGCAGCTCAACGGCGGCCTGACGATGTTCTTCTTCCAGTTCCTGCTCCAGGCCGGGCTGTTCTTCACGGTCCCCCTGTACCTGTCGGTCGCACTGGGGATGTCCGCGCTCGACACGGGCATCCGCCTGCTGCCGCTGTCCGTGACGCTCCTGATCGCCGCGGTCGGGATCCCGCGCTTCTTCCCGCGCGCCTCGCCGCGCACGGTCGTCCGCTGGGGCGTCGCCTCGCTGCTCGGGGGGATCGTGAGCCTGCTGGCCGGGCTCGAGGTGGGGGCCGGCGCCGAGGTGGTCACGGTTCCCCTGGCCCTCGCCGGGCTCGGTGTGGGGGCGCTGGCCTCGCAGCTCGGGGCCGTGACGGTCTCGGCCGTGCCCGACGAGGAGAGCGGCGACGTCGGCGGGCTGCAGAACACCCTGACGAACCTGGGGGCCTCGCTCGGCACCGCGCTCGCGGGGTCGGTGCTCATCGCGGGCCTCACGGCCACGTTCCTCCAGGGGGTCGCGGACAACCCGGCGGTCCGCGCCGAGATCGCCGCGACGGCCCAGGTCGAGCTCGCGGGCGGGGTCCCCTTCATCTCCGACGCCCAGGTCGAGGAGGCGCTCACGGCCGCTGGCCTGCCCGACGACGAGGTCGCCGCGATCACGGCCGAGAACGAGGCCGCGCGCATCACAGGGCTCCGGGCGAGTCTCGCGGTCCTCGCGGTCGTCGCACTGCTCGCACTCTTCTTCGCGCGGCTGATCCCGACCCGCCCCGTGGGCGAACCGGCCGCCGGTGGGACCGGGCCGGACGACTCGGCACCTCCCCGTGAGCCCCAGGACCGGGACGAGCCCGCTGCCCACGACGCCGCGGGGGCGCCGTCACCGCCTGCTCCGGAGGACGGGACCCCTCAGGCGCCCTGACCCGCGGCGGCCAGCGCGGCGGCGACCGCGGCACGCAGGCCGTCCTCGGTCACGCGCCCGCGGTACCTCTCGCCGTCGACGTACACCGTGGGCGTCCCGCGCACCCCGAGCGCGGCCCCGGCCAGGTAGTCACGCTCGACGACGTCTCCGTGCCGCTGCGCTGCGTCGCCGACCACGCTCGCACCGTCGAGCCCGAGCTTCTGCGCCCAGTGCGCGAGGGCCGTGTCGTCGAGCCGGTCCTGGTGCGCGAACAGGAGGTCGTGCATGTCCCAGAACCGGCCCTGCTCCCCCGCCGCCTCGGCCGCGAGCGCCGCCGTGAGCGCGTACGGGTGCACCTCGAAGAGCGGGAAGTGGCGGAAGACCAGGCGCACCTGCCCGCCGGACTCCTCGACGACCGATCGCAGCGCGGGCGCCGCGTCGTGGCAGTAGGGGCACTCGAAGTCGCCGAACTCGACGATCGTCACGGGGGCGTCGGGGTTCCCGAAGACGTGGGCGTCGGGCGGGACGAGGTCGGTGGCTCGCGGCGTGGCAGGGCCGCCCGGTGCGGAGGTCATGTGCCCCAGCATCACACCGGCCGCACGTCGACGCCCGTTACCCGGCCCGGCGTCCGATCGCTGCGCAACCAGGCGACCAGGGCGTCGACCGCGGACGCCGCTCCACGGGCCGTGACGAGCACGGTCCCGTCGGGCAGGTTCTGGGCCTCGCACGCGAGGCCCAGCTCGGCCGCCCGGCGTGCGGTGGCCCAGCGGAAGCCGACGCCCTGCACGTGACCGTGCACGACGGCGCGGACCGCAGCGTCGGACGCGTCTGCCACTACTGCCAGACCCCGAGGATCGCGCCCATGACCGCGAGCGAGAGCACGTCGTGGAGCCCGTCGATCACGGTGAGCTGGGTCGGCAGGTGTGCGAACCCGTTGTGGATCACGTGGGCTCCGGCCCGGAGGACCAGCCCGACGACCGCACCGAACAGCAGTCCCTCCCAGAGTCCCTCGACGCCCGTCGCCAGGATCAGGGCTCCGAGCAGGATCGCGGTCAGGAGCGAGGCGATTCCCGTGGCGACGAAGCGCGGGCCTGCGCCGGCGCTGCTGTTCATCTCCTCCTCGGTCAGCCCGACGAGCCCGGCCCACCGTCTGCCCAGGGCCCCGCTCGCGTAGAAGAGGAAGCCGACGAGGAACGTCGAGGCGGTCGCGACGAGCACGGCCCACCAGTTGAGGTCTCCGATCGCGTCCAGCCATGCCATGTCCCGCTCCTCCCGCGAGCGCCCTCACGGGCGACACCGACCGGCGGCGCGCCGCGTCACCGTCTCCAGGCCAGCGAGGCCCGCCTCCCGCCGCCCTCCCGTCATGCCGCGCACTGCTCACGGCGTGCGATCACCGACCGACGTGGGTCGGTCGTCACCGGTCCGGGGCCTGCCGCGCCTCCGCTCAGTGGTGCACGTGCGCAGGCACCCCCGTGGAGCCCTCGATCTCCGACTCCGCGAGGCCGAGCAGCCGGTCGGCGAGCGCGCGCAGCGCACGCGCCGCGGCGACGTGGTCGCCGATCGCCTCGATCTCGGCGTCCCCGGGGTCCTTGCGAGCCCTGCCCACGGCGTGGAGCTCGGACGGGACGTCCCCGACCAGGATGGCCTCCGCCGTCGTGCGTCCCTCGCTCTCCACGAGGCTGACCTGGACGTGCCAGGACTTCGAGTGCACCGGGACCGTGACCTCGTGCGCGACGGCCCCCTCCACCGGGGCGCGGACCAGGGTGTCCGGCCCCGGGTAGACCAGGGTCCGTTCGCCCGTGTCGGCCCACTCGACCAGGAAGGGCGGCGAACCGTCCTCGTGCTGGACCTCGACGACCATGCCGTCCCGCACGGCGCCGCCCACCACCCCCGAGGCCCGGATGATCCTGTCTCCCACCGCTGCCTTCATGACGTGCCTCCTCGTTGAGGAACCTGCTTCCATCATGCGCGCCGCGGGCCGCGCACGAAAGGGCGCGCGCCGCCCGGCGGAAGCCACGGACCCCGCAGGGGCCGCCGTGCCCCGGTCAGCGCAGCCGGCGCAGGAACTCCCGTGTCCGCTCGCGCTGCGGGTCGCCGAGGACCTGCTCGGGCGTGCCACGCTCGTGCACGCGCCCCTGGTGCAGGAAGCAGACCTCGTCGGCGACCTCGCGCGCGAAGCCCATCTCGTGGGTCGCGACGAGCATCGTCACGCCCTCGGCACGCAGGTCCGCGAGCAGGTCGAGGACCTCGCCCACGAGCTCGGGGTCGAGCGCCGAGGTGACCTCGTCGAGCAGCAGGAGCTCGGGCGAGGACACGAGCGCGCGCGCGATCGCGGCCCGCTGCTGCTCTCCCCCGCTGAGCTGGTCGGGGTAGGCCGTCATGCGGTGCGCGAGGCCGACCCGGCGCAGCATGGCCTCGGCCGCCGCCTCGGCCTCCGCGCGACCCCGCTTGTGCACGAGGCGCGGGGCGAGGGTCACGTTGTCCATGACCTTCATGTGCGGGAACAGGTTGTAGGACTGGAACACCAGGCCCATGCGCGCCCGGACGACGTTCGCGTCGAGACGCGGGTCGGCGACGTCCTGGCCGTCGAGCAGGATCTCGCCGTCGTCGATCTCCTCCAGGAGGTTCACGACGCGCAGCAGCGTCGACTTGCCCGAGCCCGACGCCCCGACGAGCACGACGCAGCGGTGCTCGTCGACGTCGAGGTCGATCCCGTCGAGCACCAGGCGCTCGCCGTACGACTTGCGGATCCCGCGCAGGGACAGCAGGTGGCTCATCGGATGGCCCCCGCACCGCTCACGGTCGCGAGCGACCCGCGCCAGCCCTGGCGCGCCGAGTAGACGTCGACCACACGCGTGAGCGGGATCGAGACCAGCAGGAACAGGACGCCCGCCACGACGTAGGGCGTGAAGTTGTAGCTGCCCGAGGCAGCGATCTGCGCGGCCCGGATCGCGTCCACGGCACCCAGGATCGAGATGAGCCCCGAGTCCTTCTGGAGCGAGACGAGGTTGCTCGCGAGCGGGGCGGTCACGTGCCGCACGGCCTGCGGCAGGACGACCCTGCGGGTCGTCTGGGCGCGCGTGAGGCCGAGCGATCGCGCCGCGGAGACCTGCGACGGGTGCACCGACTCGATCCCGGCCCGGAACACCTCGGCCAGGTACGCGGTGTACGTGAGGATGATCGCGAGCGCACCGAGGAACGCCCCCGACGTCGGCAGCCACTCGAGCCGAAGCGCCGGCAGGCCGAACCCGACGAGCAGCAGGACCAGCAGCAGCGGCACGCCGCGGAACACGTCGACGTACGCGACCGCGAACGCGCGCAGCGGGAACAGGGCCGGGATGCGGCTCGTGCGGATCACGGCGAGCGTCATGCCGAGCACCATCCCGACGACCGACGCCACGACCCACACCCGCAGGTTGAGCCACAGTCCCTCGGCGATCGCGGGCAGCGAGTCCCAGGCGCTCTGCGGGGAGAAGAACGCGTCGCGCGTGCGCTCCCACCCGGGGGCCGTGGTCACCACGACATACAGGACCGCGACGACGACCACGGTCGAGAGGACGGACACCCATGCGGCCCGACGGCGGCGCGCACGTCGGTAGGACTCCCTCGCCCGGGCGAGGGGCGACGGGGTCCAGCCCGCGCTCGCGGGGCGAGCGCCGTCGTCGGGCACGGGGCCGTCCTGCGGCGCGGCGCCCGACGCGCCCTCGCTCATCTCAGCCCAGCTCGGGGATGTCGTCCGACTTGAGCCAGGTCGTGCGCAGCTCGGCGAGCGTGCCGTCGGCCTCGAGCGCGTCGACCGCGGCCGAGACGCACTCGGTGAGCGTCGAGTTGAGGTCGAGGACCAGGCCGTACTGCTCGACCGTGCCCTGGTCCGGCAGCGTGCCGACGACCACGGAGTCGGGGAAGTACTCGGTCGAGGCCGCGACGCCCTGGTCGACGTCCATGATCATGACGTCGATCGTGCCCGACTGCAGCGCCGTCATGCCGTCGCCCGCACCGTTGAACGGGACGAGGTTCGCGTCGTCGCCGAATGCAGCCTTGGCGAGCGTGAGGCTCGTCTGGGCGGCCGTGACGCCGATGCGCAGGTCCTTGAGCTCGTCGAGCGTCGTGGCCGAGGCGTACGGGCCTGCCTCCTGCACGATCACGCCCTGGCGCGTCGTGAGGTAGGGGCTCGAGAAGTCGACGGCCTTGCGGCGCTCGTCCGAGATGGACGTCTGCCAGGCCGCGAAGTCGAACTCCTTGATGCTGGGGCTGACGATCTGCTCGAACGTCACGAGCTCCCACTCGACGTCGTCCGCGGCGTACCCGAGCCGGTCGGCGACCTCGTAGACGAGCGCGGACTCGAAGCCCTCGCCGCTGTCGTGCTCACCGATGTACCAGGGCGAGTAGGCCTCGCCCGCGGCGACGGTCAGCTTGCCGTCGGTGTGCGTGGGCAGGGCGCCCGGCTCGCACGTGGGGGTCGCTGCGCCGGACGGACCGGCGTCGGTCGACGAGTCGGACGAGCAGCCCGCGAGGAGCAGGGCGGTCGAGACGGCTGCGACGGGCAGCACGGCGTTCAGGCGGCGCATGAGGACCTTCCGGGGTCAGGAGGGTGACGAGGCGGTACCGGGCCGCCGCGGGTGACGCGTGCTGCCGGGACTCGCCGGAGGTCGACTCTACGCCGGTCCCACGCGGTGAGACATAGGCGGGACGTCCGGTGAGACGGTGGGGCGCATCACACCGCGCGTCAGTCCTCCGGGAGGTGGAGCGCGTCGAGCCGCCCTTCGGTGTCGAGGGACTCGAGGATCGCCCGGGCGATCCCGTCGAGCTGCTCGACCTGCTCCGGGGTGAGGCGGTCGATGATGTGCTCGCGCACCGTGCCGACATGGCCGGGTGCGGTCGCGACGACCTTGTCCCACCCTGCGTCGGTCAGGACTGCGAGCGTGGCCCGGCGGTCCTCGGGGCAGGGCGTGCGCTCCACGTAGCCGCGCCCCTCGAGCCGCTTCACGACGTGGGACAGGCGCGGCAGGGTCGCGTTGGTCTTGAGCGCGAGGTCCGTCATGCGCAGCGTGTGGTCCTGGGCCTCGGAGAGCATCGCGAGCACGAGGTACTCGAAGTGGGTCAGCTGCGCGTCGCGCTGGAGCTGGGCGTCGAGCACGCCCGGGAGGAGCTCGGAGACTGCCTGGAGGCGCATCCAGGTCCGCAGCTCGCGGGGGGAGAGCCATCGCACGTCGTCGGTCATGGACCCAGTCTACCGAAGATGGTTGACACAACAACTAAGCAGGTCTATGTTAGTTGTATCAACAACTAATCACGCCGGCTCGGGCCGACGTCGCAGCCCCGGAGGACTTCATGACCAGCATCACGATCATCGGCGCAGGGAACATCGCAGCAGGCGTGGCGCGTATCGGCCTCGACGCCGGCGCACAGGTCCAGGTCCTGGCGCGCGACGCCGAGAAGGCCGCGGCGCTCGGCTCGGGCGCGTCGTTCACCTCGGGCGTCGTGGGTGACGAGATCACGGGCGAGCTCGTGGTCCTCGCCCTCCCCTTCCCCGCGGTGCCCGAGGTCCTCGCGCAGTACGCGGGCCGCCTCGACGGCAAGGTCCTCGTCGACCCGACCAACCCCGTCGACTTCGCCACGTTCGATTCGCTCGTCGTGCCCGCCGACTCCTCGGCCGCCGCCGAGATCGCCGCGCTCGCCCCGACGGCCAAGGTCCTCAAGGCGTTCAACACCAACTTCGCCTCGACCCTCGCGAGCGGACAGGTCGCCGACCAGACCGCGACCGTCCTCGTCGCGGGCGACGACAACGACGCCAAGGGCACGCTCGTCAAGCTGGTCCGTGCAGGTGGGCTCAAGGGCGTCGACGCCGGCTCGCTCAAGCGCGCTCGCGAGCTCGAGGCCCTCGGCTTCGTCCAGATGACGCTGGCCGGCTCGGGCGCGACCCAGTGGACGACCGGCTTCTCGCTCGCCGACTGACACGTCGCGATCGGTTGTCAGAGCTGGCCCGGGGTCGAGCCCGGGCCAGCTCTGACAACTCATCCGGGGCACACGGCGCCATTCAGGACCGTGCAACCCGGGAAATGACGAAGGCCCGGTGCAGCATTTCTGCTGAACCGGGCCTTCCTTTGTAGCGGGGGCAGGATTTGAACCTGCGACCTCTGGGTTATGAGCCCAGCGAGCTACCGAGCTGCTCCACCCCGCGTCGGTAAACACCACTCTACGCGATCTTCGGCCTGCACTCCTACCTGATTCCCTGTCGGCCACGTCACACCTCGGACGATGTGACCCCTGGCAGGCGGACGACGGACGGCCGCTGGGCCGCGATCCGGCAACGGGCCGGGTAGCGAGGCCACGGCGGCGCGCACCCGGTCGCGAGCCGCACCGTGACCAGCCCGATCAGTTGTCAGAGCTGGCCCGGGGTCGAGCCCGGGCCAGCTCTGACAACTGATCCGGGCGCGCAACGCGACGCAAGGACTCCGCGGGAGCCTCGCCGAGCCGAGCGGGCCGAGCGGCGAGAAGGGCAGGCCTCGACGGGCCGACCAGCGGGTCGGGCGCCAGACGGGTGCGCCATACCCCACGCATGACGAAGGCCCGGTGCAGCATTTCTGCTGAACCGGGCCTTCCTTTGTAGCGGGGGCAGGATTTGAACCTGCGACCTCTGGGTTATGAGCCCAGCGAGCTACCGAGCTGCTCCACCCCGCGTCGGTAAACACAACCTTACGGGAGATGGGCCGAGGCGCCAAATCGGGCACCCCGGCCTCCCGTTCACCCCTGGCGCGGCGCGACCACCCGGGCCCCGAAGCGGAACTCGCGCCCCTCCCCCGGCTCGAGCCGGACCTGCTGCGCACAGTCGGGGCGGTTGAAAGCGTTCGTCAGGCTCTCGACGGGTTCGAGCGCGATCGACGTCCGCGCCCGGCCGCCCAGCCCGTCGCCCGTGTAGACGTGCATGTTGCCGCGCTCCTGCCACACCTCGACACCCGCGCCGGTCGCCGGGTCGAGAACTCGCGTGCGAACCCGGCCGTCCGCGTCGGGCACCAGGTCGGTGAACGCGGTGTCGAGCGTGGTCCCGGCGAGCCCCAGCGGCCCGACGACGCCACGCACCTCCCGGGCCGTCTCGCCGTCGAGCGGGATGAGGCTGGCATCCGTCACGATCGTCGCCCGCGCCGGCACGTGCAGCTCCAGGGCGTCGATCGTGGCGTGACCTGGGATGCGGAAGTACGGGTGCCAACCGGCCGTGACCGGCGCGGCCACCCGCCCGGCGTTGCGGTAGGACCAGGTCACGTCGAGGGTCTGCTCGGTCAGCTCGAAGCGGATCCTCGTCTCGAGGTCGAACGGATAGCCTGCGACGTCGGTCGACCGGACGCACGTCGCGAGCGTCACCGAGACCGCACCGTTGGCGGGACCGTCGACGTCGGCGTCGGGCACGACCTCCCAGTCCTGGAGCCGGACGAAGCCGTGGAGGGTACCGATCTCTCCCGGTGCGGGCGGGACATGGTGCCTGGCTCCGTCGAACGTGTAGGCCCCCGCGGCGATGCGGTTGGCGAACGGGAACATGAGCCCCGAGCGCGTCGCCTCCTGCGCGAGCAGCTCGGACTCGGCCTCGTACCCGTCGAGGAGGTCAAGAACTTCGCGCCCCACGGAGCCGATGCCCCACGGCGCACGCCAGGCCAGCGCGGTCGCACCGCGGAGGGCGACGACGAGCTCCGCGCCGCTCGGATGGATGAGCGCGACCGTCGGCAGTGCGCCGAGCGCCCCCTCGACGATGTAAGCGTTGCTGCAAACGGTTGCACTGGTCATGAGGCCCAATGCTTGCCTGCCGTACCAGAAATGACAAACCGTGCCGTCCGGTCGCGCGTGTCGGTCACCCTCAACGTCCGGGTCCGTCACCCTCGGCGTCCGGGCCCGTCACCCTCGGCGTCCGGGCCCGTCACCCTCGGCGTCCGGGCCCGTCACCCTCGACCGGGTAGGCGGCTTCCGCAGACACGACGGAGCGCCGCCCCCGACCCTCTCGGATCAGGAGCGACGCTCCGTCGTCGTGCTGCTCACCTCGACGGGTGGCCGCCGCTCGGGCGCCCCGTGCGGGGCGTCGTGTCACGGTGTCGCGGTGTCCCCCAGCTGCTGCTCTGCGGCGATCGCCGACTCGAGCGCGGTCTGCAGGCGTTCCTGCGACTCGCCGTACGCCGCGAAGTCACCCTCGGCGAGGGCGGCCTGACCGTCCTTGATCGCCTGGCTGGCGGCCTGGAGCGCCTGGTCGAGCTGGGCGCGCGCCTCGGGGTTCTCGGTGCCGGTGTCCGGCGTGGTGCCCGTGCCGGGATCGGTACCCTCGGCCGGCGGGGTGGTCTCCCCGTCCGTCGGGATCTCCGGCAGGACCTCGCCCCCGGCATCACCCGCGTCCGCACCGGACTCGCCCCCGAAGACCTGGTTGAGGGCTTCGTCGAGCGTGTCCGCGAACCCGACCTGGTCACCGAAGTTGACCAGCACCTTGCGCAGCAGCGGGAACTTGGTGCCTTCGGACGCCTGGACGTACACGGGCTGCACGTAGAGCAGCCCGCCGCCCACGGGAAGCGTGAGCAGGTTGCCGTGGATGACCGTCGAGTTGCCGCGGCTGAGGATGTTCAGCTCGTTGGAGACCGTGGGGTCCGAGTCGAACGTGTTCTGCACCTGGCCCGGTCCGGGGACCGTGGCGTTGCGCGGCAGCTCGAGCAGCCTGAGCTTCCCGTAGCTCTCCGACTTCACGCCGGCCGTGCTCCCGGCCTCGGCGTCGACCGCGAGGAAGCCCGTGAGGATCTCTCGGTCGGAGTTGCCGCCCGGGATGAACGTCGTCATGAGCGAGAACGCCGGCGCCTCCTGACCGGGCATCTGGAGCGTCAGGTAGTACGGCGGCTGGAACGGCTTGGTGCCGGCCCCGCGCACCGTGGGGTCGCGCGGCACGTTCCAGAAGTCCTGGCCCGAGAAGAACTCGCGTGCGTCGTCGACGTGGTAGCTCGTGAGCAGCGAGCGCTGGACCTTGAACATGTCCTCGGGGTAGCGCAGGTGGCTCATGAGGTCGCCGCTGATCTCGGAGATCGGCTGGAGCGAGGTCGGGAACACGTTGTTCCACGCCTTGAGGACGGGGTCCTCGGTGTCCCACGCGTACAGGTCCACGGAGCCGTCGTACGCGTCGACGGTGGCCTTGACCGAGTTGCGGATGTAGTTGACCTGCTGCGGCGCGAGGGCCGCGACCGACTGCGAGTTGACCGTCAGGGTGTCCTGCGTCGCCTCGTCGAGGGGCTGCGACGCCGAGTACGGGTAGCTGTTCGTCGTGGTGTAGCCGTCGACGATCCACTTCACGCGCCCGTCGACGACGGCCGGGTAGACCTTGCCGTCGAGCGTCAGATACGGGGCGACCTTGGCGACGCGGTCGCGCGGCGAGCGGTCGTACACGATCTGCGAGTCGGCCGTGACACGGTCGGAGAACAGGATCTGCTCGGAGCCGAACTTGAGGGCGTAGAGCAGCTTGGTGCCGAACGAGCCCACGCTGGGACCCGCGACGGCCCCGTCCTCGGCGCCGAACGTGTTGTTGACCTGGCCACCGGCCTCGTCGTCCGGATAGTCGAACTCCCACGGCTGGGTGCCCTCGGGGGCTCCGACGATCGAGTACTGGGTCGAGTCCGGGCTGAAGTAGATGCGCGGCTCGTACTCGGGCAGCGACCCCACCGAGGGGATGTCCCCCTCGTAGAAGGCCGGCTGCCCGCCCGGGCCGATCTGGTTGCCGTACGCCGCGACGACGCCGTAGCCGTGCGTGTACACGGTGTGGTCGTTGACCCAGTTGCGCTGGCTCGCACCCAGACCGGCGAGGTTGAGCTCGCGGACCGCGATCACGGTGTCACGGCTCTCGCCGTCGATCATGTACCGGTCGACCGAGAGGGTCTCCTGGAAGTTGTAGTACTGCTTGTTCTGCTGGAGCTGGCGGAACGTCGGGCTGACGATCTGCGGGTCGAGCAGTCGGATCGACGCGGTCGTGTCGGCGTCCGCGCGCAGGGCGCCGGCCTCGGCCTGGGTCTTCGCGTCGTAGTTCGCGGCCTCGACGTCGTCCAGCCCGAACGCCGTCTTGGTCGCGTCGATGTTGCGCTGGATGTACTCGGCCTCGAACTCCTGGGCGTTCGGCGCGACCTGGAAGCGCTGGACCACGGCCGGGTAGATGCCGCCGATCGCGATCGCGGAGACCACCATGAGGCCGACCCCGATCGCGGGCAGGCGCCAGTTCCCACGGATCGCCGTGAGCACGAACAGCAGCGCCACGAGGATCGCGACACCGGTCAGGATCGCCTTCGAGGGGATCACGGCGTTGACGTCGGCGTACGAGGCGCCGTCGAACTTGTCACCCGTCGAGGTCAGCAGCGAGTAGCGGTCGAGCCAGTAGTTCGCACCGATGAGGAGCATGAGGACCGCAGCCGTCACGGAGAGCTGCACGCGCGCGGCCTTGGTGGTGCGGGGCCCGTTGCCGGCCCCCGCGCCGATCCGCAGCCCGCCGTACAGGTAGTGCGTCGCGAGCGCCCCGATGCCCGCGATGATCACCGCGGCCATGAGGAACCCGACCACGAACCGCAGCACGGGCAGCGTGAACACGAAGAACGAGATGTCCATCCCGTACTGCGGGTCGTCGGTGCCGAAGGGCACCGAGTTCATCGCCAGCAGGACCGTGCTCCACTGCGAGGACGCCGCCGCTCCGGCGAAGAACCCGATGATGGCGGGCCCAGCGACGGTCACGACCTTGCGCAGCGGCTCGACGGCCTCGCGGTACTGGTCGAGCGTCGCCTGCTCGGGCGTCGAGGGCGCGTAGATGGGGCGTGACCGGTAGGCGAGCGACAGGGACAGGAAGACGAGCCCTCCCATCACCAGGAAGCCGCCGACGAACAGCGCCGCGCGGGTCCCCCACTCGGTCCACAGGACGTCCTGGAAGCCGAGCTGGGTGAACCAGAGGACCTCGGTCCAGAACTGGGCGAGCAGGAACAGCAGGAGGACGAGGGCGGCCACGACTGCGACGGCAATGCCGAGCGGGCTACGTCGTCGTTTGGAGCCGGCCTCGCGCCCTGCGGGGCGTCGTGGCGCTGCGGCGAATGACACGGTGGGCTTACCTCTTTGCGTTCGGTCGAGCGTCAGGTCGTCGGGCGTCTGCACCGGTCCCCGTCGCTCGCGCCGACCGCCCGCATCCACAGGTGGTCCACAGCCCTGACAGGGTCCGG
>NZ_MAQA01000011.1 GCF_001692445.1 Oerskovia enterophila | reverse complement strand
GCGCTCGTCATGGGGGAGCTGTCGCTCGGGGGCGGGGGCGTGGTGGGGTTCACAGCATCTCCTTGGGGTCGAGCTGGACGCGGACGGTCCCACCCTCTCGCTTCGCCGAGCGCACCGCGAGGGAGGCCGAGAGCTCGCGCGCGAGCCGGCGCCCCTCGCGCAGCGGCACACGCACGATCGTGCGCACGGGCGGCTGCAGCGACGGGTCGCGCGCCGGGCCGCCGCGCGCGGGGCGCCCCGCGGCCTCGGCGACCTCCACGGGCCCGAGCGTCGTCGAGGCGTCCGCCAGGCCCACCCGCGCCACGACCGCGTCCACGGCCTGCCGGTCGCCCGTGACCGCGGCGACCCGCACCGCGGGCGGCAGGTCGAGCTCGCGGCGCTCGGCCAGCTCGCGGTCCGCGAACCCCGCCGGGTCCCAGCGCACCAGGGCGTTGGTGGGCCCCGGGGCCGCGTCGCCCACGAGCAGCACCTGGCCGCCCTCGCGCGCCGAGCGCACCAGGCCCGCGGCCGCGAGCCAGCGGTGCAGGGCGTCCTGGGCGACCGCGAGCCCCACGTGCGCGGTGCTCAGCGCCGCGTCGAGCAGCAGCGCGGCGGCGTAGCCGCCCTCGGCCACCGGCTCGGCGCCCGGGGTCGCCACGACCACGGCGGGGCGCGGCCCGACGGCGGCGATCACCCCGCCCGGGGCGCTCGCCCCCGAGACGCGCACCGCCACGCCCGGGAAGGCACGGCCGAGCTCCTCGGCCGTGCGTCCCGACCCGACGCGCACCGAGCGCAGGCCCGTCCAGTGGCACTCGTCGCACGACCACGCCCCGGCCAGGGCCCCGCACCACGCGCACTGCGGCGGCGCCCCGGGCCCGGGCAGCATGAGCGGCCCGTGGCACGTGCCGCAGTGCGCGGCCGTGCGGCAACGGGCGCACGCCACCACGGGCATGTACCCGGCGCGCGGGACCTGGACCAGCACCGGCCCGGCGCCGAGCGCGTCCCGCACGGCACGCCACGCGGCGCTCGGCAGGCGCGCTGCGGCCCCTGCGCCCTCCGACGCGAGCTCGACCGACGTCAGCGCCCGCACCCGCGGGGCCCGCGCGCGCAGCACCTCGCGCGGCGCCGCGACCTCCCGGGCCCAGCCCGACTCGAGCAGCGCCTGGGCCTGCACCGTGCGGCTGACCGAGCCGAGCAGGAACGCGGCCCCCTCCAGCTCGCTGCGCAGCGCGAGGACCTCGCGCGCGTGCGGGTAGGGCGAGCGGGGCTCGGCGAGGGTCTCCTCGCCGTCGTTCCAGCACGCCACGAGGCCCAGGTCCTGGACGGGCGCGAAGGCCGCGGCCCGCGTGCCGATCACGATCGGCACCTCGCCCCGCAGCGCCGCGAGGAAGCTGCGGTAGCGCGGCGAGGGGCCCTCGTCCGCGGTGAGCCGCACGAACTGCCCGTCCTGGCGGGCTGTGCGGGCCGTGTAGCCGGCGAGCTCGAGCGCGCGCGCCATCTGGTCGACGTCCCGCGCGTCGGGCAGGACGACGAGCGCCCCGCGCCCGCCCGTCACGGTCGCGCGCACGGCCTCGGCCAGGGCCAGTGCCCAGTGCTGGACGGCCTGCGCCGGGTCCTCGTCGCCCGCCCCGCGACCGCCCGCGGCCCGGACGCCCTGGACGGGCACGCCGTCGGCCACGCGGCCCGGCAGGGCCGTCCAGACCGCACGCGGGCCCGACCCGCCGACCAGGTGGTTCAGGAACGCGGCACCGCCGCGGTAGGGGGCCCACTCGGAGGGGCGCGCCGGCCCCGCAGGCGCGCCCACTGCCTCCGAGGGCGCCGCGAGGTCACGTGCACCCGCGCGGGCGCCGGGCCCTGCGGGCTCCGGGGCGCTCGCGCCCCCCGGGGCGTCGGCGCTCGGGTCCGCCGGAGCGTCCGGGGCGTCCGGGACGACGGGCTCGCTGCCCGACGGCGCCGCTTCCGACCGCGCGTGACGCGGCGGGACCGCGAGGCGCAGGACGTCCGAGAGGGTGCCCGCGTAGTGGTCGGCGACCGTGCGGCACAGCTGCGCGACCTGCGGGGTGAGCACCTGCTCGGGAGAGACGAGGCGCTTGAGCGGCACGAGACGGCCGTCGTGGTCGCTGTGCTCGGCCCGGGCCAGGACGAACCCGTCCACCTCCTGCGGCCCGAACCGCGCCTTGACGCGGACCCCGGGCTGGACGCCCGCGGCCATCGCGGCCGGCACCAGGTAGTCGAACGTGCGGTCCAGGTGGTGCGGAGACAGGTCGAGGACCACGCGGGCCACGGGCAGGTCGCTCGAGATCTCGAGCGCCCCCACCGGCCGTGCCCCCTTGCCCGGGGACCGCGCAGCACGCGCGGCCGCCTCGGGAGCGGGGAGCAGCGTGAGCTGCTCGCCCGCGTCCTCGCTAGCGGTGTCCTGGCTGGTCATCGCCCTATCTCAGCACGCGCCACCCACACCGGGCGAACCGCCCGCCGCGGCTCAGACCGCGGCCTGGAGCGCGGCGACGCGGTCCGTGCGCTCCCACGTGAAGTCGGGCAGCTCGCGACCGAAGTGCCCGTAGGCCGCGGTCTGGGAGTAGATGGGGCGCAGCAGGTCCAGGTCCGCGATGATCGCGGCCGGGCGCAGGTCGAAGACCTCGTCGATCGCGGCACGGATGCGCTCGACCGGGACCGTCTCGGTGCCGAACGTCTCGACGTACAGGCCCACGGGGTGCGCCTTGCCGATCGCGTACGCGACCTGGACCTCGCAGCGGCGCGCGAGCCCGGCCGCGACGACGTTCTTGGCGACCCAGCGCGTGGCGTAGGCGGCCGAACGGTCGACCTTCGACGGGTCCTTGCCCGAGAACGCGCCACCGCCGTGACGGGCCATGCCGCCGTAGGTGTCGACGATGATCTTGCGGCCCGTGAGCCCCGCATCACCCTGGGGGCCGCCGATCACGAACTTGCCGGTCGGGTTCACGAGCAGGCGGAAGTCGGCGACGTCCAGGTCGAGCCCTTCGAGGACCGGGGCCACGACGAGCTCGGCGACCTGTGCGCGCAGCGTCTCCTGCAGGACGTCCTCGTCGTGCTGGGTCGAGAGCACCACGGTGTCGAGGCGGACCGCGCGGTCGCCGTCGTAGCCGATGGTCACCTGCGTCTTGCCGTCGGGGCGCAGTCCCGGCAGCGACCCGTCCTTGCGGACCAGGGCGAGACGCTCGGCCAGGCGGTGCGCGAGGAAGATCGGCAACGGCAGGAGCGTGGGGGTCTCGTCGCTCGCGTAGCCGAACATCAGGCCCTGGTCGCCGGCGCCCTGGGCGTCGAGCGGGTCACGCGAGATGCTCGGGCCCGAGGAGTCATCTCGCTCCTCCAGGCTCTTGTCGACGCCCTGGGCGATGTCCGGGGACTGCTGGCCGATCGAGACCGAGACGCCGCACGAGTCGCCGTCGAAGCCGATCGCGGACGAGGTGTAGCCGATCCCCCGGACGACGTCGCGGATGATCTGCGGGATCTCGACGTACGCGTTGGTCGTGACCTCTCCCGCGACGTGGACCAGACCCGTGGTGACCATGGTCTCGACCGCGACACGCGAGGTGGGGTCCTGCTCGAGGAGCGCATCGAGGATCGCGTCGGAGATCTGGTCACAGACCTTGTCCGGGTGGCCTTCCGTCACGGACTCGGACGTGAACAGGCGCAGGTCGTCAGAACTCATGGGATCCAGCGTACTGTCCCGCCAGGTGATACGCGGCATCCGGCCACTGAGACATGACCGGCGTCTCAGTCCGTGGTCGCTGCCAGCGGTGGGGAGAGCTTGAGGACCGCGTCCCACACCGCGTCCGCGACCTCGCGCTTGGACCCGGCGGCCTGGGCGACGGTCTCGCCCTGCGCGTCGACGATCGTGACCTCGTTGCTGTCCGTGCCGAACCCTCGGCCGCCACCGACCGGGTTGATCACCAGCAGGTCGGCGCCCTTGCGGCGCGCCTTGGCGCGACCGTGGTGCAGGACGTCCCCGGTCTCGTCGCCGGTCTCGGCCGCGAACCCGACCACGACCTGCCCGGGGCGCAGGCGTTCGCGCGCCAGCTCGGCCAGGATGTCCGGGTTCTCGACGAGCTCGATGGGCGCGGGCCCCTGGCCCGGCACCTTCTTGATCTTGGCGCCCGGGGTGCGTGCGGGGCGGAAGTCCGCGACCGCAGCCGTCATGACCACCACGTCGGCGCCCGGCGCGGCCGCGCGGACCGCGTCCCGCAGCTCGGCGGTCGACCCGACGCGCACGACGTCCTCGATCCCGTCGAGGGGCTCGGTGAGGTTCGCCGCGACGAGGGTCACGCGTGCGCCCCGGTCCTGGGCCGCACGCGCGAGCGCGACGCCCTGGCGTCCGCTCGACAGGTTCCCGATGAAACGCACCGGGTCGATGGGTTCGCGCGTGCCTCCGGCCGAGACGACCACGTGCAGGCCGGCCAGGTCCTGGGGAGCCCCGCGGGCCCCCGCCCGGCCGGCGACCTCGAGCGCGAGGCGAGCGATGTCCTCGGGCTCGGGCAGGCGCCCGGGGCCCGTGTCCTTGCCCGTGAGCCGGCCGCTGGCCGGCTCGATCACGTGGACGCCGCGCGAGCGCAGCGTCGCGACGTTGGCCACGGTCGCCGGGTGCTGCCACATCTCCGTGTGCATGGCCGGGGCCATGACCACGGGGCAGTGCACCGTCAGGAGGGTCGAGGTCAGCAGGTCGTCCGCGCGGCCGGCGGCCGCGCGCGCGAGGAGGTCCGCCGTGGCGGGGGCGACGATCACCAGGTCCGCGCCCTGGCCGAGCGCGACGTGCGCGACCTGCGGGACGTCGTCGAACACCTCGGTACTGACCTTCTCGCCCGAGAGCGCCTCGAACGTGGGCGCACCCACGAAGCGCAGCGCGGACGCGGTGGGGACGACTCGCACCCGGTGCCCCTGCTCACGCAGGAGACGCAGCAGGAGGACGGCCTTGTAGGCCGCCACTCCCCCGCTGACACCCAGCAGGATCCTCATCGGTACGAGCCCTCCCTCGCGCCCACGCCTCGCACGGAACGTCCGTCCGCCCGGAGGCGGTCGACGATCAGGGAGCCGGGACGTCCACGGTCTCGATGGTGAGCAGGCCCTGGTTGATCTCGCGCATCGCGATCGACAGCGGCTTCTCCTGGTTGCGGGTCTCGACGAGCGGGCCCACGTTCTCCAGCAGGCCCTCGTTGAGCTGCGAGTAGTACGCGTTGATCTGGCGTGCGCGCTTGGCGGCGTAGATCACGAGCGCGTACTTGGAGTCGGCGCGCTCCAGCAGCTTGTCGATGGGCGGGTCGGTGATGCCCTCGGGGGCGGCGATGGTTCCGGACACAGTCTCACTCCGTGAGTCAGGGGGACCTGCGACGGCCTGTCAGAGCCGGTGCAGGATGGATGGTTCAGGTACGACGTGCGGATCGGGTACGGCTGGGTGGATCACGAGGTTGCGCGCGCTCAGCACGCACGCGCCTGACGACCAGTCTACTGGGCACGCACAAATCCTCGGGAGGACCGGTCCGTCCTGCCCGACGGCCCTCCCCGTGCGCGTTCTGCGGCAACCTCTCAGGCGACGGGCGTCAGCCCCATGGCCTCGACGAGCGCGTCGGTCGCGCGGTGCACCTCGTCGTTGACGATCACGACGTCGAACTCCGGCTCGGCGGCCAGCTCGACGCGCGCGGTCGCCAGGCGGCGCTCGCGCTCCTCGGGGCCCTCCGTGCCGCGCCCCACGAGGCGTCGCTCGAGCTCCTCCCAGCTGGGCGGGGCGAGGAACACGAACCGCGCCTCCGGCATCGAGGCGCGGACCTGACGTGCCCCCTGCAGGTCGATCTCCAGCAGGGCGGGCACGCCCGCCGCGAGCTTCTCCTCGACCGGGCGACGCGGGGTGCCGTACCGGTTGCGTCCGTGCACCACGGCCCACTCGAGCATCTCGCCCTGGGCGACCATGCGGTCGAACTCCTCGGTCGAGATGAAGTGGTAGTGGACACCGTCCACCTCGCCGGGGCGTGCCTCACGGGTCGTCGCGGACACGGACAGCCACACCTGCGGGTAGCGGGCGCGGATGTCCGCGGACACGGTCCCCTTCCCGACGGCGGTCGGGCCCGCCAGGACGGTCAGGCGGGCAGGGTGCTGTGGTGCGGCGGGTGACGAGGCAACCGGCGCAGCGGGTGAAGCGGAAATGTCAGCCAAACCTCTCGATGAGCGCCGCGGACTGGTGGGGTCCCAGCCCGCGGACGCGACGCGTCTCGGCGATCCCGATCTCTTCCATGATCGCCCGGGCCTTCACCTTACCTACGCCGGGGAGCGACTCCAGCAGCGCGACGACGCGCAGCTTGCCGATCACGTCGTCGGTGCGGCCCTGCTCGATCACCTCGGCGAGAGAGCCCTGGGAGTACTTCAGCCGGTTCTTGACCTCGGCGCGAGCTCGACGCGCCTCGGCCGCCTTCTCGAGATTGGCCGCGCGCTGCTCGGGGGTCAGGGATGGTAGTGCCACGCAAGTCACCTACTTGTCCTCAGACGGATGGGCCCACACGTGCACCGGGGCCGCCGACCGGATCACGAGCCCCGGTGGCGACCTCGACACCTTCGAAACTAGTCACACCTGGCAGGTCAGGCAACGTTCACACGCCCTGAGCAGCGAACTTCCTGACGATCTTCTCCCTGGTCGCAGGCTCGACGCCGCACGCGTCGAGGTATCCGTCGATGCTCCCGAACTCCTGCTCGGCGAGCGTCCACGCTCCCTGCAGGTACTCGGGCTCGACGCCCAGCAGCGGCGTCAGCGCCTCCTTGTCGAGCCCGGGGATCGGGGGGATCACGGCCGCCATGCCATCGACCGCGGCGGCGCTCGCGAGGTACTCGGCGAGCCGGTCCTCGTCGCTCACGCCGCAGACGTGCTGGACCAGGGCGACGATCCATCCCGTGCGGTCCTTTCCCGCCGAGCAGTGCACGACGACCGCACCGTCGGCGTCCGCGACGTCCTGCAGGGCCGCCCCGACCGTCCGACGGATCCCCGGGTCGGTGACGAACGTCGCATAGACGCCGTGCATCATGGCACGGGCCAGCGCCTGCGGATCCTTCGAACCGATCAGCTGACCGATCATCGCGGCGGTGTCGGCCGACCGTTCCTCGGAGTCCTCGGCGTCGTCGCTGCCTGCCCCGTCGCTCGAGGCGCGCAGCGCGTGCCCGACGCCGGCGCCCGGGTCCATCCGCCGGGGCACCACCCGCGTGGTCGCCGGGACGACGTCCTGCCCGTCGCGCTCGACCTCGTCCTCGCCACGCAGGTCGAGGTCGACGGTCACGCCGAGGGCCTCGAGCGCAGCCACGCCCTCGGGCGTCAGCCGGGACAGGCCGGCGGTGCGCAGCAGGACCCCGGTACGCAACGGCTCGGTGGCGCCGACCGGCACGGCGCGGCCACCCACGTCGCGTGCGTTCCAGGTCCCGGGGATGTCGAGGGCTCCGGGGTCGTTCGTCCGGGCGTGAGCAGCGAGGGAGGAGGTCATGGGGCGAGTCTGTCAGGTCGCGTCAAGAGCCGCCCCACGTCCGAGGGGGCGCCCACCGGAATCGGTGGGCGCCCCCTCGGACGTCTGCGAGCGCGCTGCTGGTTCTCAGCCGCGCAGCGCGTCGGCCGCCTCGCGCGAGGCCGTCCGTGCCGCCTCGAGGAGCGAGGCGGCGTCGGGCCCGGCCGCGAGCACACCGCGCGAGGTCGACGCGAGCACCTGTCGACGAGCGTCGCCGAACACCGCGGCGAGCTCGGCCGCGCCAGCGCCCTGCGCACCGACCCCGGGAGCCAGGAGCGGGCCGTTGACGGCCGGCAGGTCCACCCCGGTGTTGCGCGCCGCGTCGCCGATGGTCGCGCCCACGACCAGGCCGATCGACCCGAGCGGGTCCGCGCCCTCGTTGAGGGCCGCGGCCTCCGCCGCGATGCGCGCGGCGACCGAGCGGACGTCGGCCCCGGCGCCCGTGCGGGCGTGCTGGACCGAAGCGCCCTCCGGGTTGGACGTCAGGCACAGCACGAACAGCCCGCGCCCCGTCTCGAGCGCGGCCTCCACGGCCGGGGTCAGCGACCCGAAGCCCAGGTACGGCGAGACCGTCAGCGCGTCACCCGCGAGCGGCGAGCCGTCGCGCAGGTAGGCGTCCGCGTACCCCGCCATGGTCGACCCGATGTCGCCGCGCTTGGCGTCGACGATCGTCAGCGTCCCGGTCGGCCCCGCGGCCGCCGCAGCGGCCAGGACCTCCTCGAGCGCTGCGACCCCGCGCGAGCCGTGGCGCTCGAACAGCGCTGACTGCGGCTTGAGGGCAGCGACGTGCCCACCCACGGCCTCCACGACCCGCAGGCCGAACTCACGGACCCCCGTGGCGTCGTCGGGCAGGCCCCACGCCGCGAGCAGGCCCGGGTGCGGGTCGATGCCCACGCACAGCGGCCCGAGGGAGTCCATGGCCGCGGCGAGCCGCTCCCCGAAGGGGCGACGGGCCGGGGTCACGGCGGCGCTCACGCGTCCGCCGCGGCGTGCCGCGCGGCCGTGGCCGTCATGTGCTCCTGCAGGCTCCACACGTCGAACGGGCCCGCGAGCACGGCCTCGATGCCCTGGACCGCGGCAGCGAGCTGCTGGGTCGTCGTGACGATCGGCTTGTCCGCGGCGGTCGTGGCCGCGCGGATCTCGTAGCCGTCGGCGCGTGCGCCCTGGCCTGACGGCGTGTTGATGACCATGTCGACCTTGCCCTCGGTGATGAGGTCGACGATCGTCGGCTCACCGTCCGCGCCGCGGCCCGAGGAGAACTTGCGCACGATCGTGGCCGGGATGCCGTTGCGGCGCAGGACGCCCGCGGTGCCCTGGGTCGCGAGGATCTCGAAGCCCAGCTCCGTGAGGCGCTTGATCGGGAAGACGATCGAACGCTTGTCGCGGTCCGCGACCGACACGAAGACCGAGCCCGTGGTCGGCAGGCCGCCGAAGGCCGCCGCCTGGGACTTGGCGAACGCGCGCGGGAAGTCGCGGTCGAAGCCCATGACCTCACCCGTCGAGCGCATCTCCGGGCCCAGGACCGTGTCGACCACGATGCCGTCGGTCGTGCGGAACCGCTTGAACGGCAGCACGGCCTCCTTGACCGCGATGGGGGCGTCGAGGTCGAGCGTGCCGCCGTCGCCCTCGGCGGGCAGGATGCCGCTCGCGCGCAGGTCGGCGATCGACTCGCCCACCATGACGCGGGCAGCGGCCTTGGCCAGCGAGACTCCCGTGGCCTTGGAGACGAACGGGACCGTGCGCGAGGCGCGCGGGTTGGCCTCCAGGACGTACAGGACGTCCGAGACCAGCGCGTACTGCACGTTGAGCAGGCCGCGCACGCCCACGCCCTTGGCGATGGCCTCGGTCGAGCGGCGGATGCGCTCGATCTCGGCCTCGCTCAGCGAGACGGGGGGCAGCACGCAGGCCGAGTCGCCCGAGTGGATGCCGGCCTCCTCGATGTGCTCCATGACGCCGCCGAGGTACATCTCGGTGCCGTCGTAGAGCGCGTCGACGTCGATCTCCATCGCGTCGTCGAGGAAGCGGTCGATGAGCAGCGGCGCGGGCAGCGAGCCCGTCGTGGTGCGGTCGTCGGTCGCGGCGGCGTGCAGCGCACGCTCGACGTAGCCCGTGAGCTGCTCGGCCGAGTAGACGATCTCCATGCCGCGCCCACCGAGCACGTAGGAGGGACGCACGAGCACCGGGTAGCCGATGCCCTCGGCGATCTCCTGGGCCTCGGCCAGGGACGTCGCCGTGCCGAACGCCGGGGCGGGCAGGCCCGCCTCGGCCAGGACGCGACCGAACACGCCACGGTCCTCGGCTGCGTCGATGGCCTCGGGCGAGGTGCCGAGGATGGGCAGGCCCGCGTCGGCCAGGCGCTGCGCGAGGCTCAGCGGGGTCTGGCCGCCGAGCTGCACGATGATGCCCGCGACGGGTCCCGCGGCGAGCTCGGCCTGGTAGACCTCGAGGACGTCCTCGAACGTGAGCGGCTCGAAGTAGAGGCGGTCCGAGGTGTCGTAGTCCGTCGAGACGGTCTCCGGGTTGCAGTTGACCATGACGGTCTCGTACTCGTCCTTGAGCGCGAGGGTCGCGTGCACGCACGAGTAGTCGAACTCGATGCCCTGACCGATGCGGTTGGGGCCCGAGCCCAGGATCAGGACCGCGGGACGCTCGCGCGGCGCGACCTCGGACTCGAGGTCGTAGGACGAGTAGTGGTACGGCGTCTTGGCCGCGAACTCGGCCGCGCACGTGTCGACCGTCTTGTAGACCGGGCGCACGTCGAGCGCGTACCGGACCTCGCGGACCGTGGACTCCCCCGCCGCACCCATGCCGCGCAGCTTCGCGATCTGCGGGTCCGACAGGCCGTGGCGCTTGGCCTCGAGCAGCACGTCGCGCGTGAGCGCGTCGGCCGAGGCGACCGACTCGGCGACCTCGTTGATGAGCTGGATCTGGTCCAGGAACCACGGGTCGATCTTGGTGGCCTCGAAGACCTGCTCGAGGCTCGCGCCGGCGCGCAGCGCCTGCTGGGTCGCGACCAGGCGGCCCTCGGTCGGGCGGGCGATCTCCGCCAGGAGCTCGTCGAGCGCCTCGCCCGAGACGGGCTCGCCGTCCCAGTGGAAGACCGAGCCGGCCTTGTCGATCGACCGCATGGCCTTGCCGAGCGCCTCGGTGAAGTTGCGGCCCATGGCCATGGCCTCGCCGACCGACTTCATGGTCGTCGAGAGCGTCGGGTCCGCGGCCGGGAACTTCTCGAACGCGAAGCGCGGGACCTTGACCACGACGTAGTCGAGCGTGGGCTCGAACGACGCGGGCGTGACCTGCGTGATGTCGTTGGGGATCTCGTCGAGCGTGTAGCCCACCGCGAGCTTCGCGGCGATCTTCGCGATCGGGAACCCCGTGGCCTTGGACGCCAGCGCCGAGGAGCGCGAGACGCGCGGGTTCATCTCGATGACGATGATCCGGCCCGTGTCGGGGTGCACCGCGTACTGGATGTTGCAGCCGCCCGTGTCGACGCCGACCTCGCGGATGACCGCGATGCCGATGTCGCGCAGCTTCTGGAACTCGCGGTCCGTGAGCGTGAGCGCCGGGGCGACCGTGACCGAGTCGCCCGTGTGCACGCCGACCGGGTCCACGTTCTCGATCGAGCACACGACCACCACGTTGTCCGCGGTGTCGCGCATGAGCTCGAGCTCGTACTCCTTCCAGCCGAGGATCGACTCCTCGAGGAGCACCTCGGTCGTGGGCGAGTAGTGCAGGCCCTGGCCCACGATGCGGCGCAGGTCCTGCTCGTCGTAGGCGATGCCCGAGCCGAGACCGCCCATGGTGAAGGAGGGGCGCACGACCATGGGGTAGCCGAGCGAGTCGGCGGCCGCGATGGCCTCGTCGATCGTGTGGATGATCTCCGAGCGGGCGCTCTCGCCGCCGCACTTCTCGACGACCTCCTTGAACTGCTGGCGGTCCTCGCCCTTCTCGATCGCGGCGATGTTCGCCCCGATGAGCTCGACGTCGTACTGCGCGAGGACGCCGGCCTCGTCGAGCGCGATCGCGGCGTTGAGGGCCGTCTGGCCGCCGAGGGTCGCGAGCAGCGCGTCGGGGCGCTCCTTGGCGATGATGGTCGTCAGGACCTCGGTCGTGATGGGCTCGACGTAGGTCGCGTCGGCGAACTCGGGGTCCGTCATGATCGTGGCGGGGTTCGAGTTGACGAGGATGACCCGCAGGCCCTCCTCCTTCAGGACGCGGCAGGCCTGCGTGCCCGAGTAGTCGAACTCGCACGCCTGGCCGATGACGATCGGCCCGGAGCCGATCACCAGGACGCTGGAGATGTCAGTTCTGCGAGGCACGGCTCAGATCTCACTTTCGGAGGACGGGGTGACCGGGGCGGCGTTCGTCGCGGAGCCGGAGGCCCCTGCGGAGTCGCGCATCAGGTCGAGGAAGCGGTCGAAGAGGTAGGCGGCGTCGTGCGGGCCCGCGGCGGCCTCGGGGTGGTACTGCACCGAGAAGGCCGGGCGGTCGAGGCACGCGAGCCCCTCGACGACCTGGTCGTTGAGACCGATGTGCGAGACGACGACGCGGCCGTAGCGCCCGCCGTCGTGCGGGGCGACCGACTCCCCGTCGCGCGGGGCGTCGACGGCGAAGCCGTGGTTGTGCGCGGTGACCTCGACCTTGCCCGTGGTGCGGTCGAGCACCGGCTGGTTGATGCCGCGGTGGCCGTAGCCGAGCTTGTAGGTGCCGTACCCGAGCGCGCGGCCCAGGATCTGGTTGCCGAAGCAGATGCCGAAGTACGGGATGCCGCGGTCGAGGACCGCGCGCAGCAGCTCGACCTCGGTCGTCGCCGCGCCCGGGTCGCCCGGGCCGTTGGAGAAGAACACGCCGTCGGGCGCGAGCGCGACGATCTGGTCGATCGTGGTCGTGCTCGGCACGACGTGCACCCGCACGCCGCGCTCGGCGAGGCGCTGGGGCGTCATGGCCTTGATGCCCAGGTCGACCGCGACGACCGTCGCGACCGGCTCCTGGCCGGCGTGCTCGCCCGAGGGCTCCACGACGTACGCCTCGGGCGTGCTGACCTCGCGGGCCAGGTCCGCGCCCGTCATGGCCGGGGCCGAGCGGACGAGCTCGACGAGCTCCTCCGTGGGGCGCGGGTAGCCGCCGCGACGCAGGTCCTCGCCCGAGAAGATGCCCGCACGCATGGTGCCGAGCTCGCGCAGGTGGCGCGTGAGGGCACGCGTGTCGATCGAGCTGATGCCCACGACGCCCTGCGCCGCGAGGTCCTCGTCGAGCGAGCGCGTCGCGCGCCAGTTCGAGGCGCGGCGCGCAGGGTCGCGCACCACGTAGCCGCTGACCCAGATGCGGGTCGACTCGGCGTCCTCGTCGTTGACTCCCGTGTTCCCGATGTGGGGGGCCGTCATGACGACGATCTGCCGGTGGTAGGACGGGTCGGTCAGCGTCTCCTGGTAGCCGGTCATGCCGGTGTTGAAGACGATCTCGCCGAACGTCGTGCCACGGGCCCCGTAGGCCAGGCCCGTCAGGGTCGTGCCGTCCTCGAGGACCAGGACCGCGGTCCGGTCGTCGGCCTGGGCGTCCGTGCTGGGGGTCGAGATGCTCACTGCTGCGGCTCCTTCGAGTCGTCGTTCGGTGCGCCGTCGGCGGCGGGAAGAAGCTCGCGCACGGCGTTCAGGAGGGTGGCACGGTCGGCGGTCTGCTGGGTCCGCAGTCCAGTATCCAGGCGTGTGGCGGGCGCGTCCCCGGCCGCGGGGACGGTCCAGGTCAGCACGACCAGGCCGTCCTTGCCCACGTACTTGCCCGCCATCCCGGGGGCCAGCGAGACGGCCTCGAGGGCGCTCGCGGCCAGGAAGAGGTCGGGGGCGCCCTGGCGGGAGACCAGGACTCCGGTGCGGTGCACGGTCACGGTCGCGTTCGACCGGAAGCCGAGACGGTGCGCCCCGACGCGGGCGAGCCAGTCCCCCGCGAGCGTGCTGGAGACGTAGACCGCGGTCACGGGGCCGGCCAGGACCTCGCCCAGGTCGCCCTCGGGGACGGCCGGCGGGGCGGGGACGGTCTGGGCCGTGCGGGTCGTCAGGCGCTTGAGGCCCACGAAGACGACCGTGAGCAGGACCAGGCCGATGACGACCCAGATGCCGACCGCGACGGGCAGGGGGAGGTTCACGAGCGGACCCCCGCGACCTGCTCGACCGGGGCGCCGTCCAGGACGGTCGCGCGCCCGCGCAGGAACGTCGCGACGACCCGTCCCGGGAGCTCGTAGCCCTGGAAGGGCGTGTTGGTGCTCGCCGTGGCCTGCGCCGAGCCGTCGACCACGCGCCGGGCCGCCGGGTCCACGAGGACCACGTTGGCGGGCTCGCCGACCTCGAGGGGGCGACCCTGCGCCGTCGGGCCCTCGTCGATGCGGCCGATGCGCGCGGGCGCGGCCGACAGGACGCGCGCCACGTCCGCCCAGGTCATGCGGCCCGAGTCGACCATGGTCTCCTGCACGACGCTCAGGGCCGTCTCCAGGCCCGTCATGCCGAACGCGGCCGCGGCCCACTCGCAGTCCTTGTCCTCGCGCGTGTGCGGGGCGTGGTCGGTCGCGACGATGTCGATCGTGCCGTCGGCCAGGCCCTGGCGCACGGCCTCGACGTCCGCCGCGGTACGCAGCGGAGGGTTGACCTTGAACGTCGGGTCGTAGTCGCGCGCGAGCTCGTCGGTGAGGATGAGGTGGTGCGGGGTGACCTCGGCCGTCACGTCGATCCCGCGGCCCTTGGCCCAGCGGATGATCTCGACCGAGCCGGCCGTGGACAGGTGGCACACGTGCAGGCGCGAGCCCACGTGCTCGGCGAGCAGCACGTCACGCGCGATGATCGCCTCCTCGGCGACCGCGGGCCAGCCCGCGAGGCCGAGCTCGGCCGAGACGACGCCCTCGTTCATCTGGGCGCCCTCCGTGAGGCGGGGCTCCTGCGCGTGCTGGGCCACGACGCCGTCGAACGCCTTGACGTACTCCAGGGCGCGGCGCATCAGGATGGGGTCCCAGACGCACTTGCCGTCGTCCGAGAACACGCGCACGCGTGCGGCCGAGTCGGCCATGGCGCCGATCTCGGCGAGGTGGTGGCCCTCGAGGCCCACGCTGACCGCGCCGACCGGGTGGACGTCGACCCAGCCTGCGTCGCGCCCGATCCGCCAGACCTGCTCGACGACGCCCGCGGTGTCCGCGACCGGGGTCGTGTTGGCCATGGCGTGCACGGCGGTGAAGCCGCCCACGGCTGCGGCGCGCGTGCCCGAGACGATGGTCTCGGCGTCCTCGCGCCCCGGCTCGCGCAGGTGCGTGTGCAGGTCGACGAGGCCGGGAAGGGCGACCAGGCCGGTCGCGTCGACGACGGTCTCACCGTCCGCGACGGGGCTGTTCGTCGCGCGGACCTCGGTGATGACGCCGCCCGCGAGGACCAGGTCGACCGGGTCGGCGCCCAGCGGGGCCGCGCCCTGCAGGACGTAGGTGGGGTTCGTGGTCTGCTCGCTCATTCGAGTCCAGCCCTTTCCGTGGAAGCGTCGCCCGCGAGGAGCAGGTAGAGGACGGCCATGCGCACCGCGACCCCGTTGGCGACCTGCTCGACGATCACCGCGCGCGGTGAGTCGGCGGCCTCCGCCGAGATCTCCAGGCCACGGTTCATGGGGCCGGGGTGCATGACGATGGTGTGGTCGGGCAGGAGCGCCAGGCGGCGCCCGTCGAGCCCGAAGTTGCGCGTGTACTCGAGCGGGTTGGGGAAGAACGCTCCCCCACCGGCTCCCGAGCCGCTCATGCGCTCGCGCTGGACGCGGAGCATCATCACGGCGTCCGGGGCGGTCTCCGCGAGGACCTCGTCGAGGTGGTAGGAGACGTCGCACGGCCAGGTCTCGACGCCCACGGGCACGAGCGTGGGCGGGGCCACCAGGGTGACCTTCGCACCGAGCGTGTGCAGCAGGTGGACGTTGGAGCGTGCCACGCGCGAGTGCAGCACGTCGCCGACGATCGCGACCCGCAGGCCCGCGAGGTCCTGGCCGGTGGGGTCGCCGGTGATCGAGGCCCCCGCGGCGCCGCGCCCCACCAGGTGGCGGCGCATGGTGAACGCGTCGAGCAGCGCCTGCGTGGGGTGCTGGTGCATCCCGTCGCCCGCGTTGACGACCGCCGAGTCGACCCAGCCGGCGTGCGCGAGCGTGTGCGGGGCGCCCGAGGCCTGGTGGCGGATCACGACCGCGTCGGCGCCCATGGCCTGCAGGGTCAGGGCCGTGTCCTTGAGCGACTCGCCCTTGGAGACGCTCGACCCCTTGGCCGAGAAGTTGATGACGTCGGCCGACAACCGCTTGGCCGCGGTCTCGAACGAGATCCGGGTACGCGTCGAGTCCTCGAAGAACAGGTTGACGACCGTGCGACCGCGCAGCGTCGGGAGCTTCTTGATCTCGCGCGACTGCGTCGCGGCCATCTGGGCGGCCGTGTCGAGGATGCGGATCGCGTCGGTGCGCGAGAGGTCCGCGGTGGACAGCAGGTGCTTCATCGGGTGCCCTCGCTGGACGTGGTGGGCCGCTGGCTGATGAGGACCGCGTCGACCACGGGCTCACCCGTGGCGGCGCCGTCGACAGGCCCGTCGGTCTCGACGAGGCGCACGCTCACACGCTCGGAGAGGGAGGTGGGCAGGTTCTTGCCCACGTAGTCGGGGCGGATCGGCAGCTCGCGGTGCCCGCGGTCGACCAGCGCGGCGAGCTGGACCGCGCGGGGGCGGCCGACGTCGCTGATCGCGTCGAGCGCCGCGCGGATGGTGCGACCGGAGAACAGCACGTCGTCGACCAGGACGACGACCTTGCCGTCGATCCCGGAGGCCGGCAGGCGGGTCGCGCCGATGGTGCGGACCGGGTGCTTGTGCAGGTCGTCGCGGTACATGGTGACGTCGAGCTCGCCCACGATGCTCGCGGTGTCGAGACCCGGCTCGATCGTCGCGAGGCGCTCGGCGAGCCGCACGGCCAGGGGGACGCCTCGGGTGGGGATGCCCAGGAGGACCACGTCGTGCGCGCCCTTGTTGCGCTCGACGATCTCGTGGGCGATGCGGGTCAGTGCCCGCGCGATCTCGGTCTCGCCGAGAACGGTGGTCACGCCGGCCGAGGTGTCCTCGGGGGTGACGGGTGGAACGGAAGATGGTACGGCAGGCCCAGAACTCATTCTGGCGACCCCCTTCCCCGCCTCACTGGACGGGCCTTAAAGGAAATCTGACTCCTTCACCCTACCGCCCGGCCGGGGCGGGCCCCGGCGCTTCTCACGGGGTGGGCAGGCGTCGTTGGTCACAGTGCGGCCAGCGGGGCAGGCAGGCAGCCGGGCGGCCGGGCAGCCGGTCGCTCGGTGCAGACCCGACCGCAGTCCCGGATGCACGGACGCCGGCCCCGCCACGAGGGCGGGACCGGCGTCCGGGGGCACGTCGTGCCACCGAGGTGGCGTGAGGTACTGCCGGCCGACCTGGCTCAGGCCAGGATCGTCGGCTTCATCTCCTCGATGCGGGCCAGCAGGCCGTTGACGAAGCTCGGCGAGTCGTCCGTCGAGAGCTCACGGGCGAGGTCGACGGCCTCGTCGATCGCGACGGCGTCGGGGACGTCGTCGTTGTAGAGGATCTCCCAGCTGCCGATGCGCAGGAGCGCGCGGTCGACCGCGGGCATGCGCTCGAGGGTCCACCCGTGCGAGTAGGTCTCGAGCAGCTCGTCGATCCGCTCGCGGTGCGCCAGGACGCCCTCGACGAGGTCCACGGTGTACTGCGGCAGGGGCGTCTGGCTGCCCGAGTCGACGATCCGGTCGGCGAGAAGGGTCTGCGGGTCCAGCTGGCGCTGCTCGGCCTCGAAGAGGACGTCGAGCGCGCGCTTGCGTGCCTTGGTTCGAGCACCCACGTCAGTCGTTCACGCGCCCCAGGTAGGAGCCGTCGCGGGTGTCGACCTTGACCTTGGTGCCCTGCTCGAGGAACAGCGGGACCTGGATCTGCGCGCCGGTCTCGAGCGTCGCGGGCTTGGTGCCACCCGTGGAGCGGTCGCCCTGCAGGCCCGGCTCGGTGTAGGTGATCTCGAGGACGACCGACGGGGGCAGCTCGACGTAGAGCGGCACGCCCTCGTTCGTCGCGACGAGCGCGCTCTGGCTCTCGAGCATGTAGTCCGCGGCGTCGCCGACGGTCGCGGCCGGGACCGTGATCTGGTCGTACGTGGACGTGTCCATGAAGACGAAGTCCTCGCCGTCCTTGTACAGGTACTGCATGTCGCGCTTGTCGACGTTCGCGGTCTCGATCTTGAGGCCGGCGTTGAAGGTCTTGTCGACGGTCTTGCCGGACAGGACGTTCTTCATCTTGGTGCGAACGAAGGCGCCACCCTTGCCGGGCTTGACGTGCTGGAACTCGATGATCGTCCACAGCTGGCCGTCGAGCTTGAGCACGGTGCCGTTCTTGATGTCGTTGGTCGTCGCCACGTTCGGTCTTCCTGTCGCGTTGTCATGGGGCTGCCGTCGGGGTGTCTCGCGGTGGGAGCCACGTGCGATCCACTGATGCGCACACGTTCGGGTGCGCGCCCTGGCGGTAGCGGGCCCTTCCTGGCGGGCTCCCCGCGCCGACAGCAGCGTTCGAGCGCTGCGGCGTTCCCGGGGGCCGCGAAAGGCCCGGTCCAGTCTACCGGAGGAGACCAAGGATCGCTGCGCCCAGGATTCCGGTCGCTCCGGCCCAGATCATCGAGGCCAGGGTGCCGATCATGAAGCGCTCGGCTGCGACGGGGTGGTCGCGCAGCTCGGGGTAGCGCCCCAGGCCCTTGATCGCGACCACGAACGCGACCCCCGCGGGGTACCCGGCGAGCAGGCAGCCCGTGATCGCGAGGCGCTCGAGGATCCCGATCCACGTGCCGCCGCGCAGGGTCTGGACGGCCTCGTCGCCGAGGGGCCCGCCAGGGTCCGACGGCGCCGCTCCGGCCGCCGGGTCGGGTGCGGCGGGCGGGACGGCCGGGGCCGACAGGGACGACACGGGTGGCCCCGCCGGCCCGGCAGGCACGCCGACGGCCGGCGGCGGAGGGACGGGAGCGCTCGGCGCCGTGGTCGCCCCTGCGGCCGGGACGACGTGTCCGGGCGGCGGAGGGACGGGGCCCGGGTCCCTGGCCGGAGGGACCTCCCCCTCGATCTCGGAGCGGCGCGCCGCGGCCCGCAGGACCCACGGCGTGACGAGCATGCCGCCCAGCACGCTGAGCAGGAGGGTCGCGACCACGACCCCTGCCACGGCCATCCCTGATGCGAAGCTCACGCGTCTGCCTCCTGCAGGAGTCTCGTCACGACCGGCCGGACGGCCGCTTCCTCGGACCACAGGCTCGCGCGCAGGCGTTGGCTCACGGCCTGCTCGCTGATCCCGAGGTCCCGGGCCACATCCTTCTGGGTGCCACCCACACGCGCGAGCGCGTCGACGACCTCCCAGCCCGCCGGGGTGCGCCGGGCGCCCACCGCGAGCAGGAGCCGCAGGAGCGCCTCGACCTCGCCGGCCGCCGCCGGGTCGGGTCCTTCGACTGCCGACGGGACGGCGCTGCCGCGGGTCTTGGCCCGCTCGACCGCGGCGCGGGCGTGGACGAACGCCGACCCGGACGCCTCGCGCGAGGCCCGGGGCAGACGCCCGTCGGGCCCGGGAAGCACCTGACCGATGCCGAGACCCGTGCTCCAGCCTCCCCACCTGCCCAGGGCGAGGACGAGCTCCACGACGAGCGCGGCGTCGTCGAGCACGGCCTGCACCTCGTCGCCGACGGTCCGGTCGAAGGGGATGACGACCCCCGCGCGGCCCTCGTAGGGCGCGAGGCGGCCGAGCAGGTCCGGCACGAGGTCTCCCCGGCGGGTGCTGGCTCTCTGGTCCACTGTCAGGACGAACATCCCTCCACGGTAGACCCTTGATCTACCTTCCTCAAGGGGTAGAACTTGATTCTCTCTGCTCAAGCCTCAGGGCTTGATGCGGCGGGATCTAGGCCGCCAGCCGCGACACGATCGCCAGGACCGCGAGGCGGTACGAGTCGAACCCGAACCCGGCCACGGTGCCCGTCGCCACCCCGCCGATGACCGAGTTGTGGCGGAACTCCTCGCGTGCCGCGGGGTTGCTCAGGTGCACCTCGACGAGCAGCAGGCCTGCCTTGGTCACCTGCGCCGCTGCGTCCCGCAAAGCGTACGAGTAGTGCGTGAACGCCGCGGGGTTGAGCACCACGTGCGCGCCGTCGTCGACCGCGCCGTGCAACCAGCCGACCAGCTCCGACTCGTCGTCCGTCTGGCGGACCTGGACCTCGAGGTCGTTCTCCGCGCCCCAGCGCTCGCCCGCCGCGACCAGGTCGGCGTAGGACGCCGCCCCGTAGACGTCGGGCTCGCGGACGCCCAGGCGACCGAGGTTGGGACCGTTGAGGATGAGGACGCGAGTCATGCGCAGAGCCTAGCGGGGCCGAGGTCTCCCCCGTCGTGACCGTCCAACGGCCCGGCCCCCGCCGTTCACCCTCACGCCCGCCGGACGGTCTACGATGCGCGCGTGCCAGATCACCAGAACGTGACCCCCGCCACACCCGGCCACGAGGCCGACAGCGGCCTCTCCCCCGCCGCGGACGCCGCCTCGCCCTCCCCCGTCGTCGGCAGACGCCAGGTCCTCGCCTGGTCCCTGTGGGACTGGGGCTCGGCCGCGTTCAACGCCGTCGTCACGACGTTCGTCTTCACGCGCTGGATCACGAGCGACGCGTTCGTCGAGGCGGGAGCTGCCGACCCCGACGCGGTCATGGCCGACCACACGGCCTGGCTCGGGTGGGGCCTGACGATCGCCGGCGCGCTCATCGCCCTGCTCGCCCCCGCGCTCGGGGCGCTCGCGGACGCCTCGGGCCGGCGCAAGGTGTGGCTCGGCGTCAACACCGCGGCGACCGTCGCGGCCATGGTCGCCATGTTCTTCGTGCAGCCCGTCCCCGGTTCGCTGTCCGACGCCGTGATCCTGGGCGTCGTGCTCCTCTCGGCGGGCAACGTCTTCTTCGAGCTGGCCTCGGTGGCGTACAACGCCCTGCTGCTCGACATCTCGACGCCTCGCACGATCGGGCGCATCAGCGGCATCGGCTGGGGTGCGGGCTACGTCGGCGGGATCGTGCTGCTGCTGGTGCTGTTCGTCGGTTTCATCAACCCCGAGGTCGGCTGGTTCGGCGTCACGGGCACGGACGGCATGGACATCCGGGTGAGCGTCCTGCTCTCGGCCCTGTGGTTCGCGGTGTTCGCGATCCCGGTGCTCCTGGCCGTCCCGGAGACGCCGCGCCCGGGAGGGTCCGCGCCGATCGGTGTCGTGGGCGCGTACCGCAAGCTCGGCCGAGACCTCGTCCACCTGTGGCGCACGCGTCGTTCGACGCTCGGCTACCTCGTCGCGAGCGCCGTCTACCGCGACGGCCTGGCGGGCGTCTTCACGTTCGGGGCGGTGATCGCCTCGGGCACGTTCGGGTTCAGCGCGAGCGAGGTCATCGTGTTCGCGATCGCCGCGAACGTCGTCGCGGGGCTCTCGACGATCGCGGCCGGCTGGCTCGACGACAAGATCGGCCCACGTCGCGTGATCCTGGGCTCGCTCGTGGGTCTGGTGATCTCCGGCACGGCCGTCTTCGTCCAGCACGACGGCGGCGCGAACGTCTTCTGGGTCTGGGGCCTGCTGCTGTGCGCGTTCGTCGGCCCGGCCCAGTCCGCCAGCCGTGCCCTCCTGGGCCGTATCAGCGACGAGGGGCGTGAGGCCGAGGCGTTCGGCCTGTACGCGACCACGGGCCGCGCCGCGAGCTTCCTCGCGCCGATGGCGTTCGCGACCATGGTCGCCGTGTCGGGCGAGCAGTTCTGGGGCATCCTGGGGATCGTCGCCGTGATCCTCGTCGGGCTCGTGCTCATGCTGTTCGTGCGCTTCCCGGCCGGGGACGGCGTCGACGGCGGCAAGGACCTCGTGACGGTGCCCGCGAGCACTGCGGGAACGGCAAGCACGGAGGACCGGCGATGACAGAGGACCAGCGATGAAGGACCAGGCGTGACGGAGCCCCTCAGGACGACCGACGAGCGGGCCCCCGGAGATGCCTCGGGGCCGCGCGCAGGGCTCGCCTGGCGACCCGACCACCTGCTCGCCGGCTTCGAGGCCGCGACGCTCGCCACGGGCGGCCCTCCTCCCGGGGTGCGCGCGGGACTCCTGTCGCTCGTCCCGCCCCTTCCTGGCCGGGCCGCGAGCGCCCGCGAGGCCGTGGGGCGGTCCACGGTGCACGACGCCGACGCGGGTCCGGAGCTCGCTCCCGAGCCCGGTCCGCCTCCCGTCGCGACGCTCGTGCGCCGCACGCCCGGGGCGCCGGAGGACGCCGGACGGCGCAGGGGCGTGTTCCTGCACGTCCACGGCTACAACGACTACTTCTTCCAGGACCACCTGGCCCGGGCGGTCGAGGACGCGGGCTACGCGTTCTTCGCCGTGGACCTTCGGGCCGCGGGGCGCTCCTTGCGGCCTGGGCAGGTCCCGCACTTCGTCGAGGACCTGCGGGAGCCTGCCACGGACCTGTCGGTCGCGGTCGCGGCCGTCCGCGGGCTGCACCCCGGTCTGCCCCTGGTGGTGCACGCGCACTCGACGGGGGGCCTGGTGGCACCGTTGTGGGCGCACGCGCACCGTCGGCAGCATCTGATCGACGCGCTCGTGCTGGACTCGCCGTTCCTCGACCTCAACTCGAGCTGGCTGAACCGGACGATCGCGACCAGGGTGCTCGACGCCGTCGGGCCGTGGTCTCCCCTGGCGGTGCTCAGCGCCGCGCCCTCGGCGTACGCGACGCACCTGCTCGCAGCGAACGGGGGCCGGTGGGACTTCGACCCGGAGCTCAAGCGTCCTGACGGTGTCCCGGTCCGGGCCGGGTGGCTGCGGGCCGTGCGCCAGGGGCAGGCGCGGCTCGCGCGCGGGCTCGACGTCGCGTGCCCCGTGCTCGTGGCCCACTCGGCGAGCTCGGGGCCCGACGACCTGACCAACCCCCTGCTCGACGAGCAGGACACGGTCCTGGACGTCGAGCAGATCGCGCGTCTGGCCCCGCGCGTGGGACCGGACGTGACGATCCGTTCGATCGAGGGCGGGGTGCACGACCTGACGCTGTCCGCGGACGGACCGCGCGAGGCCTACCTGACCTCGATGCTGACCTGGCTCGACGCCCGGCTGGCGCATCCGGGGCGTCTGGGGCACGGCGGGCGTGCCGTAGGCCCGACCCGATGAGCCGCACGGACCTGCGCGGCGGTCGCCCCGGGGCCTGGCGTCACCCCTACCTCGACTCCCCCACGGGGTTCGTGGCGCTCGCTCACCGCGGGTTCTCGCTCGACGGGCTCGAGAACTCGCTCGCGGCGTTCGCCGCGGCCCGAGCGCTCGGGTTCGGGTACGTCGAGACGGACGCGCACGCGACGTCCGACGGCGTCGCGGTGGCCCTGCACGACGCGAGCCTGGACCGCACGACGGACGGCACGGGGATGGTCGCGGACCTGCCATGGGCTCGGGTGCGCGACGCGCGGATCGGGGGCGTCGAGCCGGTCCCTCTGCTGGAGGACGTCCTGGGGACCTGGCCGGACCTGCGGGTCAACGTCGACGTGAAGGCGGACTCGGCCGTCGGGCCGGTCGCTGCGGCGATCGAGCGCACGCGGGCGCACGAGCGCGTGTGCGTCGCCTCGTTCTCCCCGGCGCGCAGGCGACGGACGGTCGAGCGCCTGACCCGGCCCGTGGCGACCTCGACGGGCACGAGCGAGGTGGCGGCGTTCCTGCTCGCGGCCCGGGCCGGGGCACCGCGGTCCCCGTTCGGCGCGCTCGCGTCCTGGGCGCTGCGCGGCGCCGACTGCCTGCAGGTCCCCGAGAGGCAGGGCCCGTTGACGGTCGTGGACGCCCGGACGGTCGCGGCCGCGCACGCCGCGGGCCGCCAGGTGCACGTGTGGACGATCAACGACCCCCTCGAGATGGGGCGGCTGGTCGGCCTGGGGGTCGACGGGATCGTGACGGACCGCGCCGACCTGCTGCGCGAGGTCCTCCTCGCGCGGGGGCGCTGGGCCTGAGGCCGGCCCCGAGCGCGCCGCGACCGAGACGGCGAACGGCCCGTCCCCCCACCGGTGGGGGGGACGGGCCGTGGTGCGTCGTGGCGGCTCCGCAGGAGGCCCGACGACGTCGCGTCAGAGGGCGATCGGCCCACCGCGGGGCGCGTCGATCGCGATCTCGGCGTACGCGGCCGCGAGGAGCGCCGGGTCCGGCCCCTCGAGGCGCGAGGGCTTGCCGATCCCGTCGAGGACCACGAAGCGGAGCAGGTCGCCGCGGGACTTCTTGTCGCGGCGCATGGCCGACAGGAGCTGCTCCCAGCGGTCCCCCCGGTAGGTCAGGGGCAGCCCGAGGTTGCCGAGGATCTCGCGGTGACGGTCCACGGTCGCGTCGTCGAGGCGTCCCGCGAGGCGCGAGAGCTCGGCGGCAAAGACCATGCCGACCGACACGGCCGCGCCGTGGCGCCACGCGTAGCGCTCGGTGAGCTCGACCGCGTGGCCCAGGGTGTGGCCGTAGTTGAGGATCTCGCGCAGGCCGGCCTCCTTGAGGTCCTCCCCCACGACGCGCGCCTTGACCGCGACCGAGCGTTCGATGAGCTCGACGACGACGGCCCACGTCGACGCGGGCACCGTGGCCCCGCCCCAGCTCTTGAGCTCGTCGATGTTCTCCTCGACGAGCTCGAGGATCCGCGGGTCGGCGATGAAGCCGGTCTTGACGATCTCGGCGAGCCCGGCGACGAAGTCGAACTTGGGCAGCGACTCGAGCGAGGCGACGTCGCAGAGCACGCCCGCGGGCGGGTGGAACGCGCCCACGAGGTTCTTGCCCTCGGCCGTGTTGATGCCCGTCTTGCCGCCCACGGCCGCATCCACCATGGCCAGCAGCGTCGTGGGGACGTGCACGACCTTGATCCCGCGCAGCCAGGTCGCCGCGACGAAGCCCGCGAGGTCCGTCGTGGCTCCCCCGCCGACCGAGACGATCGCGTCGCTGCGCGTGAAGTCCGCCTGTCCCAGGACCTGCCACAGGAACGCGGCGACCTGCGCGGTCTTGGCCTCCTCGGCGTCGGGGACCTCGGCGATGTACGCCTCGTAGCCCACCGCGAGCAGGTCCTCGCGGACCGTGTCCGCCGAGGTCGCGAGCGCGGCCGGGTGGATCACGAGCACCCGGCGGACGTCCGGCCCGAGCATCGAGGGCAGCTCGCCCAGGAGGTGCCGGCCGATGAGGACGTCGTAGGGCTGGTCGCCCTCCACCCGGACGCGGGCGGGCGTGGCCGGCCGGCCCTGCTCGTCCTCCGGTGCTGTGCTCACGGTCTCCTGCTGGTCGGTCACTGCTCGCTCCTCGTGGTGTCGGCGCGCGCCGCGGAGGGCGCCTCGCCGAGTGCTGTCTCGATCTCGTGGGCCACCTGGCCCGGGGTGCGGGCGTCCGTCAGGACCCGCAGCGTGGCGAGCCGCTCGTAGACGGGGCGCCGCCCGTCCATGAGCGCCTGCCACTTGGCGCGCGGGTTGCCGAGCAGCAGCGGACGCGCCTGGTTGAACCCGACGCGCGGCCCCGCGTGCGCCAGGGAGACGTCGAGGAACACCACGACCCCTCCGGCGGCCGCGTAGGCCTCGAGCGCCGCCTGGGTGTACTCGTCGAGGACCGCGCCGCCGCCGAGGGCGAGCACCCCCTCGTGGACCGCGAGGGCCTGGGTCACGGCCTCGCGCTCGAGCGCGCGGAAGCGCGGTTCGCCGTCCTCGAGGAAGACGTCCGCGACGGACTTGCCCGCGACGACCTCCACGTCGGTGTCGGTGTCGCGCGCGGCCAGCCCGAGGCGTTCGGACAGCACCCCCGCGACGGTCGACTTGCCGCAGCCGGGAGGGCCGATCAGGACGACGCGGGGGCCGGTGCTCGACGTCATCTCAGCGCAGCAGCTCGGGTACGGAGGACAGGTAGCCCTCGACGTTGCGGCGGACCTCGACGACCGAGTCGCCGCCGAACTTCTCCAGGACGGCCTCCGCGAGGACCAGCGCGACCATGGCCTCGGCCACGACCGCCGCGGGCGGCACCGCGCAGACGTCCGAGCGCTGGTGCTGGGCCTTGGCGGGCTCGCCCGTCGCGACGTCGACCGTCGCCAGGGCGCGGGGGACGGTCGAGATGGGCTTCATGGCCGCGCGCACGCGCAGGACCTCGCCGTTGGACATGCCCCCCTCGACGCCGCCCGCACGGTTGCTCAGGCGGTGCAGGTGGCCGTCCTCGCCGCGCACGATCTCGTCGTGGGCCTGCGACCCGCGCCGGCGCGCGGTGCGGAAGCCGTCGCCGACCTCGACGCCCTTGATCGCCTGGATGCCCATGAGCACGGCCGCGAGGCGTGCGTCGAGCCGGCGGTCCGACTGGACGTAGGTGCCGAGCCCCGACGGGACGCCGTAGGCCAGGACCTCGACCACACCACCCAGGGTGTCACCGTCCTTGTGGCACTCGTCGATCTCCGCGACCATTGCCGCCGAGCTCGCGGGGTCGAAGCAGCGCACCGGGTCCGCGTCGAGGCGCTCGACGTCCTGAGGCTGCGGGAGGGCCGCGTCCTCGGGGACGTCGACCGTGCCGATGCCCACGACGTGCGAGACCAGGCGGATCCCCACGGCCTGCTCGAGGAACCTGGCCGCGGCCACGCCGAGCGCGACGCGGGTCGCGGTCTCGCGCGCCGAGGCGCGCTCCAGGACCGGCCGCGCGTCGTCGAACGCGTACTTGCGCATGCCGATCAGGTCCGCGTGCCCGGGGCGAGGGCGCGTGAGCGGGCGGTTGCGCGCGATCTCGCGGACGTCCCCCGTCCCGGCGTCGACCTGCAGCGCCTCCGCGGGCACGGGGTCCGCGCTCATGACGTCGACCCACTTGGGCCACTCGGTGTTGCCGATCTCGATCGCGAGCGGGCCACCCTGCGTGAGACCGAGGCGCAGCCCCGCGAGGATGCGGACCTCGTCCTGCTCGAACTTCATGCGCGCGCCGCGCCCGTAGCCCAGACGGCGGCGCGCGAGCGCGTCCTGCACGTCCTTCGTCACGAGCTCGACCCCTGCGGGCAGCCCTTCCAGGATGCCGACCAGCGCCGGACCGTGCGACTCACCCGATGTCAACCAACGAAGCATGAGCAGAATCCTCCCACGCCGCACGCGCCCGCCCCGAACCCGCCCGCAGTGCGGACCGGTCGGACGACCGGTCAGCACCGCGGGCGCGGCCTGTGGACGACGCCGGTGAGCGCCCTGCGCGCTGCGCTAGGTTCGCCGGATGACGAACGCAGGGGGCGGGAGTCCGGCCGTCGCGCCGGGACAGGACGGGGCGAGCACGGCTCCGGGCGTCGACCGGGGGCCAGCGGGCCCCCAGGTCCCGTTGTGGCACCGCGCACGCGACGAGGTCGGTGCGCACCGTGCCACGATCTGGGCCGTGGGTGTCCCCGTGACGATCCTGACGGTCGCGGGGGCCGTGCACGTCGGCCACCCACCGGCCTCGCTGCCCGCGACGGCCTTCCTCGCGACCCTGGGCTCGGCCCTCGCGGTGATCGACGTGCGCACGCACCGCCTGCCGAACGCGCTCGTCCTGCCGGCGTACCCGGTCCTGGCGGTGCTGCTGGGAGCGGCGAGCCTCCTCGGGCCCGACGACGGCTCACCGGTCCGCGCGCTGGCCGGCGGCCTGGTCCTCTACGGTGCCTACGTCCTCCTGGCCCTCGCCCCGTCGGGGCTCGGGTTCGGGGACGTCAAGCTCGCGGGGCTGCTCGGCGCCTACCTCGCGTGGTTCGGCTGGTCCGAGCTCGTGGTCGGCGCGAGCGCGGCCTTCCTCCTGGGTGGCCTGGCAGCCGTCGTCCTGCTCGCCACGCGGCGTGCAGGACGACGGACCCTGATCCCGTTCGGCCCGTTCATGCTGACGGGCGCCGCCCTCGGAGCGCTCTGGGGAGCAGGGGTCGTGGGCCCGGTGCTCCTGACCGGCTGAGTCAGGCCCCGGCGACGCTCGGGGCGAGCGCCTCCTCGAGGGCTGCGGCCATCGCGGCCAGCGGCGCGACCTGGCCCGTCATCAGGCGTACCTGCTCGGCCGCCTGGTGCAGGAGCATGCGCTCGCCGCCCACGACCAAGCCCTCCCGGTCCGGCGACCCGGCCGCCCAGGCCCGGGACAGCGCCGTCGGGCGGGGGTCGTAGACCACGTCGAGCAGGACGCCTCGCGGGGCGGGGCCCCCCGCCGCGGCGTGCGCGGTGAGCGCCTCCGCGACCGGGTCTGCCGCCCGCGAGGGCAGGGTCGACACGACCACGTCGACGTCGCGCACGCGCGCGGTCGCCGGGTCCAGCAGCTCGAAGCGCGGGGTGACGCCCATCCGGTGCGCGGCCCGCTGGAGGCCGCCCGTGCGCCCGAGCGAACGCACCAGCACGGTCGGGGACGTGCAGCCCAGCTCGGCGAGCGCCGCCAGGGTCGAGGCGGCCGTCGCCCCGGCCCCCAGCACGACGGCGGACACGACCGGCCGCTCCCCCGGGCCGCTGCCCAGCCCCTCGCGCAGCGCCGCGACCAGGCCGTGGACGTCCGTGTTGGCCCCGACCAGGGTCCGCCCGGAGCCCGTGGGCTGGAACAGGACCGTGTTGACGGCCCCCACGACCTCGGCGAGCGGCTCGACGTGGTCGAGCAGCTCGAACACGACCTGCTTGAGCGGCATGGTCAGGCTCAGGCCCGCCCACGCGTCGTCGAGGCCGTCCACGAAGCCGCGCAGCCGCTCCTCGGTCACGTCGACCGCGGTGTACTCCCACCTGTCCAGCCCCAGGGCGCGGTACGCGGCCGAGTGCAGGACGGGCGAGAGCGAGTGGGCCACGGGGTGGCCCAGGACGGCGGCGCGGTGCGTCGCCTCCGTCACGGGTTCTCCGCCTGCCACGCGCGCAGCTCGTTGACGTACCGCTGGTGCTCGGCCATCGTGGACGAGAACTTGGTCTCGCCGGTATCGAGGTTGACGGCGACCCAGAAGAGCCAGTCCCCGGGTTCCGGGTTCAGGATGGCCTCGACCGAGGCCTTCCCCGGTGACGCGATGGGGCCCGGCGGCAGCCCCCTGTGCCTGTAGAGGTTGTAGAGGTTGTCGGTGTTCGCCTTGTCGGCGAGCGTGATCTCGGTGCCTGGCTTGCCGAGGCCGAACGCCACCGCGGCATCGATGTCGAGGGTCATGTCTCGTTCGAGCCTGTTCTCGATCGCCCGGGCCATCTTGGGGCGGTCCGCGTCGGCCTTGGCCTCACGCTCGACCAGGGACGCCTTGGTGATGACCGTCTGCCGGTCCGCGGGCGCGACCCCCAGCGCGTCGAGGTTGCTCACGGTCGCCGCAACCATGTTGGCCACGATGGTCGCGGGCGTGTCGTCGGGCTCGAGCAGGTACGTCGACGGGAAGAACCAGCCCTCGAAGTTGCCTCCGGCCTCGGCCGGGAGGCCCACGGCAGCAGGATCCGCCATGGCGGCCTCGAACTCCTCGACCGGCTTCCCGGTCACCGACACGGCGCGGTCGATGACCTGCGCCTTGGTGAAGCCCTCGGGGATCGTCAGCTTCATCTCGTTCTTGCTCTCCTTGGAGAGCAGCAGCGCCACGGCGGCCGAGGCCTTCATCTCGGTGAGCATGGTGAAGTTGCCCGGCTGGATCTTGCTCGCCTCGGGGTTGGCCTTGTAGGCGTCCGTGAACGCCTTGACCGACTTCACCACCCCGGCGTCGACGAGCGTCTGCCCGATGACCGCCCCGGTCGAGCCCGGCTCGATCGTGACGTCGACCGGGTCGACCCCCTGGCCCTCGTAGTCCGAGGCGGCGAACGGGTTCTCGAAGCCCAGCAGGCTCGACGCGTTCGAGACCAGGTAGTACCCGGCCCCGCCGACGAGCAGCAGCGCCACCACCACGATGAGGGTGCGACGACGCCGACGCTGGGCGCGCTTCTTCGCGGCCCTGCGGTCCCTGCCACCCGAGCGGGACGCCCGGGTCGGTTGCTCGTGCTGCACCGGCGGGCGTTCGAATAGGTCGGTCACGGGAGGTTGCCTCCTGACGAGTGCGTGCGCGGCGGTCCTTGCCACGTCACGACGATCAACGTTCTACGTACTCTCCAGCGCGCGCCCCCGCGCTCCGCTCACGGTCCAGAGCGGTCTGGAGGATGATAACCGCCGCCGCCTGGTCCACGACAGAGCGCTGCTTGCGCCCGGCACGGCCCGAGGCCCTCAACGCCTGGTGGGCGCTGACGGTCGTCATCCGTTCGTCGACGAGGTGCACCGGGACGGGTGCGATGGCACGGGCCACCAGTCCAGCGTACGCACGTGCCCCCTGGGTGGCGGCACCTTCTGCCCCGGAAAGATGGCGAGGGAGCCCGATGTACACCACACGTGCACCTCGTTCCTCCACTTCCGCCGCGATCCGGGCGACGTCGCTCGGCAGGGGGGACGCGGCGTCGTCGGGCGCCGGAACTGCGGTCTTGAGGTCGCGCGCCAGCGTCTCGACGGGGGTCGCGATCAGGCCGTCGGGGTCGCTCGTGGCGAGCCCGACCCGGACGCTGCCCACGTCGACGCCCAGGCGGGCGCCCCTCGGGAGAGGGACGCCCGCCTGGTGCTCGTCGAACGTCACCCGGTCGCCGCTCAGAGCGCCGAGGCGACGTCGTCGCGGATGCCCGCGAGGGCGGCCGGGAGCGCGGACACGTCGGTGCCGCCCCCCTGGGCCATGTCGTCCTTGCCGCCGCCGCCGCCGCCGAGCACGCCCGACGCCTTCTTCGCGAGGGCGCCGGCCCGCAGGCCCGCCTCGCGCGCCGGCGCGTTGGTGACGATGACGACCTGGGGTCGCTCCTTGCTCACGCCGCCGACCGCGACGACGCTCGGTGCGGAGTCCGCGAGGCGTCCGCGCACGTCGAGCGCGAGCGCGCGCAGGTCGTCGGCCGAGGCGACCTCGCCCGCGTCGTGCACCACGACGCGCGTGGTGCCCACGGTCTCCGCACCGGCCGCGAGGTTCGAGGCCGCGGCCAGGAGCTGGGCCTGACGCAGCGCGCCGAGCTCCTTCTCCGCGTCACGCAGGCGCGAGACGAGCGAGCTCACCCGGTCCGGCAGCTCCTCGGTGCGCACGTTGAGCAGGCCCGTGAGCTGCCCCACCAGGGCGTGCTCCTTGGCCTGGAAGCCGTAGGCGCCGTCGCCGACCAGGGCGTCGACGCGACGCACGCCCGAACCGATCGAGGACTCGCCGAGCAGCGTGACCAGGCCGAGCTGGCCGGACTGCTTGACGTGCGTGCCCGCGCACAGCTCGCGCGACCAGTCGCCGCCGATCGAGACGACGCGCACCTGGTCGCCGTACTTCTCGCCGAACAGCGCCATGGCGCCCAGCGCCTTGGCCTCGGCGATGGGCATGACCTTGTCCGTGACCTCGAGGTTCTCGGCGAGCTGGGTGTTGACGCGCTCCTCGACCTCGGACAGGACCCCCGCGGGCACGGCGCTCGAGGCGCGGAAGTCGAAGCGGATGCGGCTCGGGGCGTTCTCCGAGCCGGCCTGCGTCGCGTCCTTGCCCAGGGCCTCTTGGATGGACTTGTGGATCATGTGCGTCGCGGTGTGGGCGCGGCTGATCGCCTTGCGACGCGCCGTGTCGATCTGCGCGGTGCCGGGGTCCCCCAGCGCCACGACGCCCTCGACGAGGCGTCCACGGTGGACCGAGAAGCCCTTGATGGGGCGCTGCACGTCGTCGACCTCGATGGTCGCGCCGCCGTCGAGCACGATCGTCCCGTGGTCGGCGAGCTGGCCACCGGCCTCGGCGTAGAACGGCGTGCGGTCGAGCACGACCTCGACGTCGGCCGGGGCCGTCGCGGCCGGGGAGGGCACGCCGTCGACCAGGAGGCCCACGACGTTGACCGACGCCGTGGCGTCGGTGTAGCCGAGGAACTCCACGGGGCGCGCGAGCTCGCTCTGCAGCGCCTCGTAGGCCGCGGTGTCCACCCCGCCCGTGCGCTTGGCGAGCGCGTCGGCACGAGCGCGCGTGCGCTGCTCCTGCATGAGGGCGCGGAACGCCTTCTCGTCTACCTGGACGCCCTGCTCGGCGGCCATCTCGAGGGTCAGGTCGATCGGGAAGCCGTACGTGTCGTGCAGGGCGAACGCCTGGTCGCCGGGCAGGACGGGCGTGCCACCCGCCCCGGCCGTGGTCTTGGCGGCCGCGACCGCGGTGTCCAGGATCGTGGTGCCCGAGGTCAGGGTGCGGCGGAACGCCTCCTCCTCGGCGTAGGCGATCTGGGAGATGCGCTCGAAGTCGGCGCCGACCTCCGGGTAGGAGGCCTGCATGGCGTCGCGCGAGACGGGGAACAGCTGGGGCAGCGAGGGGTCCTCGACGCCCAGCAGGCGCATGGCGCGCACCGAGCGGCGCAGCAGCCGGCGCAGGACGTAGCCGCGGCCCTCGTTCGAGGGGCGCACGCCGTCGCTGATGATCATGAGGGCCGAGCGGACGTGGTCGGCCACCACGCGCATGCGCACGTCGTCGTCGGTGTCCGCGCCGTAGCGCTTGCCGGACAGCTCCTGGGCCGCGGCGATGACGGGGAAGACCTCGTCGATCTCGTACATGTTGTCGACGCCCTGCAGGACGAACGCGACGCGCTCGAGGCCCATGCCGGTGTCGATGTTCTTCTTCGTGAGCTCGCCCAGGATGGGGAAGGACTCCTTGGTCCCACCGTCCCCGCGCTCGTACTGCATGAAGACGAGGTTCCAGATCTCCAGGAACCGGTCGCCCGCGAGGTCGATCGCGGGGCCGCCGTCGGGGCCGTAGGCCGGGCCGCGGTCGTAGAAGATCTCGGAGCACGGGCCAGCGGGCCCACGGGCACCCGTGGACCAGTAGTTGGGTCCCATGCCGAGGCCCTGGATGCGCTCGTCCGGCAGACCGGCGATCTTCTTCCAGAGCCGGCGCGCCTCGTCGTCCTCGTGGAAGACGGTCACCCAGATCTTGTCCTCGGGGATGCCGTAGCCGCCCTCGTCCTGCGACCGCGTGATGAGGTCCCAGGCGTAGGTGATGGCACCTTCCTTGAAGTAGTCCCCGAACGAGAAGTTCCCGTTCATCTGGAAGAACGTGCCGTGGCGCGTGGTCTTGCCCACGTCCTCGATGTCGAGCGTGCGCACGCACTTCTGCACGCTCGTCGCACGCTGCCAGGGCGCGGTCTGCTCACCCGTCATGTACGGGATGAACGGCACCATGCCCGCGATGGTGAACAGGGTCGACGGGTCCGGCGAGATGAGCGACGCCGAGGGCACGACGGTGTGGTCCTGGGCGGCGAAGTAGTCGAGCCAACGCTTGCGGATCTCGGCGGTACGCATGATGTCCTTCGGAGGTCGGTGATGGAACGGGCCGGGGCACGCCGCTGGGCGGCCGGCACCGGCTAGAACAAGTATGTTCCCGCGCTGCTTCCCTCCCGGACCGTGCGCGCTGCGCGACGGGCGGAGGTCGGCCGGCGGGGGTGGTCCGGCAGGTGGATCAGTAGAACGAGTACCCCAGGAGGTCCTCGTCGTCGTCGATGTCGGGGCTGCCCGTGCGCTCGCGCCGGGCGGCGCGGGCCGCGCGCACGTCGTCGGGGTGCGGCTGGCCCTCCGCGAGCAGGGCCGCGAGCAGCTCGGCCTCGCGGGCGTCGCGCGCGGTACGGAACTCCTCGCGGAAGACCGCGACGAAGCCCGTCGCCTTCTCCCCGAGCGCGTTGACCTGGTCGGTCGCCTGGTCGACGAGCGAGGCGGGCGCGTAGCGCGCGATCACCTGACGCCCCTTGACCACCACGACGACCGTGATGGCGACGCCGACACCGACCCAGAAGACCCGTCGCATCAGCGACCGGCCCGCGGGCCCGAGCGCCCCGAGGCGCGAGCGAAGGCCTGGCGTACGCCGTAGGTGAACGCCGCGACCTTGACGAGCGGGGCCCCGAAGGTCGCCGCGTACAGCCCGGTCAGCGCCGAGACGTTCTCGCTGACCTGGGCCGCGGACGTCGTGATCGTGTCGACCTTGACGAGCTGGCTGTTCGTGGTCGCGACCGTGGTCGCGGCCTCGTCGAGGATCGGCACCGAGTGGTCCGTGACCTCCTTGATGCTCACGCGGGCCTCGTCGAGGACCCGGCCGAGCTTGACCAGAGGAACCGCGAGGACCCCGACCAGCAGCACGAATGCGATGGCGGCGATCAGCCCGGCCACATCTCCTACGGACATCTCCTGCTCCTCCTTCGATGGCGCGACGCGACGAGCGGCACGCCTCGCGAAACCTTACCCGGATGCACGAACGCCCCGCTCCCCGTCGAAGCGGTGAGCGAGGCGTTCGTGCAGGCACGCGGCAGCAGCCGCGCAGGAGGATCAGCGAGCGTAGTACTCGACGACGAGCTGGACCTCGCAGGTCACGGGGACCTCGACGCGCTTGGGGCGACGCACCAGGACGGCGCTCAGCTTCTCGAGCTGGACGTCGAGGTAGGCCGGGACGGCCGGCAGGACGTCGCGGTGCGCACCGGCAGCGGCGACCTGGAACGGCGTGGTGGCCTGGCTCTTCGGCTTGACCTGGATCGTCTGACCCGGCTTGACCTTGAACGAGGGGCGGTCGACGATCTTGCCGTCGACGAGGATGTGGCGGTGGCCGACGGCCTGGCGTGCCTGCAGGATGGTGCGGGCGAAGCCGGAGCGCAGCACGAGGGCGTCGAGACGCATCTCGAGGTTCTCGACCAGGGCCTCACCGGTCAGACCGGCGTCCTTGCGAGCGTCCTCGTAGGCACGGGCCATCTGCTTCTCGCGGAGCGCGTACTGGGCGCGCAGACGCTGCTTCTCGCGCAGACGGACCGCGTAGTCCGACTCGGTGCGGCGACGGGCACGGCCGTGCTCACCGGGCGGGTAGGGACGCTTCTCGAAGTGCTTGACTGCCTTGGGCGTGAGCGCGAGGCCCAGCGCGCGGCTCAGGCGAACCTGGCGGCGCGAACGAGTCACTGAAGACACAGTGTGTTCCTGTCCTGTCGTGTTCTTGACGTCACACCCGTGCGGATTGCCGGGTGCGGGACCAGCCGATGAGCCACCGCCGTGATCCGTGAGGATGCGACTCCCCTCGACGTGCGTCGAGGGTGTCCTGCGGGGCTGCGGGGCCGAGGTCCCAGGTGGCCGTCCCTGCCCTGACGGGCGGAGACAACCTGAGAAGTCTACCGCACGGGGCGCGGGGGGCGGTCCGTGCCCTGGTCACGGGCCCCGGCGACCTGACGGCGACCGGCCCTCGCTCTGTCCGCCGGCCCTCAGTCGCCCAGGATCTGCCGGATCCGCTCGAGCCGCTCGGTCACCGAGCGCTCGAACCCGCGGTCGGTGGGGGTGTAGTAGCGGGTGCCCTGCAGGACGTCCGGCAGGTACTGCTGGCGCGCGACCGCGTGCGGGGCGTCGTGCGCGTACTTGTACCCCTTGCCGTGCCCGAGCTCCTTGGCCCCCGCGTAGTGGGCGTCGCGCAGGTGAGCGGGCACCGTGCCGACCTTGCCGGCCCGCACGTCCGCGAGCGCCGCGTCGATCCCGAGGTAGGCCGCGTTGGACTTGGGGGCCGTCGCGAGGTGCACGACGGCCTCGGCGAGGATGATCCGGGCCTCCGGCATGCCGATGAGCGCGACGGCCTGGGCCGCGGCGACCGCGGTCTGCAGGGCGCTGGGGTCGGCCATGCCGACGTCCTCCGCGGCCGAGATGACGATGCGCCGGGCGATGAACCGGGGGTCCTCGCCCGCGGCGATCATGCGTGCCAGGTAGTGCAGGGACGCGTCGACGTCGGATCCGCGCACGGACTTGATGAAGGCGCTCGTGACGTCGTAGTGCTGGTCGCCGTCGCGGTCGTAGCGGACCGCGGCGACGTCGATCGCGCGCTCCATGGTCTCGAGGTCGACGACCACGGTGCCGCTGGGTCGCGTGCTCGCCGGCGCCTCTGCGGTCTCGGCGGGCTCGGACCCGTCGTCGCCCGCACTGTCAGGCGTATCCGTCCCCTCCCCCGGACCGTCCGTGGCCGCCGGCCCGACGGCGTCGCCCGGGTCCGGCGCGTCGTCGTCCGGACCCGTGGTGCGCACCGGGGCGTCCGGCACCTCCGAGAGCGCGGCGCCCGCGGCGGCCTCGAGGATCGTCAGGGCCTTGCGGGCGTCGCCGCCCGCGAGGCGGACCAGGTGCTCCTCGGCCTCCTCCGCGAGCGTGACGGCCCCGCCCAGACCGCGTTCGTCGACGAGCGCGCGCCGCACCAGGGCGCGCACGTCGCCGGACGTGAGGGGCTTGAGGGTCAGCAGGAGGGAGCGCGAGAGCAGCGGCGAGTTGACCGAGAAGCTCGGGTTCTCGGTGGTGGCCGCCACGAGGGTGACCCAGCGGTTCTCCACGCTGGGCAGCAGCGCGTCCTGCTGGGACTTGGAGAAGCGGTGGACCTCGTCGATGAACAGGACGGTCTCCTCGCCGCCCGTGGCCAGGCGGCGCCGGGCGTCGTCGATGACCTGGCGCACGTCCTTGACGCCCGCGGTCACGGCCGAGAGCTCGACGAAGCGCCGGCCGGAGGTCGAGGCGATGAGGTAGGCGAGGGTCGTCTTGCCCGTGCCGGGCGGGCCCCACAGGATGACCGAGCCGGGGGCCGCGCGCGAGGCGCCGGGTCCGTCCACGTCGATCAGGCGTCGCAGCGGCGAGCCGGCGACCAGCAGGTGCTCCTGCCCGGCCACCTCCTCGAGGGCCGCGGGGCGCATGCGCACAGCGAGGGGCGAGCCCGGCCCCGGGCGGGGTGTCCCCTGGGTGCCGGAGGTCGCGGCGTCGAACAGGTCCATCCCGGGAAGCATGCCCCGAGCCTACGCACCGCCACCCACACGCACCGACACGCGCCCGCTCGGGCGGCCTCGTGCCGGCCCGCACCGGCGCTCGCGCGGGCGGGCCCGGGCAGGTCGGCACGGCACCTGCCGCACCCGTCCACGAGCCTGCGCCACGCCGTGCCCCGAGGGCCCTGTCGCACCGTGCCGTCGCACACCGTGGGAGCGGTCCGCTCACATCCTGCACGACCCGGCGAGGTCCCGGCCGAGGTGCCATGCTGACCGGGTGTTCGAGAGCCTGGGGCGCGCCGTCGCCCACCGTCCCCGCCTGACCGTCGCCGTCTGGGTCGTGCTGACCGTCCTCGGCTTCGCGCTCGCCGTCGTGGGGGTCCACGGCGAGAGCCTGTTCGACCGCCTGACCACGGGTGAGCCCGCCGTCCCGGGCTCGCAGAGCGAGCGCGGGACGCAGATCCTGACCGACCAGGACACGACGGGCGAGGAGATCTCGCTGCTCGTGAGCGGCGCCGACCCGGCCGACCCCGCGGTCGCCGAGGCCATGGACCCCGTGCACCAGCAGCTCGACGCGATCACCGGGGTCGCGACGGTCGTCGACCCGTTCGTGATCCCCGGGGGCGTCGAGACCGAGGCCGCCCAGTCCCTCGTCGCGGCCGACGGGGACGGGTTCCTGGTGTCGGTCACGCTCGAGGCGGGCCTCGACGAGCAGACCACGGCCGTCGCGGCGAGCGACGTCGTCGAACGCCTCGAGGCCGTTCCCGCGGACCTGGCCGAGGCCGCGCCGGGCGCGACGGGGCTCGTCTCGAGCAACGACCTGATCGTCGAGGCCATCACGTCCCAGGTCGAGAAGGACCTCACCACGGGCGAGATGATCGCCCTGCCCATCGCGCTGCTCGTCATGGTGCTCGTCTTCGGCGGGTTCCTCGCGGCCGCGATGCCCATGGCCGGGGCCATCGCCTCGATCGGCGCGGGCCTGGGCGTCCTGCTCGCCCTGTCGTACCCGCTCACGATCGACGCGTCGGTCGTCAACGTCGTGACGCTGCTGGGCCTGGGCCTGTCGATCGACTACGGGCTGCTGATCGTCTCGCGCTTCCGCGAGGAGCTGCACCGGCTCGTCGACGAGCGGGACCCCTCCCCGGCCGGCACCCCGGACCCCGCGGCCCGGACCGAGGTCACGACTGCGGTCGTGCGCACCATGGCCACCGCGGGGCGGACCGTCGCCTTCTCGGCGCTGACCGTCGCCATCTCCATCGCGGGACTCATGGTCTTCGAGCCCGACATCCTGCGGGCGATCGGCGCGGCCGGGCTCGCGATCATCCTGATCGCCGTGGCCACCGCCATGACGCTCGTGCCCGCGCTGCTCGCCCTCGCCGGGCACCGGCTGGTGGCCCCCAGCGTCCTCAGCCGCGTCCCCGGCCTGCGGGCCGTCCTGGCGCGCACCGCCGACGTCCAGTCCGACGAGGGCGTCTTCTCCCGCCTGACCGGACGCGTCCAGCGCCACCCGGTGTGGGTCATGCTCGGCACCGTGGCGGTCCTGATCGTCCTGGCGCTGCCCGTCCTGGGGCTGCAGATGCGCAACTCGGGCATCGAGCTCCTGCCCCAGAGCTCGCCCCAGCGCGAGTTCGTCGACGAGGTCACCGCCCAGTTCCCCGCGTCCGAGGCCCCCGACCTGCGCGTCGTGACCGACTCCACGCCCGAGCAGGCCCAGGCCTGGGCCGAGGAGATCGCGGGCCTCGAGCACGTCGAGCGGGTCGACCCGGCGGTCGCCGTCGGCACCGACCACGCGGTCGTCGGGGTCCATGTCGACACCGACGACGCGGGCGGCCCCGAGGCCGTGGCCGTGGTGGACGAGGTGCGGGCCCTGGACCCCGGCTTCGACTTCTACGTCACGGGCCAGGCGGCCGGGCAGGTCGACTTCCGGGCGGCGCTCGCGGACCGGGTGTGGTGGGCCGTGGGGATCGTCGTGGTGGCGACGTTCGTGCTGCTGTTCCTCATGACGGGCTCGGTGCTCATCCCGGTCAAGGCGCTGCTGACCAACGCGCTGTCGCTGGCCGCGTCTCTGGGCGTGCTCGTGTGGGTGTTCCAGGAGGGGCACCTCGAGGGGGTGCTGGACTTCTCGTCGGCGGGCGGGATCGAGACCTACGTCGTGGCGCTCGTGATCGCGTTCGCGTTCGGCCTGGCCATGGACTACGAGGTCTTCCTGCTCTCGCGCATCAAGGAGCTGCACGACGCGGGGCTGTCCAACGACGAGGCCGTGCGGCTGGGCCTGCAGCGGTCCGGGCGCATCATCACCTCGGCCGCGGCCATCATCATCGTGGTCTTCGCGGGCTTCGTGTTCGGCGAGCTCCTCGTCATCAAGGAGGTCGGGTTCGCGCTGGCGGTTGCGGTCTTCATCGACGCGACGATCGTGCGGATCCTGCTGGTGCCGGCCACCATGACGCTCCTGGGCCGGGCCAACTGGTGGGCCCCCAAGCACCTCAGGTGGTTGTACTCGAGGTTCTCGATCACGCACTGACCGGCGCTGCCCCCTGCTCCGTCGAGTGCGGAGCTCTCGTGCGACACGCCGGGCGTGTGGCACGAGAGCTCCGCACCCGATGGCAGGCCGGGTCAGTGGCGGCTCTCGAACTCCTGCACCACGGCGTAGCCCAGCCGGGTGTAGACGCGGCGTGCCGCGGCGTTGTCGGCGTACATGCCCAGGGTCACCCAGCCGGCCTCCGCCAGCCCGGCCCGGGTCACGACGGCCGTGGTGGCCGCGGCGATGCCGTGCCCCCGCCAGGCGGGGTCGGTCGCGATGCTGCCCAGCGCCCAGGGCGTGCCCGGCTCGACCTGCCGGGCTCCGACGACCCCGCGCAACGCACCGTCCGGGTCGCGCCAGCCCCACCAGCGGGCCCACGGGTCCTCGGGGCTCATCTCCGCGAGCGGGTTCGCGACGTCCAGGCACGCGCGCACCTCGGCCGCGGCCGACGGCCCGGTCAGGGCCTCGACCCGATCCTCGCCCGGCTGGGCGGCGGGGGCCTCGCGCGTGGCGAGGAAGTCCCAGCTCGACACCGACCGTCCGTCGCCGTCGCGCAGGACGGCCGGCAGGTCCTCGCCAGCGACGCGGTCCGCCAGGAGGCCGAGCGTCCCGCGCGGCAGCCCCGCGCTGACCACACGGTCGCCGATCGCGCCCGAGCCCACGACGCGGGCCAGCAGGTCCGCCGTCGCCCCGGCCGACCCCACGCCCCACAGGCCGACGGCCTGCGCGGGGCGAGCGGCGCCGTCGGGCCCCTCGATCCCGGCCGCCGGGGCCGCGAGCGCCACGCTCAGCACGCACGCCTGCTCGTCCTGCCACACCCCGCGCACGTCCCACTCCGCGAGGTCCGTCAGGACAAAGGGGTGGGAGGCCCACCGGTCCGTCAGACCGGTCGAGCCTCCCAGCGTCCTTGCCTGCGTGCGGGTGTCCGGGGCGGTCACGCCTTCCCGGTGACGGCAGGAGCGGCGTCGGTGTCTGCAGCGGTGTCCGGTGCGGGCGCGGCCTTGGGCTTGGCGTCGACGCCCGCCTCCTTGCGCTGCTGCGCCGTGATGGGCGCGGGCGCCTGCGTCAGCGGGTCGAACCCGCCGCCCGACTTGGGGAACGCGATGACGTCGCGGATCGACTCCGACTTCGTCAGCAGCGCCACGATGCGGTCCCAGCCGAACGCGATGCCGCCGTGCGGCGGGGCGCCGAACGCGAAGGCGTCGAGCAGGAAGCCGAACTTCTCCTGTGCCTCCTCCTCGCCGATGCCCATGACCGCGAACACGCGCTCCTGGACGTCGCGGCGGTGGATACGGATCGAGCCGCCGCCGATCTCGTTGCCGTTGCACACGATGTCGTACGCGTACGCGAGCGCCTCGCCAGGGTTCTGCTCGAACGTGTCGATCCACTCGGGCGTGGGCGAGGTGAACGCGTGGTGCACCGCCGTCCAGGCCGAGTTGCCCAGCGCGACGTCGCCCTCGTCGGCGGCCTCGCCGGTCGGCTTGAACAGCGGGGCGTCGACGATCCAGACGAACGCCCACGCGTCCTCGTCGATCTGCCCGGTGCGCTTGGCGATCTCCTGACGGGCTGCGCCCAGCAGGGCGCGCGACTCGTTGGTCCGGCCCGCGGCGAAGAACACCGCGTCGCCCGGCTGTGCGCCGGTCGCGTCGCGCAGGCCCTCGCGCTCGGCCTCCGAGAGGTTCTTGGCGACCGGGCCGGCGAGGGTCCCGTCCTCCTGGAACGTCACGTACGCCAGGCCCTTGGCCCCGCGCTGCTTGGCCCACTCCTGCCAGGCGTCGAACTGGCGGCGCGGCTGCGAGGCCCCGCCCGCCATGACGACGGCGCCCACGTACTCGGCCTGGAAGACGCGGAACGGGGTGTCCTTGAAGTAGTCCGTGAGCTCGACGAGCGGGTTGCCGAAGCGCAGGTCCGGCTTGTCCGAGCCGTACAGGCGCATCGCGTCGTGGAACGTCATGCGCGGGATGGGCGTGGGGATCTTGTACCCGATGAGGTCCCACAGCGCGACGAGGATCTTCTCGCCGAGCGCGATCACGTCGTCCTGCTCGACGAAGCTCATCTCGACGTCGAGCTGCGTGAACTCGGGCTGACGGTCCGCGCGGAAGTCCTCGTCGCGGTAGCAGCGGGCGATCTGGTAGTAGCGCTCCATGCCCGAGACCATGAGCAGCTGCTTGAACAGCTGCGGCGACTGCGGCAGCGCGTACCAGGAGCCCGGGGCCAGGCGCGCGGGCACCAGGAAGTCGCGGGCGCCCTCCGGGGTCGAGCGGGTCAGGGTCGGGGTCTCGATCTCCACGAAGTCCTGCGCGTCGAGCACGCGGCGAGCGGCCTGGTTGGCCTTGGCGCGCAGGCGCAGGGCGTGGGACGGGGTGGGGCGGCGCAGGTCCAGGTAGCGGTGCTTGAGGCGCGCCTCCTCGCCGATGACCTCGGTGCCCTCGAGGGCCGTGGAGACCTGGAACGGCAGCGGGGCGGACTCGTTGAGCACGACGACGTCGCTCGCCACGACCTCGACCTCACCCGTGGGGAGGTTCTTGTTCTCGTTGCCCTCGGGGCGCCGGGAGACCTCACCGGTGACCTGGAGCACGAACTCGGCGCGCAGCGGGTGCGCGATCGCCTCGTCACGGATGACGACCTGGGCGATGCCCGAGGCGTCGCGCAGGTCGATGAAGGCCACCCCACCGTGATCGCGGCGACGATCGACCCAACCGGTGAGGGTGACGGTCTGACCGATCTGCTCGGCCCGCAGGGAGCCGGCTGTGTGGGTGCGAAGCACGGAGAGTCCTTCCGGAACATGCCGGGGCGCACAGTGGCGTCCCGGGATGGGAGTGGGGAGTGCGCAGACGACGCACGCGGACGAGTCTAGTCTGTGGGCGGACCACGTTCAGGAGAACTCTCCCCAGGAGGCACGCATGGCCAGGCGGATCGCGACCACGGACCGGATCGGACGCGCAGAGCTCGTCGCGTTCCTGCGCGCCAACCGGCGGGCCGTGCTGCTCACCCGGCGCGCGGGCGGCGCCCCGCAGATGAGCCCCGTCGCGTACGGGGTCGACGGCGAGGGGCGCGTCGTGGTCTCGACCTACCCCGACCGCGCCAAGGCCGTGAACCTGCGGCGCGACCCCGCCGCCTCGCTGTGCATCCTGGGCGAGGACTTCGACGACGCCTGGGTCCAGGTCGACGGCACGGCCGAGGTGATCGACCTGCCCGACTCGGTCGAGCCCCTCGTCGAGTACTACCGCTCGATCGCCGGGGAGCACCCCGACTGGGACGAGTACCGCCGGGCCATGGTCGCGCAGGGCAAGTCGCTGCTGCGCGTGACGATCACCGGCTGGGGCCCCGTGGCCACGGGCGGGTTCCCGGCACGGCTCGCGCAGGACTGAGCGCGGGCGTCCGCCGGGACGTCGCGTTCAGCGGACGGGCGCCGGGCGCATCGCGTGGCGGACCACGTACTCCGGCCCGACGTCCACGGACAGCCAGGCCCACACCGACTCCGCGTCGTACGGCGTCCAGGAGACGGCGCACGCGAGGACCGCGACCTCGCCGTCCTCGAGCGCAGGCAGGGTCCACTCGAGCCCAGGGCGCTCGGCAGCTCCTCGCTGGTCGCTGGCAGCACGTGGCAACCCGAGCCGGCGCGGCACCTCGTCCACCAACGACAGGTCGCTCGCGAGCCCGGGATGGTCGGACGTCCACCGCGTGGGGCACAGCCCTCGGAGAGCGAGGCCCCAGACTCCTTCGCTGTCCGGCCCGTCCCACTCCTCGCCGGGACGTCGTCGGCGTCGGTCGGGCTCCGAACGTCTCCCTGCCACGGGACGTCGACGTACGGAGCCCGCTACCTGGCTCGGAGCGGCCTCTTCACCTCCGTGCCGCACCCACCTCACGCCGCCTTCTCACGGCGAGCCACCACGCGATCCCCACGCTTCCCTGCACGATGCCCCAGACCAGGAGCAGGACGACCAGGGCGCTCCCGACGAACTCGGTCTGCAGGGTGACGACCACCCCGAGCGCGAGCACGACGAGGAACACCTGACGCAGCAGGTTCACGCTCAGGTCGAGGTGCCGGTCGATCCACCCGCCGATCCCAGCGCGTGCACCCACGTCCTGCGTGGGCGGGCGCGGCTGGGGAATCTCCTGCGGGTCACGGGCGGGGAGTCTGGCGACCAGGTGCTCGGGCACGCGGGCGTCAACGCCCTGCTCGATCGAGGGGCCGTTCAGGCCGACGTGCAGGGTGGGCTCGATCGCGACGGCGAAGCCGTCGGCCCCGATCAGATGGCGGGCCCCGTCGGGTCTCGCCGACAGGAGCTGGCAATCCTCGAAGAGGACCGTCGCCGCACCGTCCGGGGTCGTCAGGCTGACTCCCGCCAACCCGATCACGAGGGCGACGTCCGGGTTGTCGACGCGCGGGTAGCGGATCCCCTCGACAGCGGCCGCCGACCACTGCGGCGCGACGGCCAGGCCCGCCCACTCGGCCCCGGCCCGTCCCGGCACCTGGAGCAGAGCCCCCGCCCAGACGTCCTCCGCAACCCGGCGCAGGTCCTCGACCGTGACGGCCTCGAGCTCGGCCCGAGACGTCTCCGGAGTCTTCACCGGGTGTTCGAGCAGGACGTCGAGCGCGTACGTCGGCAGCAGGTCAGCCGCAAGATCCGGCGAGTCGAGCCACTTGAGCAGCGGCACCCGCACGGCGTCGAGCTCGGCCTGCTCGATCACCCCGAGCCGGAGCCGGGCAAGGGTGTCGATCATGCCGCCGACGACTGCGCCCTGCTGCTGGGGCAACGCGTCGGCGTACAACGTGAACGTGGCGTGCGTGGCGTCTCGCCGGGAGTAGTCGCCGTCCGCGGTGTACGAGTACCCGCCCACCTCTCGCAGGTCGCGGAAGAGTGCGCGCGCAGCGACCTGCGCCAGCACGATCGCGGCCGCCGACCGCTCCACGACGGCGTCCAGCACGACGTGCCCGTCCTCCCCCTGGAAGAACGCCGGAGTCTGCGGCAGCGCGCTGCTCGCCGTGGGTGCCGGGATCCGCGCGCCGGAGGGCAGCGACAGGTCCAGCCCCTCAGGAAGCGCGTCGCCCGTGACGAACAGCACGGCGTTGTCCCGCGTGAACCGCTCCCCGGCCCAGGCTCGCACGTCGTCGGCGCCGAGCCGGCGGGTGCCCAGCTCGTCGTACCCGGCCAGTCCGTAGGTCTGAGCGCCGTAGCGCCATTGACGCATGGGGCGGAAGGGCCCGCCCGCCCGGCGCTGCGCCTCGGTCCGCAGGATCTGCTTCTCGACGTCCATCCGGCTCGTCGGAAGGTCGGTGAGCGCCGCGCACACGCCGTTGAGATAGGCCACGACCTCCTCGTCGGTCCCGTGCACGTGGAACAGGGTGTACCCCTCGGCCGTCACGCCGTTGTGGTGCCCCTCCGCGAGCTGGCGGCCGTGCAGCGCCAGGTGCTCCACGAGATGGGTGATCCCGGCGGTCGCGAGCGTCTCGTCCGCGCTCCCCACCCGGAAGAACAGGCCGGCGGTGCGCTGCCCGTCCTGCTCGATCGCACGCGCCGCGAACAGCACCGGGATGCCGTCGACCGTCGAGGAGCTGACCATGTGCGCCACGGAGGCGAGCGCGGCGAGGCCGCCCGCGACGACCTCTTCCTGCGTGCCCTGCGCGGCGATGTCGATCTGTGCGGACATGTCGATCCCTCTCAGCCCGCGGCCAGCGCGGCGTCACGGAAGTAGCTGAAGTACGTGACGGGGTCGTCGACGTAGTCCCACGGTGCGCCTGAGGCGCGGTTGCCGATCACCCGGAGGTGCGCCGCGGCATCCTCCGCGTGGTCCCCGAGCAGGAAGGCCAGGGCGAACGCGTTGTGCGCCCCGACCGAGTGGAAGTCCTCCCGGTGCTCGGGATGCCGCACGGACCGCGCAGCCGCCCGGCGGAGGTCGTCACGGACGGCAGCGCTCGCCATGTACCTCTCCTTCTCGGGCGGGTCCAGCTCGAGCCAGTGCTCGATGTGCGCGAGCGCCACGACCGCCCCGTTCGGCGCGCCGGCGGGGGCAGACTCCGCGCACTCGGTCGCGAACCCGTGCGCGTCCTCCCAGCTCCCGCTCCACTTGGGGCACAGCTGCTGGAGCAGCGCCTTCTGCGCGACGTAGCTGTGCGGGTCGAGCGACGCCAAGCGTCCGTAGCGACGGCGGGCCTCGGAGTGCCCGAGCTCGAGCCCCCGGGCCGTCGTCAGACGCACGTCCCACGCGAGGACGAAGGTCGGGTGCTCCGCGCAGACCTCGAGGAGGATCTGCTCGGCTCTGCGCAGCCAGTCGTGGAACTGCGCGAACTGTTCGCGAGACACGTGCTCGGCGCGGTACCGGCTACGGATCCCCCACCCGATGTGGACGTATCGCTCGGCGAGGAGGGTCCGCAGCAACGGGTCGCGGGGGTCGTCCTCCAAGGCCCGCTCCAGCAGTCCCTCGACCCCCTCGACGTCGGAGAGGTACCTCAGGGCGAAGTCCCGGTCCACCGGGCTCAGCTCCTCCAGGAGGGCGGCGACCGCGGCCCAGTCTTCTGTGGCTGCCACGGCCTGCATCGAGGCGATCTCGGGATGGGTCTCTTCGGTCGTGAACAACGGGGGCACGGGCGGCGGTGCCGCGCTCGGGCGCTTCCTGGGCATGCGGGGATCCTCGGCCGATCACAAGGGCACCGGCGAGGCATCGGCATCCGCGCCATGGTGTGACTGGCGGCAAGATAGCAGGTTTTGCCCGATTCGCGCGGGGAACCTAGAAGAGCAGCTGCTCGGCGCTCGCGGCCGCGCTCGTGCCCGTGCGTCCTGGCGGCCTGCCGCTGTCCCGGTGCTGCGTCACCAGACTCCCGACCGGGTAGTCGCCCTCGTCGGGCCGCGCTCTGTCGCCGGGGGTCTCGGGGTGCCAGGCGGTCCGGGCGTGGCCGGACGTGCGCGCCTGGGCGCGGTGCCCTGCGCTCGCGAACCCGCGCTCGACGAGCAGGGGTCGCACCCGGTCCCACAGCCAGTCCCGGTACGCGCGGCTCGCGTACGACCCGCCCGCGTAGATGCGTTCGTACCCCGCTACCCGCTCGGGGTGGTCGCGGCGCAGCCAGGCCATGAACCACTCGCGGGTGCCGGGCTTGAGGAACAGCGGGAGGACCGTGGCGCCGGTCGCGCCGGCCTCGTGGACCGCGTCGAGCAGGCGCGTGAGGTGGTCGGTCGAGTCGGTGAGCCACGGCAGGACCGGGGCGATCATGACCCCGCACGGCAGCCCGGCACCCCGGGCGGCGCGGATCAGGTCGAGGCGGGCGCGCGGCGTGGGCGTCCCGGGCTCGACGGCCTGCTGGAGGTCCTCGTCGACGAAGGCCAAGGAGACCCCGATGCCCACGTCCACGCTCTGCGCCGCCTGCGTAAGGCGCGGGAGGTCTCGGCGCAGGAGCGTGCCCTTGGTGAGGATCGAGAACGGCGTGCGCGCGGCCTCGAGGGCGTCGATGATCCCGGGCATGAGCCGGTAGCGTCCCTCGGCGCGCTGGTAGGGGTCGGTGTTGGTGCCGAGCGCGACTGCGTCGCCCGCCCAGGACGGCTTGGCGAGCTCGGCCCGCAGCACCTCGGCGACGTTCATCTTCACGACGATCTGGCTGTCGAAGTCCTCGCCGGGGTTCATGTCGAGGTAGCGGTGCGAGGGGCGGGCAAAGCAGTAGGAGCACGCATGGGAGCATCCGCGGTACGGGTTGATCGTCCAGGTGAACGGCATGCGGGATTCCCCCGGCACCTTGGACAGCGCGCTCTTGGCGAGCACCTCGTGGAACGTGACCCCGGCGAACTCCGGGGTGTGCACGGTCCGCACGAGCCCCGCCATGCGGCCGAGCCCGGGCAGCGCGCCGTCGTCCGCCGTGATCGCCTGCCCGTCCCACCTCATCGCACCATTCGAACACATGTTCGATGCTGTTGTCGATGCGGTCCCGATCCGCCTCGGACGACTCAGCCGATCCCCGCCGCCCGCACCCAGCGGTCGATCTCCGGCCCGGCGTCGGCGACACGCTCCCCGCGCACCGCGAGCCCCTCGCCCACGACCGCGTCGGGAGCGAGGGTCGCGTAGACCTCGGGCGCCCGGCCGAGGCCGCTCATGGCGTGCGTCGTGACGGGCAGGATCGTCGTGCCCGCGAGCGAGACGCCGTCGAGGAAGCGGGAAGTGCGCGAAATGCCGCTGAGCATCGATACGCGCAAGGCCCGGCAGGGAACCCCTGCCGGGCCTCACGCGCGCCCACCCGGGTCAGCACCCAGGCAGCGGGCTCACTCCCCCGCGGGCACCACCCGCGGCCACAGGTCTTCCTCGGCCGGGGCCCACACCGCCGGGTCAGCGGCGACCTGCTCGCCCGAGCGGATGTCCTTGACCTGGTGCGGCACGACCTCGCCGTCCGCGCCGATCCCCGCGGGGAACCACACGAACGGGATGCCGCGCCGGTCGGCGAACTTGATCTGCTTGCCGAACTTGGCCGCGCTCGGCGCGACCTCGACCGGGATGCCCCGCGAACGCAGCGCCACCGCGACCGCGTCCGACGCGGGACGCGTCTCCTCGCTCGTGACCGCGACCACGACCGCGCTCGGCACCGAGCGCGTCGAGCGGACCAGGCCCGCGCTCAGCAGGCGCGAGACCAGGCGCGAGACGCCGATCGACAACCCCACCCCCGGGTAGGTGTTCGCACCGTCCGAGGCCAGGGTGTCGTAGCGCCCGCCCGAGCAGATCGACCCGAGCTGCTCGTGCCCCACCAGCACCGTCTCGTAGACCGAGCCCGTGTAGTAGTCCAGGCCGCGCGCGATCTTGAGGTCGGCGACCACGACCCCCGGCGCCCGCACGGCCGCCGCGTCGATCAGCGCCGACAGCTCGCGCAGGCCCTCCTCGAGCAGCTCCGAGGTCACGCCGTGGCCGACCGCGAGCGCCCGCACCCGCTCCGCGACGCTCGCGTCCGAGCCGGAGATCGCCGCGAGCGCCAGGCACGCAGCCGCCTGCTCGGGCGTCGCGCCCGTCTCGGCGACCAGCAGCGCCCCGACCTTGTCCGGGCCGATCTTGTCGAGCTTGTCGATGCTGCGCAGCACGCCCTCGACGTCGTCCAGGCCCAGCCCGCGGTAGAAGCCCTCGGCGACCTTGCGGTTGTTCACCAGGATGCGGACCTCGGGCACACCGATCGCGCGCAGCTCGCCCAGCGCCTCGGCCATGACCAGCGGCAGCTCGACCTCGAAGTGGTAGGGCAGCTCGCCCGCACCCACGACGTCGATGTCCGCCTGCACGAACTCACGGAAGCGCCCGTCCTGGGGACGCTCGCCGCGCCACACCTTCTGGATCTGGTGACGCTTGAACGGGAACGCCAGGTGACCGGCGTTCTCCAGCACGTAGCGCGCGAACGGCACCGTCAGGTCGAAGTGCAGGCCGAGCTGCTTGTCGGCCTTGCCCGACCGCTCGTCCGCGGCCCCCTCCGCCGCCTCCTCCTGGAGCCGGCGCAGCACGTACACCTCCTTGGAGGTCTCGCCCTTGCGCAGCAGCTGGTCCAGGGGCTCGACGGCTCGCGTCTCGATCCCCGCGAAACCATGGAGCTCGAACGTGCGACGCAGCGTGTCGAGCACGTGCTGCTCCACGACGCGTCCAGCAGGGAGCCATTCGGGGAAACCGGAGAGAGGTGTAGGTCGGGCCATGGGACCCGATCTTTCCAGACTCCCGGACCGGACGAGCAATCCGCTCACAGACCGCGCAGGTACGGGTTGGTCCGGCGCTCGCGGCCGATCGTGGTCAGCGGCCCGTGGCCCGGGACCACCTGGAGGGCGTCGTCGAGGCGCCCGACGACGTCGCGCAGGGTTCGCTGCATGGTCTCGCCGTCGCCGCCGGGCAGGTCGGTGCGCCCCACCGACCCTGCGAACAGGACGTCCCCCGCGAGCACGACCCCGGCCTGGGCGCCGCGGTCTGTGTCGTTCATTGTGTCGCCGTCGTTCGCCGTGCCACCGTCGCCGCGCGGGTCGGGTCCCAGCGCGACGGGCAGGTAGAGCGTCGAGCCCTGGGTGTGCCCCGGAGCGTGCAGGGCGTCGACCAGGACGCCGTCGAGGTCGAGCCGTTCGCGGGCCCCGGCCCCCGGCTCGCCGGCCGTACCGAAGGTGCGCACGTCGCCCGGAGCCCGGTAGTCCTCGACCCGTGCCCCGCCCGCGGCGAGCGCCGCGGCCAGGGGGCCGGGCACGACCCGGCCGTCGGGCCCCGCGGGCGGGGCGCTCTCGATCGTGCCCAGAGGGTCGGCGAGCCGGTAGGCATCTGCCGCGTGGATCCAGAACGGGACGCCGTAGAGCGCGCACAGCTCCGCCGCGTCCCAGGTGTGGTCGGCGTGCCCGTGCGTGGCCAGGACCGCGCGAGGCGCGAGCCCCTGCTCGCGCACGAGCTCCACGACGCCCGGGACGACCCCGGCTCCTGCGTCGACGATCACGCAGGGGCGCGCGACGTCGTCGGGCAGCGTTCCCTCGGGGCCCGGCACGACGAGCGTGCAGTTGGTGCCGAACACGGGGGCCACCACGAGGAAGAGGTCCATGGGACGACAGTAACGACCCACGCAAAGAGGGCACCTGATACCGGACCGTGACCTGAAAGGCGGCACGACACGGCGCCAGAACGCTCCCGATGCCTAGACTGTCCTCTGAAACCGTGGATCACCCGTGCACAGAACGCGCCCTCGCGCCCGCACGCGGAGCGGCCCGTGACGTGAGACGAAGGAGTTGGGGTGACGACGAGCAAGCGCGAACGCGAGCGTGCCCGCCGCCGCGAGGAGAAGTGGACCCAGCGTCAGGCGCAGGCTCGCGCCCGCAAGCAGCGGACGTGGACCATCGTCGGCGCGGTCGCCGCGCTCGCCGTCGTGGGTGGTGTCGTCGTGCTGGCACTCTCCGCGAACTCGGACGCCGTCGCGACCGACAAGACCTTCACGCTCCCTCCCCCTTCCGCCGCAGAGGACCGCGAGTGGACGGGCGAGCTGCGCACCAGCGCGGGCGACATCGAGTTCACGCTCGACGGGCAGGCCGCTCCTCAGACCGTCGCGAGCTTCGTCTCGCTCGCCCAGGGCGAGTTCTTCGACGGCACGCAGTGCCACCGCCTGACGACCTCGGGGATCTTCGTCCTGCAGTGCGGCGACCCGACGGGCACCGGGACCGGGGGTCCGGGCTACTCGTTCGGGCCCGTCGAGAACACGCCCGAGGACGGGTTCTTCCCCGCAGGCACCATCGCCATGGCCCGTGCCCAGACCACGGACTCCCACGGCAGCCAGTTCTTCCTCGTCTACGAGGACACCACCTTGCCGACCGACACCGGTGGGTACACAGTTTTCGGCAAGATCACATCCGGCTTGGACGTCGTCCGAGCAGTCGCTGACGCGGGGACAGCGGACGGGGCCCCTGACGGCTCCCCCGCGACCCCGGTCACCATCGAAGGAGTTGAGACCCAGTGAGCGAGAGCACCGAGAACCACGCGAACTCTCCGGCGCAGGCATCCGAGGAGGCCACCGCAACGGAGCAGGTCGAGGTGCCGGCGGTCGCTGAACCGGCCGAGGGCGCCGAGGCACCCGCCGCCACGGAGACCGTCGAGACCGACGCGCCCGTGGCAGCAGCCGACGAGGCCCCCTCCGTCGAGGAAGCCGCGCCCGTCGCGGACGAGGCTCCTTCCGAGGCCACGGCCGACACCGACGCTGAGGTCACCGACGCCGCACCTGCAGCGGACGAGACGGACGCCGCACCGGCCCCCGTCGCCGAGGCCGAGGCCGAGCAGGCTCCCGCGGCCGACGCCCCTGAGGCGGCGCCGGCCCCCAAGCCCAGCCCCGCGCCCAAGCCGAGCGCCGTCCCGGTGCCCCGGCCCCCGCGCCCGGGTGCCCCGGCTGCTGCGACCCCTGCCGCCGCGTCGATCGCCCCGGCCGCGGCCGCGGCGGTCATCCCTGACGACAGCGCCGCCGCGAAGGCCGCGGCCGGGTTCGGCCGCGTCGACGAGGAGGGCACGGTCTACGTGACCGAGGCCGCGGGCGAGCGCAGCGTCGGGCAGTTCCCCGGGGTCACCCCCGAGGAGGCGCTCGCTCTCTACGTGCGTCGCTACCTGGACCTGCAGGCCAAGGTCGCGCTCTTCGAGGCCCGGCTGACCGGTACGGACCTGTCCGTCAAGGAGATCGACTCGACCCTCGCCAAGCTCGGCGAGGAGACCGCCGAGCCCTCGGCCGTCGGCGACCTGGACGGCCTGCGCGCGCACGTGGAGTCGCTGCGCACGGTCGCGGCTGCGCGCCGCGCCGAGCTCGAGGCCGAGCGCAACGCTGCCAAGGAGGCGGCGCTCGCCGCCCGCACCGAGATCATCGAGGCAGCCGAGAAGATCGCCTCCACGGACCCGGCGCGCATCCAGTGGCGTCCCGCGGGCGAGGAGCTGCGCAAGCTGCTCGACCAGTGGAAGGACGCCCAGCGCAACGGGCCGAGGATCGACCGCGCCAGCGAGGAGGCGCTCTGGAAGCGCTTCAGCCACGCCCGCACGGCCTTCGACCGCGAGCGTCGGCACTACTTCGCCGAGCTCGAGCAGCGCAACTCCTCCGCGAAGGAGGTCAAGGAGAAGCTCGTGCAGCGGGCCGAGGCCCTGCAGAACAGCACGGACTGGGGCGCCACGGCCGGCGCTTTCCGCGACCTCATGACCGAGTGGAAGGCCGCCGGGCGCGCCAACCGCCGCGACGACGACGCCCTGTGGGCCCGCTTCCGTGCGGCGCAGGACGCGTTCTTCGAGGCCCGGGACGCGCTCAACGCGGCCACGGACGCCGAGTACGCGGAGAACCTGGTCGTCAAGGAGGCCCTGCTGGAGCAGGCCGAGAAGCTCGTCCCCGTGACGGACCTCGCGCAGGCCAAGACGGCCCTGCGGGACATCCAGGAGAAGTGGGAGGACGCCGGCAAGGTTCCTCGCGCCGACATCCAGCGCGTCGAGGCCCGCCTGCGCGCGGTCGAGACCGCGGTCCGCGACGCCGAGCAGTCCCAGTGGTCGCGCTCCAACCCTGAGACGCGTGCGCGCGCCGAGGGCGCGGCCGCCCAGCTCGAGTCCGCGATCGCGGGCCTCGAGGAGGACCTCGCCGCTGCGACGGCCAAGGGCGACAAGCGCAAGATCGCCGAGATCGAGTCCTCGATCACGGCTCGCCGCGCCTGGCTCGAGCAGGTCGTGAAGGCCGCCGAGGACTCCCGCGGCTGATCCTGCACCACCCGAGGGGCCCCGTCGGGCCTGTGGACGACGAGAGTTTCCACAGGCCCGACCGGGCCCCTCGCGCATGTCCGGACGGGGCGCCAGGCTGGCCCCATGTCCACCGGCAACGCTCCCCGCGCCCTCGCGCCCCTCCCACCGGGCACCGCAGCTGCGGGACCGCACCACCCGGCGGACGTCGCCATGGCCGTCCGTGTGCCGCCCGCGCCCGAGCTCGTGCGGCCGGCGCACGTCGGCGGCGCCGTCGCGTTCGCGGACCTGGTCCGCTCGGGGGCGTTGGTGCGCGTCCGGGGAGACGTCGCCGTCCGCCCGACGACGCCGCTCACCCCCGCGGTCCGTGCGGCCTCCCTGGCTCACCTCGTGCCCGAGCGCACCGTGGTCGGCGGCCTGAGCGCCGCGTGGGTGCACGGCGGGACGCCTGCTCCCTCGACGGTCGAGGTGATCCACCCGCTCGGCGTCCACCGCCCGCCGCCGCTGCCCGGGCGCGCCCCGCGGCAGAGCGCCCTCCTGCGCACCGAGGTCGCGCTGATCGGGGGCGTCCTGGTGACGACGATCGAGCGCACGGCCCTGGACCTCGCGTGCCTGCACGACCCGCAGGCCAGCAGCCCTGTCCTGCTCGCGCTCGTGGCACGGTGCGAGCTCGACCTCGACGCGGTCCGGGACTCGCTCGACCTGCGGTCTCGGCGCACCGGCGCGCCCAGGGCCCGACGGGTCCTGGACGCGCTCGCCGGACGGCTGCGGGCCGCGCCCGCAGGCGGCGAGCCCGGCCCCCGTCTACCGTGAACAGATGCCTCGTTCCACGACCCCGGCGGTCGAGCTCGACGTCGACGGACGCACCGTGCGCGTCACGAGCCCGGACCGTGTCGTCTTCCCGGGCCGCGGGCTCACCAAGCTCGACGTCGTCACGTACTTCCAGACGGTCGGTCCGGGGATCCTCGCGGCGCTGCGCGAACGGCCCACGACGCTCGAGCGCTGGCCCAAGGGCATGTTCGAGGGGGCCAGGCTCAGCACGCGCACCGACAGCACCGGCGACGCGTTCTTCCAGAAGCGGCTGCCCCAGGGTGCCCCGGACTACGTCGAGACCGCCCGGATCGCGTTCCCCAGCGGCCGCACCGCCGACGAGGTGCGGCCCACCGAGCTCGCGGTGGTGCTCTGGGCCGCGAACCTCGGCACCCTCACGTTCCACCCGTGGCCGGTCACAGGGGCCGACGTCGAGGCTCCCGACCAGCTCCGCATCGACCTGGACCCCCAGCCCGGGACCGACTACTCGGACGCGGCCCGGGTGGCGCCGCACCTGCGCGAGGTACTCACCGAGCTGGGGCTCGAGGGGTTCCCCAAGACGTCAGGCGGGCGCGGTCTGCACGTGTTCGTCCCCATCACGCCGAGCTGGGGCTTCGTCGAGGCACGCCGGGCGACCATCGCGATCGGGCGCGAGCTCGAGCGCCGCCTGCCGGACCAGGTCACCACGAAGTGGTGGAAGGAGGAGCGGGGCGAGAAGATCTTCGTCGACTACAACCAGATGGCCCGCGACCGCACGATCGCCTCGGCCTACTCGATCCGTGCCAACGCCCGCGCCACGGTCTCGGCCCCGCTGCACTGGGAGGAGGTGCCCGACGTCGGGCCCGACGACTTCGACGTCCTGACCATGCCGGCGCGCTTCGCCGAGGTCGGCGACCTGCATGCACGCCTCGACGCCACGAGCCCCGGCGAGCGGTACTCGCTCGAGGCAGCGCTCGAGCTCGCGGCGCGCGACGAGCGCGACCACGGGCTCGGCGACCTGCCCTACCCTCCCGAGCACCCCAAGATGGCGGGCGAGCCCAAGCGGGTCCAGCCCAGCAAGGACGCCTCGCGGCACGAGGAGCACGAGGAGCACGAGGAGAAGGCTTGACCGCTCTCCGCGTGCCTCGACCGCTCGTGCACGTCTCTTCGGGGCCCGGGCCGCCGGTCCAGCGCCTGGCCCCAGAGTTCACTGCCCAGCTGCGGGCACAATGGCGTGATGCTCAGCACCCGTCGTGCCCGTCACGACCTCGCGTCAACCTCGCTCGCCGCCCGCGACGACGACGAGCTGTCCGCGTTCCTCCGTGATGCACCGACCAGCGGGGTGGGGGTCGGCGGTGGCACCTGCGTGCTCGACGTCGACGGCATCACGGTGTTCGCCAAGCGAGTCCCGATCACCGACCGTGAACTGGCGCATCCGCACAGCACAACGAACCTGTTCGACCTGCCGACCTTCTGTCAGTACGGCATGCACCGACTCGCCGGCCCGGGCTTCGGCGCGTGGCGCGAGCTGGCCGCGAACGTCACCGTCACCGAAGGTGTCCTCGGCGGCGAGTCGGAGTCCTTCGCCCTGCTGCACCACTGGCGGGTGCTCCCGGGACGCCCACCGGTCGCGCCCGAGCATCAGGACATCGAGGCGGTCGTCGCCCAGTTCGGAGGCGACCCGGCAGTCCGGACCCGCTTCGAGGAGCTGGCCGACGCGACCTCCAGCCTCGTGCTCTTTCTCGAGCACCTCCCCGACCGGCTGGTCGAGAGGCTGGAGAACCCGGCGGAGAGCGTCGAGACGTTCGAGCGGCAGCTCTTCGAGGCCGTCGCGTTCCTGCGTCGCAGGGAGGTGCTGCACTTGGACGGACACTTCGGCAACCTGCGGGCCGACGACGACCAGATCTACCTCGTCGACCTCGGGCTGGCCACCTCGCCTCGTTTCGACCTGTCGGACGCCGAGCGTGACTTCGTCGCGGACCACGTCGACCACGATGCCGACTATGCGGCGATGCGACTGGTCAACTGGCTGGTCACCACGGTGTGCGATGTGCCGTTGCCGGCCAGCGGCGGCCTTGCTGCACGCAACGCCACCGTGCGTCGGTGCGCGAGCGGCGACATCCCGCCGGAGGTGCCGGTGGCAGTGGCGCGCGTCCTGGCCCGGCACGCTCCCACGGCGGCCCGGATGAACGACTTCTGCTGGCGACTGTTCGACGGCGACCTGCAGGCGCGGTATCCCGGGGCAGTCCCGACCCGGTCCGGCCCAGCGCGCACTCCTTCCCCGTCCCTACCAAGCCCCCAGCCGCTCGGTGGACAGGAGTGACCCTCGCCGATGCCTGCGCAGTCGGTCCTTGCGTCGTTCCGGTTCCGTGACCACCGAGCCCGGGTGCATCAGCCGGCGACGGCGACGGCGTCCGCTCACGCTGCCCCCGGCGCCCCCGGAAGCAGCTCGTCGAGCCGGTAGCTCACGGGCTCCTCGAGCTGCTCGTACGTGCACGAGCCGGGCTCCCGGTCCGTGCGCCAGCGCCGGAGCTGGACCGTGTGCCGGAACCGGGACCCCTCCATGTGGTCGTAGGCCACCTCGAGGACCTTCTCGACGCGCAGCGGCACGAACGACAGGTCCTTGGTGCCGCTCCACCGCGACTGCGCGCCGGGCATGCGTCCGGACCCTGGGCTCTCCCACCCCGCCCAGGGGTGCTCGGCGGCCTCGGGGCTCCCGGGGTCCAGCACGAGCGGCGCCAGCTCCGCCACGAGCTCGGCCCGACGCGCCATGGGGAACGACGCCGCCACCCCGACGAACTGCAGAGCTCCCGCGTCGTCGTACAGGCCCAGCAGCAGCGAGCCCACGAGCGGGTCCTCGGGGGTCGAGGTCTTGTGCAGCCGGTATCCCGCGAGCACCACGTCCGCCGTGCGCTCGTGCTTGACCTTGAGCATGACCCGCTTGTTGGGCTGGTAGGGCGCGGCGAGCGGCTTGGCGACGACGCCGTCGAGGCCCGCGCCCTCGAAGACCGCGAACCAGTCCTGGGCCACGGCACGGTCCGTCGTGCGGGGGGTCAGGTGCACGTGCGGGCCGTCGAGCCCCAGCCCCGCGAGGAGCTCCTGGCGCCGGCTCAGCGGCTCCTGCGTGACGTCGTCGTCCCCCAGCGCCAGCAGGTCGAACACCACGAGGCTCGCCGGCGTCTCGGCGGCCAGGCGGGCGACGCGCGAAGCCGCGGGGTGGATGCGCTGCTGGAGTGCCTCGAAGTCCAGCCTGCCGCCCTGGGCGAGCACGATCTCGCCGTCGACCACGCACCGCTCGGGCAACGCGTCGAGCACGGCCGCCACGACGTCCGGGAAGTAGCGCTCCATGGGCTTGGCGCTGCGGCTGTCGAGGCGGACCTCGTCGCCGTCACGGTAGACGATCGCGCGGAAGCCGTCCCACTTGGGCTCGAAGACGAGCCCGCCGTCGACCGCGGCGGGGTCCGGGACGCCCGAGACCGACTTGGCGAGCATGGGCAGCGTAGGCGGGAGCACGGGCAGGTCCATCCCCCGATGCTGCCACCGGGGGCACCGTGGCACACGTCGAGCGGGCCCCTCGCCCGGACGACGAACGCCCCACGTGCGCGACGTCGTCGGGCACGTGGGGCGTTCGGTAGTGCCCGGGGTCAGGCCGGCAGCTGAGGCTGCTCGGCCGCCTTGGAGCCCGTGATGCGGTAGACGTCGAACACCCCGTCGATCTTGCGGACCGCGGACAGGACCGTGGCCAGGTGCCCGGGCTCGGCCATCTCGAACACGAACCGGGACATCGCGACCCGGTCGTTCGAGGTGGAGACGGTCGCGGACAGGATGTTGACGTGGTGGTCCGACAGGACCCGGGTCACGTCCGAGAGCAGACGCGAGCGGTCCAGGGCCTCGACCTGGATCTGGACCAGGAACAGGGCATTGCTGCCCGTGGTCCAGTCGACCTCGACGATGCGCTCGGGCTGGTTGCGCAGCCCGACGACGTTGGCGCAGTCCGCGCGGTGGACGCTGACGCCCTGGCCGCGCGTGATGAAGCCGATGATCTCGTCGCCCGGCACCGGGGTGCAGCACTTGGCGAGCTTGACCCAGATGTCGTCCACGCCCTTGACGACCACGCCCGGGTCGCCCGTGCGGGGGCGGCGCGAGGTGTGCCCGGGGCGGGCGACCTCCGCGAGGTCCTCGGACGCGCCGTCCTCGCCGCCCATGGCGTGCACGAGCTTCTGCACGACGCTCGCGGCCGAGACCTGTCCCTCGCCGATCGCGGCGTAGAGCGCCGAGACGTCGGGGTAGCGCATCTCGTTGGCGAGCGCCACGAGCGACTCGTGGCTGAGCAGGCGCTGGATGGGCAGGTTCTGCTTGCGCATGGCCTTGGCGATCGCGGTCTTGCCGTGCTCGACGGCCTCCTCGCGGCGCTCCTTGGAGAACCACTGGCGGATCTTGTTGCGCGCGCGGGGGCTGTTGACGAACGCGAGCCAGTCGCGGCTGGGCCCGGCGGTCTCCGACTTGGACGTCAGGACGTCGACGACGTCGCCGTTCTCGAGCGTCGAGTCGAGCGGCACCAGGCGACCGTTGACCCGGGCCCCCATGGTGCGGTGCCCGACCTCGGTGTGCACGGCGTAGGAGAAGTCGACCGGGGTCGACCCCGCGGGCAGCGCGATGACGTCGCCCTTGGGCGTGAAGACGTAGACCTCCGCGCCGCCGATCTCGAAGCGCAGCGAGTCCAGGAACTCCGAGGGGTCCGCAGTCTCGCGCTGCCAGTCCACGAGCTGGCGCAGCCAGGCCATGTCGTTCTGCGCGGGCTCGGGAGCCCCGCTCGCCTTGGCGATCTCCTTGTACTTCCAGTGCGCCGCGACGCCGTACTCCGCGCGGCGGTGCATGTCGTGCGTACGGATCTGGATCTCGACGGGCTTGCCGCCGGGGCCGATCACCGTGGTGTGCAGCGACTGGTACATGTTGAACTTGGGCATCGCGATGTAGTCCTTGAACCGGCCCGGCACCGGGTTCCATCGCGCGTGCAGCGCACCGAGCGCCGCGTAGCAGTCGCGCACCGTGTCCACGAGGACGCGTGCGCCGACCAGGTCGTAGATCTCCGCGAAGTCGTGCCCGCGCACGATCATCTTCTGGTAGATCGAGTAGTAGTGCTTGGGGCGGCCGGTCACGGTCGCCTTGATCTTGGCGGTGCGCAGGTCCGCCGTGACCTGCTCGCGGACCACGGCGAGGTACTCCTCGCGGGCCGGGGCGCGCTCGGCGACCAGGTGGACGATCTCCTCGTACACCTTGGGGTAGAGGGTCGCGAACGACAGGTCCTCGAGCTCCCACTTGATGGTGTTCATGCCCAGGCGGTGGGCCAGGGGCGCGTAGATCTCGAGGGTCTCGCGCGCCTTGCGCTCGGCCGAGGAGGACGGCACGAACTTCCAGGTGCGGGCGTTGTGCAGGCGGTCGGCCAGCTTGATGACCAGCACGCGGATGTCGCGGGCCATGGCCACGACCATCTTGCGCACGGTCTCGGCCTGGGCCGCGTCGCCGTAGGTCACCTTGTCGAGCTTGGTGACGCCGTCGACGAGCATCGCGATCTCTTCGCCGTACTCCTCGGTGAGGCGCTCGAGCGAGTACTCGGTGTCCTCGACCGTGTCGTGGAGCAGCGCCGCGGCCAGCGTCGCGCCGTCGAAGCCGAGGTCTGCGAGGATCGTGGCGACCGCGACCGGGTGGGTGATATACGGGTCGCCGCTCTTGCGCATCTGGCCGCGGTGGGCCTTCTCCGCCGTCGCGTACGCCCGCTCGATCACCGAGAGGTCGGACTTGGGGTGGTTGGTACGTACCGCCTGCAGCACCGGTTCGAGGGCGGGCGTGCCGCCCTGGCTCCCCCGCACACCGAACCGCACGAGGCGCGAGCGTACGCGCGCCGCCGAGGACGGCCCGCTCTCACCGGACGATCGACCCGTCCGTGTCTCTTCGCTCATGCGTGCCTCCTCTCCCTGGTCGCCGGAGAATCTCGACGTCCGTCGGAGTGGCAATCCTACGACTCCACGCGCAGGAGCGTGTCGACCTGGTGGCCTGCGAGCCGCGCGCGCCCGCCGAGGCCGTCGAGCTCGAGGAGGAACGCGACCCCCGCGACGACGCCCCCGCAGCGCTCGACCAGCTCGACCCCCGCGGCGGCGGTGCCGCCCGTGGCCAGGACGTCGTCGACGATCAGGACGCGCGCGCCCTGCGGGAGGGTGCCCGTGCGCAGCTCGATCGACGCCGTGCCGTACTCGAGGTCGTAGGTCACGGTCTCGGTGGGCGGCGGGAGCTTGCCGGCCTTGCGCAGCGGCAGGAAGCCGACCCCGAGGCGTGTGGCGAGCGGTGCGCCGATCAGGAAGCCGCGGGCCTCGAGACCGGCGACGAGGTCGACGCCCCCCGCGGCGAATGCCGCGAGGGAGTCGACCACGTCGCCCAGCGCCCTGCCGTCGGCGAGCAGACCGGTGATGTCACGGAACGTGACGCCGGGCTGGGGGTAGTCCGGGACGTCGCGGATCAGTCCGAGGACCTCGGCCGCGCGCTCGGACCCCAGGCCCGTCAGTCCGACGGGCAGGATGCTGCTGGTGCTCATGAGGGTCAGTGCCCCCGCTTGCGTCGCGGCTGCGCCTTGACGCCCTGGTGCGATCCCGGCTGGAGCTGGCCCGTGGCCTGGACCCCGGCCGCGGCGAGCTGGGCGTCGCGCGAGGCGCCGCCCGTGCCCTCGGCCGCCTCGGCGACGAGCGCGGCACGCTTGTCCAGGACCTTCTGGGTGTGCTCCTTGATGGCGGGCTCGCGCTCGCGCAGCGAGACCTCCAGGGGCGTGGCCAGGAAGATCGAGGAGTAGGCACCCACGGCCATGCCGACGAACAGCGCGAGCGCGATGTCACGCAGCGTGCCGGCACCGAGCAGGAACGCGCCGATGAACAGGATGGCGCTGACGGGCAGCAGGGCCACGACCGAGGTGTTGATCGACCGGACGAGCGTCTGGTTGACCGCGAGGTTCGCGCGCTCGGCGTAGGTGCTGCGGGTCTGGTCGAGGATGCCGGCCGTGTTCTCGCGGACCTTGTCGAAGACCACGACGGTGTCGTAGATCGAGTACCCGAGGATCGTCAGGAAGCCGATCACGGTCGCCGGGGTGACCTCCCAGCCGATCGCCGCGTAGATCCCGACCGTGATGATGAGGTCGTGGAAGAGCGCGATGAGCGCAGCCGCGGCCATGCGCCAGTTGCGGAAGTAGATCGTCATGACCACGCCCACGAGCGCGAGGAAGACGATCAGGCCCGTGATGGCCTTCTGCGAGACGTCCTTGCCCCAGCTGGGGCCGATGAACGCGGTCGTGACGTCGTTCTCGGTCACGTCGTAGGCGCCGGCGAGCGCGTCCCGCACCTCGGTGACCTCGTCCGCCGTCAGGCGGTCGGTCTGGACGCGGATGGCGCTGCCGCCGACCGTCGTGACGCGCGGCACCTCGGCGGGGGCGACCTCGGACACGGCGTCGATCGCGGGCTGCTGGCTCGTGTCGCTGACGTTCGAGACGACGAACTCGGAGCCGCCGCGGAAGTCGATGCCGAGGTTGAAGCCCTTGGTGAGCAGGACCCCGAACGACAGGAGCACCATGACGATCGCGACGATGTAGAAGCGGCGGCGGTTGCCGACGATCTGGTAGGACTTGCGCCCCGTGTAGAGGTCGTTGCCCCACTGGGCGAATCCCTGCGCCATCAGAGGTTCTCCTCGTTCTTGTCGCCCTCGGTCGAGGAGTCGGTGGTGGTCGAGCCGGACTCGGCCGCGCGCCGTGCGGCCGCGCGGCGCTCGGCGATCGTCTGCCGGGTCCCCTCGCCCGCCGTGGCGGTGCCGACGCTCGCGCCGACCTTCTCCCGCGTGGGGCTGCCGAAGGGTTCGTCGCTCGACGCGTCGCTCACGGGTGCGTCCTGGGTGCCTTCGGCGCCCGGCCGGGCGACCCGTCCGCGCCCGGCGTACCGGGCGCTCGCGCCGAGGCGGCGCGGGTCGAGGCCCGAGGCAGGGTGCCCGTTCGCGAAGAACTTGGTGCGTGCGAGCAGCTGCATGACCGGGTGCGTGAACATGAAGACGACGATCAGGTCGATCAGCGTCGTCAGACCCAGCGTGAACGCGAAGCCGCGCACGCCGCCCACGGCGAGGAAGTACAGCACGACCGCAGCGAGGAAGTTGACCGCGTCCGAAGCCAGGATGGTGCGCCGTGCGCGGTCCCAGCCCTTCTCGACGGCCGAGTTCAGGGTACGTCCGTCGCGCAGCTCGTCGCGGATGCGTTCGAAGTACACGATGAACGAGTCCGCGGTGATGCCGATCGCGACGATGATGCCCGCGACACCGGGCAGGGAGAGCCGGTACCCGATCGTCCAGGACAGCAGCAGGATCACCCCGAGGGTGAGCACGGCCGCGATGCCGAGCGAGGCCACCGTGACCAGGCCGAGGGCCCGGTACTGGAAGAGCGAGTAGATGACGACCAGCAGCAGTCCGATCGCGCCGGCGATGAGGCCCTTCTCGAGCTGCTCGCTGCCGAGCGTCGCGGAGATCTGCTGCTCGCTCTGGACCTCGAAGGTCAGCGGGAGCGAACCGAAGTTGAGCTGGTTGGCCAGCAGCGCGGCGCTCTCGCGGGTGAAGTTGCCGGAGATCTCGGCCTTGCCGTCCTGGATCGCGACGTTGGCCGTCGGGGCGGAGATGACGAGCCCGTCGAGGACCATGGCGAACGCGTTCTGCGGGGCAGGCAGCGCGACCAGGCGCGTGGTGGTGTCGCGGAAGGCCTTGGTGCCCTCGGCGTTGAACTCGATGTTGACGACCCACTGGCCGGTGCTGACGCCCTGGGCCGTGGTGCCGAGGCCCGAGCTCGCGTTGGAGATCTCGGTGCCCTCGATCTCGACCGGGCCCAGGATGTACTTGACCGTGCCGTCGTCGGCGCACGTGACGAGCGGGGCGTCGGCGTCGTCACCGGTGCCGCCCGTCAGGTTCTTGGGGTCGGTGCAGTCGAGCGCGTCGAACTGGGCCTGGATCTCCGGGGTGATCTGGGCCAGGTCGCTGGGGCTCGTGGGGGTCACGGGCGCGGTGGGCGCGGTGGGCTCCTCGGCCTGCGTCTCGGAGGCCACCGGGGTGGGTGCTCCGTACGTCAGGACCGGGCGGAACCGCATCTGCGCGGACTTCCGCACGAGGTCGAGCGTCTCGTCGCTCGGGGTGCCGGGCAGCCCGACGACGATGTTCTTGCCCTGGCTGGTGATCTCGGCCTCGGTGACTCCCGAGGAGTCGACACGCTGGCGGATCACGTTGATCGCCTGCTGGATCGTCTCGTCGGTGACCTGCCCCTCGGAGGCGATCGGCGTCAGGATGATCTGCGTGCCGCCCTCCAGGTCGAGGGCGAGTCCGGGCGTGGTGCTCGCGTCCGACCACTTGGTGCCGGCGAAGATCGACGCGAACAACGCGACGATCAGTGCAGCGAGGATCACCAGGGTACGTACGGGCCTGGCGCGTCGTGTGTTGGAGGTGGCCAACTATCCGTCTCTTCTCGTGCGCGCGACATCGAGCGTGCGATGACGCGGATCGACGTCGCGCCCCGGGATCGGGGCGCGACGTGTGTCACTTGCTGTCGGTGCCGTCGTCCCGCTTGTCCCCCGGCTTGTCCGTCAGTCCGGACAGGTCGTCCGGGACGTCGAGCACGTCGTCGACCGTCGAGGTCGGGTCGGTGTCCCCCAGGACCGAGCCGTCCTCGTCGTCCTCTGCCGGGTCCTCGGCGACGGGCGGCTCGACGAGCTTGGCGATCGCTGCCCGCAGCCAGCGGGACTGGTTGCCGGGGGTGGACTCGATCGTGATGATGTCCTTCTCCTCGTCGACCGCGACGATGGTGCCGAACAGGCCGGAACCGGTCATGACCTCCTGGCCGGGGGCCAGGTTGGTCCGGAAGGCTGCTGCTTCCTTCTGGGCCTTGCGCGACCGGTTGGTCATGAGGAACATCGCACCTGCGGCGAGGGCGAGGATGAGGATGAGACTGAAGTCCATGACGGGGTAACCGATTCCTGTTCTGTGCTGGGATCTGCGCGGCAGTCTAGGCGCACGCGTACGGATCACCAACGAACCGTACGACCGTGGAGTTCCGCCGCTCAGACTCCCCCAGTCTAGGCCCCGGTGTCGAACAGGGTTCGCCCCGTCCGTCCGGAGCCGTTCCGTCCCCCCGTCAGGCCGCCCGGGCCGCGGGGCGCGAGGGGGTCGGGGGGTGTGAGCCCGAGGTGCGCCCAGGCAGCCGCGGTCGCGACGCGCCCGCGCGGGGTGCGCCCGATCAGCCCTTCGCGCACGAGGAAGGGCTCGACGACGGTCTCGACGGTCTCCGCCTCCTCGCCCACGGTCACGGCCAGGGTGCTCAGCCCCACGGGGCCGCCGTTGAAGCGGGTGCACAGCGCGCCGAGCACGGCCCGGTCGAGGCGGTCCATGCCGAGCTCGTCGACCTCGTAGACCTCGAGCGCCGCCCGCGCGGCCCGCAGGTCCAGCGAGCCGTCGCCGCGCACCTGGGCCCAGTCGCGCACGCGGCGCAGCAGGCGGTTGGCGATGCGGGGGGTGCCGCGCGAGCGGCCCGCGATCTCGTGGGCGGCGTCGGCGTCGAGCCGGACGCCGAGCAGGCCGGCCGAGCGGACCAGGACGCGCTGGAGCTCGTCGGGCGAGTAGAAGTCGAGGTGCCCGGTGAACCCGAACCGGTCGCGCAGCGGCGCGGGCAGCAGCCCGGCGCGCGTGGTGGCCCCCACGACCGTGAACGGCGGCAGGGCCAGCGGGATCGCGCTCGCCCCCGCTCCCTTGCCCACGACCACGTCGACCCGGAAGTCCTCCATGGCGACGTAGAGCAGCTCCTCGGCGGGGCGCGCGAGCCGGTGGATCTCGTCGATGAACAGGACCTCGCCCTCCTCGAGGGAGGACAGGACCGCGGCGAGGTCGCCCGCGTGCTGGATCGCGGGGCCCGACGTCACCCGTAGGGACGCGCCGAGCTCGGCCGCGATGATCATGGCGAGGGTCGTCTTGCCGAGCCCGGGAGGGCCCGAGAGCAGGACGTGGTCGGGGGTCGCTCCGCGGGCCAGCGCGGCCTGCAGGACCAGGGAGAGCTGGTCGCGCACGACGAGCTGGCCGACGAACTCCTCGAGCCGCCGGGGACGCAGCGCGGCCTCGGCCGCGCGCTCGAGGTCGTCCGCGGCCGGCGCAACGATCCGCTCGGACGTGAAGGGCTCCTCGCCCTCGGCGTACCCGACGCGGTCGAAGTCACCCACGGGGGCCGCCCAGGACGCGCAGCGAGGCGCGCAGGGCGCCCGCGATCTCGTCGGGGGCGACCACGTCGACGCCGGCCTGGGCCAGCACCGTGGCGAGCGCGTCCTCGGCGGCCTTGGGGTTCCAGCCGAGCCCCACGAGCGCCTGGACGACCTGGTCGCGCTGGTCGTCGACCACGGCACCGCCCGTGCCTGCCGCCTCCTCGCCGGTCCCGTCACCGGTGCCCGTGGGGGCCCCGAGCCGGTCGCCGAGCTCGAGCGCGATGCGCTGGGCGCCCTTGCGCCCGATACCGGGCACGCGCATGAGCGCGGCGATGTCCTCGGAGGCCACGGCGCGGCGCAGGGCGTCGGGCGTGTGGACCGCGAGCATCGCCAGGGCCAGGCGCGGACCGACGCCGCTGACGGTCTGCACGGCCTCGAAGACGGTGCGCTCGTCGTCGTCGGCGAACCCGAACAGGGTGAACGAGTCCTCGCGCACGACCATGCTCGTGGACAGGCGGGCGGCCTCCCCCACACGCAGCGTGGACAGCGTCGCGGGGGTCGCGTGCACGAGGTACCCCACGGCTCCCCCGGCGCCGCCCACCTCGATGACAGCGCGGTCCAGGCGGACGTTCGCCACCGTTCCCGACAGCGAAGCGATCACTGTGCCTCCATGCATCCTCGCGGGCCCCGGCCGCGCGCGACCGACCCCGAACACCTGTACGAAACTGCGGCCACTCTAGCAACGGGCGGGCGTGCGCCCGGGTGAGCCTCGCCGTCGGGCACCTCGCCGCACCGCGCTCCCCCGGCACGTGCCCCTGCCGCGAGCACCTAGCGGCGCGGGCCGCGCGAGGCCTGCTCTGCCGCGGCCCACGCCCGCTGGGCCGGGGTGAGCTGGTGGCGGTCCCCGCCCTGCAGCGCGCCCGCGGGGCGCCACATGTGGCAGATCGCCAGCGCCAGGGCGTCGGCCGCGTCCGCGGGCTTGGGCAGCTCGGCCAGGCCCAGGATGCGCGCGACCATGCGCTGGACCTGGATCTTGTCCGCCCGGCCCGTGCCGGTCACGGCGGCCTTGACCTCGCTGGGGGTGTGCATCGCGACCGGGACCCCGCGGCGGGCCGCGGCGACCATCGCGAGCCCCGCGACCTGCGCGGTGCCCATGACGGTGCTCACGTTGTGCTGGGCGAAGACCCGCTCGACGGCCACGACGTCCGGGACGTGCTCGTCCATCCAGGCGTCCAGGCGCTGGGAGATCGTGAGCAGGCGCAGGTCCACCGACATGTCCGGGGGGCTCTGCAGGACCCCGACCGCGACCATCTGCGCGCGCCGCCCGGGCAACGAGTCGACGACGCCCACGCCGCAGCGGGTCAGGCCTGGGTCCACTCCGAGCACGCGCACGCGCTCACCTTCTCACGCGCCACCCACGACGAAGGGCTCCCACGCGAGCGGTCGCGCGGGAGCCCTTGGTCACACCGGGTGGTGGGTCAGTCGTCGTTCTCGAGCTCGGCCATGACCTCGTCGCTCGCGGTGAAGTTCGCGTAGACGTTCTGCACGTCGTCGCTGTCCTCGAGCGCGTCGATCAGGCGCAGGATCTTGCGGGCGCCCTCGGCGTCGACCTCGACCTCCATGGACGGGTGGAAGACCACGTCCGCGGAGTCGTACTCGATGCCGGCGTCCTGCAGCGCGGTGCGGACAGCGACCAGGTCGGTGGCCTCGGTGAGGACCTCGAACGTGTCGCCCTCGTCCGTGACCTCCTCGCCGCCCGCCTCCAGGACGGCCTCCATCACGTCGTCCTCGGTGGTGCCCTCCTTGGGGACCACGATGACGCCCTTGCGGGAGAACAGGTAGGACACCGAGCCCGGGTCCGCGAGCTGGCCCCCGTTGCGCGTGAACGCGATGCGGACCTCCGCGGCGGCACGGTTCTTGTTGTCCGTGAGGCACTCGACCAGGACCGCGATGCCGCCCGTGCCGTAGCCCTCGTACATGATCGTCTGGTAGTCGGCGCCGCCGGCTTCCTGGCCCGAGCCGCGCTTGAGGGCGCGGTCGATGTTGTCGTTGGGGACCGAGGACTTCTTGGCCTTCTGGACGGCGTCGAAGAGCGTGGGGTTACCGGCGAGGTCCCCGCCGCCCGTGCGGGCCGCGACCTCGATGTTCTTGATGAGCTTGGCGAACAGCTTGCCGCGCTTGGCGTCGATCACGGCCTTCTTGTGCTTGGTCGTAGCCCACTTGGAGTGTCCTGACATACCCCTGTTACTCCTTCACGATTGCGACGAAGAGCTCGTGCACCCGCGCATCGCCCGTGATCTCGGGGTGGAAGGAGGTGGCGAGCAACGTTCCCTGACGTACTGCCACGATTCTACCTGCGTCTTCGCCCGCGCCCGCGGCGGGCACCGCGCCCGGCGCAGCGGGCACAGAGGCGCCCCGGTGGCGCGTGCGCGCCAGGACCTGGACCCCCGGGCCGGCCTGCTCGACCCACGGGGCCCTGATGAACGCGGCGGGCACGGGCCCGCCCGGCACCCCGGTCATCTCCACGGACGACTCGAACGAGTCGACCTGACGCCCGAACGCGTTGCGGCGCACCGTGACGTCCAGGCCACCGAGGGTCTGCTGGTCGTGGGTCGCCCCCAGCACCCGGTCCGCGAGCAGGATCATGCCCGCGCACGAGCCGTACACCGGCAGACCTGCGGCGATCGCGGCCCGCAGCGGGTCGAACAGCTCGAAGATCCGCAGCAGCTTGTCGATCGTCGTCGACTCACCGCCGGGGAGCACGAGGCCGTCGAGCGCGGCGAGCTCGGTGGGGCGCCGCACGGTGACGGCGCGCGCACCGGCCACCTCGAGGGCGGCCACGTGCTCACGGACGTCGCCCTGCAGGGCGAGGACTCCAATGACCGGTTTCACGATCGCCCATCGTACGCGCCGCCCGCCGCGCGGTGCGGGGGTGCCCGACGACGGCGCTCGCGGCCGGAGGGCGGGCGCAGCCCGGCCGCGAGCGCGGGTCGGCGGGGCGCCTCTCGGGACGCGGGTGCGGCGCGGTCGGCTACTCGGTGGCCTCGCCGAGGTGGCGGGTCCGTCCGTCCCACCCGTCGAGCAGGGGTTCGAGGAGGTCGGGCAGCCCGGCGGGGAAGACCTCGATGGTGACCTCGCGCAGCTCGGGCAGTGCCCACCAGCGCATCTCGTCGACGACGTCGTGCTCGATCTGGGTCCAGCCCTCGCGCGTCAGGGGCACGGCGGCCTGGGTGCTGGTGATGCGGGCGAGGTAGAAGACCTCGTCCTGGCGGCAGCGTTCGCGGTAGAAGTCGAAGACGGCCGACCGGGTCCACACGGGTCCCTGCAGGTCGGCGGGGTCCAGGCGCAGGCCCGTCTCCTCGAGGACCTCGCGCACGGCGGCGTCACGGTCGCTCTCGCCGGGCTCGATCCCGCCGCCGACCGTGAACCACCAGGACCGCTCGGGCTGGTCGGTGTCGTGGCCACGGGCGAGCAGGACGCGCCCGGCGTCGTCGAGCAGCAGGACGCGTGCCCCGCGCCGGTGGCGCATGCCGTCGGCGCCCAGGACCCAGTCGGGTCCGAGCGCGGTGGGCGACACCTCTTCGGTGGGCGCAGCGGGGGCGGCGGGCGCCGCCGGGGCGGGCGCAACGGGTGCGCCCGCCCCGGTCGGGACACGGCCGGGCGTGCCGGTCATCGTGGGGTCACCGGACCAGCAGCACGACGGGAGTCACCAGCCGCGCTCGGCCAGGCGGTGCGGGACGGGGATGTCGTCGACGTTGATGCCGACCATGGCCTCGCCCAGGCCGCGCGAGACGTCCGCGAGGACGGCCGGGTCGTCGTAGAACGTGGTGGCCTTGACGATCGCCGCGGCGCGCTGGGCGGGGTTGCCGGACTTGAAGATGCCCGAGCCGACGAACACGCCCTCCGCGCCGAGCTGCATCATCATGGCCGCGTCGGCCGGGGTCGCGATGCCGCCCGCGGTGAACATGACCACGGGCAGCTTGCCCGTGGCGGCGATCTCCTTGACGAGCTCGTACGGGGCCTGGAGCTCCTTGGCCGCGACGAACAGCTCGTCCTCGGGCAGGGAGGTCAGGCGGCGGATCTCGCCGCGGATGGTGCGCATGTGCGTGGTCGCGTTGGACACGTCGCCCGTGCCGGCCTCGCCCTTGGAGCGGATCATGGCCGCGCCCTCGGTGATGCGGCGCAGGGCCTCGCCCAGGTTGGTCGCCCCGCAAACGAACGGTGCGTCGAACGCCCACTTGTCGATGTGGTTGGCGTAGTCGGCCGGGGTCAGGACCTCGGACTCGTCGATGTAGTCGACGCCGAGGGCCTGCAGCACCTGGGCCTCGACGAAGTGGCCGATGCGCGCCTTGGCCATGACGGGGATCGAGACCGCGGCGATGATGCCGTCGATCATGTCGGGGTCGCTCATGCGCGAGACCCCGCCCTGGGCGCGGATGTCGGCCGGGACGCGCTCGAGGGCCATGACGGCCACCGCGCCCGCGTCCTCGGCGATCTTGGCCTGCTCGGGCGTGACGACGTCCATGATGACGCCGCCCTTGAGCATCTCGGCCATGCCGCGCTTGACCTTGGCCGAGCCGACGACGTCGCCGGTCACCTGGGGGCTGTTCTCGCCGGAATTCTCCACGGACACCGCGAAACCTCACATCTTCACGTTGGGACGCGCGAGCAGGGGTCACGCTCGCGCCGCCGACATGCTTGCACGTCACCGCCCAGTCTACGGAGGTCCGCCCACCCCTCGGGCAGCCCCCGAACCGACCGGCCGGTCAGGGGTTGCGGTCGAGCGCGGGCGGCCAGGCGTCGTCGAGCTCGACCGTGACCGGCATGGGCGCGTGCCCGGCCAGCGAGAACGCCCGGGCGTACCAGGTGCGGCGCAGGCGCTGGGTCTGGGCCACGGCCTCGTTGTGGAAGCGGCGCGCGATCTGCGCCCGGTACCAGGCCCCGGCCAGCGCCGCGAGCAGCTCGGCCCCCACAGGCGAGGCGCGGATCTCCCGCACCTCCTCGGGGTCCTCCAGGGCCGCGCGCAACGTCGCCGACAGGTCGCTCTCCGCCCGCGCCCGCTCGGCGCCCACCCCCGCCAGCAGGCGAGGGGCCCGCTCGAGCGAGGAGGCGCCGTCGGGCCCGGGAGCGGACCCCGGCGAGGCCACCAGCTCGGCCAGGCCCGGGACCACGGACGCGACCTCGCGCGTGCGCAGGTCGTCGTCCAGCACCTCGTACGCCGCCTCCGCGACCAGGACCGAGCTCGCCGGGTCCAGCTCCCCCGCCCCCGCCAGGTCCAGCGCCGCCGACGCCCGCCGCTCCAGCTGTGCGTCCAACGCCAGGCGCGAGGCCATGACCTTGCGGTGCAACCGGTCCAGGCGCGAGGCGGCCACCCACAGGGCCCACCCCGCGACCAGGACCACGGCCACCACGATGATGGCGATCTCCGACCACGTCACGACGGGTTCCTCTCCTGCTCCGGACGGGGCCACAGCCCCAGACGACGACCACCGCGCAACGACGCCGGGTCCTCGTGCACCGGGATCACCGCGTCCGAGGCCGCCAACGCCATCTCGTACACCGCGAGCACCTCCGCCGTCACCGTCGACCAGTCGAACCGGCGCACGAACGAGATCGCCCGCTCGCAGTACCGCTCCCGGCCCGCCGGGTCCGCCAGGACCCGCAGCACCGTGTCCGCCAACGCGACCGGGTCCCCCACCGGGAACAACGCCCCCGCCTGCCCCTCGTCCAGCACCCGCCGAAAAGCCCCCAGGTCCGAGGCGACCACGCACGCCCCCGCGCTCATCGCCTCGACCAGCACGATCCCGAAGCTCTCCCCACCCGTCTGCGGCGCGATGTACACGTCCACCGACGACAGCAGCGACGCCTTCTCCTCGTCCGAGATCGACCCCAGGAACTCCACGGCGCTCGCCGACTCCCCCAACGCCTCGAGCGCGTCCGCGCGCCCCTGGTCCCCGCGGCCCGCGATCAGGAACCGGGCCCCCGGGACGGCCTCGAGGATGCGGGGGATCGCGGCCGTCAGGACCGGCAGACCCTTGCGCGGCTCGTCCAGGCGCCCCAGGAACGCGATGGTCGGCGCGTCCGGGGTGCCCTGCCACCTCGCCGACGGCGCGGCGTCCGCGAACGTGTCGACGTAGACGCCGTTGGGGATCACGACCGCGTCGCCCCCCATGTGCTCCACGAGGGTGCGCCGGGCGTCCTCCGAGACCGCGATGCGCGCCGAGATCTTCTCCAGGCTCTGACGCACCAGCGGGTAGACCACCTGCAGCGCGCGCGAACGGATCAACGCCGTGTGGAACGTCGCCACGATCGGCCCCTGCGCGATCCACAGCGCCAGCATGCTCAACGACGGCGTGACCGGCTCGTGCAGGTGCAGCACGTCGAACTTGCCCGCGTCCAACCACCGGCGCACCCGCGCAGCAGTGACCGGACCGAACGTCATGCGCGCCACCGACCCGTTGTACTTGACCGGCACCGCACGGCCCGCGGACGTGATGTAGTCCGGGATGGGAGTGTCCTCGTCCGCAGGGGCCAGCACCGACACCTCGTGCCCCTGCGCCATGAGCGCCTCCGCCAGGTCCCGGATGTGGAACTGCACCCCACCCGGCACGTCGAACGAGTACGGGCACACGATCCCGATCTTCAGGCTCATGCCGAGCCCACCGCCCCTCCACCAGTCGCACCCTGCGCGTCCTTCGCCCGGGTCCGGGCGTACCGGTCCGGGTCCAGGTCCGCCACGAACACCTTCTGCAGCATGTGCCAGTCCTCCGGGTCCGCGGCGATGGCCTCCTCCAGGTGGTCGACCCACGCCTGCGTCACCGCCGCGACCCGCTCGCTGCGCGGCACCCCGTCCGGGACCGCGACCTGCGGGAAGAACCGGATGACGATCCCCCACGGGGTCCCCGCCGCCCGGCGACGGGGACCCGTCAGACGCTCGTACCGGATCGACGCCGTCAGCAACGGTGCCCCCGTCGAGACCGCCAGCGCCGCAGGACCCGCCGCGACCCGGGCCCGCTCACCGAACAGGTCCACCTCCACACCGCGCGCCGTCAGGTCACGGTCCGCGAGCAACGGGATGAGCTTGCCCGGCCCCCGCGCCCCGCGCATCAGCTCACGGAACACGTCACCGTCGCCCAACGCCAGGATCTCGATCCCCAACGAGTTGCGGAACGCCAAGAACTCCTGGAACAGCTCCTCGGGCTTGAGCCGCTCCGCGACCGTCAGCACCGGCGCGATGTGCGGCGTCGCATACGCCCCCGCCAGGTCCCAGTTGCCCATGTGCCCCAGCGCCAGCAACGGCGTCACACCCTGCGACGTGAACTGCAGGCAGTTCTCGTACCCCTCCAGACGCACCCGCGCCTCGATCTGCGCAGGCGACGCCCCCGGCAGCGTGAACGCCTCCCGGTAGTAGCGCATGTACGACCGCATGCCCGCCCGGCTCAACCGGCGCAGCCCCCGCGCGTCCAACCCCGGGCGCACCCGCGCCAAGTTCTTCTCCAGCTGCGGCACACCACCCCGGCGCGTCGCCCACGCCACGTCCGCGATCACCGTGAACAACCCACGCAGCACCGGCTCCGGCACCTTGTGCGCGTTGCGCCACGCGAACGTGAACGCCTTGTCCGCGCTCACCCCCACCTCAGGCACCACCCTCGGACGCCGCAGCGTCCCCCGCAGAGGCGGCCCCGGCAGCAGCGACAGCCTGACGACGCACCGTCGCCATGCGCTGCACCACCGTCACGGCGCTCGCGGCCGCGAGCAGCCCCAGGACCACGACCAGGACGGTCACCGGCAGCCCCAGGCCCACCAGGCCGGCAGCCACGAGCGTCACGACCAGCCGGTCGGCCCGCTCCGCGATCCCGACCGCGGCCGTCATGCCCAGCCCCTCGGCCCGAGCCCGCGCGTACGGGACCACCGACCCCAGGACCAGGCACGCGAGCCCCACCGTGATGCCCCACGTGTTCTCGGTGCGCACGAACCACACGATCAGCCCCGTGAAGATCGCGGCGTCGGCCAGCCGGTCCAGCGTCGAGTCCAGGAACGCCCCCCACGGGCCCGAGCGCCCCGACAGCCGCGCCATCACGCCGTCCAGCGCGTCCGAGAACGCGAAGACCATGATCGCCATGGTCCCCGCGAACAGGTGCCCCGTGGGGAACAGCCACAGCGCGGAGGCCACCACGCCCACCGTGCCCACGATCGTCACCGCGTCCGGGGAGACCCCGATCCGCAGCAGGAAGGCCGCGACCGGCGTGAACAAACGCGTCACGACGGCGCGAAGTCGCCCGAACATCTAGCTCTCCTCGAGTGTGGGCGTCGCAGGAGACGCCGGGTCGTCGTTCGTCGGTCCTGGGCCGGGCGCACCATGAGCCTCCCAGGCCGCCGCGAGCCGCGCGCGGGTGTCCCCCAGCAGCTCCGGCACGGCCTTGGTGTGGGCCACGATCGGCAGGAAGTTCGCGTCCCCCGACCAGCGCGGCACCACGTGCTGGTGCAGGTGCGCCGCGATGCCGGCCCCGGCGACCGCCCCCTGGTTCATGCCCAGGTTGAAGCCGTCAGGGCCCGACACCGCACGCGTCACGCGCATCGCCTGCTGCGACAACCGCGCCAGCTCGTCGGTCTCCTCGGGGGTCAGGTCCGTGTAGTCCGACACGTGCCGGTACGGGCACACCATCAGGTGGCCCGGGTTGTACGGGTACAGGTTGAGCACCACGAAGCACCACGTGCCCCGCGCCACGACCAGCCCGTCCTCGTCGGACAGCGCAGGGATCCGGCAGAAGGGGCACGACGACGACCGGTCGTCGACCGGCTTGTCCTGACCGCCGATGTAGACCATCCGGTGCGGCGTCCACAGCCGGTCCATCCCGTCGTCGAACCGCGGATGCCCCTCCGGACCCTCCACGGAGTACCCCGACCCCGTCCCTGCGCCGTCCGACGTCACGCGTCAGACCTGGCTGCGCTCGCGGACCGCAGACACGATCCGCTCGATGGCCTCGGCCACGGGCACGCCGTTGTCCTGGCGTCCGTCGCGGTAGCGGAACGAGACCGCACCGGCCTCGACGTCCTCGCCACCGGCGATGAGCACGAACGGCACCTTCTGGGTGCTGGCCGTGCGGATCTTCTTCCCGAAGCGGTCGTCCGAGTAGTCGACCTCGGCGCGGATGCCCTGCGCGGCGAGCTGGGCGACGACGTCGGCCAGGTAGTCGTTGAAGGGCTCTGCGACCGGGACGGCCACGACCTGGACCGGCGCGAGCCAGGCCGGGAACGCACCCGCGTAGTGCTCGGTGAGCACCGCGAAGAAGCGCTCGATCGAGCCGAACAGCGCACGGTGGATCATGACCGGGCGCTGACGCGTGCCGTCCGAGGCCTGGTACTCGAGGTCGAACTTCTCCGGCAGGTTGAAGTCGAGCTGGATGGTCGACATCTGCCAGGTGCGGCCGATCGCGTCCTTGGCCTGGACCGAGATCTTGGGCCCGTAGAACGCGGCGCCGCCCGGGTCCGGCACGAGGTCGAGCCCGGACTCCTCGGCGACCTGGCGCAGCGTCTCGGTCGCTTCCTCCCAGGCGTCGTCGGTGCCGACGGACTTCTCGGGGTCGCGCGTCGAGAGCTCGAGGTAGAAGTCGTCGAGCCCGTAGTCCTTGAGCAGGTCGAGGACGAAGTTCAGCGCGTTCGTGAGCTCGGACTTCATCTGGTCGCGCGTGCAGTAGATGTGCGCGTCGTCCTGGGTGAACCCGCGGGCGCGGGTCAGGCCGTGCACCACGCCCGACTTCTCGTAGCGGTAGACCGTCCCGAACTCGAAGAGGCGCAGGGGCAGCTCACGGTACGAACGCCCACGCGCGTCGAAGATCAGGTTGTGCATGGGGCAGTTCATGGGCTTGAGGTAGTAGTTCTGACCGGCGCGGCGCAGCGTGCCGTCCGCGTCGCGCTCCTCGTCAAGGTGCATGGGGGGGTACATGCCCTCGGCGTACCAGTCGAGGTGCCCGGAGACCTGGTAGAGCTTCTCCTTGGTGATGTGCGGGGAGTTGACGAACGAGTAGCCCGCCTCGATGTGGCGCTTGCGCGAGTACTCCTCCATCTCGTTGCGGATGATCCCGCCCTTGGGGTGGAAGACCGCGAGCCCCGAGCCGATCTCGTCCGGGAACGAGAAGAGGTCGAGCTCTACGCCCAGGCGGCGGTGGTCACGACGCTCGGCCTCGGCGAGGCGCTCGGTGTACGCGCGCAGCTCGTCCTTGGTGGGCCAGGCGGTGCCGTACACGCGCTGGAGCTGGGGGTTCTTCTCGCTGCCGCGCCAGTAGGCGGCCGCGCTGCGCATGAGCTGGAAGCCGTTGCCGATGAGGCGCGTGCTGGGCAGGTGCGGGCCGCGGCACAGGTCCTTCCAGGCCACCGTGCCGTCGCGACGGACGTTGTCGTAGATGGTGAGCTCGCCGGCACCGACCTCGACCGACACACCCTCCCCCGCTGCGTCGTCGGCCGAGCCGGAGCCCTTGAGGCCGATCAGCTCGAGCTTGTAGGGCTCGTTCGCGAGCTCGGCACGGGCCTCGTCGTCGGTGACGACACGACGCTTGAACGTCTGCCCGTCCTTGATGATGCGCGCCATGACCTTGTCGAGGGCCTTGAGGTCCTCGGGCGTGAACGGGGTCTCGACGTCGAAGTCGTAGTAGAACCCGTCGCGGACGGGCGGGCCGATGCCGAGCTTGGCGTCGGGGTTGACCTGCTGCACGGCCTGGGCCAGGACGTGCGCGGCCGAGTGACGCAGCACGTCGAGCCCGTCGGGCGAGTCGATGGTCACGCCCTCGACCTCGTCACCCTCGGCGACGGGGGTGTCGAGGTCCTTGAGCTCACCGTTCACGCGGAGGACGACGACCTCGCGGCGGCCCGAGAACAGGTCCGCGCCGGTCGTCCCCGTCTCCACCGTGGTCCGTTCCCCGTCGAGAGTGATGGACAAAGGTGACGATACGACGTCTGACACGGTGCGCGCTCCTAGCAGCTCAACAGGGCATTCGAAAGGGCGCCGCCAGACGGCGGCGCCCTCCGATGTTACCGACCTCGGCCGGTACCGTGCGTTCCTCGCCCGGTCAGTCGTTCACTTCCTTGGCCTTCTCGGCGAGCGTGTCGACGTGGCCGTCGACCGAGTCGGGCGCGATTCCCTTGATCTTCTCGGCGACGTCGTCGATCCGGTCGTCGGTCAGGAACTCCTTGGCCTTGTCTAGCAGGCCGCCCAGGCCTTCCTTGGCCTCGCCGGCAGCGGCCGCAGCCTTGTCCTTCGCCTCGTCGATACCCATGTTCGGCTCCTCGCGTCACGTCCTGCGGCGAGGCTCGTGCCTCACCACAGGGCAAACTACCGCCGCTCCGCGGATCCTTCCTGGGCAGGACACGCCCGGTCGAGCTGAGATCACCCGGAGCCACCCGTCGTCTGGGCTTGATGGTGAGTCGCATATGGAGGTGGTCCGTTGGAGGGTACGCGCTTGGCACACTATTTTCCTCCGAACCAGAGAGTGTCCACAAAGTGTGAGATGTCCGACTCCGACCCTCCGGCCCATGTCCTGGCAGCCCCTGTCGGCCGGCTCGACGAGCGGGCATCATGTCGCCCGCGCCCTACACCCCTGTCCATGCCCTGGTCGCGCTCCCCCTCGCCGGAGGGCCGGCGAGGCGCGCGCTCTCCCCCGCTCTCCTCCTCTGGGCGCTGCCCGCGTCCGCGATCGGTGCGATGGTCCCGGACGCTCCCCTGTTCCTCGACGTGCTGTGGCCCGGGACCGACGAGCTGGCCCACGCCACGCACCGTCTGCTGGGCGTCGTGACCGTCGACCTCGCCCTCGCCGTGGCCTGCACGGCCCTGTGGGTCCTCGTGGTCCGCGGGCCCTACCTGGCCGCGCTGCCCCGGCGGAGGCCCCTCTCCCCCGACGTGTCGACCCGCGCCGCGGGCCCGCCGGTGATCGCGGTGGCCGTCGCAGGGTTCGCCGTGGCGGGGACCCTCACCCACGTCCTCTGGGACGACTTCACGCACCTGCGCGGGACCGCGGTCCAGACCTGGGACGTCCTGCGGACCCCGGTCGCCGGGGTCGCGGTGTACAAGTACCTCCAGCACGGGAGCTCGTTCGCCGGGTTCGTCGTGCTCGTGGCGCTCGTGGTGCGCTGGTGGCGGGCCTCCCTGCCCGTCGCCGCCCCGCAGCACCTGCGCTCCGCGGTCCTGAGCATGACGGCCGGCGCCGTGGCGGGGATGCTCGGAGCGGTCGTGCGGCTGCTCGCGACCGACCACGCGGTGACCGTCTTCTCGCTCGCCCGCCTCGCCGCGACCTACCCGGTGCTCGGCGCGGGCCTGGGTGTGGTCGTGTGGGCGGCCGTGCGGACGGCGGCCTCCCGTCGGGAGGCCAGGAGGCCCGTGGCCGTGGGTGCTCCCGGCACGCCCCAGGACCACGGGGGCCCGACGGCGTCACGCGCGTGACGCCGTCGGCTCCACCGGGCGCCCCGGTCAGGTGCGGCGCGCGTCCGCGCGGTGCTGCGCCTCGTCCGCGACGGCTCGCAACCGCTCGACGTGGGCCGACCAGTCGTGCGCCGACAACGGTGGGAGGTTGTCTTGGTCCGCCCGAAGACCCGCGCTCCCGTCGGTGAGCTCGCGCAGGATGTCGGCGTGCCCCGCATGGCGGGCCAGGTCGCTCGTGACGTGCACCATGACCTGGAGCAGCGTGATCCTGGAACGGTCGTCGGGCCACCAGGGCACCCGGCCGGTCGCGTCCAGGTCCAGGGTCGCGATCGTCTCGTCGGCGAACGCCCAGACGCGGCGGTACAGGTCCACGACCGAGCCGATCGACTCCTCGACCGTCGCCCACATGTCGGCGTTGTCCTCCCCGTCGGCGGCGTCCTCGGCCATCCACGGGACGTCGTCGGGCGTGGGCCACCCGCGCCCGAAGGTCTGCCCGAAGTAGCCGAACTCGACCCCGGCAGCGTGCTTGACGAGGCCGAGCAGGTTGGTCCCCGTGGGCGTCCAGGGCCAGCGTGCGGCCCGTTCGTCGAGCCCCTCCAGCTTCCAGACGAGCGCGTCGCGCGCGGCCTGGAGGTACCGGTGCAGGGTGGCCTTGTGGTCGGGGCGGACCACGGCGTCGGTCGGTGCGGACGCCGCGCCGGTCTCGGTGCTCTCCATCGGTCGAGTCTGCTGCCGCGCCCGAGGGGTGGCAAGGCGTGGGGCGTCCCCGCCCTGTCGTCACCCAGTGGTCGGCGGGCGGTCGTGACGTCCCGGTCCTGGTACCAGCACGACCTCCCACGCGGGACCCTCCAGCCGTAGGTTCGATACCGCGGCCTGCCCCGGACCCTGGTCCGGGCCACGACGTGCACCGACCCATCGACCGACACGAGGAGCGATCACCATGACGGGACCGACGACGGCGGCCTGGACCGCCGAGGAGCTGGACAGGATCGGCCGGGCCGAGGAGCTGCAGGTCTCCTCGGCGCGGCCCGACGGGACGCTGCGGCCGTACGTGACGATCTGGGTCGTGCGCGTGGGGGACGACGTCTACGTACGCTCTGCCTACGGCCGCGAGAACGGATGGTTCCGCCGCGCCCTGGCCGACCCGCGAGGCCGCGTCCGCGCCGGTGGCATCGAGAAGGACGTCGCGTTCGTCGAACCTCCCGGCACCGTGCACCCGGCCGTCGACGCGGCCTACCACGCGAAGTACGACCACTACGGTCCGGCGATCGTCGGTTCGGTGACCGGAGCCACGGCGGCCGCCGCGACGTTCCGCCTCGAGCCGCGCGAGGACTAGCCGCCAGGGGGCGTCCGAGGGGCCCTGCGCCGCGGGTGCGACGCCGTCGACCAGGAGGAGGCTCTCCTCGTCGCACGGTGCGATTCCGGGCGTCGCACGGTGCGGGACACGCGCGGTGCGGGAGCGCTTCCACGTCGCGGGCTCACGTGGGTAGGGTGTGCGCGTGACGAAGATCTCCCTCCCCACGCTGCACTGGTTGTCCCACGAAGGCGCAGGTCAGGTCGACGGCGACGCCGTGACCCTCACCGCACCGGCCGGCACCGACTGGACCGACGACGCCCTGGGCGCCCCGCCCCAGCACGCGGCCCCGGCCCTGGTGTTCGACGCCGCCGCCGAGCTAGCCCTCTCCGCGCGGGTCCGGGTGACCACCCGGCGCACGACCTTCGACGCGGGCGCGCTGGTCCTGTGGGCCGACGAGCGGCACTGGGCCAAGCTCTGCTTCGAGCAGTCTCCGCAGGGGCAGGCCATGGTCGTCTCGACCGTGACGAACGAGTTCACCGACGACTGCAACTCGTGGGACGTCGCCGACGAGACGGTGCACCTGCGGATCGTGCGGACCGGGCCCGCGTGGGCCTTCCACGCGTCGCGCGACGGCGAGACCTGGGAGTTCGTCCGGCTCTTCCGGCTCTACACCGACCTGCCCGTGAGCATCGGCTTCCTCGCACAGGCGCCCCTGGGCGAGGAGTGCACCGCGGTCTTCGACCGGATCGTCCTGGAGGACAGTGCGCCGGGCGACCTGCGTGACGGGAGCTGAGCCGCGCCGACGCTCCAGACACGGCTCAGCGCCCGCGCAGCGGGTAGAGCACCGGCACGCCGGGCGGGTCCTCCCCGACCAGGCCGTCGATCGACTCACGGATCAGGTCGGCGTGCCCGACGTGCCGGGCATACTCCTCGATCAGGTCGACCAGGACGCGGCGCAGGCTGGACTTCTCGCCGTCGCTCCCGGGCTGCCAGACGACCCGGTGGTCGAGCCCGCCGTCGGCGAGCGCCTCGTCGATCGCCGCGCGCGCCCGGACGACAGCCGTGCGCCACAGGTCGTACAGGTACTGCGGGCTGTCCTGGGCCGCCGAGGTCCACGGCCACTGCGGGTCCCGGTCCCAGTCGACCGTGTCCCACGGCCGGCCCGGGGCGCGGCCGTGGAGCGTGGTCGAGAACCACAGCTCCTCGACGAACGCGAGGTGCTTGAGAAGCCCTCCCAGCGTGATCTCGGACGCCGCGACCTTGACCGCGAGCGCCTCGGCGTCGAGGCCGCCGACCTTCCACGCGAACGTCGCGCGCTGACGCTCGAGCGAGCCGAGGAGCGTCGCGGCCTCGTCCCCCGCGACGGGTGGCTCGATGAGCTCCCAGCCGTGCGTCGCCTCGTCCATGAGCTCCTCCAGGTGGGTGCGGTCCGACCAGCTCGTGCTGCAGGCAGGTGCGCTCCGGTCGGGCGAAGAGCGCGCCGCGGAGACGCGGGGTCGATCAGCCCCGGCGCGCGAGGTGCGGGTAGTCGATCACGAGGCCGTCGGCGTCGACCGTGAGGTCGGCCGTGACGTCGCGCGTCGCGCTCGTGTAGGTGACGACCCCGCGCCCGACCGTCGGGTCGTACGGGGAGCTCGCGGCGTACACCTGCTCGCTGCGCACGACCCGCAGCGAGGGGACCTCGACCCAGGCCATGGTCAAGGAGGTCGGCGTGACCGGCGCCCGGGCGCCCAGCAGCCCGAGGCGCAGGATCGGCATGGAGTTCGTCACGGGGCACAGCGCGAGGTCGCAGTCGAGCGCGCCCGCGAGCGACGACGGGGCCTCGATGCCGGGGGTCCCGAGGTCGACCGGGGCCGCCCCGGAGTGCGAGACCTCCGCGCCCCACTCCCCTGATCCCGCCCGCTCGAGCTGCAGGTCGCGGGACCAGCCCTGCCCCCGGACCGTCACCTCGAGCCTGCGCGTGACCCAGTGCGGCCCGGTGGTCAGGGACCAGGCCGTCACGTAGGTCGGTCCCCGTGAGGTCCCGAGGCACTCGAACCGGTCTGCCCCGAGCGAGAGGACCGCCGTGTCCACGCGGTCGGGGTCGTCCTCCCCCACCCACGAGACGTGTCGACGGGTCATGTCCGGCACTCCTTCGTCACGAGCGGTGCGCGGGCGCTGCTGCACGCCCTCCCCCTGCCGGTCTACCAGGCTTCCGACGGGCCCGACACCCGGACGCCGCGCGGGCTCTCCTGCGACGCCGGGGGCGACGTGCGGGCGACCGCCACCCGGCGTCCGCCGCACGCGGGCCCTTGGTCCGACGGCGCGGGTGACCAACGTCCCGACCTCAGGGAGGAAGGTCCCGGCTCGCCCGGGATTGGCCACTACATGTGGGATGACACGGGTGTAATTGCTACTACATCTAGTTCCCATCGCGCCTCGGCGTGCCGGCGAGGTCGTGCCGGCCCGAGGCGTCCGTCGAGAGGTTGTGGTCGCACATGAGCCCGGTCGAGGTCGCGCAGGACGAGGACGTCGCGTCACGGGGAGCGACGTCCCTGACAGTGCTCAAGCGGGACGGGCGCCGCCTGGCGTTCGACGACGCCCGCATCCGGGCGGCCCTTCGCAAGGCCTACGAGGACGTCCACGGAGACCTCACGCCGTTCGTCGAGCAGACCCTCGACGGCGTGCTCGCGCGGGTCGTCGCGGAGATCTCGGTGCGCTTCGCCGAGGTCGTCCAGATCTACGAGATCCAGGCCGTCGTCGAGCACGAGCTCCTCGAGTCCCGCGAGTACGAGGTGGCGCGGGCGTACATCGACTACCGGGTCCAGCGGGACTTCGCGCGCAGCCGGTCGACCGACCTCAACCACTCGATCGTCGGTCTGATCAGCAAGGACTCGGCCGTCGTCAACGAGAACGCCAACAAGGACTCGGACGTCTTCAACACCCAGCGTGACCTGACGGCCGGTGCCGTGGGCAAGGCCGTGGGGCTGCGCATGCTGCCCCCGCACGTCGCCAACGCGCACCAGAAGGGCGACCTGCACTACCACGACCTCGACTATCACCCCTACGCGCCCATGACGAACTGCTGCCTGATCGACTTCCGGACCATGCTGTCCGAGGGTTTCCGCATCGGCAACGCCCAGGTCGAGCCGCCCCGCTCGATCCAGACGGCCGCGGCGCAGATCACGCAGATCATCGCGAACGTCGCCTCGAGCCAGTACGGCGGCTGCTCGGTCAACCGGATCGACGAGCTCCTGGCCCCCTACGCCGCGCTGAACCACGCCAAGCACCTCGTCGAGGCCGAGCGGTGGCTCCCGGACGCCTCGACGCACGACGCGTACGCACGGGCCAAGACGTCCAAGGACATCTACGACGCGATGCAGAGCCTCGAGTACGAGATCAACACGCTGTTCACCTCGAACGGGCAGACCCCGTTCACCTCGGTCGGGTTCGGGCTCGGCACGAGCTGGCTCGAGCGCGAGATCCAGCGGGCGATCCTGCAGATCCGCATCAAGGGTCTGGGGGCCGAGGGGCGCACCGCGATCTTCCCCAAGCTCATCTACACGTTGCGACGCGGGCTCAACCTCGAGCCGGGCGACGAGAACTACGACATCAAGGAGCTCGCGGTCGAGTGCGCCACCAAGCGCATGTACCCCGACGTGCTGAGCTACGACAGGATCGTCGAGCTCACGGGCAGCTTCAAGATGCCCATGGGCTGCCGCTCGTTCCTGCAGGGCTGGCAGGACGAGGACGGGAACGACGTCGTCGAGGGCCGCATGAACCTCGGCGTCGTGACGCTCAACCTGCCCCGCATCGCCCTCGAGGCCCAGGGCAGCCAGGAGGCGTTCTGGGCGCTGCTGGAAGAGCGCCTGGTCACGGTGCGCGACGCGCTCGTGTACCGGATCGAGCGCTGCAAGCAGGCCGTGCCGGGCAACGCCCCGATCCTGTACGTGCACGGCGCGTTCGGCGAGCGCCTCGCGCCCGACGACGACGTCGACCAGCTCTTCCGCGCCGGGCGTGCGACGGTCTCGCTCGGGTACATCGGGCTCTACGAGGTCGCCGCGGCCTTCTACGGCGGTGCCTGGGAGCAGGACCCGGAGGCCAAGGCCCTCACGCTGCGCGTGCTCCGTGAGCTGCACGCGCACACCCGGGCCTGGACGGCCGAGCACGGCTACCACTTCAGCGTCTACTCGACGCCGAGCGAGAGCCTGACGGACCGGTTCGCCCGCATGGACCGCGAGAAGTTCGGCGAGGTCGCGGACATCACCGACAAGGAGTACTACACGAACAGCTTCCACTACGACGTGCGCAAGGACCCGACGCCGTTCGAGAAGCTCGACTTCGAGATGGACTACCCGCAGTATGCGTCGGGCGGCTTCATCCACTACTGCGAGTACCCCGTGCTCCAGCAGAACCCCAAGGCGCTCGAGGCCGTGTGGGACTACGCCTACGACCGCGTGGGGTACCTCGGCACCAACACCCCGATCGACCGCTGCTACGCGTGCGGCTACGCGGGCGACTTCACGCCGACCGCGCGCGGCTTCGCGTGCCCGGGCTGCGGGAACACGGACCCGCGCACGTGCGACGTCGTCAAGCGCACGTGCGGGTACCTGGGCAACCCGCAGCAGCGGCCCATGGTGCACGGCCGGCACGTCGAGATCTCCTCGCGCGTCAAGCACATGGCCGGGGCCGTGAGCCTCGGCGAGGTCGGAGCTGCCGGCATGACCGGAGTCGCCGGCGAGGCCAGCTGCGAGGAGTCCGCAGCCCGCACGAGCCCTGCGGAAGACTGAGGCCGTCGTGCCGCGGGACCCGCAGCCCCACTGGCGCTCGGAGCGCCTCAGCCAGGGCTACGTCGCGGACTACAAGCCGTTCGTGTTCGTCGACGGCGAGGGCGTGCGCTGCAGCCTGTACGTGAGCGGGTGCCTGTTCGCGTGCGAGGGCTGCTTCAACGAGGCGACCTGGAGCTTTCGCTACGGCTCCCCGTACACCGACGAGCTCGAGGAACGCATCCTGGCGGACCTCGCGCACGAGTCGGTGCAGGGTCTGTCGCTGCTCGGCGGCGAGCCGTTCCTCAACACGGGCGTGTGCCTGCGCCTCGTGCGGCGCCTGCGCGCGCAGCCGGGCCCGTCCAAGGACGTGTGGTGCTGGAGCGGCTACACGTTCGAGGAGCTGCTCGCGGGCTCCCCCGACCAGCGCGAGCTGCTCGCGGGTCTCGACGTCCTGGTCGACGGCCGGTTCGAGATCGCGCGACGCGACCTCACGCTCCCCTTCCGCGGGAGCACGAACCAGCGGGTCCTGTCGGTCCCGGCCTCGCTCGCCGCGGGCCGCGCGGTCCCGTGGTCGCCCGCGCGCGCGGCCCGGCGGAGCGCCTGACCTCCCCGGCCCGACGGCGTCGCGCACCTTCCGCGCGGAGGTGCGCTACGCCGTCGGGCAGGCCGCGAGGACGCGACGCGAGGCCGCCGCGGCGTGGATCCCCGCGTCCGACGGGGTAGAACTGGAGGATGCGCACGAACCCCCACGAAATCACCCATCAGGTGCTGGCCGCTCGCGGCCTCGGCGGACACCGCCAGTACCGCATCCCCGCCCTGGCCGTCTCCACGCGGGGAACCGTCCTCGCGGCCTACGACGGACGCCCCAACCTCGACGACCTGCCGAACACGATCGACCTCCTGGTCCGGCGCAGCCTCGACCACGGCCGCACCTGGGAGCCCCAGCAGGACGTGCGCGTCGGCACGGGGCTCCAGGGGTTCGGCGACCCGAGCCTGCTCGTGGACAGGGTGACCGGGCGGATCTTCTGCTTCCACTCGGCGGGGACCCACGCGGGGTTCTTCGAGGCGGTCGAGGGGATCGAGCCCGAGGACGACGTCCAGCACGTCGACCTGTCGTTCTCCGACGACGACGGCTTGACGTGGACCCACCGCCGCGTCACGGCCTCGCTCAAGCCGCAGGGCGTCACGGGCCTGTTCGCCGCGGCAGGCGCCGGGATCCAGATCGAGACCGGACCGTTCGCCGGGCGCCTGGTCCAGCAGATGGTCCTGCTCCTGCGCGGCGAGATCCGCGCCGCGTCGGCGTACTCGGACGACCACGGCGACACCTGGACGCTGGGCGAGCCCACGGGCCCCGGGGCCAACGAGAACAAGGTCGTCGAGCTGCGCGATGGTCGCCTGCTGCTGAGCTCGCGCGCGAAGGGGTGCCGGTTGCAGGCGGTCTCGACCGACGGCGGTCGCTCGTACGGGCCGCTGCACCCCGTGCACGACCTGCCCGACCCGAGCGACAACGGGAGCGTCCTGCGGCTCGGGGACGTGACCGACGTGGCCGCTCCCCTGCTCGCGACGAACAACTGCGACGCCGACCTGCGCCGCAACACCGTGCTCAGCGTGTCGCACGACGAGGGTGCGAGCTGGCGACCCGCGCTGACGATCTGCGCGGGCTCGAGCGCGTACTCGACGGGAGCCGTGCTCGCCGACGGGTCGCTCGGGGTGCTCTACGAGCGTGACGGGTACCGCGAGATCGTCTTCGCGCGGGTCGAGCCCGAGGCGCTCTCGCCCGCGGCCCTCGGGGAGGCCGTCGAGACGTTCGTCGACGACGACGGCGGCGGCGACTTCACCATGGTGCTGCGCTCGATCACCCCGGGGCGCCCCGCGCAGTGGGTCAGCGTGGGCGCGTCGCACGTCATCTCGGCCGAGGGCGGCGACTGGGGCGTGCACACCTGGAAGGAGATCGGTCAGGGGTACGACGGCGACCAGGTGCTCGGCACACGCGAGGCCCAGGACGCCAACTACGGCCCGGCCGCGCCGGGGCTGCGGGCCGGCGACATCCTGGCGTTCACCGGGCGCTTCCGGCACCAGGGCGACGAGCCCGTCACGGCCGCGCTGAGCGGGAGCTTCGACGGGGACGTGACGGCCCAGTTCCCGGCCGTGCGCCTGGCCCCCGGCGAGGACGCCCTGTACTTCACGCCCACGTACACCGTGACCGCGGACGACGTGGCCCGCGGCGAGGCGCGCGTGGAGTGCGCGGTCCAGGCCGGGCAGGCCCGCTTCGAGCGGGCGTTCCGCGCGGACACCGTGACCGGGGAGGTCGTGCCGGTCGCGCGGTGACCGGACGTGCCCGGGGTCACGGCCGCGGCGGGCGTGCCCCGGGACGCGGGGCGGGACGGCGAGCGCGGGCAGCGCGTCAGGGCACGGCACCAGGGAGGGCGGGCGCCGCGCCGTCGGGCAGCGTCTCCGGACTGGTGCCGGGCGCGGCGGTGACGCTCGTCGTGTCCTCGCGGCCGAACGCGTCGTCGGGGGTGAGGTCGGTGCGGGTGTGGGCCCGCTCGCCCTGCGGCCCGAACAGGCTGAGCACCTCGGCGCCCTCCTGGCCCGTGCTGCCGAACCAGTGGGGCGTGCGGGTGTCGAACTCGGCGACCTCCCCGGCGTCGAGCACGATGTCCCGGTCCCCCACGACGAGCCGCAGCCGGCCCGTGAGCACGTACAGCCACTCGTAGCCGTCGTGCGTCGTGAGCATGGGCTCGGCGGCCTTGCGCGGGACGAGGATCTTCCAGGCGTGCTGGCTCGCGGGCTGCCGGGTCAGGGGCACGACCACCCGGCCGTTGACCCTCCGCGGGGTGAGCCGGATGCGGGGGTCTCCCGTCTCCGGGGCGCGCACGAGCTCGTCGAGCGGTACCCGGTAGGCGTGTGCGAGCAGCAGGAGGAGCTCGAGGCTGGGCTTGCGCCCCCCGGTCTCGAGCCGCGACAGCGTGCTCTTGGAGATGCCCGTCGTGTCCGCGAGCGCCGCGAGGGTGATCCCGCGTCGCCGCCGGAGGGCACCGAGCCGTGGCCCGACCTGGTCGAGTGCGCGTCCGATCGCTGCCGTGGGGTCGTCCATCGCACCATCCCACCACGCTGTCCCAGTTCTGGCAACGAGCATTGCCGGATCCGGGTCGAACCGGCAACCTCGGCGGTATGAACCTCACCCCGCACGCACCCCGCTCCCGGTCAGGACTCGTGGGTGCGCTCGCGCTCGCCACGCTCCTGGCCTCGCTCGGCACGAGCGTCGCGAACGTCGCGCTGCCCACGCTCGCGCACGAGCTCGGAGCACCCTTCGGCCGGGTGCAGTGGGTCGTCCTGGCGTACCTGCTGGCCATGACCGTGACCGCGGTCGCCGTGGGGAGGCTCGGTGACGCCCTCGGGCGACAGCGTGTGCTCCTCGGGGGCCTCGGTCTGTTCACGGCCGCGACGCTCGCGTGCGCTCTGGCGCCCTCCCTCGCGGCGCTCGTCGCGGCCCGCTCGCTGCAGGGGGTCGGCGCCGCCGTCATGATCGCGCTGCCCCTGGCACTCGTGCGGGACGTCGTGCCCGAGGCACGCACCGGAGCGGCCATGGGGCTGCTGGGGACGACCTCGGCGGTCGGGACCGCGCTGGGGCCCGCCGGGGGCGGGCTGCTGATCGCCGCGTCGGGCTGGCAGGCGGGCTTCGTGGCCATGCTGCCGCTCGCGGGCGTCGCCATCGTGCTCACCTGGCGCGGCCTCGGCGACGAGCCCGCCCCGGCCCGGTCGGGCGCGAGGTTCGACGTCGCGGGCGCCCTCGTGCTCACGGCGGCCCTGGTGGCGGGCGCCCTCGCGATGACTCCTGACGCCGTCCCACAGGTCGGCGCCGGACCGCTGCTCGTGGGCGCAGCGGTCCTCGTCGCGCTGCTCGTCGCGATCGAGCGCAGGACGGCTGCACCGCTCGTGCCGTGGGGGCTCCTGCGCTCCCGCGCCCTGAGCGGTGGCCTGCTCATGAACCTGCTCGTCGCGACCGTGATGATGAGCACCCTGGTCGTGGGCCCCTTCTACCTCGCAGGCGGGCTGGGGCTCGACGAGGCCGCGATCGGCCTCACGCTCGCGGTCGGGCCGGTCGTGTCGGCGCTGACCGGCGTCGTCGCCGGGAGGGGCGTCGACCGTGCCGGCGCGGGCGCCATGACGACCGTCGCTCTCCTGACCATGACGGCCGGGGCCGTCCTGCTCGTGGTGCTGCCTCCCGCCTGGGGCCTGCCCGGATACGTGCTCGCGCTCGTGGTCCTGACTCCTGGCTACCAGCTCTTCCTGGCCGCGAACAACACCGCCGTCATGAGGACGGCCGATGCACGACGCCGTGGGACCGTCTCGGGCGTCCTGAGCCTCTCGCGCAACCTCGGCCTCATCGCGGGCGCCTCGGCCATGGGCGCCGTGTTCGCGGCGGCGACCGGGTCGGTCGAGGTCCAGGGCGCCACGGTGGCCTCGATCTCGGCCGGCATGCAGACGACCTTCCTCGTCGCGACGGTCCTCCTGGCCGTCGCGACCGTGGTCTCTCTCGCGGTGCGCGCGCGTGCCGCCGTCGGGCAGTGACCGGAGGCCGCTAGGCCTGCGTCTGACGCCGGACGATCTCCGCGATCCAGGTCGGCGCGAACGGCGACGTGCAGCCCGGGGGCGTCGGGTAGTCCTTGAGGACCTCGAGCCGCTCGCCGATGTCGACCGCACGGGCGCGCAGCTCGGGGTGGTGGATGCCGATGTTCGCGAGGCACTCGTTCATGGCCCACTGCAGGCGCTCAGGGGCGTCCTTCATGTCGGCCTCGATGCGGTCGAGGAGCCCCGACAGGTCGATCCCCTCGGGGGACTTCGCCACGCGGTCGGTCGTCAGCGCCCACCCGGCGCTCGCGACGACCGGGTCGGGGTCGGCGAACCACGCGGTGCGCAGCTCCTCGACGTGCGGGCTCTTCTTGACGACGTAGCTCACGAGCCACCCGTGCACCTTGGGGACACGCGCGTCGCGCAGCATGGCGTCGAGCTCCGCGGCCGACCAGGACTTGGGGCGGCAGACCAGGATCGCCACGAGGCGCGCCGCGGTGTCTCCGGTCTCCCAGAGTTGTTCCGCGAGCTCGTGCTGGGTCTTGAGGCTCTTCGCGACCGCGCGCAGCCTGGTGAGGTTGACGCCGTGGTCGTCCCCGTGGCGCTCGTTCACCGCACGGATCTTGGGGTCCTCCAGGGCCTCGAGCTCGGCCAGCACGTCGCTGACGGTCGCCTGGGCCGCGGCAGTGGAAGCCATGTCGATCTCCTCGCTCGCTCCGTCGGTCGTCGCTCACACCCTACGTCGCCGCCTCCCGCCCGCGACGAGCGCTCGTGGCGACCACTCGTGGGGCTGCGGGCGACCCAGCGGAGAACTCGTGCGGGATCCTGGGAACGCTCAGGCCCCCTTCCGCGTTGACCTGACGGAATCCACCCGCGATCTGAGAGAGACATGGACGCAGACAGTACGAACCCCCTTGTGCCGGCCACCGATGCTGCGACGAGGGGGTGCAGGTTCTGATGTGGGTGCTGACACTCCTGCTCGGCGTCGTCGTGATCGTGGCGATCACGGCCGTGACGGGCTATTTCGTCGCCCAGGAGTTCGCGTACATGGCGGTCGACCGGTCACGGTTGAGCGCACGCGCGGGCTCGGGCGACGCGGGGGCCAAGCGTGCCCTGGCCGTCACCAAGCGCACGTCCTTCATGCTCTCGGGCGCCCAGCTGGGCATCACCGTGACCGGGCTGCTGGTCGGCTACGTCGCCGAGCCGCTCGTCGGTGAGTCCCTGGGCGAGGCCCTGGGCGGGGTCGGCGTCCCGACCGGCGTGGGCATCGCGGTGGGCACCGTCCTGGCCCTGGTGTTCTCGACGTTCGTCCAGATGATCTTCGGCGAGCTCTTCCCCAAGAACCTCGCGATCGCCCGGCCCGAGCCGGTCGCCCTGTGGCTGGCCCGGTCGACGACCATCTACCTGGCCGTGTTCGGGTGGCTCATCAAGATCTTCGACCAGGCCTCGAACCTCCTGCTCAAGGCGCTGCGGATCGAGCCGGTCCACGACGTCGAGCACTCGGCGACGGCCCGTGACCTCGAGCACATCGTCGCGGACTCCCGGCAGAGCGGCGACCTCCCCGGCGAGCTCTCGGTCCTCCTGGACCGCATCCTCGACTTCCCCGAGCGCGACGTCGAGCACGCCATGATCCCGCGCGCCCGCGTCGACGTCGTGCACGCGGGCGACACCCTCGCGGAGGTGCGGGCACGGATGGCGGCGGGACACTCGCGCTACCCGGTGCTCGCCGACGACGACCAGGTCGTGGGCGTCGTCCACCTCGTCGACGTCCTGACGACCACGCACGGCGACGACGTCCCGACCCAGGACTTCATGCGCCCCGTGGTCGTCGTCCCGACAGCGATGAGCCTGCCCGACGCCCTGCGCGAGCTCACCGAGACCCGCAACCAGCTCGCGTGCGTGATCGACGAGTACGGCGGGTTCGCCGGCGTCCTGACGGCAGAGGACCTGGCCGAGGAGCTCGTCGGGGAGATCACCGACGAGCACGACCCCGCGACGCCCACCATCGCCCCGCGCGACGACGACGGGATCTGGGTCATGCCCGGAGACACCCACATCGACGAGGTCGAGCGCGCGATCGGTCGCGACCTGCCGCGGGGCGACTACGAGACGATCGCGGGCCTCGTGATCGACCAGCACGGCTCGCTGCTCGAACCGGGTGAGGGGATCGTCGTCGAGCTGCCGCTCGACCCGGCCGACCTCGCCCTCGCTGCGGAACCGGAGCCCGCCTGGATGCGCGTGGACGTGGTCGAGGTCGAGCGCCACGTCCCGTCGCTGGTCCGTGTGACGTTCCCGACGGACGACCGACCGCTGCCAGCACCCGACGCCGCGCCTGACGCGACGCCCGAGACCGAGGAGGGCGACCGATGAGCAACCCCTGGGTCGTCGTGGCCATCACCGTCGTCATCATCGCGCTCAGCGCGTTCTTCGTCGCCGTCGAGTTCGCGCTGCTCGCCGCCAAGCGGCACCGCCTCGAGGACGCCGCCCCCAACAGCCGCTCGGCGCGGGCCGCGCTGCGCAGCTCGACCGAGCTGACCGTGCTGCTCGCCGGGTCGCAGCTCGGCATCACGGCCTGCACGCTCGCGCTCGGCGCCATCACCAAGCCGGCCGTCCACCACTGGCTCACGCCCGCGTTCGAGGCGTGGGGCGCCCCGTTGTGGGTCGCGGACGCCGCGGGGTTCGTCCTCGCGCTGATCATCGTGACGTTCCTGCACCTGGTCGTCGGCGAGATGGCCCCCAAGTCGTGGGCCATCGCTCACCCCGAGACCTCGGCCACGCTGCTGGCCATCCCCATGCGCGGCTTCATGTGGCTGACCCGCCCCCTGCTCACAGGGCTCAACAACATGGCCAACTGGTGCCTGGTCAAGGTCGGCGTCGAGCCGACGGGGCAGATCGCCTCGGGCCAGAGCGCCGACGACCTGCGTCACCTCGTGGAGCACTCGGCCAACGTCGGCGCCCTGGACCCGGCGTACTTCGCCCAGCTCTCGGGGGCACTGGACCTGCAGACCCTCACCGTGGGCGACCTGCTCACAGGTCAGGGCAGGCCCACCATGGTCCCGCTCGACGCCACCGTCCACGACGTGCAGGAGGCCACGCGCGCGTCCGGCCACCTGCGGATCCTGCTCGGGGACGACACCAGCATCTCGGGGGTCGTGCACGTGCGCGACACCCTCGACGTGGGCCTCGACCGTCCCGCGGCAGAGCTCATGCGGCCGCCCTTCACGCTCGAGCGGTCCGTGCCCGTCTACGCGGCTCTCGCCCAGATGCGCGAGACCCGCAACCACCTCGCCGTGGTGACCGACGGCGCCTCGGTCGCCGGGGTCATCGCGCTGTCGGACGTCATGGCGCGGCTCTTCCCGCGGGAGGTCGCCGCGGCCTGACACGAGGCGCCCTGTTCTGCGCCAGCCGCCACATCCTGACGACGGCGCCCCACCCGGTCGAAGCACCGGGTGGGGCGCCGTCGTCGCGCGCAGCCCGGTTGCCGGGCCTCCGGGATGCCTCGGATGCCTCGGGACGCCGTCAGGTGGACCGGGAAGGTCTCGCCGCTGTCCGACGCCGTCAGCCGTTCGTCAGGGAGGTCGCCGCCGTCGGGCCCGGTGGCGGGAAGCGTACGAGCCATCAGTTCGATGGTTGACGGTTAGAGATCAAACAGTTAGTGTTCTAACTATGAGCGAACAGGGCATCAGACTCTCCAGCAGTCTCGAGCTGGTCCGGTGGATCGGATGGGCGCAGCGCAAGGTCGGCGAGGACTGGATCCGCGAGCGCGACCTCAGCCACGAGCAGGCCTTCGTGCTCGGGTACCTCGTGCAGAACCCGGGGGCGATCCAGCGCGACATCGCAGAGGTCAGCCGCACGAGCGCCGCGAGCGTCTCGAGCCTCCTGCAGGGGCTCGAGCGCCGCGGCCTGATCGAGCGCCGCACGCAGAGCGGTGACGAACGCCGCAAGCGTGTCTTCGCCACTCCGGCGGGAACCGAGCTCATCGCCGGCTTCGACGTCGCGATGGCCGAGGCCGACGAGACGATCCTCGCCCCGCTGACCCCCGAGGAGCGGGCCACCTTACTCGCCCTGCTCACGAAGATCACCGCGGAGCTGCCGCAGCCCACCCGCTCGTAGCCACGAGGGCGCCGCCGCCCCACCCCACAGATCGACCAGCCCCACCTCGCCGCGTCGGCGTCCGCCGCCGCGCCATCGAACCTGCCCGAAAGGAGCCGTCATGAGCTCGAACACCCTAGACCCCACGGTGACGACGGACGACGTCGGCACCAACCACTGGTACCTCGCCTCCGCGCCCATCGTCCGCGCCCTGGTGCACCTGTGCGTGCCCATGGCGGCCGCGATGATCGTCGGCGCCGTCTACAACGTCATCAACGCCGGATTCATCGGCTCGCTGCACGACAGCGCTCTCCTCGCCGCGATCACGCTCGGCACGCCGTTGCTCGGGCTCGTCATGGCGATCGGCGGCGTGTTCGGCGTCGGCGGCGGCGCGCTCGTCTCCCGGATGCTCGGCGCGGTGGACCGCGATCCCGCGACGGCGGGCGAGATCAAGCACGTCTCGTCGTTCGCCGTCTGGGGGTCGGTGGTCGCCGGGGCGGTGTTCGGCGGCCTCGGTCTGCTCCTGCTGAACCCTCTCGTGTCGCTCCTCGGCGCGGATGCCGCCGCCGTGCCCGCGACGAGCTCGTACGTGGGCGTCATGCTCGCCTTCGTGCCGGTGCTGACCGCGGCGTTCTGCCTCGAACAGCTCGTGCGCGCCGAGGGCGCCGCCCGTCAGGTCATGATCGGGCTCGTCGGCTCCACGGTCGCGAACGTCGTGCTCGACGTCCTGCTCATCCTCGTGCTGCACCAGGGCGTCGCCGGCGCGGCCCTCGCGATGGGCCTGTCGAACCTCGGCCTCGTCGCCTACTTCGTCCGCTGGCTGCAACGCAACAGCGAGCACATGAGCCTCGCTCCACGGTGGTTCACGCTCTCCCCCGCCGTGCTCAAGCCCGTCTTCGGCGTGGGCGTGAGCGAGCTGCTCCAGGCCTCCTTCCTGATCGTCACGTCCCTGGTGCTCAACAACCTCGCCGTCGCCTACGGTGACAGCGCGCTCGGGGCCATGGGCGTCGCGGTCCGCATCGCCCAGGTGCCCGAGTTCCTCGTCATGGGCATCACGCTCGGCGTCCTCCCGCTGCTCGCCTACGCGTACGGCAAGGGGGACCGGAACCGTCTCCGCTCGGCCGTGCGCGTCTCCGCGCTCGCGGTGGGCGGTATCTCCCTGGTCTCGGCGGCGACCGTGCTCGCCTTCCGTGGGCCACTGTTCTCCGCCTTCTCGGCCGACCCGTCGATGCTCGCGATCGGCGTCACGATCCTCACGGCACAGCTCGTCGCGATGGTCATGAACGGGTTCACCGGACTCCTCACCTCGCTCTTCCAGGCCACGGGGCGCGCCACCCCGGCGATCGTGATCTCGTTGGCGCAGGGCGTGCTCTTCATCCCGATCGTGATCCTCGGGAACCTCTGGTTCGGGCTCTCGGGCATCGTCTGGTCACTGACCGTCTCAGAGTCGGCCGTGCTCCTGGTCGCGGTCGTGATGTGGCTCGCGTCCCGGCGAGCGATCGATCGTGGGCTCGTCACCGGCAGCGCAGAGCGCGTCGAACAGTCGCTCGCCACAGCCTGACCGCGTCTGCCACCAGGGCTCGGGAGTCGCCCGTCGGGCTTCCGAGCCGAACGGTGCACGCGCGACTCGTACGTCACACGACGCAGAAGGCCCCTGACCAGCGTTTCCGCTGGTCAGGGGCCTTCTCCTTCGGTGGGCGATACTGGGTTCGAACCAGTGACCTCTTCGGTGTGAAGAGGCCGAAGAGGGTTCGTCCACGTCCTCAGACGTACGTTTCCGCTGGTCAGAGGGCTTCACGGGCTGCTGCGGATAGTCACGGACCGAGGCTCGTTGGGGTAGCCGTTGGGGTACGACTGGTTGGCATGACCTCTTCGGAACTCATGCTGAAGTGCTCGACGGCCAGGCCTCTGATCGAACTCGTTGACCGCGCTGCTCGCACGCCTTCGCGACCGGCCACTACTGATCAGCGGACCTGCCACCATCTGACCTACCCCTGCTCGTGCTCGTCGTCGCGGCCAGCGCATAGGACCGGGGAGCGTGCCGCACGCACGACGTCCCCCTTGGCGCCGACCGGATCGGCTGAGAGCAGGTCCTGATGAGCCCGAAGGTGATCGGCCAGGTCGGCCCGCGCCCGAACTGGGACCAGTGGGCGCTGGGCATCGCGCACGCCGTGGCCTCCCGCG
>NZ_MAQA01000010.1 GCF_001692445.1 Oerskovia enterophila | reverse complement strand
GGCCACGACCCTAAGCCGGGCGGGGTCGGGTGGGCGCTGAGGGCGTCGCCCGGCGGGGTCGTCGCCACCAGGTCGAACGTGGCTGGACGCTCGAACGAGCGCGACCGGGCCCGGAGCGAACGTGACGGTGACCACATCCCGGACAGTGCTGAGTGCTCCCAGGCGCGGAATGCTGCCGATCCTGACCCGTCGTCCACAGGGCGCGTGCGCGCCCCGGGCGTTGTGCCCTAGTGTCGGCGCTCAGCCGCTCCGCGACACCGGGGCCGCTGGCTGCGCGGGGGGCGTGCAGGGGGACGCAAGGGGGCGTGACGACGACGTGAGCACCAGCGGTGTGACGATCCTCGAGACCGAGGTGCGCGAGCTGATCCGTCGGCGGGGAGTGGACCCGGTGCGGGACAAGGACGGGATCGACCGCCTCGTCGCGGACGCCCTGGCCGACTACGACTCTCGGACCGCTCTCGGGGTCGTGCCACCGCTCGCCGACGCGCAGGGCGCGGTGCGTGCGGTCCTCGACGCGGTCGCGGGGCTCGGTCCGCTCCAGAGGTACCTCGACGACCCGGAGGTCGAGGAGATATGGATCAACTCGCCCGCCAAGGTGTTCGTCGCCCGGGGCGGCAGCGCCGAGCTCACCTCGACCATCCTGACCTCGACGCAGGTCCGCGACCTCGTCGAGCAGATGCTCAAGTCCTCCGGCCGGCGCCTCGACCTCTCGAGCCCGTTCGTCGACGCCGCGCTGCCCGGCGGGGAGAGGCTCCACGTGGTGATCCCGGACGTGACCCGCGAGCACTTCGCGGTGAACATCCGCAAGCACGTCGTGCGGGCCTCGCACCTGGACCACCTGGTGCGTCTAGGTTCCCTGACCCCGCACGCGGCGGCGTTCCTGCACGCCTCGGTCCGGGCCGGTCTCAACGTCCTCGTCGCCGGGGCGACCCAGGCGGGCAAGACGACCATGCTCAACGCTCTCGCCGGATCGATCCCGTCCCAGGACCGGGTCGTCACGTGCGAGGAGGTGTTCGAGCTGCGGTTCGCGGTGCGAGACATCGTCTCGATGCAGTGCCGCCAGCCCAGCCTCGAGGGGACGGGCGAGATCCCGCTGCGGCGGCTCGTCAAGGAGGCGCTGCGCATGCGCCCGGACCGCATCGTGATCGGGGAGGTACGCGAGGCCGAGAGCTTCGACCTGCTGATCGCTCTGAACGCGGGTGTGCCCGGGATGTGCACGATCCACGCGAACTCGGCCCGGGAAGCGATCTCCAAGATGTGCACCCTGCCGCTCCTGGCCGGGGAGAACGTGTCGGACCGCTTCGTCGTCCCGACGGTCGCGAGCGCCGTGGACGTGGTCGTGCACCTCGGGGTGACGGCGGACGGCCGGCGCGAGGTCCGCGAGATCGTCGGGGTGACGGGGCGCGTGGAGCAGGGGGTCGTCGAGGTCTCGGACCTGTTCCACCGGTCCGGCGGCCGACTGGTGCGCGGTGACGGGTTCCCGCCGGCCGAGGACCGCTTCGCGCGGGCGGGTGTCGACCTCGCGGAGCTGATGTCGCCTCGTGCCGGGGGGCAGGGCTGACATGGGGGTCGTGGTCGGTCTGTTGCTGGGCGCGGGGCTCGTCTGCCTGTGGTCGTCCTGGTGGGAGCCGCGCCCTCGCGCGCCGCGGGAGGCGGACGGCTGGTCCGTCCGTACCCAGGACGCCCTGGTGCAGGCGGGGCTTCCGGGTGTCTCGCCTCGAGCGCTCGCCGCCGGGAGCGTGGGGGTCGGGCTCTTCGTGCTCGTCGTCGGGCTCGCCCTGACGCGTGCTCTGCCGATCGCCGCGTGCTTCGCACTGTTCGCTGCTCTGGCACCGGTCGCCGTGGTGCGTTCGCGGGCCCGACGTCGAAGGACGAGCCTGCGGGACGTGTGGCCAGAGGCCGTCGACCACCTGGCGTCGGGTGTGCGTGCGGGCCTCTCGCTCCCGGAGGCCGTGGGGCAGCTCGGAGAGCGCGGTCCTGTCGAGCTGAGGGAGCCGTTCGCACAGTTCGCCCAGGACTTTCGGGCCTCCGGCCGGTTCGGCGACTGTCTTGACGCGCTCAAGATGCGGCTCGCAGACCCGGTCGCGGACCGGATCGTCGAAGCGCTGCGCATGACCAGGGAGGTCGGTGGGACCGACCTCGGGAGGCTCTTGCGTACGCTCGCCCTCTTCCTGCGCGAGGATGCGAGGACACGTGGCGAGCTCGAGGCGCGGCAGTCGTGGACGGTCAGCGGCGCTCGGCTCGCGGTGGCCGGTCCCTGGGTCGTCCTCGCCCTGCTGGCGACCCGGCCCGAGACCGCGCAGGCCTACAACTCCATGCAGGGGGTCGCGGTCCTCGGGGGAGGCGCGGTGTGCTCGCTCGTGGCCTACCAGCTGATGCGAAGGATCGGTCGCCTGCCCGAGGAAGCGCGGGTGCTGCGGTGAGCGGGACGGACGGTTCTGGGCTCCTGTGGTCCGGGGCGACGGCCGGCGCCCTGTTCGGGTGGGGGGTCCTGGTGATCGCCTCCCGGCTCAGGGCGCGGCGGGTCCGGCTCGACGAGCGGGTCGGTCCGTACCTGAGGCTCCACGGCGCGACCTCGGGACTGCTGGCGGAGACGTCGTCGGCGAGCAGGCTCCACACTGTCGACCGTGTCCTCGGGCTGAGGATCGCGGCGGCGGGCCGGATGCTGGAACGCTTCGGCTCCTCACGGTCCGAGGTGCGCCGTCGTCTCGACCGGGCCGGCTCGCAGGAGAGCGTGGACCAGTTCCGGGCCCGTCAGGTCGTCTGGGGGGCCGTGGGCCTCGCCGGGGGACTGGTCGTTGCACTCCTCCTCGCGGCCACGCGGGGGTCCTCGGTCGTCGTGCTCCTCCTGCTGGTGCTCCTCTGCGGGGTCGGCGGGCTGTTGTCGTGCGACCAGATGCTCTCGCGCCGGATCGCTCGGCGCGAGGAGCGGATGCTCAGCGAGTTCCCGACGGTCGCCGAGCTGCTCGCCCTGTCGGTCGGAGCCGGAGAAGGGCCGGTAGCGGCGATGGAGAGGGTCGCCACCAGTGCGCACGGCGAGCTCTCCGTCGAGCTCGCAGCCACGCTGTCGGCCGTCCGGTCCGGGGTTCCCCTGGCCCGCGCGCTCGAGGACCTCGCCGACCGGACGACGCTCGCGAGCCTGACCCGGTTCGCCGAGGGGGTGGCGGTGGCCGTCGAGCGAGGAACGCCCTTGGCGGAGGTTCTCCGAGCCCAGGCCCAGGACGTGCGCGAGGCGGGAAGGCGAGGACTCATGGAGTCCGGCGGGCGCAAGGAGGTCCTCATGATGATCCCGGTGGTGTTCCTCATCCTTCCGGTGACGGTCGTCTTCGCGGTCTATCCGTCGATCGTGACACTGCAGATCGGCCTCTGAGCGTGGGGGCCGGAGGTGCGAGCACTTCGGCAGGGCACTGCCTCGGGTGCGCTGTGGCGTGCGGTCGGTCGTCGGGCGGGCCTCGGCCTTTGATGGGCAACCGACATGAACATTCGTCCTGGACGCCTGTCCAGGTCAGGATCCGAGAAGAGAACGACCAAGGAGCAGCGGTGGAGCAGCTGGTGAAGGACTGGACGAGCAGGCTGGTGCGACGTGCCTCGCACGGTGGGACCGAGCGGGGTGATGTCCCGGGATGGGTCCTGGTCACGCTCATGACGGCAGGGCTCGTCATCGCGCTCTGGGCCGTGGCGGGGCCCGCGCTGACCACCACCTTCAGCGATGCGATCAGCAGCGTGAGTGGTCCCTGAGATGGGCCGGGACGCCGACCGGGGGGCGGCGCGAGGAGCGGAGGACGGATCTGCCGTCGTCGACTTCGTGCTGGTGTCGGTCCTCGTCGTCGTGCTCCTCCTCGGCGTCGTGCAGGTGGTGCTCGTGCTCCACGTGCGCGCCGTCGTGATCGACAGCGCGGCGGAGGGCGCGCGCCTTGCGGGGCGGGCGGACCGTACGCCGGCGGACGGTGTCGAACGCACGCAGCAGCTGATCGATGCCGCGCTCTCGGAGCGGTTCGCCCAGGACGTGACGGCGCGCGAGGTCGAGCTGGAGGGCCTGCCGGTCGTGGAAGTGACCGTGACGGCCCCGTTCCCGGTGGTCGGTCTTCTCGGTCCGGCCGGGACGTTGACGGTGAGCGGCCACGCACTGTCGGAGGAACCGTGAGATCCCGGGCGCGCCCGGTCCACGAGAGGTACCCGCGCGGGGGCGTGAAGGTCGTCGATGGGGGTGCCCGCCGACGGTCGGATCATGTCGACCGGGTGAATTTTCGTCGTCGCTCGGTCGCCCGGGCGTTCGGCGACGCAGGGAACGCGCAGGTCGAGTTCCTCGGTGCGGCACTTGTCCTGATTCTCCCGGTCCTGTACCTGGCACTGACTCTCGGCCGGATCCAGGCGGCGACCTTTGCGGTCGAGGGCGCGGCGAAGGAGTCCGCCCGTGCGTTCGTGACAGCGGACTCGGTGGCCGAGGGGCAGGTACGGGCGGGGGTAGCCACCTCGTTGGCGCTCTCCGACCAGGGTTTCGATGACGTACGACCCTCGGACGTCCTCGGGCTCTCCTGTTCCAGCGACCCCTGCCTCGCTCCGGGAAGCGAGGTCGTGACGGTCGTGCGATACGACGTCGGGCTGCCCTTCGTCCCCTCGGGGATCGGGTCATGGGTACCGCTGTCCATCCCGGTACAGGCCGTGCACACCTCGCCGGTGGACACGTACGCGGGGGCTCGGTCGTGAGGCGCTCCCGGGGCATCCCTGGACGAGGGCATGCGCACGAGCGAGACGGCGAGGGCGGCCAGATCATGCTTCTCACCAGCATGTTCGTCGCGTTCGCGCTCGTCCTGGTGGCCGTGGTCGTCTCCGCGACGGCGGTCCACCTGGACCGCAAGCGGCTGTTCGACCTGGCCGACGTCTCGGCTCTCGACGCCGCCGACGCGATGCCCGCCGAGACCGTCTACCAGGGAGGTCTGGCGGACCCGGTCGAGGGGGCAGTCCTGGTCCTGAGCGACGCGGACGTCGAGTCGTCCGTCCGGTCGTTCCTCGTCGCCCACCCGGCCATGCTGACAGGGCTGGACGACGTCTCGATCATCGAAGCCTCCGCGCCCGACGGGCGCACGGCGACCGTCCGCCTGGCGGCACGGTCGCGCCCGGTTCTCGTCAGCTGGGTGACGCAGCTCTGGTCTGATGGCATCATCGTGCGTGCAGAGTCCAGTGCGCGAGCTTGGTGATCGACCCTCCCCTCCCGAAAAAGGTGTCGGGCGAGTGAACATGATTGAGTTAGCGCTAACACGATCGTTAACTTTCTTAACGAAAGGTGCGACTTTTGACTGGGGGCTGCCAAAACCGCCGGTTCGCCGCTATGGTGATCCGGTCCGACACCCTCCAACGACGGAGACTTACATGAATGCACGTGCAAGGAAGCAGTGGATCGCTGGCGGAGCGCTCAGCGCGATGCTGCTCGGGACCATCGCGATGGCGTCGTCGGCCGCGGCCGACGTGAACCAGGACGAGGACGTTCAGATCCAGGTCTCGGTCACCCCGGTCGGAGCGCTCACGCTCACGGTCGCCAACCCGTCCGTCACGCTGAACGAGTCCACCAGCGACGACATCTGGGCAGCGGGCAACCGTGAGTTCACGGGCACCCTCGACGGCGTCAGCGTCTCCGACGACCGCAACGACGTGGGTGCCGACGCGGCCTGGAACGTCAGCGGCCAGGTGAGCAACTTCGTGGCAGCCGGCCTGCCGGAGATCGACTCCGCCAACCTCGGCTGGGTCCCCGAGCTGACCAACCCGATCCCCGGCGACTTTAACGTCACCCCGGGCCAGCCGATCGCCGGTGAGCTCCAGGAGGTGCCGGACACCGAGGGGCCCGGTGGCGACTGGCTCACGGGTGGTGTCCAGGTCGGCGACCTCCTGGTCTCGTCCGGTTCGTCCGCCGAGGCCAACGGCCAGACGTTCGGCGTCAAGGCCGGGCTCAACCTGACCGTGCCGAAGAGCACCCCCTCCGGTGCGTACGCGTCGACGCTGACGCTGACGCTCATGGAGAGCTGACCGCTTCACGCGATCAGTGTCACGGACGGTGACGACACAGGGCCGGCGGATCTCCGTCGGCCCTGTACCGTCTCCGGAGCAGGTAGACCGTTCGAGGATGATCGGAAGTCGTGGTGAGCAAGGAAGTGCACAAGGTGTCCGGCGCAGGATCTCGGCCGGTGGTCTCTCGTCGTGCGGGCCGTCTCCGCAGGAGCGTCCTGGGGCTGGGCGCCCTGCTGCTGGCGCTGGCCGGTGGCCTCGGGGCGGCGCACGCTGACGAGAAGGATCCCGGGGAGATCCGCTTCTCGGTCACGACGGCGACGCCCGAGGGGCCGGACGAGCGTCGGATCTTCGACTTCGTCGCCGAGCCGGGGGAACAGATCCAGGATCAGGTGGCCGTCTCGAACCACGGGGCCGGACCGGTCACGTTCACGATGGTCACCAACGACGGCATCTTCACGCCCATGGGCAAGTTCGACATCCGGACCTCGGACCAGGAACCCCAGGACTCGGGCGGGTGGTTCGAGGTCCAGCCGACCGTGGACGTGCCCGCGGGGGAGACCGTGATCGTGCCGTTCACCATCACGGTCCCTGAGGGCGCTACCCCGGGCGACCACCCGGCCGGCATCGTCGCGACCGTCACGTCCGCGTCCACGGCAGCGGGTCCCGGCGTCGGCGTCGAGAGTCGCGTCGGCGTGCGAGTCAACCTGCGCGTGCCCGGGGAGGTCACGCCCTCGCTCGCGCTCACGGACGTCAAGGCGACGTACGAGCCGTCGTGGAACCCGTTCGCGCCCGGTTCGGTGCGGGTCGCGTACGGCGTGACCAACGACGGGAACCTCCGCGTCGGTGCCGAGCAGCAGGCGCACGTGTCTGGCCCGTTCGGCATCGGCGACACCACGGTCGACCGGGGGACCGAGGGCGTCGAGGAGCTGATCCCGGGGACCTCCCGCTCGACCGCGTTCGCCGTGGCGGGGATCTGGCCCGTCGGGCCCGTGACGACCGAGATCACCGTGACTCCTGTGCCCGTCAGCACGGGAGGGGCCGTGGACGTCCCGGTCGAGGCTCCGTTCGAGCCCGTCACGGTCACCGTGACGACCTGGGCGATCCCGTGGGTCCAGATCCTCCTCCTCGCCGCGGTAGCCGTCCTGGTGATCGGTCTGCGCGACAACCGCAAGCGCAAGAAGCAGCGCCTCGAGGCGCTGCTCGCCAAGGCGCGCGCCGAAGGTCGCGCGGCGGCCGGGACAGGAGACGTCGACCAGGAGCAGGGCGGTGCGACCGCCCCCGCGCCGACGGCGCCCGCGACGTCCTCGGCCGGGAGCACGGACCGCGGCGACACCGCCGCCGGACCCGACGCTCCGTCGTCGGGCGCGTGACGTGACGGGCCGCTCGGTGCCCGCTGTGGCGAGCACCGAGCCACGCCTGCCCTCGCGTCGCGTAACCTAGACGATCGTGGCCACCATCGACTTCCCGCACGAGATCCGCGCCCTCCGTTCGACGCTCGGCACCATCAGCGCCGTGAGCAACCCGGACGCGCTGCGCGTCCAGATCGCGGAGCTCTCGGACAAGGCGTCGGCCCCCGACCTGTGGGACGACCCCGACGCCGCCCAGAAGGTCACGACGGCCCTCTCCCAGACGCAGTCCGAGCTCGACCGCATCACGAACATGGGTGACCGGATCGACGACCTCGAGACGCTCGTCGAGATGGCGACCGAGGACAACGGTGATCCCGAGACGCTCGCCGAGGCGGCCTCGGAGCTCGAGCAGATCCGTACGGACCTGGGCGTGCTCGAGGTCAAGACCCTGCTCACGGGCGAGTACGACGCCCGCGAGGCCGTCGTGACGATCCGTGCGGGGGCAGGCGGCGTGGACGCGGCCGACTTCGCCGAGATGCTCATGCGCATGTACCTGCGCTGGGCCGAGCGCCACGGCTACCCGACCCAGGTCCTCGACACGTCCTACGCGGAGGAGGCGGGGCTCAAGTCCGCGACCTTCGAGGTCAAGGCCCCCTACGCGTTCGGCAACCTGTCGGTCGAGGCCGGCACGCACCGCCTGGTGCGCATCTCGCCGTTCGACAACCAGGGACGTCGTCAGACGTCGTTCGCCGCGGTCGAGGTCATCCCGCTCATCGAGCAGACGGACTCGGTCGAGATCCCCGAGTCGGAGATCAAGGTCGACGTCTTCCGCTCGTCGGGCCCGGGCGGCCAGTCCGTCAACACGACCGACTCGGCCGTGCGCATGACCCACATCCCCACCGGGATCGTCGTGTCCATGCAGAACGAGAAGTCGCAGATCCAGAACCGCGCCGCGGCGTTGCGCGTCCTCCAGTCGCGCCTGCTGCTCCAGCGCCAGGCCGAGGAGAGCGCGGCCAAGAAGGCCATGGCCGGCGACATCAAGGCGAGCTGGGGCGACCAGATGCGCTCGTACGTGCTGCACCCGTACCAGATGGTCAAGGACCTGCGCACCGAGTACGAGGTCGGCAACACCTCGGGTGTGTTCGACGGGGACATCGACGGCTTCATCGAGGCCGGCATCCGCTGGCGGCGGGGCGCCGAGCAGGCCTGACGCCACGCGCCGGGGCGGGCCGGGCCGGGGCGCCCGGCCAAGGCCTGCCCCGGCGTGGCGGTGCACAGTGCCCTGGCCCGCCCCCGGCAGGGCCCGGGCGCCCGATCCCGCGCCGGACCCACCGCGGGCCGCCACGATCGTGAACCCTGCCCGATCCGGGCGAGCCCGGCGTGTCAGCGGTGTCAGCCCTGCGGGGCGTGCCTACTCTCGTGGGCGACCAGCGAACGAATTCGCTTCCCCCACCGAGAGACTGGTCAACTGCTGTGATCCGATTTGAGAACGTCTCGAAGGTCTACGCCCGCGGCGCCAGGCCTGCCCTGGACGACATGTCCGCAGAGATCGAGCGCGGCGAGTTCGTCTTCCTGGTCGGTGCGTCCGGCTCCGGGAAGTCGACGTGCCTGCGCCTGGTGCTGCGCGAGGAACGGCCCACGCGGGGCAAGGTGTTCGTCGCGGGCCGTGACCTCTCGACCCTGTCGAGCTGGAAGGTCCCGTCGCTGCGTCGACAGATCGGCGTCGTCTTCCAGGACTTCCGCCTGCTCCAGAACAAGACCGTCTTCGAGAACGTCGCGTTCGCGCTGCAGGTGACAGGCAAGCCGCGCCACACGATCGCCGTGACCGTCCCCGAGGTCCTCGAGATGGTCGGCCTGCAGGGCAAGGAGAAGCGGCGCCCGCACGAGCTCTCGGGCGGCGAGCAGCAGCGTGTCGCGATCGCGCGAGCCTTCGTCAACCGTCCCTCGATCCTGCTCGCCGACGAGCCGACCGGGAACCTGGACCCGAACACCTCGCTCGGGATCATGAACCTGCTCTCGCGCATCAACGGCACGGGGACCACCGTCGTCATGGCGACGCACGACTCGGGGTTCGTCAACCAGATGCGTCAACGAGTGATCGAGCTCGCCTCGGGGGTCGTGGTCCGGGACCAGAAGGACGGCGTGTACGGCGCCGGCGTACCGCTGTCCGACGACGACGCCCTGCGCGAGCCGTCGGGTCACCTCGCGGGGAGGGCGGGATCGCACCTCGGCCCGCGCACGACGACGCTCGTCGCCCCGGGCGAGGGCGTCACCGAGCGGCCCGGCGAACCTGAACCAGAACCCGCGCAGTCCTCCGCCCGAGGGGAGTGGTAGCCCGGTGCGCGCTCAGTTCATCCTCGCCGAGATCGGGTCCGGTCTGCGTCGCAACCTGGCGATGACGATCTCGGTCGTCCTCGTGACCTTCGTGTCCTTGACCTTCGTGGGCGCCTCGGCGCTGCTCCAGATCCAGATCGACAAGCTCAAGGACGACTGGTACGACCGGGTCGAGGTCTCGGTCTTCCTGTGCCCGATCGACTCGCCCAACCCGACCTGCGCCGGGGGCGAGGCGTCGCCCGAGCAGATCGAGGCGCTCGAGGGAGTGTTCGCGGGCGAGCTCGGCGACGAGGTCGAGACGGTGTTCTTCGAGACCAAGGAGGAGGCGTTCGCCGCCTTCCAGGAGCGGTTCCCCGACGGGTTCAACGGCACCCAGCTCACGGTGGACGACATGCAGGCCTCGTTCCGGCTCAAGCTCACCAACCCCGAGAACTACGAGGTCGTCAACGACGTCGTCACGGGGCGGCCGGGGGTCGAGGACGTCGAGGACCAGCGACGCATCTTCGACTCGCTCTTCCTCGCGCTCAACCGTGCCTCGCTCATGTCGGGCGGGCTGGCGGTCGTGATGATGCTCGCCGCGGTGCTCCTCATCACGACGACGATCCGGTTGTCGGCCATGAGCCGGCAGCGCGAGACCGAGATCATGAAGCTCGTCGGGGCCTCCAAGCTCTTCATCCAGCTGCCGTTCATCCTGGAGGGGGCCATCGCCGCGGTCACGGGTGCGCTCCTCGCCGTCGGTGGCCTCTGGCTGGGGGTCAAGTACCTGGTCACCGACTGGTTGCAGAGCTCCGTCAGCTGGATCGCATACATCTCCGAGACGGACGTGCTCCGCATCGCGCCGCTCTTGATCCTGATCGCATTCGTCCTGGCGGCCATCTCCTCGGTCGTCACGCTCAGCCGCTACACGAGGGTGTGACATGTCCCAGCTGACCCGACGTCTCGCTGCCGCGGGAACCGCTCTGATCCTTCTCCTCGGGACGGCGGTCGTCGCGACCGCCGACGACCTGGACGACCAACGGGCAGCGGCCGAGCGTCGTCAGTCCCAGGCGCAGCAGGACCGCGAGGGCCTCGAGTCGCAGCTCGAGGGCACCGACGCCGAGCTCGCGCAGGCGATCCTCGACCTGCAGACCATCGAGGCGCGCCTTCCCGTGGCGCAGGCCGAGCTCGACCAGGCCGAGGCCGAGCTCGAGCGCACGCAGCGCGAGGCCGCGCAGCTCGCGGTCAGGCTCCAGGACGCGCAGGTCGAGGAAGCGTCCATCAGCGAGGAGATCCAGGAGTCCGCGGGCAAGGTGAGCACCGCGAAGTCGAGCATCGCCGAGATGGCCCGGCAGGCGTACCGGGGGCAGGGCGAGGTGAGCGGGCTGGGGATCGTCACGGGGGCGCAGAGCACCGACGACTTCATCGAGCAGTACGCGATGTCGTCGACCGCCGCAAGGACGCAGGCCCGCACCCTGACGGACCTCCAGGAGGCCGAGTCGATCGCGCGCAACCGCGAGGCCCGCCTGACGGCGATCCGCGAGACCATCGCCGACCTCAAGGTGCAGGCCGACCAGAACGTCGTCGCGGCCGACGCTGCCCGCAAGGCCGCAGCCGACCGGAAGGCCGAGATCGAGGGCCTGATCGTCGAGCAGCAGGCCAAGCAGGCCACGATCGAGTCGCGCAAGGAGGCGGCTCTCGCGCAGATCGCGGCCAACGAGAAGGCGCAGGCCGATCTCACGACCGAGCTCAAGGGCATCATCGCCGCGCAGACCGAGCGCGACCGCAAGGCCGCCGAGGAGGCGGCCAAGCAGCCCCCGCCCGCGACCGGCGGTGGCGGTGGCGGTGGCGGCGGCGGCGCGTCGACCGGCAAGTTCCTCGCCTACCCGACCGCGGTCCCGCACGTCACGTCCAAGTACGGGATGCGGCACCACCCCTTCCTTCCCGGGGTCTACCGCCTGCACGCCGGGACGGACCTGCGCGCCTACTGCGGTACCCCGATCTACGCGGCCGCAGGGGGAACGGTCCTGTTCGCCCGCAACTACGGGGGGCTCGGCAACCAGGTCATGATCAACCACGGCACGGTTGGTGGGGCCAACCTCATGACGAGCTACAACCACCTGTCCCGCTTCGCGGTCTCGCCCGGACAGAGCGTCGCGCAAGGGACCCTCATCGGGTACTCCGGCACGACGGGGACGAGCCAGGTCTGCCACCTGCACTTCGAGGTGTACGTCAACGGCAGCACGGTGGACCCGCAGACCATGCTCTGAGGTATTCACCTTCAGGTCGGGGGCAGGTTTCGCGTAGCCTGGGACGTCGCGCCGCACGGCGCGGGCGGGTCCTTCCTGGGCCCCTACCCAGAGCACGAGCAGATCGGACGACGTACCCATGGCGAAGGAGACTGGCCGCAAGATCATCGCCAGCAACCGCAAGGCCCGCCATGACTACCTCATCCTGGACGTGCTCGAGGCGGGACTGGTGCTGAGCGGCACCGAGGTCAAGGCGCTGCGGCAGGGCCGGGCGTCGCTGCTCGACGGCTACGTCGCGGTCGACGGCGGTGAGGCGTGGCTCGAGAACGTCCACATCCAGGAGTACTCGCAGGGCACGTGGAACAACCACGCCCCGCGGCGCAAGCGCAAGCTCCTGCTGCACAAGGACGAGATCCTGCGTCTCGAGGCCAAGCTGCGCGAGAAGGGATACACGATCGTCCCCCTCGCCCTCTACTTCCTCGACGGCCGGGCCAAGGTCGAGATCGCCCTCGCGCAGGGCAAGCGGGAGTACGACAAGCGTCAGGCGCTGCGAGAGCAGCAGGACAACCGTGAGGCACAGCGCGCCATGCGCCACCGGCAGAACCGGTGACCCGGGTGCGCGCGGCGCGCGCCGCCGTCGGGCCGGGGATGCCGGCGAGCGCTGCCGCACGCGCACGGCTCCTGGCCCTCGCGGTCATCGTGGCCGCACTGTGCGGCCTGGTCCTCGCCCCCGTCGCCGCCGCAGACGTCTCGGACCGCGCAGTGACCCGGTACGACGTCGCGGCCGAGGTCGAGCGGGACGGCACCATGGGTGTGTCGATCGACATGGACTACGACTTCCGGGGGGACGAGGGGCACGGGCCCACGCTCGTGATCCCCACGCTTTTCGAGATCGACGGCGACCCGGACCACCTTCGCCGCTACGAGGTGTCGGACGTCCGGGCGTCGAGCGACTCGGGGGCGGCGGCCGACGTCGAGGTCGAGGACCAGGGCGGGGGAGTCCTTCTGGTGCGGGTCGGGTCCGCCGACCGTACGTTCGACGGGCTCGAGCAGTACACGATCACCTACACGCTGCGCGGTCTCGTGAACCCTGGCGTCGGCGCGGAGGGCCAGGACGAGATCTACTGGAACGTCCTGCCGGACACGTCCGAGATCGACATCGAGAACGCGAGCGTGACCCTCGACGGCCCCGGGGACGTGTCGCGCACGAGCTGCTTCGCCGGGCCCGGAGGGTCGAGCGACCCGTGCACCGCGCACTCCGCAGCCGGGACCGTCGCGACCTTCACCCAGGCCGGAGTGCCGGCCGGGACCTTCTTCACGGTCCTTGCCGAGTACCCGGCGGGAACCTTCGAGGGCGCCGAGCCCGTCGTGGTCGACCGCGCCCAGGCCACGGGCGAGCGTCCGTTCGAGGTGACCCCGGTGTCGGGTGGGCTGACCGCGCTGATCCTCGGCGGTGGCGCGTGGTTCATGGTGCACCGCGTCCGGCAGCGCGGACGGGACGAGCAGTACCTGGGGCTGGTCCCGGGCACGGTTCCCGGTGCGGGCGACGACGCTCGCGTGGGCCCACGCGACCGTCGGCTTCCCGTCGCCGTCCAGTTCACGCCGCCGCCCGCGAGCCGGCCCGGTGAGATCGGGACGCTCGTCGACGAACGGGCCGACCCCCACGACGTGACCGCGACGATCGTCGACCTCGCGGTCCGCGGGCACCTGCAGATCGTCGAGGTCGAGGCACCGAGCAAGCGTGGCAAGGGCGGCGACTGGCGTCTGGACCGGCTCGTCGGCCCGGACGAGGAGCTGCTCGGCTTCGAGCGCACGCTCCTGGACAAGATCTTCGCGGGGCGGGAGAGCGTGACGCTCTCGGACCTCCGCACGACGTTCGCTGCCTCGATGGCCCTCGTGCAGTCCGAGCTCTACGCCGAGGTCACGCGACGGGGCTGGTTCCGCGCCAACCCGAGGTCCGTGCGCAACCACTGGCTCCTCGCGGGCGTGGTGCTGCTCGTGGGAGGAGTCGTCCTCGCACTGGTGCTCGGGGCGGTCTTCGGCTCGACGTGGGCCCTCGTCGCGGCCCCCGTGGCGGTGCTCGGTGTGCTGGCGCTCGTCCTGTGCGAGAAGGCGCCCGCCCGGACGGCCGAGGGGACCGCGGTGCTCACGCAGACGCTCGGCTTCCGGCGCTACCTGGAGACCGCGGAGGCCGGGCAGCTCCGCTTCGAGGAGGGCGAGGACGTGTTCTCGCGCTACCTGCCGTACGCGATCGTGTTCGGTGTCGCAGACCGGTGGGCCGGGATCTTCGCGCGGCTCGCGGCGCAGGGGCAGTCCGTGGCCGAACCCACCTGGTACGTCGGCCCCGGCTACGGGCCGGGGATGTTCTGGGTCGGGTACTCGTCGTTCGGGTCGTCGCTGACCGCCTTCTCGGACGCGGCCACGACGTCGATCTCGGCCGCGACGCCCAGCTCCTCGGGTGACTCCGGCTTCTCGAGCGGTGGCGGGTTCTCGGGTGGCGGCGGTGGTGGGGGCGGAGGCGTGGGCGGCTGGTGACGACCGCGTCCCAGGGCGGGGCGTGAGGCCCGGTCGACACGCGGGTGAGGACGTGTCGGGGGACACGCCGCGTGGGGATGCATCCTCCTGCCCGACGACGTAGCGTCGCAGGGTAGTCGACGTCACCCTGCCGAGGAGGCCCCATGGTCAAGCTCCGTCAGTACATCCCGCGCGTCGCCGCGGGTGCGTTCATCCTCAACTCCGGGCTCAACAAGAGGAACGCCGACGAGGCGACCGCACAGGGGATCCACGGCATGGCCGCGGGGACGTTCCCGTTCCTCGAGGACCAGGACCCCGTGCAGTTCACCCGGACGCTGTCCACGACCGAGATCTCGCTGGGTACCGCGCTGCTCGTGCCCTTCGTCCCGACCGGCGTGGTCGCGCTCGGCCTCGGGGCCTTCTCCGCAGGTCTGGTCGCGATGTACCTCAAGACGCCGGGGATGACCGAGTCGGACGGGATCCGCCCCACGCCGCAGGGGATCGGGCTCGCGAAGGACGTGTTCCTGCTGGGCATCGCGGGTGGTCTGCTGGTCGACGCGCTGAGCCGCAAGAAGTAGCCACGGAAATAGGTTCGCCCGCGGTGGTGTTGATCCCGTAGGCTGGTACCACTGACTCGGTGACGCACCGGACGGACGCCTCGGCGGACGGACGGGACGGAGCCGGTCGGTGATTGACAACTGCACAGGGGGTGATCGGTTTCGACGGTGGTCGTGCTTCGAGGAGAAGCGGGCCGAGGATGCAGACTTATCTCGTAAACGACGTCTGCAAACCAATAGGTGCCGATTCCAAGCGCACCGACTTCGCACTCGCCGCCTGAGCGAGTCTTCGAAGTCCGTCAGCCCGGGGTTGCTCTCGCCCCGGTTCCTGGCGTCAGCTAGAGAGCCACTGCTTACGACGCTCGTCATTGGCGGCGTAGGGACTCTTAGATGACTGAGCCCGTCAGCACCTTGTCTGTGTGAGTGCTGGGGCCGAGAAAATCAACAGCAGACTGCGCCCGGAGAAGACCTGGATTTGCGTCACCGGACCGGGGTTCGATTCCCCGCACCTCCACCACGTCGCCCTCGGGCGGCGCATCACCCCAGTTGTCACTGCGAAGGGGCCGCCCGTCGGGCGGCCCCTTCGTCGTGTCCGTGGTGCTTGCCCTACCAGCCGTTGGCCGACCAGGCGGCGTCGGCGTCGGAGCCGTCGAGCCACTCGATGCGCAGCGTCTGCTCGTCGAGCTCGAGGAGTCCGGCCTCCCAGGCGTCGGTCTCGTGCCCCCGCAGGAGGTCCACGCACCGGTCCTGGTCGTCGCTGAAGGTGTCCGGGCGCGCCGGGTCGTCGAAGTGGACCCTCCACTGGAGGCGTTCCTCGGGATTGACGTACGTCGGGAACGAGTGGGGCCCCACGGTCTCCCAGTGCGTGCAGACCCGGGTGACGAGGTGCCCGACCGGGCCGTCGGCGTCGTGCAGGCGCCCGATCCGGCGCCGGTACGTCTCGAGCCGGACGGGTCCCTGTCCGGGCCTCGACGCGTCATCCACGGCGGTCACCGGCCTCGACGAGCGGCTTGCTCTCGTGGGGCGAGTCGCCGGGCCCGGCGTCAGGGCCGGAGAGGGGCGCGCGTCCGGTGTCGGTGGGGCTCCCCCCTGCCCGACGACGTCGCGTGCGACGGACGACGATCCTCACCACGAGCGCGACGAGGGCCGCGACGGCGATCCAGGGGAGCAGTACCCCGAGGACGACCACGAGCCCGTCGATCGTCTTCAGGAGTGCGCTCCAGCCGCGGTCCAGACCTCCCAGGAACCCGGCGGGCCGGATCGTCGCGGCGGGGGCCTCGGCGACGACCTGTACGTGGAGGGTCGACATGTCCACCCTGTCGGTGAGCGAGGCGCGCTGCGACTGGAGGCTCTCGAGCTCGGCCTGGCGCGCGGTGAGCTCCTTCTCCGCGGCCAGGAGGTCGGCCGTGGTCGCCGCCTGCCCCATGAGGGTCTCGAGACGCGCGACGGACGTCCCGAGGGCCTGGACCCGCGCGTCGAGGTCGATGGCTGTCGCCGTGACGTCCTCGGCGTCGAGGGAGACGTCCTGCACCTCACCCACGCCGTCGAGCGCGTCGACGGTGGCCGTGACCTGGGCCGCGGGCACGCGGACCGTGATCTGTCCGGAGGCGTCGGAGCCGTCCTGCGCCGAGTGCTCGGACCGGCTCTCGACCCGGCCGCCTGACGACTCGACGAGCTCGGCGATCGCCTGCACGGCCGCGCGTGGCTCGTCGGTGACCACGGTCAGGCTGCCGGTCGTGATGACCTCGCGAAGATCCCCTTCGACAGCGCCGTCGAGCCGGATCCCGGCTGCCTCGGCGGGCGCCTCCGCTGCGACGTCGGCCGCGCTGTCGGCGCCCGCGGAGCCCGAGAAGGACTCGTCGCTCCCTGATCCGGTGCAACCGGTGAGCAGCAGGACGGCCAGGAGAGCGGTCCCGAGGACGCCCGACGTGCGAGTGGAGGTGCGCATGCGACGACACTAGGCGCGGGTTCGCCCGGAGGGTGGGGGTTCGGGCAGATCGTGACCGTGTTGTGAACTGGCCGTCACCGCACCGTCACCGGGCCTCGCACGTCGACCCGTGCCGGGTCCGGCACGTCCGGGGACGCCCCGGACCTGCGGGAACGCTCCCATCCGAGAGGTTCCGGCGTCGGGCGGCCGCTGCCGGCGGTCGAGCCAGGTGCGGCTGCGTGGAGCGGGCCGGTCGACCTAGCCGAGCGCGGCCCGCACGCGAGGGGCGACCTCGGTCCCGAGGAGCTCGATCGCCCGCAGCGACTCCTTCTGCGGAACTCCGGAGAGGTCCATCTGGAAGATCTGACGGTCGTGCCCGAGGGCACCGTGCAGCTCGACGATGCGGTCGGCGATCTCCTCGGGCGACCCGATGAAGTAGGCGCCTCCGCGTGCTGCGGTGGCGTCGTAGGAGATCCGGTTGGGCATCGGGAAGCCGCGCTCGGCCGAGATCTTCTTCATGTTCTGCAGGTAGTACGGGTAGAAGAAGTCCCTGGCCTGCTTGCCGTCGTCGGCGAGGAAGCCCATGGTCGACACCGAGACCTCGAGCGAGGCGGCGTCGTGGCCCGACTGCGCGGCGGCCCGCCGGTAGAGGTCCACGAGGGGCGCGAACTGGGCGGGCTTGCCGCCGATGATCGCGTAGTTGATCGGGAGGCCGAGCACGCCCGCGCGCACGGAGGACTGCGGGTTGCCGCCCGTGGCGATCGCGATGTCGAGGTGCTCGCCGCGACCGGGCTTGTCGAACGGCCGGGGGAGGATCACGGCCTCGTCGAGCGCGGGCCGGAATCGGCCCGACCACGTGACGGGGTTGCCTTCGTCGATCAGGCGAAGGAGGACGATCTTCTCGTCGTAGAGCGCGTCGTAGTCGTCGAGGTCCGCGCCGTAGAGGGGATAGGACTCGATGAACGAGCCGCGCCCTGCGAGGAGCTCGACGCGGCCGCCCGAGAACTGGTCCATGGTCGCGAACTGCTGGTAGACGCGCACGGGGTCCTCGGTCGAGAGGACCGTCACGGCGCTCCCCACCGTGATCTGCTCGGTCTGTGCGAGAGCCGCGGAGATCATGGTCGCAGGGGACGAGATCGCGTAGTCGGAGCGGTGGTGCTCGCCGATTCCGGCGTAGTCGAGGCCGACCTCGTCGGCGACGCGGATCCGCTCGAAGACGTCGCGCAAGCGCTGGGAGACCGGCATCTGCTCGCCGGTGGTCGGGTCGGGGGCGTTGTCGCCGAAGGTGTAGAAGCCAAGTCGCATGTGTATGCAAACGCATGGAGCGGCGCCTTATTCCCTGGACGTCCTGTTCCCGGAGAGATGGGGAAGGATGGGGGCGTGCTCATCTGCTGCGGTCTCGTGACCCTCGACCTGACCCAGGTGGTCCACGCGCTCCCGGGACCGAACGAGAAGGTCGTGGCGCTCTCTCAGAGCGCGACCTTCGGCGGCCCGGCGGCCAACGCGGCGGCGACGGCCGCTGCGCTCGGCGTCCCGGCCCGGCTGGTGACCGCGGTGGGCTCCGGGGTGCTCGCGGACGTCGTGCGGTCGGAGGTCGCTGCTGCGGGGGTCGAGCTGGTCGAGCCGGTCAGCGGTGACCGTGCAGAGGGCGGCGTCCCGCCGGACGGGACGAGCGGCCCGGCGGTGTCCACGGTGCTCGTGACCGCGGGGACCGGAGAGCGGGCCGTCGTGAGCACGAACGCGGTGAACCGGCCGGCGGCCCTGCCGGACGGGTCGCTGCTCGACCGTGTGTTCGGGCCCCGGCCGAAGGGCCGTGACGAGGGAGAGGTCCGCGACCGGGAGCGGGACGTCCTGCTCCTCGACGGGCACCACCCGGCGCTCGCCTCGGCGGCGGCGCGACGAGCGCGAGCCGCTGGGTACGTCGTCGTCCTCGACGGCGGGTCGTGGAAGGACGGGACGGACGATCTCCTTCCGCTGTGCGACGCGGTCGTGCTCTCGGAGGACTTCCGTGTCCCGGGCGTGCCCGTGGGCCGGGTGCTCGACGCGGTCGCAGAGCTCGGCCCGTCGTTCGTCGCACGCTCGCGCGGGGCGAGGCCGCTCGAGCTGCTCGACACGGGCGCCAGGTCGTCCGTCCACGTCCCGGTGGTCCACGAGGTCGTCGACACCCTGGGGGCGGGAGACGTGCTGCACGGTGCGTTCGCCGCCGGAGTGGCCCTCGGGGGGCCGTGGACGCGCGCGCTCGAGGAGGCGGCCGTGGTCGCCTCGCGTTCCGTGACCTTTCCCGGCGCCCGGGGGTGGATCCGCCAGAGTGGCGCGTCAAGCCGCTGACCAGCGACGACGCACTGCGTGCTCGGGACGTGACGACCAGGCGGCGCGTGCCCCCGAGGTGGCGTCGAGCCGCAGGCTCACGCCGCATATCGCGGGAGTGTGAACGAAGTACAACGGTTTGGACACGACGCGCTGAACGGGTTGACATGCGCTTAGTAAAGGAGGTCTACTAACAAACATGACAACGGCAGTCACGAGAAGTGCAGCAGCACGGAGAGGTCTGAGCACAGGCCTCCGACCCACCTCCAAGGTGCTCCCCGAGCACGCTCGTGCGCACAACCGGTCGTTGGTCCTCCAGCACCTGTTCCACGAGGGGCCCACCTCGCGTGCGGACCTGGCTCGCGCCACCTCGCTGACGAGGGTGACCATCTCCGACCTGGTCTCGGTGCTCATCGCCGAGGGTCTGGTCGAGGAGCTCGGGATCCGTCCCGGACAGCGCGTGGGCAAGCCCGCGATCCTCATCGGGATGCGGACGAGCGCGTACCAGATCGTCTCGGTCGACCTGACGGACGACGCGCTCATGCGCGGTGCGGTCATGTCGCTCACGGGCGACTTCGTGGTCCGCCAGAGCCTCGCGATCGAGGGCCGTGCCGGCACCGAGCTGGTGGACCTCCTCACACGCTTCTGCCGCGGGCTCATCGCCGTCGCGACGCGCCCCGTCCTCGGCGTGGGCATCGGTTCACCGGGAGTGGTCGACACCGCCGGTCGCGTCATCGAGGCTCCGAACCGTCGCTGGTACGACGTGCCGCTCGCCGAGCAGCTCGCCGAAGGTCTTGCCCTTCCCGTCCACGTCGCGAACGACGCGAACATCGCCGCGCTCGGAGAGTTCACCTTCGGCGGCGCGGACGGCACCGGGCTCATGGTCCTCACGGTCGGTGAGGGCGTCGGGGCCGGGATCATGCTCGACGGCTCCAGGGTTCGCGGCGCGGTCGACGCGGCCGGCGAGCTGGGGCACGTCACCGTCGTCGACGACGGACTGCCCTGTGCCTGCGGGCGCACGGGCTGCCTCGAGACCATCCTCTCCGTGCCGGCGCTCCGCCGTGCCGTCGAGGGACTCGACAAAGAAGCTTCCGATGCCGTCCTGGCGTCGGTCGGCAGGCTCTTGGGCATCGCCCTCGCTCCTGTTGTCTCAGCGCTCAACCTCGGCGAGATCCTCATCAGCGGTCCCGCGGACCTGCTCGACGGTCCTCTCCGTGATGCGGCGATCGACACCATCAACGCTCGGACCATGCCGGCGATCAACGCCGGTCTCGAGCTCCGGATGGCTTCGCTCGACGAGGACGTCGTCCTCGCGGGGGCAGCCGTCCTCATCCTGTCCGGCCAGCTGGGCGTCTCGTGAGCTCGACTCACGGCCGTCGGGCTGACCCGGGTCTGCAGTAATCCCAGTAGCAGTACCGCAGTACCTCCCGTATCACCTCAGGTGGTGTCATCGACGCCGCCACTTCGAATTACCGAGAGGAAGTACCCCAGTGAAGAGGAACCGCCTCGTCGCCACCACGGTGGCTTCGACGATCACCCTGGCGCTCGCGCTGACCGCCTGCAGCTCCGGCGACTCCGGCTCCGGCGACGGCGCCTCGGGCGACGCCGCAAAGTCGGGCGACCTCCGCGTCTGGCTCGTCGGCACCGACACGCCCGCGGACGCTCGCGAGTACCTCAAGACGACCTTCGAGAAGGAGAACCCCGGTTCTACCCTCACGATCGAGGAGCAGTCCTGGACCGGTCTGGTCGACAAGCTCACGACCTCGCTCGCCAGCTCGGACAGCCCCGACATCGTCGAGGTCGGGAACACGCAGGCGCCCGGCTTCACGTCGGCCGGCTTCTTCCTCGACCTGACGGACAAGTACGAGGACCTCGGCGGCGACGACATGCTCAAGGCATTCGTCGACTCGGGCTCGTACGACGGCAAGTTCTACGCCGCCCCGTACTACTCCGGTTCCCGTGCGGTCTTCTACTCGGAGCAGATCGTCGGTGACACCCCTGTCCCGACCACGCTCGACGAGTACATCGCCAACGGCAAGGCGCTGACGACCGACACCCGTTCCGGGATCTACTGGCCTGGCCAGGACTGGTACAACGCCCTGCCCTACGTCTGGGAGAACGGCGGCTTCATCGCCGAGGAGAAGGACGGCAAGTGGGAGGCCGGCTTCTCCTCCGAGGGCGGCATCAAGGGCCTCGAGCAGGTCCAGGACGTCATGACCAACGCGTCGCGTGCGCCGAAGGACGGTCAGGAGACCGACCAGCAGGTCCCGTTCTGCGAGGGCAACATCGGCTACCTCTCGGCTCTGACCTGGGTCCAGTGGTCCATCAAGGCCGAGGAGACCGCTGAGGCTCCGGGCTGCGCGACGACCTACGGCTCGGACCTGCGCGCCTTCGCCCTCCCGGGCAAGGAGGCCGGTACGCCGGCAAAGGTCCTCGCCGGTGGCTCGAACTTCGCCGTCGCGGCGAAGTCGAAGAACCCCGAGCTCGCGCTCAAGGCGTACGAGATCATGCTCAGCGACGGCTACCAGGGCATCCTGGCCGAGAACGGCCTGATCCCCGCGAAGCGCTCGCAGGCGAAGTTCCTCCCCGAGGGCGAGGTCATCGAGGCCGGTGCCGCTGCTGCAGCCACGGCTCAGAGCGTCCCGGTGTCGCCGAAGTGGGCCGACGTCGAGGCGCAGCGCTTCCTCCAGGACGCGTTCGTCCAGATCGCGCAGGGCGGCGACGTCAAGGCGATCGCCGCGAAGCTTGACGAGCAGATCGAGTCCACGCTCAACGGCTGATCCTCAGGTTGCTCTCCTGTGAGGGAGAGCGACCCGCCAGGTGTCGCAGGGGTGGGGGTTCCACGGAGCCCCCACCCCTCGGCATGTGGGTATCCCGTACCACCTGTATCCGCACGGTCCTGCTCGAACCGTGCAGCCCCTCGACGGAGTGAGAAAATGAGCTCATCCACCCTCGAGTCGTCCCCAGCGGTCGAGCTGAAGGACACTCTCAAGCCCCCGAAGAAGCCCTCGGCCAAGATGCCGTGGCTCTTGCTCGCACCGAGCCTCCTGGTGCTGGCGATCATGGTTGGCTACCCGCTCGTCAACCTCTTCATCATGTCGTTCCAGAAGTACGAGCGTGCCCAGCTCATGGGAGTCCCCGCCGAGTGGGTGGGGTTCCAGAACTACACGGACACGCTGACGGACCCCACGTTCTGGACGGTCCTCGCGCGCAGCTTCGCCTTCATGGTCGTCTGTGTGTTCCTGACCATGGCGATCGGCATCCTCCTCGCACTGCTGATGATGCGGCTCAACAAGTTCTTCCGCCTGCTCACGTCGATCGGGCTCTTGTTGGCCTGGGCCATGCCTGCACTCGCCGCGGTGATCGTGTGGGGCTGGATCTTCGACACCCAGTACGGCATCGTCAACAACGTCCTGACGACGATCACGGGTGACAACTGGATGGGCCACTCGTGGCTGATCAACCCGCTGATGTTCTTCCTCGTCGCGCTGGTCATCATCGTCTGGCAGAGCGTGCCGTTCGTGGCGTTCACCATGTACGCCGGTCTGACCCAGGTCCCCGGTGAGGTGCTCGAGGCAGCCTCGCTCGACGGCGCGAGCCCGGCTCAGCGCTTCCGTCTGATCATGGTCCCGTACGTACGGAGCATCATCGTCGTCCTCATCATCCTGTCGATCATCTGGGACCTGCGTGTCTTCACCCAGATCTTCGTGCTCCAGGGCATCGGCGGCATCGCCGAGAAGACCAACACCATCGGCGTGTACATCTACCAGATGGGTATGGCACAGGGGCACTACGGTGCGGCCAGCGCGATCGCGGTCATCCTGGTGTTCATCATGATGGGGATCTCGTACTACTACGTGCGCCAGACCGTCAAGGAGGAAGAGCTGTGAGCACCCTCAACCCGACCATCACCGGGGTGGCCAGCACGGCACCGAGGTCCGCGGGGAGCGGCCCGCGCAAGACCCGCGAGGGCCAGCGCAAGAAGGTGTCGAACGTCTTCTACAGCGCGATCGCCGTGGTCGTCTTCGTCTTCTCGGCGTTCCCGGTCTACTGGATGATCAACTCGTCCTTCCTGCCGACGAACATGATCCGTAGCGCGGACCTGACGTTCTTCCCCGGGTCCTCGTTCACGTGGAACAACTACCAGACGGCGATCTTCAACCAGGAGCGGGCGCCGTTCCTTCCTGCGCTGGGCAACTCGGTCATGGTCACGTTCTTCGTGCTGATCGTCTCGATGGTCCTGGCGTTCATGGCCTCGCTCGCCGTGACCCGGTTCAACTTCAAGGGCCGCAAGGCGTTCATCATCGCGATCCTCGCGGTCCAGATGATCCCGGGCGAGGCCATGATGATCTCGATCTTCCGGATCATCGACGGCTGGCAGCTCCTCAACTCGATCATCGGGTTGGGCATCGTCTACCTGTCGGGTGTCCTGCCCTTCACGATCTGGACGCTGCGCGGGTTCGTGGCCGGCGTCCCGGCCGAGCTCGAGGAGGCCGCCATGATCGACGGATGCTCGCGCTCGAAGGCGTTCTGGCGGATCACGTTCCCGCTGCTCGCACCGGGTCTCGTGGCGACCGGCGTCTTCGCCTTCATCCAGGCCTGGAACGAGTTCGTGATGGCACTGATCATCATGACGCGCCCGGAGTCCATGACGCTGCCGCTGTGGCTGCGTACGTTCCAGCAGGCCACGCAGGCCACCAACTGGGGCGGCCTGATGGCCGGCTCGGTGCTGGTCGCGATCCCGGTCGTCGTCTTCTTCCTCATCGTCCAGGGGCGGATGACCGGCGGGCTCGTCTCGGGCGCGGTGAAGGGCTGACGTGAGCGAGGTGAGCACGGCTGCCTCGTCGCTCGGCGAGGCAGCCGCACTACCGGGCGGCCATTCGGTCGGGCTGGACGTCGGCGGGACCAAGGTCCTCGGCGTCCTGCTCGGACCGGACGGAGCGATCGAGGGGTCGGTCAAGCTGCCGACCGTCCGCGGCCCGCAGGGCGTGGTCTCGAGCGCAGCCCAGGCCGTCAGGTCCTTGACGGACGCGGCGGGCCTCGCGCCCGCCGCGCTCGCGGGCCTCGGCCTGGGCGTGCCCGGGCTGGTCGACCCGGAGAGCGGATCGGTGATGCACGCGGTGAACCTCGGGATCGAGGGAGAGCCGTTCGGGCTCGCCCACGAGCTCTCGGCCCTCTTCGGCGGGATCCCGGTGGATGTGGACAACGACCTGAACGTCGCGGCGCTCGGAGCCTCGCACGCCATGGGGCCGGACGGTCAAGACCTGGCGTTCCTCGCGCTCGGGACGGGGCTCGCGGCAGGCATCGTCCTGGGCGGCCAGCTCCGACGAGGCGTGAGCGGGGCTGCTGGTGAGATCGGACACATACCCATCAATCCCGAGGGTCCGCTGTGCGCGTGCGGACAACGGGGCTGTGTCGAGACCTATGCTTCGGGGACCGCGCTCAGCGCGCGGTGGCCCTCGAGGTTCGGTCGCCCGGCCCCCGCGGAGCTCTTCGAGGCGGCAGCGGCCGGAGACTCGGAAGCGCTGAGGATCAGGGACGAGTTCGCTGCCGCGGTGGCGAGCGCGGTTCGCATCCTCGAGCTGACGGTCGACGTCCGGCACGTCGTCCTCGGGGGAGGGGTCACCGGTCTCGGCCAGCCTCTCCTCGACGTGGTGCGCAGCGCGCTCGTCGCGCAGTCGAGCACGTCGCCGTTCTTGTCCTCCCTGGAGCTCGAGAAGCGTGTCTCTCTGGCTCCGAGTGATGTGCCCGTTGCCGCGGTGGGAGCAGCCATCGCCGGCCGTAGGAAGGTGTCCTGATGGAAGTTGTCATTGCCCCCGCCGATCAGCTCGCGGTGCTCGCCGCCGAAGCGATCGACAAGCTCGTCCGCGCGACCCCGACCGCGGTCGTGGGCCTGGCCACCGGGTCGAGCCCGTTGAAGGTGTACGACGAGCTGGTCCGGCGCCACACCGAGGAGGGGCTCTCGTTCGCGCAGGCCAAGGCCTTCATGCTCGACGAGTACGTCGGGATCGCGGAGGACCACCCCGAGCGCTACCGCAACGTGATCGAGAAGGAGATCGCCTCGCGCGTCGACTTCGCCCCCGGTGCGGTGCAGGGGCCTGACGGCAACGCCGAGGACCTGGTCGCCGCGTGCGCCGACTACGAGCGCAAGATCGTCGACGCAGGGGGCGTGGACCTGCAGATCCTCGGGATCGGCACCGACGGGCACATCGCGTTCAACGAGCCGGGATCCTCGCTCGCCTCGCGCACGCGTATCAAGACGCTGACGGCCCAGACGCGTGAGGACAACGCGCGCTTCTTCGGCGACGACCTCGCACAGGTGCCGCAGCACTGCCTCACGCAGGGGTTGGCGACGATCATGTCGGCCAAGCACCTCGTGCTCCTCGCCTCGGGCAAGGGCAAGGCCGAGGCGGTCCACCAGCTCGTCGAGGGCCCGGTGTCCGCGATGTGGCCCGCGACGATCATGCAGATGCACCCGCACGCGACCGTCCTCGTGGACGACGCCGCGGCCTCGCGCCTGCAGCTCGGCGACTACTACCGCCAGACGTTCCTCTCGAAGCCGGAGTGGCAGGGGCTCTGACCCCAGCTCTCCGAGGCCACCCCTCCGGGGAGGCCGCAGGACAACCCGCCGACCCTGGTCACGCCCCTGACCTGGGTCGGCGGGTCTCTTCTTCCCCGACGTAGACTCGAGACCATGATCGAACCCTTGACCATCCCCACCAGCGGACCCGCCGCAGGCAGCCCGGCCGGACCGGAACCGCTCGTTCCGGACAGCGACCCGAACGGCGGGACGTCGACGAGCGTCCTCGAGCGCACGGAGACCACGGCCGAGGTCGAGCCGGGGGATCACGAGCGTTTTGCGCACTACGTGCGCAAGGAGAAGATCATGCAGTCGGCTCTGTCCGGCAAGCCCGTGATCGCCCTGTGCGGCAAGGTCTGGGTCCCGGGTCGCGACCCCAAGAAGTTCCCGGTCTGCCCCACGTGCAAGGAGATCTACGACGGCCTTCGCGCCCCGCAGGACGGCGAGGGTGATTCCGGCAAGTGAGTGGACAGCCTCTCTCGAACTCGTCCGCTCGCCCGTCCTCGAACCTTCCCCCCTCGGCCCCGCTGGGGGCCTCGTCGGCTGCTGCCTCGCACCTGTCGCCCGCGTTCCCCCGCCGTGCCCCGTGGGGCACCGCCTCCAAGCTGCGCGCATGGCAGGCAGAGGCGCTCGAGACCTATCGTGCACGCGCACCGCGTGACTTCCTCGCGGTCGCGACCCCTGGCGCGGGCAAGACGACCTTCGCGCTGCGCGTCGCGACCGAGCTCCTCGAGCAGGGAGTCGTCCGGCGCGTGACGGTCGTCGCGCCCACCGAGCACCTCAAGCACCAGTGGGCCGACGCGGCCGCGCGCGTCGGGATCCGGATCGACCCGAACTTCCGCAACAGCCAGGGCCGCCATGGAGCGGGCTATGACGGTGTCGCTCTGACGTACGCCCAGGTGGCGGCCAAGCCGGCGCTCCACACGGCGCGCACCGAGGCCGAGCGGACCCTCGTCATCCTGGACGAGGTCCACCACGGCGGGGACGCGCTGTCCTGGGGAGAGGCGGTCCGGGACGCGTTCGAGCCCGCGACCAGGCGCCTGGCGCTGACCGGTACGCCGTTCCGCTCGGACACCGCGGCCATCCCGTTCGTGACGTACGAGCGTGGGGCGGACGGGATCCGGCGCTCCTCGGCGGACTACACCTACGGCTACGGCGACGCGCTGCGCGACCACGTCGTGCGCCCGGTGATCTTCCTGTCCTACTCGGGGCAGATGCGGTGGCGGACCAAGTCCGGTGACGAGGTCAGCGCGCGCCTGGGCGAGGCGCTGACCAAGGACATGACGGGTCAGGCGTGGCGGACCGCGCTGGACCCGGAGGGCGAGTGGATCCCGTCGGTCCTGGCCGCCGCGGACAAGCGCCTGACCGAGGTCCGTCGGGCGATCCCCGACGCGGGCGGCCTGGTCATCGCGACCGACCAGACCGACGCGCGTGCCTACGCAGGGCACCTCGCTCGGATCACCGGGAAGTCGCCCACGGTCGTGCTGTCCGACGACGAGGGCGCGAGCGGGCGGATCGACGAGTTCTCCGACGGCGACGCCCGCTGGATGGTGGCGGTCCGTATGGTCTCCGAGGGAGTCGACGTCCCCCGCCTTGCCGTGGGCGTGTACGCGACCTCGACCGCGACGCCGTTGTTCTTCGCCCAGGCGGTGGGGCGGTTCGTGCGTGCCCGACGCCGCGGTGAGACCGCGTCGGTCTTCCTTCCGAGCGTGCCGCACCTGCTGGCGCTCGCGAACGGCCTCGAGCTCGAGCGCGACCATGCGCTCGACCGCCCGCTCACGGCCGAGGAGCAGGGGGACATGTACAACCCCGAGGACGCGCTCATGGCAGCCGCGAACCGGGAGGACAAGGCGTCCGACGACCTCGCGGACGGCATGCAGGGCTCGTTCCAGGCGCTCGAGGCGCAGGCCTCGTTCGACCGCGTGCTGTTCGACGGGGGAGAGTTCGGGACCGAGGCCGACGTCGGGTCGGACGAGGAGCAGGACTTCCTGGGGCTGCCCGGTCTGCTGGACGCGGACCAGGTGACGAGCCTGCTGCGTCAGCGCCAGGCCGACCAGATGACCGCCCGGACCAAGAAGGCCAAGAGCTCGGAGGCCGAGCGCAGCGAGCTCGAGCACCGACGTGCTGCCGAGCTGCGCAAGGAGCTGTCCCAGCTCGTCGGCGCGTGGGCGCGCCGGAGCGGGCAGCCGCACGGCACGGTCCACACCGAGCTGCGCCGTCGGTGCGGTGGGCCCGAGGTCCCGCTCGCGACGGTCGCTCAGCTCGACGCGCGCGTGGCCGTGCTCCGCGGTTGGTTCGTGGGCAAGAAGTAGCGGTCGTCGTCGCGGCGGGGCGTGCTCCGCGACCGCAGAGGGCCCGCACGCTCGGTGAGCGTGCGGGCCCTCTGGCGTCGGAAGGGACGAGCCCGCCGACGGCGACGGGCCTGCCCGCCGACGGCGACCGACCATCTTGCCGAGAGCGACCGAGAGTCGAGGTGCCGACGAGTCTCGGACCGTCATGGCGGCACGGGCCGCATCCCGTCAGTCGAGGCGGCGCACCACGGTCGGCAGCGCGGGGTCGCCCGCGGACAGGCGTCGGGCGCCGCGAGGAAGCTCTGCCCGTGCCTCGGCGTGGCGCCGCGCCGCGTTGTGCACGCCGTACGCACCGATCCAGCGGGAGTCGACCGCGCCGTCGACGACGAGCGGGACGTGCAGGGGACGCAGGTCCTCGTCGGCGTCGGCCTCCCAGGCCGCGACGACGTCGTCGGGCCCGGTGACGAGGACCTCGGCGACGGCCCGCCCGTCGTCGCCGAACTGGCGGGCCGCGGACTTGCGACCGCCCGTGCTGGTCTTGGCGGTCGATGCCTTCGCGACCGGCTGCAGGATCCCGTCGGCGTCGGCGCGGGACACGAGCTTGTAGACCATGCCGCAGGTCGGGGCGCCCGAGCCCGTCACGAGCGAGGTGCCCACGCCGTAGGCGTCGACGGGCGCCGCCGCGAGCGCGGCGATCGCGTACTCGTCGAGGTCGGAGGTCACAGTGATCCGGGTGTTCTGGGCGCCCAGCCCGTCGAGCTGCTTGCGGACCTCGACGGCCTGGATGCCGAGGTCCCCGGAGTCGAGGCGGACGGCCCCGAGCCCGGTCCCTGCCGCGGCGATCGCGTTCTTGACGCCCTGGCGCACGTCGTAGGTGTCGACGAGGAGCGTGGTCCCCGCCCCCAGGGAGGCGACCTGGGCCGCGAAGGCCGAGGGCTCGTCGTCGTGCAGGAGCGTGAACGCGTGCGCGGCGGTGCCGATCGTCTCGATCCCGTACCGGCGCCCGGCCTCGAGGTTGGACGTCCCCGCGAAGCCAGCGACGGCCGCGGCGCGCGCCGCCGCGACGGCTGCGTGCTCGTTCGCCCGCCGCGAGCCCATCTCGAGGCAGGGGCGCTCGACGGCGGCGCTCGTCATGCGCGAGGCGGCCGAGGCGACCGCGGAGTCGTAGTTGAGGATCGAGAGCACGAGCGTCTCGAGCAGGACGGCCTCGGCGAACGTGCCCTCGACGACCATGACGGGGGACTGGGGGAAGAACACGTCGCCCTCGGCGTACCCGGTGATCGAGCCCGTGAACCGGTAGCCCGCGAGGTAGTCGAGCGTGCGCTCGTCGACCACGCCCGCCTCTCGGAGCCAGTCGAGCTCGAGGTCGGTGAACCGGAACGTCGCGAGCGACTCGAGGACGCGACCGGTCCCGGCGAGCACGCCGTAGCGGCGTCCAGCGGGCAGGCGTCGCGTGAAGACCTCGAAGAGGCAGTGCCTCTCGGCGGTGCCGTCGGCGAGCGCGGCCTGGAGCATCGTGAGCTCGTAGCGGTCCGTCAGCAGCGAGGTCTGGGCGGAGGGGGCGAACGGGGCACGGTGAGCGGCCGGGGCGCCGGTGCCCGGGCGGTCTGCGGGACTCATGTGCCCAACCTAGGGCAGAAGCGGCTCGCGGGGCGTGCGTGCCCGCACGAGCGGGCGCACGCACGTGCCGGCCGGGGCGCCGTGCACCCGCGTTCAGCGCTCCCACCTGCGCATGGACGGCGCGCGGCGGGTGGTGGGGCACCGCATAGAGTGGGGTCGTGACTGGAACGGCGACAGCGGGGCCTCGCCTCGACGAGGAGATCGACACGCGGGAGGGGCTCTCCCTCGCCGACACCTGGGTGACCCTCGTGTGGAACGACCCGGTGAATCTCATGAGCTACGTCAGCTACGTCTTCGAGAGCTACTTCGGGTACAGCCAGCAGAAGGCCAAGACGCTCATGCTCCAGGTGCACCACGAGGGCCGGGCGGTGGTCTCGTCCGGCGGGCGGGAGAAGGTCGAGGTGGACGTGCAGGCGATGCACGAGTTCGGGTTGTGGGCCACGATGCAGCGGAGCGGGGAGTAGTGCGCCCGTTCCGTCGGGCGCGCCGCGGCTACGTCGCGGAGCTGAGCGCCGCCGAGCGGCTCGTCCTCGCGCACGTCGTGGGTGACGTCGTCGAGCTGCTGCAGGAGCAGGTGGGCCCCGGGAGCGAGGAGGCCGCGCCGACCTCGGAGGCCGCGACCATCGAGGGCGTCGCTCCGCTCTCCGCGCCCCCCGAGGAGGTGCGCGCGCCCACGGACCCTGCGGTCCGCCGTCTGCTCCCCGACGCCGCTCCCGAGGACGCGGGGGTCTCGGCCGAGTTCCGCCGGTTCACCCAGGGCGACCTGGCGGCCGAGAAGTCGCAGCGGCTGCTGCTGCTCGCGGACCTCCTGCTCGCGGGGGACCCGCAGGACGCGGAGGCGCTCACGCCGCTCGTCGTCCGGCCCGACGACGCACGTCGCGTCGCGGGGGCCCTCACCGACGTCCGGGTCGTCCTGGCGGAGCGCCTCGAGCTGCGCACCGACGACCAGGTCGAGGATCTGCACGACGAGGTGCTCGCACGCGAGGCCGCTGACGTCGAGGAGGACGAGGGCGCTCCCGACGCCGCCAGGCGGTTCCTCGCGAGCGTGTTCCTCATGTCGGGCTGGCTCCAGGAGTCGCTCGTGGACCTGATGCTCGCCGAGGTCCGCCGCTCGCCCCGCTGAGTCGCGCAAACGACCTAGCATGCTTGTAGGTCACTCGCCACATTTCTGTCAAGATGCGCAGAGGGTGAAGTGGTGTCAGGATTGTCCTTGTTGAACCGGGACGTCCGCGTCCCGGCCGAGAGAAAGAGGGACAACATGCCTACGTGGCTCATCATCCTGCTCGTCGGAGTCGTGCTGCTCGTGTTCGGTGTGGCCGTCGAAGCAGCGAAGTTCCTGATCTGGCTCGGCATCATCGTGCTCGTCGTCAGCCTCGTCGTGGGGCTGATCGGACGGGGCAAGGCGAAGGTCTAGGCAGCCCGGGTCGCCGTCCTGACAGGCAGACCCGGGGCCAGGGCCGGAGGGCGCCGCACGTACGTGCGGCGCCCTCCGTCGTGCCCGGCGCCCCTTGTGTCGGTCGACACAGGGGTGCCGGGGCGCCGGAGACGTCCAACCCGGGTGGGCGGCACTAGGCTCGACCCCGTGAACGACGCACCCATCGGCATCTTCGACTCGGGAGTCGGGGGACTCACCGTCGCCCGCTCGATCCTCGACCAGCTGCCGAACGAGTCGCTGCTGTACATCGGGGACACGGCGAACAGCCCGTACGGGCCCAAGCCGCTCGCCGCGGTGCGAGCCATGGCGCTCTCGATCATGGACCAGCTTGTCGACGAGGGCGTCAAGATGCTCGTCATCGCGTGCAACACGGCGTCGTCCGCGGTGCTGCGCGACGCGCGCGAGCGGTACACGGCGCGCTACGGGATGCCCGTGATCGAGGTCATCCTGCCCGCGGCGCGCCGCGCAGTGGCGGCGACCCGCACGGGGAACATCGGCGTGATCGGGACGCGGGGGACCATCGAGTCGCGCGCCTACGACGACGCGTTCGCCGTGGCCCCGGGGCTGCGGCTCACGTCGCAGGCCTGCCCGGAGTTCGTCCGCCTCGTCGAGGCCGGGGTGACCTCGGGCCCCGAGGTCCTGGAGATCGCGCACGAGTACCTCGCACCGGTGCGCGCCGCCGGGGTCGACACCCTGGTGCTCGGCTGTACGCACTACCCGCTGCTCGCGGGCGCCATCTCCTACGTCATGGGCGACGAGGTCACGCTCGTCTCGAGCGCCGAGGAGACCGCGAAGGACGTCTACCGCACGCTCGTCGCGCACGGCCTCGAGCGCTCGCGCGAGGCAGGTGCGCCGCGGCACCGCTTCCGCGCGACCGGGAGCGCCGAGCCGTTCGACCAGCTCGCGCGCCGGTTCCTCGGGCCTGAGGTCTCGCTCGTGGAGGCCGTCTGATGCGGCTGGTCGTCGTCGGCTGCTCCGGCTCGTTCGCCGGCCCCGACTCTCCTGCGTCCTCCTACCTGGTCCAGGTGCCCGCCGCGGACTCGCCGGACGGGCGGGAGTGGAACCTCCTGCTGGACATGGGCAACGGCGCGCTCGGTGCGCTCCAGGGGATCCTCGACCCGCGCCGGCTCGACGCGATCGGCCTGTCCCACCTGCACCCCGACCACTTCGTGGACGTGTGCGGGCTCTACGTGTACCTCAAGTACCACCCGGACCGGCTCACGGCGGCGGCCGCCTCGGGCACGGGAGCGGCCGCGGCCTCCGGCGCCCCTGGTGGGTCCGCCGACCAGGCCACGGCGGGCACGCTGCCCGTGTGGGGCCCCTCGAACACGGCCGAGCGGATCGGGGCGACCTACGGCCTGGAGGCGGGGGAGTCTCTCGAGTCCCAGTTCGACTTCCGGGCGTGGGTCCCGGGGCAGGTCGTCAGTGTCGGCCCGCTCGAGATCGAGCCGTTCCGCGTGTTCCACCCGGTCGAGGCCTACGGCGTGCGCGTGACCGGGCCCTCGAGCCTGGCCCCCGGGGAGCGGGTCACGCTCGCGTACACGGGCGACACCGACGTCTGCGACGGCGTGGTCGAGCTGGCCCGTGGCGCCGACCTGCTCCTGGCGGAGGCCGCGTTCCACGAGGGACGCGACGACGCGGTCGACCGCGGTATCCACCTCACGGGACGGCGGGCGGGCGAGGTCGCCACGGCGGCGGGCGCCAAGCGCCTGGTCCTCACCCACCTGCCCGCGTGGAACGACAAGCGGGCCGCGCGCGACGAGGCCACCGCGGTCTACGCGGGGCCGGTCGACCTCGCCGCGACGGGCCGGGTCTTCACGCTCTGAGCCCGGATAGGCTGGCTCCATGACTTCAGCCTCCACCTCCCAGACCGTCCGCGCGGACGGCCGCGCGCCCGACGAGCTCCGTCCCGTCACGATCACCCGGAACTGGCTCGACGCCGCCGAGGGCAGCGTGCTCGTCGAGTTCGGCCGCACGCGCGTGCTGTGCGCGGCCTCGTTCACCGAGGGCGTGCCGCGCTGGCGCAAGGGCTCGGGTCAGGGCTGGGTCACGGCCGAGTACTCGATGCTCCCGCGCGCGACCAGCACCCGCAGCGACCGCGAGTCGGTCAAGGGCCGCATCGGCGGGCGCACGCACGAGATCTCGCGCCTCATCGGCCGGTCGCTGCGCGCCGTGATCGACGTCTCGGCGCTCGGCGAGAACACGATCGTGCTCGACTGCGACGTCCTGCAGGCCGACGGCGGCACGCGCACCGCGGCCATCACGGGCGCGTACGTCGCGCTCGCGGACGCCGTGACCTGGGGCAAGAAGCACGGTGCGATCAAGGGCGGCAAGAAGGTCCTCACGGACTCGGTGTCGGCCGTGAGCGTCGGCATCATCGACGGCACGCCCATGCTGGACCTGCCCTACGTCGAGGACGTGCGCGCGGACACCGACATGAACGTGGTGGTCACGGGCTCTGGCGACTTCGTCGAGGTGCAGGGCACGGCCGAGCACGCGCCGTTCAACCGCACCGAGCTCGACGTCCTGCTGGACCTCGCCCTCCACGGCACGTCCGAGCTCGCGATCATCCAGCAGCTCGCGCTCGACGAGGCGTCGCGGTGAGCGCTGCGTCCGGCGTGAGCGTCCCGGCCGGCGCACGGCTCGTGCTCGCGACCCACAACGTGGGCAAGCTCGCCGAGCTGCGGGCCATCCTCGCGGCCCAGCCGGGCCTGGACCTGCCGCCCGAGGCCGTGGTCTCGGCGGGCGAGGTCGGAGCGCCGGAGCCCGTCGAGGACGGCGTGACGTTCGCGGAGAACGCGCTCATCAAGGCTCGCGCGCTGGCTGCGGCGACGGGCCTGCCCGCCGTGGCGGACGACTCGGGGCTCGCGGTCGACGTCCTGGGCGGGGCGCCGGGCATCTTCTCGGCACGCTGGTCCGGTCGTCACGGCGACGACCAGGCGAACCTCGACCTGCTGCTCGCACAGCTCGGTGATGTTCCCGCCGGGCACCGGGCCGCAGGCTTCGTGTGCGCGGCCGCGCTCGTGACGCCGGGCGGGGGAGAGTGGGTGCGCACCGGTGAGATGCGCGGCACGCTCCTGACCGCCCCGCGTGGCGAGGGCGGGTTCGGCTACGACCCGATCCTGCTCCCCGACGGCGAGACCCGCTCGGCCGCCGAGCTGTCGGCCGCGGAGAAGAACGCGATCAGCCACCGCGGCAAGGCGTTCCGCGCTCTCGCGCCGCAGGTCGTCGCGGTGCTCACGGGGACGGCCGTCGACGAGGTCCAGGTCCAGGTCCAGCCGCTCGCCTGAGCTGCGCGTGGCGATGGCCTGCCTGGTCGCCGGGGTGCCCCGGTCGCCGGGCCACAGGTCGGATCGGCGACGAGCGTCCGAGCGAGCGTGACCTCCGGATCGCGCTCGCTCGGACGTCGAGCCGCACGTCGAGAACGACGTTCCGTGCGCTCGACCACGATGTTGCGGCCGCCAGACCGGGCAGAACGATCTCCACCGCGTTCTCGGCACCAGGGGGTGCAGGGCATCGAGCGGTGCCCGGTCACGAGACGGGCTGCCTGCCCCCGCGCAGCGGGCGCCCCAGGTCACGAGACGTACGGCCCTACCGGCGCCCGCGCAGCGTGACCACCAGGAGCGCGACGAGCCGCCAGCCCACGAGCGTCGCGAGCAGGAACGCTGCCGACACCACGAGGAACGCGGTCGCCAGCCCTTCGCCCGTGGCCCAGCGCAGCGCCATCCCCACGACCCACGTCGTGACCCACAGCACGAGGCCCGTCGGCCAGGCCGCGAACGGCCGGCGCCACGCGCGCAGCAGGACCCAGCCCGCGGCGAGGCCTACGAGGAACGGCCAGGCGATCGACAGGACCGCGGTCAGCGGGCTGTCCGCGGAGTGCGTCGCCCGGCCTCCCGCCGCGAACGCGAGGACCGCGACGACGTCGAGCACGACGGCCAGGGCGACGACGCCCGTCCGGACGGTCGGGCGGGTCGGGTTCGGGGCGGTGGCAGGCGTCGAGGTCATGGCCACGACGCTACCGGAGCACCACCCTCTCCTGGCTCCCCGCGGCGCCCTGCCCGCTGTCGCGCGGGCCACGTCCACGGCCGGGACGAAGGCCAGGCTGGAGGCAAGTGCGCGCTCGCCCGTCGGCTCCCTCTAGGGTTGACCCGTGCACCTGGCTGTCGACGACCTCTCCTTCTCCTACCCCGGACGCCCCGTCCTCTCGGGCGTCTCCCTGCGCGTCGCCCCCGGCACGCGCCTCGGCGTGGTCGGTGAGAACGGCAGCGGGAAGTCGACGCTCCTGGGCGTCCTGGCCGGGACGCTGCCGCCCGGCGGAGGTGACGTGCGCCGCCAGGGCTCGCTCGCCGTCGTCGAGCAGGAGCTCGTCCCGCTGCCCGGTCAGACCGTGGGCGACCTGGTCCGCGACAGCCTCGCGACCGTGCGCGCCGTGGGAGCGGAGCTCGACGCCGTGACGCGCGACTTCGACCACGAGCACGGCAGCCTCGCCGAGCTCTCGGACGTCCTGGCCCGCGCCGAGCACCTGGCCGTGTGGGACGCCGACCGTCGCGTCGAGGTCGCGCTGTCCCGGCTGGGCGCGTGCCGCGACCCGCACCGCGAGCTCCTGACGCTCTCGGTCGGCGAGCGCTACCGCGTGCGCCTCGCGTGCCGCCTGGCCGAGCGCAGCGACCTGCTCCTGCTCGACGAGCCGACCAACCACCTCGACACGAGCGGCATCGACTTCCTCACGGGCGAGATCGTGGCGTGGGGCGGCGGGATCGTCATGGTCACGCACGACCGCCAGCTGCTCGACGACGTCGCGACCGAGATCCTCGACCTCGACCCCGCGATGGACGGCAAGCCCGTCCTGTACGGGCAGCCGGGCTACCTCGCCTACCGCTTCGCCAAGAACCAGGCCCTGCACCGGTGGCGTCAGCGCTACCGGGCCGAGCGCAAGCGTGCCGAGAAGCTCGCCGAGCGCCTCGACGCGTCGTACGAGGGGCTCTCCGACGAGTGGCGACCCGCCAAGGGGAGCCAGAAGCACCGTCGTGCGACGCACGCGCGCATCCACGTCAAGGCCGCGGACCGGCTCGTGCAGAAGCTCGAGGCCGAGGCCGTCGAGGTGCCCGTGCCCCCGCTCGAGCTGCGCTTCCCCGACCTGCTGGCCATGTCGCCCGGGTGGGCTCCCGACCTGTCGCTGCTCGAGGTGCGCAGCACGCGCGTGGACGCGGGGCAGCGCGAGCGTCAGAGCGAGCCCGGCGGCCGTCCCGACGGCGACGACGTCCCGGCTACCGCTGCAGCACCCGCCGGTGCCCGGCTCGATCTGCCCGGGACGCGCATCGCGATCCCGCCGTCGGGACGGCTGCTGATCACCGGGCCGAACGGGTCGGGCAAGTCGACCCTGCTCGCGGCGCTCGCGGGAACGGTCCGGCTCGACCGCGGCACGCGGTCCGTCGCCGAGGGGGTGCGGGTCGGGATCGTCGCGCAGGAGGGCCCCGCGCTCCCGCCGGGCGCCGAGGAGCGCACGGGCTTCGAGGAGTACGCGCAGGAGGCGCTCGACCTGCTCTCGGCCGGAACGCTCGACCCGGACCACCTGGTACCCGTCGCGTTCCTCGGGCTGCTGACCGAGGAAGACCTGGACCGCCCGCTGCGCGAGCTGTCCGCGGGGCAGCGTCGCCGCTTCGACCTGGCCCGCGCGCTGCTCGCGGTGCCGCACGTCCTGCTGCTCGACGAGCCGACCAACCACCTCTCGATCGACCTGGTCGACGAGCTCACCCAGGCGCTGCGCGTCACGCCTGCGGCCGTGGTCGTCGCGACGCACGACCGCAGGATGCGCGAGGACTTCGCGGACTGGCCCACGCTCGAGCTCTAGAGCGCGCCGCTCAGAACCCGTTCTCGGGGTCGCCCAGGAGCTGGGCCACGTGGTCCGGGACGTAGTTCGCCAGCTCGCGCGGCGGGCGCACGTAGCTGCTCGACGCCTGGGGGCGGTCGGGCAGCACGACCTTGTCGTGCGGCACGTCGACGTACGGGATGGTCGAGAGCAGGTGGGCGATCATGTTGAGCCGGGCGTTCTTCTTGGAGTCCGACTCGACGACGAACCACGGGCTCTCGGGGACGTCGGTGTGCACCATCATCTCGTCCTTGGCGCGCGAGTAGTCCTCCCAGCGGTGGATCGACTCGAGGTCCATGGGGCTCAGCTTCCACTGACGCACCGGGTCGGACAGGCGTGAGCGGAAACGCTTGAGCTGCTCGGCGTCCGAGACCGAGAACCAGTACTTGCGCAGCAGGATCCCGTCGTCGATGAGCATCTCCTCGAAGACCGGGGTCTGGCGCATGAAGCGCTGGTACTCCTGGGGGGTGCAGAAGCCCATGACCTTCTCGACGCCTGCCCTGTTGTACCAGGAGCGGTCGAACAGCACGATCTCGCCCGCCGCCGGCAGGTGGGCGATGTAGCGCTGGTAGTACCACTCGGAGCGCTCGCGCTCGGTGGGCGTGGGCAGTGCCGCGATGCGGGCGACGCGGGGGCTGAGGTACTGCGTGATGCGCTTGATCGTGCCGCCCTTGCCCGCGGCGTCACGACCCTCGAAGATCACCACGACCCGAGCGCCCGTGGCCTGCGTCCACTGCTGGAGCTTGACGAGCTCCGCCTGGAGCCGGAACAGCTCGGCCTCGTAGACCTCACGGGACAGGGTCGGGGCCTTGTCCTTCTTCGACTTCTTCTTCGACGTCTTCGACATGGCGACACGCTACCGCCGCCAGGGGGCCGCCCCGGCAGGCGCGCGAGACGAGCGGTCCGGGCCGAGCGGGTGAAGATCAGGACGTCTCGCGAGCCCGACGGGACGCGGCCGTCAGCCCTGCGCGGGGGCCGGCTCCATGCGCCGGTCGATCCAGCCCAGGAGGGCCGCGAGCCCCAGGAAGACCACGGCCACGATGCCCGTGTTGACCAACGCCTGCGGGTACCCGATCTGGGTCACGTCCATGAACGGGTAGGGGTACCAGCGGGAGAACGCTCCCTGGACGAAGATGTAGACGATCCACGCGAGCGGAGCCACGACGGACCACCACACGGTCGCGGTGTCGATGCGCGGGCGCGGGCCCACGACGAGCCAGCCCACGACCGCGAGCAGCGGCCCTGCCTGGTGCATGAGGAGGTTCGTGAAGAAGCCGGCGACGCTCAGCTCGTTGAGCCCCGCGAGCACGGTGTTGTAGACGATCCCGGTCACGGCGATGCACAGCAGCGCGTCGAGCCGCGCGACGCGGAACACCTTCCCGTCGCGCAGCGGGTCCACGAGGAGCAGCGCGCACGTGACCCCGACGAGGATGTTCGACAGGATGGTGAAGTAGCTGAAGAAGTGGACGACGAGGTCCACGGTGGTGTCGCCCGGGAGCGGCCCGCGCCCGAGCGTGCCGAAGAGCTCCCAGACGACGCCGACGAGCGCCATGGCTGCGACGACGCCGTGCCACCAGCGGGCAGCCGTCAGGCCTCGCCATCCGGTGCTCGACGGCGAGGCGACCCGCGCCGTGCTCACGTGAGCCGGCCGACGTACGCCATGGCCTGGCGCAGGAGCGTGCCCTGCCCACCGTGCATCTCGAGCTGCACCTGGTCGCTGCACGCCTGCTCGGGCGTGAGCCACGCCAGCTCGAGCGCCTGCTGCTGGGGCTGGCAGTCTCCCGAGACCGGGACGACGTACGCGAGCGAGACCGCGTGCTGACGCGGGTCGTGGTAGCCCGTGATGCCGGGTGTCGGGAGGTACTCGGCGACCGTGAACGGCTGGGGGGAGGCCGGGACGTGGGGGAGGGCCACCGGGCCCAGGTCCTTCTCGATGTGCCGCAGCAGCGCGTCGCGGATCCGCTCGTGGTACATCACGCGCCCCGACACCAGGGCCCGTGTCATCTGGCCCTCGGGCGTCACGCGCAGGAGCAGGCCCACCGCGACGACGTCGCCCGAGTCGTCGACCCGGACCGGGATGGCGTCGACGTAGACGAGGGGAAGGTGCGACCGTGCGGCCGCGAGGTCCTCGGCGCTCAGCCACCCGGCCGGCTGGGGGAGCTCACGGGAGAAGTCGTCGGGCGGGAAGTCCGCGGTGTCCGTCACCCGACTGTTCTACCACCCGCGCCCGTCCCGTGCGCTGGACCGCGGGCGACGGGACCCCGACGGGAGGGGCGCCGCGGCGTCTCGTCGAGCGAGCACCGCGACGCCCCTCCGCCCGGGGCCTCAGTCCTCCGCGGAACCGGGAACGGGCTCGGCGAGCCGGGCGATGAGCTCGACGAGCAGGCGCTCGCTCACCGCGGGCGGCAGCGCCTCGACGAGCGCCAGGAGCGGGGCCATGGGCCCCGTGCCGGGCTCGGGTGCGTCGCCTCCGCGCGTGTCGGCGCCCCCCAGCACCGTGCGCTGCACGAGCTCCCAGGCCGTGGCCGAGTCGAGCGACCCGAGCGCGGCGACCGCGTCGGTGGGTTCGACGCCCGGGGCGAGGGTCGCGAGCAGCCCAGCGAGGACCTGCTGGGGGTCGGGCCGCGGCACACCGCGCACGGCTTCCGCGGCGTCGAGGAGCGCGGCTCCCAGCCCGCCGACGACGCCAGCCGTCACCGGGGTCACCGTGAAGTGCGTCGTGTGCGGCAGCCGCGAGCCGTCGGGCTGCGTGAAGCCCGGCTGGGGCTGGAGCACGAACCCGCTCGCGCGCACCGCGTCCGACCACACGTGCGGGTCGATCCGGCGGTCGGCAGGGACGGACTCGTCGGTCGCGACCGCCACGAGCGGCCCCACCGGGAGCCCGACGACCCGCAGGCCCTCGATCGACCCGAGCACCTCGTGCAGGGCGGACGTGGCTCCCGCGCAGCGGGCCGTCACGGCCTGGTAGCCGGGCACGCCGAGCGCCTGCGTCACGGCCCAGGCCGCAGCGAGCGGCCCCGCCGACTTGGAGCCCATGATCGTCGAGTTCACCACGGGGTAGCCGGGCCAGCGCGTCGTCGCGAACAGCTGGTGGCGCTGGCGGTCGCGGTCGCGTGTCAGGAGGACCGAGGTGCCCTTGGGGGCGTACCCGTACTTGTGGACGTCGGCCGAGATCGACGTGACGCCCGGGACGCGGAAGTCGAAGACCGGGACCTGGGCTGCGGCGTCGGGCCAGAAGGGCAGGACCCAGCCGCCCACGCACGCGTCCACGTGGACCGGCACGCCCAGGGCGCTCGCGGCCGCCGCGACCTCCTCGACAGGGTCCACGACCCCGTGCGGGTAGGAGGGCGCCGAGACCACGACGAGCGCGACGTCGCGTCCGTCGCCCACGGCCTCGGCCAGGGCGGCCGGGTCGGCGCGGCACGACGCGGGGTCGACGGGGACCAGCACGAGCTCGAGCCCCAGGTAGGCCGCGGCCTTGTGGAACGCGGCGTGCACGGTCGTGGGTGCGACGACGCGCAGCGCGAAGCCGAGCGTCGCGAGCGTGCGCGGCGACCCGTCGGCCTGTGCCGGCTGGGCGGCGAGGAACGCGTCGCGCGCGGTCTTGACCGCCAGCAGGCAGCTCTCGGTCCCGCCGGACGTCACGGTCCCGACGACGCCGCTCGCGTCCTGCGCGCCCGTCCCGTGCAGCATGTCGCGCGCGAAGGACACGAGCTCGCGCTCCATGACCGCGACCGACGAGAAGGTCGTGGGGTCCAGGGCGTTGAGCGGCTGGACCGCGCGGATCGCGTCGCCGGCGAGAGCGTCGAGCTCGGCCAGGTCCGGGTCGTAGACGTACGAGAGCACGCGGCCCCCGTGCGTGGGGGCGTCGGCCGCACGCAGTGCTGCGAGGCGGTCGAGGATGCCCTCGGCCCTCAGGACGGGCGGGGCGGGCAGGGGGGTGTCGTCAAGGGCGCTCATGCGCGGCGGACTCCTCGGTGGGCACGTCGATGTCGCCCCTGCGCAGTCGATAGCGTACGAGGGCGACGAGGCTCAGCGCGACAAGAACCGCCGGGACCAGCGAGAACGAGAGCGCGATGCCGTCGATCGCGGCGCTGGACTGCTCGGGCGTGACGCCCGCGCTCGAGGACTGGTAGCCCGTGACCCACTGCACGAGGCTCAGCAGGCCGGCGCCGAACGCCATGCCCGTCGTCTCGCCCGCGGTCCACACGCCGCTGAACGCCCCACCACGGTCGGCGACACCAGGTGTGGTGCGCGCGTCGTGCGCGATCACGTCGGGGAGCATCGCGAGCGGCAGGGCCTGCATGCCCGCGTAGCCGACGCCCGCGAGGGCCGTGGGCAGGTAGACCCAGGCGCCCGGGGCCCACGCGAGGGGCACCATGCACAGCGTCGCGAGCGCGAACAGCGCGCTCGCCAGGACGAAGCTGCGCTCCTTGCCGACGCGGCGCGCGAGCCGGTTCCAGAGCGGCATGACGAGCAGCGCGGGGGCGATGAGCGCCGCGAACAGCAGGCTCACCGCGAGGTCCGACTCCAGGACGTACGTCGCGACGTAGTTCGCGGCCGCGAGCATGAGGCCCGTCGCGAGCGCCTGGAGGAAGAACGCGGTCAGCAGCACGCGGAACGGCTGGCTCCGGCGCAGGGTCGAGACCGCCTCGGCGACCGCGATCCGGAAGGCCCCGAGCGCCGAGACCGCCGCTGCCGGGGCTGCGGCCTGCGCGCCCGGGGGGAGCGGCGCCGTCGGGCCTGCTGCGCGTGCGCCCCGCGGGGCCACGCGCGACGCGACGAACATGCCTGCCCCGATGACCAGGCCCGCGACCACGCCGAGCGTCAGGTACCCGGACAGCGAGCTCGTCTCGCCGCGCAGCACCGGGCCCCCGGCCCCGAAGAGCAGGATCGCGAACGCGAGCGTCGCCACGCGCCAGCTGATGAGGCGCGTGCGCTCGTCGTACGTCGGGGCGATCTCCGCGGGCAGCGCGATGTACGGGACCTGGAACATCGAGAACGCGGTGGCCGCGAGCAGGAACGCGACCAGCACCCAGATCGAGGCGGCCACGGTCGAGGCCCCCGCCGGCACGGCGAACGTCAGCGCGAAGAACACCGGGATCGCGACCGCGCCGATCGTCATGAAGCGCCGCCTGGACCCGGTGCGCACTAGGTCGCGGTCGCTGCCGTACCCGATGAACGGGTCGATCACGACGTCCCAGACCTTGGCGCCGGTGACGACCAGGCCCGCGACCGCGGCCGGGACGGCGAGCGCGTCGGTCAGGTAGTACAGGAGCATGAGGCCGGGCAGCGTGCCGAACCCACCCGTGCCGACCGAACCGATGGCGTATCCCGCGATCGTGCGCGGCCTGAGGCGTTCCACGCGCCACAGCCTAGACGTGACCTCGCTCACGGCCGTGCAGGCTGGGCTGACGGGGAGGGTCCGAGCCGGCAGCACGCGCGGACTCCCGCCCGCCGCGCCGGGAATACCCGGCCGCGGCAGGTTGCTGCACCTGGTGAACCCCTCAGGAAGGACCTTCATGGCAACCCAGGAACTCACCGGCGCCACGTTCGAGCAGACCATCAAGGACAACGACATCGTCCTGGTGGACTTCTGGGCGTCGTGGTGCGGCCCGTGCCGCCAGTTCGCCCCGGTGTTCGAGGCCTCCTCGGAGACCCACCCGGACGTCGTGCACGGCAAGATCGACACCGAGGCCGAGCAGGGCCTCGCGGCCGCGGCGAACATCACCTCGATCCCGACGCTCATGGCGTTCCGCGAGGGCGTGCTCGTCTTCTCGCAGCCCGGCGCGCTCCCCGCACCCGCTCTCGAGCAGGTCGTCGAGGCGGTCAAGGGCCTCGACATGGACGACGTCCGCGCCCAGATCGCCCAGGCGCAGGCCGCCGGGTCGAACGGTCAGGCGGACGCCTGACGCTCCGGCGCACGCAGCTCGACGAAGGACCCCGGCTCCGGCCGGGGTCCTTCGTCGTCCCGGGGTCAGGCGCTCAGGCCGCGGGCCCGACGGGCGTCGGGCTCGGCAGGGCGTGCCGCGCGGCCTCCTGCGCGTCCAGGTCGCGGCGGCGCCGGACTGCGCGGTCGCGGACGGCTCCCGACGGCTCGGGGAGCTCCGCGGCGAGGCGCTCGAGGCGCCGGAGCCAGCGCTCGCGTCGCGCCGGCGAGACCTGGGCGACGCGCGCGTGGTTGACCCACCGGACCCGCCGCACGCCGAGCTGGCCGAAGACCCCGCGGGCGACGACCCGCTGGACCGGCGCGCCGAACCACGTGCGGTAGAGCGGGCCGGGGGTCGTCATGGTCGTCACGAGCGTGACCCCCGAGAGCCCGAGCAGGCCCTGGAGAGCCCCGACCCTGTTCTCGGTGTAGGCGAACCCGGGCACGAGGACCTTGTCGAAGAAGCCCTTGAGACGCGCGGGCATGACCTCCCACCAGACCGGGTGGACGAGGACGAGGTGGTCGGCCGCGGCCAGCCGCTCCTGGTACTCCGCGGCCCGTGGATCCACGGTCCGTCCCTCGCGCCATGCGCCCAGGTCCGCGCGCCGGACCACGGGATCGAAGTCGTCGAGGTCGAGGTCGATCACGTCGACCTCGTGCCCGGCCGTCGTGGCGCCGCGGATCGCGGCTGCGGCGAGCGCCCGGCTGTAGCTGCCCTCGTAGGGGTGGTCGATCACGAGCAGGACGCGCATCAGAGTCTCCTTAACGTCGTTCAATCTAACAGCGTTAGAGTTGCTGAACATCGTTAAGGTGTCAAGGTGTGGTGGTCCGGACGTGCCGGGCGCGCGAGGAGGTGGAGCGGTGGCCGAGCGGCTCGACCGGCAACGGGTGGTGCGGGCGGCGCTCGCGCTGCTCGACGAGGTCGGCCTCGACGGGCTGACGCTGCGCCGGCTCGCCCAGGACCTCGACGTCAAGGCGCCCGCGCTCTACTGGCACTTCGCGGGCAAGCGCGACCTGCTCGACGAGATGGCGGCCACCATGCTGCGCGACCTCGTCGAGGGCGCGGCCTGGGACGAGGCGGTGGCTGCGGGGGCGCCCTGGCAGGAGTGCGTGCGCGAGTCCGCGACCGCCCTGCGCGAGATGCTGCTCTCGCACCGCGACGGGGCGCGGGTCTTCAGCGGGACCTTCGTCACCGACGAGTCGCTGCGCGGCGCGGTCGAGGTGCCCATGGGCATCCTCACGGCGGCGGGGTTCGGGCCCGACGGCGCCGCGCGCGCCTGGGGGACGCTGCTCGCCTTCGTCCTGGGCTTCGTCGTGGAGGAGCAGGCCGCCGACCGGCGCGAGCTCGACCGCTCGCAGGCGGCGGCGTTCGAGGAGCGGTTCGTGTTCGGGGTCGACGTGATCGTGGCGGGGCTCGCGACGCGGCTCGGGTGACGGCCGGTGCCGAGGCGCTCGTCGGCGGCCCCGTCCCGCCCGGCCTCGGGCGGCCGGATCGCACGCCGGCGGACGATCCGGTCGCTGCGCTGGCGACCCGCGGGGGCGCGGAGGATCGTGGAGGGGAGCGCGGGCGCGACGGGGCGCCCGCCCGACGATGACGGAGGACGTCATGAGCGGCTCGGTAGCGCGCATCACCCAGATCAGTGCACGGTCCGACGTGAGCTTCGACGACGCGGTCAAGACCGGGATCGAGCGGGCGAGCGAGACCCTGCGCAACCTCACGGGCGCGTGGGTCAAGGAGCAGAAGGTCGAGGTCAGGGACGGGAAGATCGTGGCCTGGCAGGTGGCGCTCGAGGTCACGTTCGTCCTCGACTGAACCCGGTCCTCGAACGGGGGGCCGATCGCCGCGCCCGGGCGTGCCGACTTGACCGGCGGGCCCGGGTGCGGCTATTTGACCCTGCGCCTGGGATTCCGTAATCTTGAACGTCGGTGCGCTCGGTGCGCACTGGTCCCGTGTGCCCATGGACAGGTCGCACTCGCACGCACAGGTGTGTTGAGTCCTGCCAAGACGGCCAGACATGGCGAGCACGCCAAGACTAGAAGAGATGAGCAACAACGTGGTGTACGCGATCGTCAAGGCCGGTGGCCGCCAGGAGAAGGTGTCCGTCGGCGATATCGTCGTCGTCGACCGTCTGTCGGCTGGTGCCGGACAGTCCGTCGAGCTTCCTGCGATCCTGCTGGTGGACGGGGAGAAGGTGACCCACGACGCTGCGGCGCTCGCGAAGGTCAAGGTCACTGCTGAGGTCGTCCGGGACGAAAAGGGCCCGAAGATCACGATCCTCAAGTACAAGAACAAGACCGGCTACCGCAAGCGCCAGGGTCACCGTCAGCAGCTGACCCGCCTCAAGGTCACCGGCATCAAGTGACTTCCCTCGGTGGCTCGTGAGAGCCGCCGCAGGTGATCCCACCCCCTCTTCTTCCAGCACGAAAGCAGGTTCGACATGGCACACAAGAAGGGCGCGAGCTCCTCGCGCAACGGTCGTGACTCCAACGCCCAGCGCCTCGGCGTGAAGCGCTTCGGTGGCCAGGTCGTCAGCGCCGGCGAGATCATCGTCCGCCAGCGCGGCACCCACTTCCACCCGGGCAACAACGTCGGTCGCGGTGGCGACGACACGCTGTTCGCCCTGACCGCCGGCGCCGTCCAGTTCGGTACGCGCCGTGGCCGCAAGGTCGTCGACATCGTCTCTGCCGAGGCCTGATCCACGACGCTGCACATGCTTGACAGGAGGGGCGCACCGACGCGGTGCGCCCCTCCTGGTGTTCTTCCCCCCGCTCGAGAGGACCCTTTCCATGGCCACGTTCGTCGACCGCGTCGTTCTGCACGCCTCCGGCGGTGACGGCGGAAACGGCTGCGCCTCCATCCGTCGGGAGAAGTTCAAGCCGCTCGCCGGCCCCGACGGCGGCAAGGGTGGGGACGGTGGGAGCGTGCGGATCGTCGTCGACACGCAGACCACGACGCTCCTCGAGTTCCACCACTCGCCGCACCGGCACGCCGCGTCCGGGACCCAGGGCAAGGGCGACTACCGGGAAGGTGCCAACGGTGAGGACCTGATCCTGCGCGTGCCCGACGGCACCGTGGTCAAGGACCGTCAGGGGAACGTGCTGGCCGACCTCATCGGCGAGGGCGCCGAGTACGTCGCCGCTGCGGGCGGTCGCGGCGGCCTGGGCAACCACGGCCTCGCCTCCCCGCGCCGCAAGGCCCCGGGCTTCGCTCTCCTGGGCGAGCCCGGCGAGGAGGTCGACTTCGTCCTCGAGCTCAAGTCGATCGCGGACGTCGCGCTCGTCGGCTTCCCGAGCGCGGGCAAGTCCTCGCTCGTCGCCGCGATCTCGGCCGCACGACCCAAGATCGCCGACTACCCGTTCACGACACTCGTCCCGAACCTCGGCGTGGTCCAGGCCGGCGACGTGCGCTTCACGGTCGCCGACGTCCCGGGCCTCATCCCCGGTGCGAGCGAGGGCAAGGGGCTCGGGCTCGAGTTCCTGCGCCACATCGAGCGCACGGCCGTGATCGTGCACGTGCTCGACTGCGCGACGCTCGAGCCGGGCCGCGACCCCATCTCCGACCTCGAGGCCCTCGAGGCCGAGCTGGCCGCCTACTCGGGCGACCTCGACGGTTCGGGCGTCGTGGGCGGACTGCCGCTCAACGAGCGCCCGCGCCTCGTCGTGCTCAACAAGATCGACGTGCCCGAGGCGCGCGAGCTCGCCGACCTGGTCCGCCCCGACCTCGAGGCCCGCGGCCTGCAGGTCTTCGAGATCTCGGCCGCGAGCCACGAGGGCCTGCGCCAGCTGACCTACGCGCTCGCCGGGCTCGTCGACACGGCGCGCCGCGAGACCCCCGCGCCCGCTCCGGTGCGCACGATCCTGCGCCCCAAGGCCGTCGACGACGCCGGGTTCACGGTCACCCGCAAGAACGCGGGCGACGGCACGTTCTACTTCGAGGTCCGCGGTGCCAAGCCCGAGCGGTGGGTCCGTCAGACCGACTTCGCGAACGAGGAGGCCGTCGGCTACCTCGCGGACCGTCTCGCCCGCCTGGGCGTCGAGGAGAAGCTCTTCAAGGCCGGGGCGGTCGCCGGCGACGAGGTGCGGATCGGGTCCGAGAAGAACGCCGTGGTCTTCGACTGGGAGCCCACGCTCATCACCGGCTCCGAGCACCTCGGCGGACCCCGCGGCACCGACCTGCGCTTCGACGACCACTCGCGCCCCACGCGCAACGACAAGCGTCGCGAGTACAACGAGCGCATGGACGCCAAGGCCGAGGCCCGCGCAGAGCTCTGGACCGAGCGCGAGTCCGGTCACTGGACGGACCCCGAGAAGGACTGACCTCCGGACACGGTGCCGCAGCGACGGGCCGAGCGGTCGGGTGCCCCGACGCCCGACTCCCGCGCCGATGCCGTCGCCCACGACGTCCGCCCGCAGGGCGGGTACGGCCCCTCGGGTCGTGCCCGCCCTGCGGCGTACCGGTCGAGCGACGACCACCGCCCGGGTGGGACGGGAGCGGGAGGTGGGCGACGTCGTCGGGCGGGCTCACGCCGGAGAAGCTGTCAGAAGTGCACCGGGCCATGCGCCGGTGCAGTTCTGACACCACGGCGCGACAGGGTCCATGTCGTCTCACCCCGGGGTGTCACACGGTGACATGACTCCGCGCCCGGGCGCCCGGCGCGCGATGATGTCCCGGTGAATGCGCTCTCCGCACGCTCCCAGGTCGCCACGGCCCACCGGGTCGTCGTCAAGATCGGCTCCTCCTCGCTCACCGGACCGGACGGGCACCTCAGCGTCCCGGCCCTGCACGCGCTCGTCGACGTCATCGCCGCGCGGCACGCCGCGGGCGGGCAGGTCGTGCTCGTGACGTCCGGGGCGATCGCGGCGGGGATCGGTCCGCTCGGCCTCAGCGCCCGACCACGCGACCTCGCCACGGCCCAGGCCGCGGCCTCGGTGGGCCAGGGCCTCCTGGTCGCCCGGTACGCCCAGGCGTTCGCCGAGTACGGCATCCGCGTGGGGCAGGTCCTCCTCACGGCCGAGGACACCATCCGCCGCGGGCACTACCGCAACGCGCAGCGCTCGCTCGAGCGGCTCCTCGACCTGGGCGTCGTGCCCGTCGTCAACGAGAACGACGCGGTCGCGACCGACGAGATCCGCTTCGGCGACAACGACCGCCTCGCGGCGCTCGTCTCGCACCTGGTCCGCGCCGACGTCATGGTGCTGCTGACCGACGTCGACGGGCTCTACGACGGCCCGCCCTCGCGCCCCGGCACCCAGCGCATCCGCGAGGTCCGCTCGCCGCTCGACCTCGAGGGCATCGAGGTCACGGGGCGCGGCAGCTCGGTCGGGACGGGCGGCATGCTCACCAAGCTCGAGTCCGTGCGCATCGCGACCGGCTCGGGCATCCCGGTCGTGCTGACCAAGGCCGCGAACGCCGAGGGCGCGCTCGCCGGGCGCGAGGTCGGGACCTGGTTCGCCGTGACGGGCAAGCGCACCACGCGCCGACGCCTGTGGCTCGCGCACGCCGCGCGCACGCGGGGGCGCCTCGAGCTCGACGAGGGGGCCGTGACCGCGGTCCTGGGCGGGCGGGCCTCGCTGCTGCCCGCGGGCGTGGTCGGGGTCACGGGCGACTTCGACGCGGGCGACCCCGTCGAGCTCGTCGCGCCCGACGGGCGCGTGATCGCGCGCGGCCTCGTGGCCTTCGACTCGACCGACATCCCCGACCTCCTCGGCCGCTCGACGCACGAGCTGCGCGACAAGCTCGGCGAGGGCTACGACCGCGAGGTCGTGCACCGCGACGACCTGGTGCTCGTGGGGCGCAGGCGCAAGGCGTCCTGAGGGCTGCTCGCGGCGCGCTGCAGCGCGGACGCGGCGCTCGGTCCCACGACGGGGCCCGGAGACCTGGAACGGTCTCCGGGCCCCGTCTCTCGTTTGCGTTGTCTCATGGAGTGGGACGCCGCTCTCACTCCTTGACTGCACGGCGCCGGGAGGCTTTCCTGTGCGGCAGGTGAAGAGCGCCAGCGCCAAGACCCGGCTCGCTGGCCAGCAACCCTTCGATGTGACGGGGTGCTCCGGGCAGGACCTGACCGCGCCGACAGGTCGCGGTAAGCACACGACGTGACGAACGACCCCCGTCCACGGGTTCCTGTGGCGTGCCCGGGGACGGGCGGGACCCGCACGTCGTCCGACCGAAGGACGCACCACCGTGAGCCAGAGCACCCCGGCGATCTCCTCGCTGGCCTTCCTCACCCCCGGGAACTTCCCGGACGACGACCCCGCCAGCGGTCTCGAGGCGACGCTGCGGCTGTTCGAGCGCGCCGAGGCCTGGGGGTTCGACGGAGCGTGGGTCCGCCAGCGGCACCTCGAGCACGGGATCTCGTCGGCGACCGTCTTCCTCGCTGCGGCGTCCCAGCGCACGAGCACGATCGAGCTGGGGACGGGCGTCATCCCGATCGGGTACGAGAGCCCGTTCCGCCTCGGGGAGGACCTCTCGACCGCCGACGTCCTCGCGCAGGGGCGCCTCCAGGTGGGCCTGAGCGCGGGCCGTCCGCCGCACGCCGACCTGATCGGTGACCTGGTCTTCGACGGGGACTGGGAGTCCCACGACTTCTCGCACGCACGTATCGAGCGGCTCGCGGCCAACCTGTCGGGCGGCTTCATCGGCGACGAGGACACCGTGGTGCACTCGCCCGGGAACGTCCAGCGTCCCCGGCTGCAGCCGCACAGCCCGGGGCTCGTCGACCGCCTCTGGTACGGCGCCGGCTCGCGCCGGTCGACCGAGTGGGCCGCGCGCAACGGGCTCAACCTCCTGACCGGGAACATCGTGGCAGGCGAGGAGTCGGACGACTTCGTCACCGCCCAGCTCGCGAACCTCGCCGCCTACCGCGCGGGGCGCGGCGGCGGGCGGACCACGCGGGTCGCGCTCGGGCGGGTCATCGTGCCGACCGACAGCGCCGACGCCTCGTCGCGCCGACGCTACCGAGCCTTCGAGGAGTCGCGCCGAGCCCGGACCCTCGCCCCGCAGGGCGAGCGCCGGACGCTCTTCGCGCCCGATCTCGTGGGGCCCAGCGAGGAGATCCTCGAGGGGCTCGTGGCGGACGCCGTCGTGGGCGAGGTCAGCGAGCTGCGCCTCGAGCTGCCCTACGAGCTCAGCGACGAGGAGTACGAGCAGATCCTGCACGACGTCGCGACACTCGTCGCCCCGGCCCTCGGCTGGACGCCGGCCACGGGCCGTGCGGGAACGGCCGGCTCGACCGTTCCGGGATCGCCGCTCGTCGAGCGGACCGCCGCCGCCGTCGCCGTCGGCGCCTGACGGAGGAGGAGAACCACCATGGGACGCTATCTCGCGACGCGACTGGCCCAGGCGGTCGGCGTGCTCTGGGCCGCCTACACGGTGTCCTTCATCGTGCTCTACGCCCTGCCCGGCGACCCGGCCCAGCTCATGGCCGGGGCCGACGCCAACGACATCACCCCCGAGCAGCTCGACGCGCTCCGGGCCGAGCACGGTCTGGACCGCCCGCTCGTGGTCCAGTACTTCTCCCAGCTCGCCGGGCTGTTCCGCGGGGACCTCGGTCAGTCGATCAGCACGGGGCGCCCCGCTGCGGACCTCATCGTCGAGGCGATCCCACCGACCGTGCAGATCGCCGCGGCCGGTCTGCTGCTCGCGGTGGTGCTCGGCGGAGGGCTGGCCGTCGCGGCCACCTACACACGGTTCCGCGGTCTCGGGCAGCTGCTCCTCGGGCTGCCGCCGCTCGGGGTCGCGATCCCCGCCTTCTGGTTCGGCCTCCTGCTCATCCAGTGGTTCTCCTTCACCCTGCCGATCTTCCCCGCGATGGGGAACAAGGGGTTCGCCTCGATCGTCCTGCCCGCGATCACGCTCGCCGTGCCCACGGGGGCGACGATCGCCCAGCTGTTGTCCAAGAGCCTGGCGACCACGTTGCGCGAGCCCTACATCGACGCGGTGTGGGCCAAGGGAGCCGGGCGCCCGAGGGTCTTCTTCTCGCACGCCCTGCGCAACGCCGCCCTGCCCGCGCTGACGATGACCGGTCTGATCGTCGGCCAGCTGCTCTCCGGGACGGTCGTCACCGAGACGGTGTTCTCCCGACCGGGACTCGGCCGCGTGACCGCGTCCGCGGTGCAGACCCAGGACATCCCGGTCGTGCAGGGCATCGTGATCTTCGCCGCGATCGTGTTCGTCGTGTCCAACCTGCTCGTCGACCTGGCCTATCCGTTGCTCGATCCCCGCGTGGTGACGGGACGTCGCCGAGGCGCGACCACGCCTGGGGCGACGCCCGGGGGAGGGACCGCCATCCCCGAGGACCAGACCGTACCCACCAGATCGTCGACCCCCGAGGTCGCCGTCCTTCACGGAGGTGCAGCATGACCGACACAGTCCTCGCCCCGCACGAGCAGAGCGTCCTGCCGGCGGCCGATGCCGTCGACGGCACCACGCCCGGTCTCCGGCGGCCCTCGACCGCGGACCTGCCGCCCGGCCGCGTCCGTGGTCTCGCGAGCCTCGTGGCGGGCCTGGGCTTCGTGGTCCGGCGGCCCGGGCTGCTCGCCGCAGTGGTCTGGATCGTCGTCGTCCTGGTGGCCGCGTTCGCCCCGACGCTGCTCGCGCACTCCGACCCGCTGACCGGGGTGCCGGCCGACAAGCTCCAGCCGCCGTCGGCCGAGCACTGGTTCGGGACCGACCAGCTCGGCCGCGACCTCTACTCCCGGGTGGTCCACGGCACGGCGCTCACGCTCCAGGCCTCGCTCATCGCGGTCGGCCTCGGGCTCGTCGTCGGCTCGACGCTGGGCCTGCTCGCGGGGTTCTTCGGCTCCTGGGTCGACGACGCCGTCATGCGGGTCGCCGACGTCCTGCTCGCGATCCCGAGCCTGCTGCTCTCGCTCGCGCTCGTCACGGTCCTCGGGTTCGGCACCGTGAACGTCGCGATCGCGGTGGGGCTCGCGAGCGTCGCGAGCGTCGCCCGCATCATGCGGTCCGAGGTCGTGCGCGTCCGCAGCTCGGTGTACGTCGAGGCCGCGCAGGCGTCGGGGAACCGCTGGCACCGCGTGCTGCTGCGGCACGTCCTGCCGAACTCGGCCGGGCCCGTCGTGGTCCTCGCGACCCTCGAGCTCGGCACCGCGATCCTGGCGGTCTCGTCCCTCAGCTTCCTGGGCTACGGGGCGCCGCCGCCTGCCCCCGAGTGGGGTCAGCTCGTCTCGACCGGACGTGACTTCCTGCGCAACGCGTGGTGGCTCACGACCCTCCCCGGGCTCGCGATCGTGCTGACGGTCCTCTCGGCCAACCGCATCTCGCGAGCCCTCGACACCGAAGGACGGCGGAACCGATGAGCACGGACCGGAGCGCACCGCTGCTGCGCATCGACAGCCTGGCGGTCGAGTACCGCACGCGCCGCGGGACGGTCGCGGCCGTCCAGGACGTCTCGTTCGACGTGCTCCCCGGCGAGACCGTGGCGGTCGTCGGCGAGTCCGGGTCGGGGAAGTCCACGACCGCGCACGCGATCGTCCAGCTCCTCGCGTCGTCCGCGGCGGTCACGCACGGCCGGATCGTCTTCCAGGGAACCGACCTGGCGACCGCCTCGCCCGCGGCGCTGAGGTCGTTCCGCGGCCGGCAGATCGGGCTCGTCCCGCAGGACCCCACGGTCTCGCTCGACCCGGTCAAGCGCATCGGCCACCAGGTGGCAGAGGTCCTGCTCGTCCACGGTCTGGCCGACCGCAGGTCTGCCAGGGCGCAGGCCGTCGAGGCGCTCGGGGCCGCGGGCCTCGAGGACCCCGAGGTCCGCGCGCAGCAGTACCCGCACGAGCTCTCGGGCGGCATGCGCCAGCGCGTCCTCATCGCGATCGCGATCATCGCGGAACCCGCGCTGCTGATCGCCGACGAACCCACGAGCGCGCTCGACGTGACGGTCCAGCGACAGATCCTCGACCACCTCGCGGCACTGACCCGACGGACCGCGACGAGCGTCCTCCTGGTGACCCACGACCTCGGCGTGGCAGCGGACCGGGCAGACCGGATCGTCGTCATGTCGGAGGGGCGGGTCGTCGAGGTCGGCACCCCGCGCGAGGTGCTCGAGCACCCTGAGCACCCCTACACGCGAGCACTCCTCGCCTCGGCTCCGAGCCTCAACGCGCACGGCGAGCTGCGTCGGACAGCGACACCCTTGCCCCGTGCCGTGAGCGAACGGACGTTCGCCGGGCGCGCGGGGGACCCGTTCGTCGCACGGGCGGCCGACGACGGACCGGCGGACCCGACCGGGCAGGACGTCCTGGTGGCCCGACACCTGGTCAAGGACTTCCCCCTCCCGCGCGCCGCCGGGGGCGGCACCCATCGTGCCGTCGACGACGTGAGCTTCCGGATCCCGCGCGGCCACACGTTCGCCCTCGTGGGGGAGTCCGGCTCCGGGAAGTCGACGACCGCGCGGCTCGCGCTGCGGCTGACCGACGTCACGAGCGGGTCCGTGACGTTCGACGGGGCCGATGTGACCGCGGTGCGTGGGGCACGCCTGCGCGACCTCCGGCGCCGGGTCCAGCTCGTGCACCAGAACCCGTTCGCCTCGCTCAACCCCCGGCTGTCGGTGGGCGAGGTCGTGACCGACCCGCTCGCCGCGTACGGCCTGGGTTCGAGGCACGAGCGGCGCTCGCGCGCGCTCGAGCTGCTCGACGTCGTCGCTCTGCCGGCCTCGGCGCTCGACCGCAAGCCGTCCGAGCTCTCGGGCGGGCAGCGCCAGCGGGTCGCGATCGCACGGGCTCTCGCGATCAACCCCGAGCTCCTCGTGCTCGACGAGCCCGTCTCGGCCCTCGACGTCCAGGTGCAGTCCCAGATCCTCGGGCTGCTCTCCGGGCTTCAGGAGTCGCTCGGGCTCAGCTACCTGTTCATCTCGCACGACCTCGCGGTTGTCCGGGAGATCGCCCACACCGTCGCGGTCATGCACCGGGGCAAGGTCGTCGAGACCGGGCAGGTCGACGAGGTCTTCCGCTCGCCCCGGCACGAGTACACCCGCAACCTGCTCGACGCGATCCCGGGCGCCCGCGCGCTCCATCAGGACTGACCCGCGCTTTCCGCACCACCCACCACCGGACCTCGGTCCACGACGAAGGAGAATCATGAACGCACGTATCCGACGGGGAGGAACCGCCCTCGCGACGTCCGTCGCCGCCACCCTTGCCCTGACCGCGTGCGGTGGGGGGACCGGGACCGGCTCGGCCGCGGACGACGTCTCGGCCTCGACCTCGGGCCCGGTCGACGGAGGTGAGCTCACCTTCGCGATCGGGAACGACCCGATCTCGCTCAACCCCTCCGGCACGGGGTCGGGCAACGACACCCTCTACGTCACCCGGCAGATCGTGGACTCGCTGCTCTACCAGAACCCGGACACGAACGAGCTCGAACCGTGGCTCGCGACGAGCTGGAGCGCCAACGCGGACGCCACGACCTTCACGTTCGAGCTGCGTGACGACGTCACGTTCTCCGACGGCACGCCCCTGACGGCGGCCGAGGTCAAGGGGACCTTCGACGACATCGTGGCGGCAGGGGCGAAGAGCGGCGCGCTCAGCTCTTTCGTGGGCTACGAAGGGACGAACGTGATCGACGACGACACCGTCGAGGTCGACTTCGCGACGCCCAACGCGGCCTTCCCCAGCTCGACGGCGTCGCCCGCCCTGGGGATCGTCGCCGCGTCGACGGTCGCGATCCCGTTCGACGACCGGGCGACGGGAGAAGGGGTCGTCGGCACCGGTCCGTTCGTCCTCGAGTCGTACACCAAGGACGTCGAGACGGTCCTGGCGCAGCGCGCCGAGTACGCCTGGGCACCTTCCGCGCTGGGCAACGACGGTGCCCCGCACCTCGAGAAGGTCACGTTCCAGGTGGTCCCCGAGGCGGGTGTGCGCACCGGCAGCCTGACGTCCGACCAGGTCGACGTCGCCGGAGGGATCCAGCCGACCGACATCGAGACGCTCGAGACCAGCGGCTTCCCGGTGATCAGCCGTGCCAACCCGGGCAACGTGTTCGGCGTCTACTTCAACAACTCGCGCCCCATCGTGTCGGACGTCGAGGTGCGCGAGGCGATCTCCTTCGCGATCGATGCCGAGGAGATCAGGGACACGTCGCTCAACGGGAGCTTCGCGGTCGCGACGAGCGTCCTCGCGAGCACCACACCCGGCTGGGCCGACCAGAGCTCGTACTTCGCGTTCGACCGTGCCAAGGCCGAGAAGCTCCTGGACCAGGCCGGGTGGACGGTCGGCTCCGACGGCGTCCGCGAGAAGGACGGGCAGAAGCTGTCCCTCAAGGTCGCGTGGATCACGAACTTCGGCCCGAACCAGACGTCGCTCGAGCTCCTCCAGCAGCAGCTCAAGGCGGTCGGCATCGAGATCACCCTCGAAGGCGGGACCGTGCCGGAGTTCCTCGAGCGCCAGCAGGGCGGGGACTACGACTTCGCCTGGCACAACCAGTCCCGTGCCGACGGGGACATCCTGCGGACGGCCTTCTCGACCGGCGCGACGAACTACCCGCGCATCACCGACCCTGAGCTCGAGGCTCTGCTCCAGGCCCAGCTGGCCGCCGGCGACCCGGCCGAGCGCGCGGAGATCCTGGCGCAGGCCCAGGAGCGCCTCGCGAGCCAGTACTACCAGATCCCGGTGCACGAGCTCACGAGCGTGATCGGCACCCAGCCGACCGTGCACGGGCTCACGTTCGGTGCCGACTCCCGGCTCGACTCGCTCGTCAGCACCTGGAAGGACGCCGACTAGCATCCCGGGTCCCGGTGGGACCGCTCCGTCCGGGGCGGTCCCACCGGGCGCGTCCCGACCGTCGTCCGAACCACGGTCCCGCGGTCGGCGGGCCGACGACCACCACGGAGCAGAGCACACCATGTCGAGACGGCTCGTTCCCGTCGTCCCCACCCGCACCCCGCTCCAGACCCGCGTCCTGGTCGTGTGCCTCGTCACGGGATTCGCGACGCTCCTCGACTCCGCGGTGCTCACGGTCGCCGCGCCCGCTCTGCGCGACGGGCTCGGGGCGAGCACGGTCCAGCTCCAGTGGATCCTCGCGGGGTACTCGTTGACGTTCGGACTCGCGCTCGTCCCGGCGGGGAGACTGGGCGACCGTTACGGACGCCCGTGGTTCCTCGTGGCCGGTCTCGTGCTGTTCGCCCTGACGAGCCTCGTCGGGGCGAGCGCGCAGGACGCCGACGTGCTCGTCGTCGCGCGACTGGTCCAGGGAGTGGGGGCAGGCATGGCCAACCCGCAGGTCATCGGGCTGCTCCAGGACCACTTCGACGGCCCCGCGCGAGCGCGCAGCCTGGGTTCCTACGCCTCGACGGGCGCGTTCGCCGCCGTGATCGCCCCGCTCGTCGGTGGGTCGTGCTCGCCGCGGCAGGTCCAGCGGGCTGGCGGATCTCCCTGGTCCTGACCCTCCCGTTCGCGCTCGCGGCCGCGGCGCTGTGCGCACGCTTCGTGCCGCGCGCCGGCCGTCCGCTCAGGTCGGCGCCCGGGATCGACCCGGTGGGCCTCGCGCTCCTCTCGGTGACGGCGCTCGGGCTCCTCGTGCCGTTCGTCCTGCCCGGTTCGGTCGCGGGACGGGCGTCGTGGGGTGCGGCCGCCGTGGTGGGCGCGACGACCCTCGTGTGGTGGGAGCGCCGCTACTCCCGCTCGGGGCGGACTCCGGTCCTGTCGCCCGAGCTGCTCCGGGCGCCGGGCTTCGCGCTCGGCTGTCTCGTGGCGACGTTCACGTTCGGCTCGGCGCTCGGGTTCTCGGCGGTCCTCATGATCTATCTCCAGGAGGGGGCTGGGCTCACCCCGCTCCAGGCCGGGCTCGCCACGACCCCTGGCGCCCTGGCGTCGGTCGTCGCGGCCCACCTCTCGTGGCGGCTCGTGCGACGCTTCGGCCGCGCGGGGGTCACCGCCGCGGTCGGGGCCAAGATCCCGGTCGCGGTCGCACTCCTCCTCGCCGTGCTGCTCCTGCCGGACCGGTTCGTGGTGGCGAGCCTCGTCGTCGGGCAGGTGCTCACCGGGGTGACGGGCGGCCTGAGCATCTCGACCAACCAGGCCCTCACGCTCGACCAGGCGCCGACCGGGCAGCACGGCGTCGCGGCCGGGATGCTCCAGGTCTCCCAGCGGCTCTCCGCGACCGTGTGCATCGCCGCGATGACCGGCGCGTTCGTCGGCGCCGCCGCGAGCCCGGCAGGGCACGATGCGGCGCTCGCGGGCGCGGTCGTCGTGACCGCGCTCCTTGCTGTGGCGGCCACGGTGTGCTCGGTGCTCGACGACGTGCTGGCGCGCCGCCGTCGGGCCCGAGCCGGGAGCCCCGCAGCCGAGGCCGCGCTGCAGCCTGCGTGAGCCTCTCGGTCGACACCAGTTCTCGAACGGTGGGAAGAACGGGCGCAGGCCTTGTCCTCCGGCCCTCGGGGTGATCGCATGCGCGCATGAGTCTTCCCACCCGCACCCTCGGCGGCGCCGCGCCCGCCGGTCCGCTCACGGTCTCCGCGATCGGCTTCGGCGGCATGTCCGTCACGGACGCCTACGGGCCGGCCGACGAGCGCGAAGCCACCGACACCCTGCGTGCAGCCCTGGACGCCGGTGTCACGTTGTTCGACACGGCCGACGTGTACGGGCACGGTCGCAACGAGGAGCTGCTCGGGCGGGTCCTCGGGCCGCACCGGGACCATGTCGTGATCGCGTCCAAGCTGGGCCTGCCTCCGGCCGGGGGCCACCCGGACGGGCGCCCCGTCGACGGACGTCCTGCCTACGTTCGCCGCGCGATCGACGCGAGCCTGGGCCGTCTCGGCACGGACCGGCTCGACCTCTACTACCTGCACCGCGTCGACCCCCAGGTCCCGGTCGAGGACACGGTCGGGGCGCTCGCCGAGCTGGTCGCGGCGGGCAAGGTGCTCCACGTCGGGCTCTCGGAGGCCTCGGCCGAGACGGTCCGGCGCGCGCACGCCGTGCACCCGGTGACGGCCGTCCAGAGCGAGTACTCGCTCTGGACGCGCGACCCCGAGGACGAGGTGCTGCCCGCCCTGACCGAGCTCGGGATCGGGTTCGTGCCGTTCTCGCCCCTGGGGCGCGGCATCCTCACGGGGACGGTCGACCTGACCGAGGGCTTCGCCGCCGACGACGTCCGTCGCTCCCACGCGCGCTACCGCGGCGAGGACTTCGCGCACAACCGGGCGCTCGTCGCCCGGCTCGAGGAGGTCGCCGCAGGGCGTGGGGTCACGACGGCGCAGCTCGCCCTCGCGTGGGTCCTCGCCCAGGGGGAGCACGTCGTCCCGATCCCGGGCACCAAGCGCACCGCCTACCTCGAGCAGAACGTGGCTGCGGCGCTCGTGGACCTGAGCGCGGACGAGGTCGAGTCCGTCGGTGCGCTGTGGCCGCGCAGCGAGGTCCGTGGCCAGAGGCACCCCCAGATGGAGCTGCTCGGGGGATGACCACCTCAGTCCCCGGACGCCGCAGACAGGCTCGGCTCGTGCGACGTAGGCTCGTCGCATGACCGCGCTGATCCCCGACTCGGACCTCGACCAGACCGCGACCACCGCCACAGGTGCCCCGCAGGCGCCCGGCACCCCGGCCCCCACGGTCGCGGAGGCCGTCGAGGCGACGGCGCGCCGCGCCAAGACGGCCTCGCGCACGCTCGCGACCGCCACGCGCGCGACCAAGGACGCTGCGCTGCTCGCGCTGGCCGACGCGCTGGTCGAGGCGACCGAGGAGATCGTCACGGCCAATGCGCAGGACCTCGAGCGTGGCCGCGAGAACGGCACGTCCGCCGGTCTCCTCGACCGCCTCGCGCTGACCCCTGAGCGGATCGCCGCGATCGCCGACGCGCTGCGCGACCTCGCGTCGTTGCCGGACCCGGTCGGCGAGGTCGTGCGGGGCTCGACCCTGCCCAACGGCCTGCGCCTGCGACAGGTCCGCGTGCCCATGGGCGTCGTCGGGATGATCTACGAGGCGCGCCCCAACGTGACCGTGGACGCGGCGGGCCTCGCGCTCAAGAGCGGCAACGCCGTGATCCTGCGCGGCGGCTCGGCCGCGGCGGCCTCGAACGAGGTCATCGTCGACGTGCTCGGGCGTGCGCTCGAGGCCCAGGGGCTGCCCGCAGACCTCGTCCAGTCCATCGACCGGCACGGGCGTCCGGGCGCCGTCGCGCTCATGCACGCGCGCGGCCTGGTCGACGTGCTGGTGCCGCGCGGCGGAGCAGACCTCATCCAGACGGTCGTGCGCGAGTCGACCGTTCCCGTGATCGAGACGGGCGTCGGCAACTGCCACGTCTACGTGGACGCCTCGGCGGACCAGGCGAGCGCGCTCGCGATCCTGCTCAACTCCAAGACGCAGCGCGTCGGGGTCTGCAACGCCGCCGAGACGCTGCTGGTCCACGCCGACGCGGCCCCCGAGTTCCTGCCCTCGGCGCTCGCCGCGCTCGACGGGGCCGGGGTCGTGCTGCACGGCGACGCGCGCACCGCGGAGCTCGCTCCCGCGGGTGTCGAGGTGCTCGCTGCGACCGACGACGACTGGGCGCGCGAGTACCTCGCGCCGGAGATCGCGGTGCGTGTCGTCCCGGACCTCGACGCCGCGCTCGAGCACATCCGCACCTGGACGTCGGGGCACACCGAGGCCATCGTCACGCGCGACCTGGCCTCGTCCGAGCGCTTCGTCGCCGAGCTCGACTCGGCCGCGATCATGGTCAACGCCTCGACCCGTTTCACCGACGGGGCCCAGTTCGGGCTCGGCGCGGAGATCGGGATCTCGACCCAGAAGCTGCACGCGCGCGGGCCCATGGGCCTGGCCGAGCTCACGACGACCAAGTGGGTCGTCCACGGCGACGGCCACGTGCGTCCCTGATCACAGGCTGCCCTGCGTCCAGCACGACCGTGAGAGACTGGACGACGATCGGCGCCCGGCGCCGGTCATCCACTGATCCACGCACCACGTACCAGAACTAGTAGGAGGACATCGTGCTCGCTGCTGCCGCACAGGTTGCCCAGGAGAACGCCGAGGCCGTCACCCACCTTCCGATCCCGCCGATCGGGTTCGGCATCGTCGGGTTCGGTGTGCTCATCGGTCTCCTCCTCGTGACCTACGCCTTCCGTAGCGTCGGTACCCGCCACTGACCCGGTCGCTGGTGGACTCGTCGGACATGACCTCGAGCAGGCCCCGGCTCGGGGTGATGGGCGGCACGTTCGACCCCATCCACCACGGCCACCTCGTCGCGGCGAGCGAGGCAGCAGCCCGTTTCGGTCTCGACGAGGTCGTCTTCGTCCCCACGGGCAAGCCCAGCTTCAAGCAGCACCAGAAGGTCACGGCTCCCGAGCACCGCTACCTGATGACGGTCATCGCGACGGCCTCGAACCCACGGTTCACGGTCAGCCGGGTGGACGTCGACCGACCGGGGCTCACCTACACGGTCGACACGCTGCGCGACCTGCGCGCGCAGCGCCCGGACGCGGACCTCTTCTTCATCTCGGGAGCGGACGCGATCGAGCAGATGCTGACCTGGAAGGATGCCGACGACCTGTGGAAGATGGCACACTTCGTGGCGGTCTCCCGTCCGGGTCATCAGCTCAGCGTCGAGGGACTGCCGCCGGGGGTCGTCTCCACGCTGGAGATCCCCGCGCTCGCCATCTCGTCGACGGACTGTCGGCAGCGGGCGGAGGCCGGCCAGCCGGTCTGGTATCTGGTACCGGACGGTGTCGTCCAGTACATCGCGAAGCACGGTCTGTATAGAGGTCAGCACCATGAGTGATCAGCACGGGGGCAGCATGCAGCCCGTCCGTCCCTTGACGCGCCGAGAGATCCGCGAGCGCGAGGCCGCCGCAGCCGAGCAGGCCGCCGCCTCCGCCCCGCCCGCCTCGGGCGGGTTCCCGCCGCCGGCACCCGCTCCCGCGCCGGAGGCCCCGGTTGCGCCGGCAGGACCGCCACCCTCGCGCCGCTCGATGCGTGAGCCGGTCGGCCCGACGGCGGGCGACGGCTTCCCGAGTCAGGCGCCGGTCGTGCGTCCGCCCTCCATGACGGGCGGCATGCGAGGAGTCGACCAGACGGGCCGGCTCACGCCGATCCAGGAGACCGTCGAGCACGTCGCGATCCGACCGAACCAGGCACCGCCGGCAGGGATGACACCCCCGGTCCGTCAGAGCATGCGGGCGCCGTCGACGGCGCCGTCTCCGTTCGAGGCCCCGGCCTCGCGGCCCACGCCGGCTCCCCAGGCCGCACCGCCCGCAGCGCCTGCTCCCTCGCCGTTCCCGTCGTCTCAGGCCGCGGCCCCGGCCCGCGAGTCCGTGTCCTCGCGCATCCAGCCCTCCGAGACGCCGCGGGCTGCGGCGACGCCGGCGCCCGCGCAGCCCACGCTGCCCTGGCAGCAGGCGACCGCACCTGCCGCGCCCGCCCCTGCGCCGACCCAGCCTCCGGGGGGCGAGGCGCCTCCGGCACTTCCCTGGGAGACCGTGACCACGGGGGCCGCGGCGGGGTCGGCTGCAGCGCCTCCCCCTCCGTTCGGTGCGCCGGCGGCCGCGCGCGAGGAGCAGGACGACTCGCCCTTCCCTCCGGCCGGCGGTGCGCGCCCGGTCGCTGCAGGCCGTCGTGCCACGGACGACGAGCTCGACGAGGACGAACGTCCCCCGGGCCACGCCTACACCTGGCTCCACTACCTGATCCTGATCGCCGTCGCGTTCGTGCTCGGCCTGCTGATCTGGCAGATGCTCCTCAAGGGCAGCTCTGCAGAGGCCGCAGCCGCCACCCCCGGCGAGATCGTGGCCAGTGCCACCCACCCACACGTCGGCCTGTCCTCCTGACAGGCCTCGGAACACACAACGGAGAGTCGTGACTGCAACGGAACGCGCTGTCGAGCTTGCGGTGATTGCGGCTCGCGCCGCATCGGACCGCAAGGCCGAAGAGATCATCGCCCTGGACGTCAGTGAGCAGCTCGTGCTCACGGACGTCTTCCTCATCGCCTCGGGGACGAGCGAGCGGCAGGTGTCCGCGATCGTGGACGCGGTCGAGGAAGAGCTGCACAAGGTCGGCGTCAAGCCGATCCGTCGCGAGGGCAAGGCGGAGGCCCGCTGGGTCCTGCTGGACTTCGGCGACATCGTCGTGCACGTCCAGCACGCCGAGGACCGGGTCTACTACGCGCTCGAGCGCCTGTGGAAGGACTGCCCGGTCATCGAGCTGCCCGAGGACGCGCGTGGCGGAGACGGGTCGTCGAGCGCCGAGGGTGCCGACGCCTCGGACGACGGCGCCATCTACCTCGCGGAGGACACGCAGGCGTGAGCGCGCGCACCGTCGTCTTCCTGCGCCACGGGCGCACCGAGTACAACGCGGCCATGCGCCTCCAGGGGCAGGTCGACATCCCGCTGGACGCCGTCGGGCACTGGCAGGCCGAGCAGGGGGCGCGATCGCTCGCGGCCGCGCACTCCCCGACGCTCGTCGTCGCGTCGGACCTGACGCGTGCGGCCGAGACGGCTGGGTACTTCGGGAAGGCGACGGGCATGCCCGTCTCCCTCGACGAGCGTCTGCGCGAGCGCGGGTTCGGCGAGTGGGAGGGCATGACGGGCGAGGAGCTCTCCGAGCGCTGGCCCGACGAGTACGCGGCGTGGCGCCGTGGCGAGGAGCCCGCTCGTGCGGGCGCCGAGTCGCGGGCCGACGTCGCGGCGCGCATGGTCGCGGCCGTCACCGAGCACGCCGACGCGCTGGGCGAGAAGGACACGCTCGTCGTCGTCTCGCACGGTGCGGCCATCACGTTGGCGATCACGGCCATGCTCGGTCTGGACCCGACGGGCTGGCGGGGGATCTCGGGACTGAACAACGTCCACTGGTCCCAGCTGCAGCGCTCGGGAGCGAACGCGTACCCCTCGTGGAGGCTCGTCGCGCACAACGTCGGAGCCGACTTCTCGCTCGACGAGTGGAGCTCTGGACCCGATTGGATTTTCCAGCCGACTTCGGCATAAACTAGCGATGCTTCCGAGGGGGAAAACCTCAAGGAAGTGCGGGACCAGCAATGGTTCTCGGGGCTGTGGCGCAGCTGGTAGCGCACCTGCATGGCATGCAGGGGGTCAGGGGTTCGAGTCCCCTCAGCTCCACCCGACACGAAGGCCGTCTCCCTCACGGGAGGCGGCCTTCGTCGTTTCCTGGGCCTCTTCTGCAGGGCGGACCGTCCATTGTGTCGCGCATCACAGGGGTTTGGTCGGCCGTCTTTCGGGGAGGTCGTAGGGGTCGATCCTCTGTCCGGGCGCTGACGCCGGCGGGTCGCACCGAGGTCGCGGGGTGACCCCGATCACTGTCTGCGGCTGTGCCGCGGGGTCGTCCCTGGTTGACTGGTCGCGACGGGGTCCACGACGCGGCGCGTCGCAGCCTCGTCCCGTGCCTGCACCGTCGAAGGAGACAGACCATGGACGCCTTGCACGTCGACCTTCTGGTCATCGGGTTCGGGAAGGGTGGCAAGACCATCGCGGCGGCGATGGGGCGCCGTGGCCAGCGGGTCGTGATGGTCGAGCAGTCCGACCAGATGTACGGCGGGACGTGCATCAACATCGGGTGCGTGCCGACCAAGGCGCTCGTCCACGACGCCGAGTCGCGTCGGCCGGGGGACGCTCCGAAGCACTGGTACGCGCGAGCGGTCACCCGCAGGGCCGACCTCACGGCGCTGCTGCGGGGCAAGAACTTCGACATGCTCGACGTGATCGACTCCGTGACCGTCGTGACGGGGCGGGCGACGTTCGCGGGGCCGCGCGAGGTCGAGGTCCGGGCGGGAACCGACCTCCTGCGGATCCGCGCGGAGACCGTGGTGATCGACACGGGCTCGGAGCCCGTGATCCCCAAGATCCCGGGGGTGCTCGACAACCCACGCGTGACAACGAGCACGACGCTCATCGCGACCGAGGACCTCCCGGCGCGGCTCGTCGTCATCGGCGGAGGCTACGTGGGGATCGAGCTGGCGGGCATGTATGCGCAGTTCGGGTCGCAGGTCACGGTCCTCGAGTCGGCGGAGCGGGTCTTCGTCCGGGAGGACGAGGACGTCGCGGACGCCGCGCGCGAGATCCTCGAGCGGCAGGGGGTCACGTTCCTGACCGGGGTGCGCGCGACCTCGATCCGGGACACCGACGACGGCGCGACCGTGTCGTACGAGGGCGGGGGGCCGGGGGAGGCCGGCGAGGGCGCGGTGACCGGTGACCTGATCTTGCTGGCCGTGGGGCGGCGGCCCGTCACGGCCGGGCTGGGGCTCGAGGTAGCGGGGATCCGCACTACGGATCGGGGCGCGGTCGAGGTCGACGAGCACCTGCGGACGAGCGTCCCCGGGGTGTACGCCGTCGGGGACGTCAACGGCGGCCCGCAGTTCACGTACATCTCGCTCGACGACTCGCGGATCGTGCTCGACCAGCTCGTGGGGTCGGGGGAGCGGTCCACCGCGGACCGGGGCGCGGTGCCGTACACGGTGTTCCTCTCACCCCCGCTCGCACGCGTGGGGCTCACCGAGCGGGAGGCGCGGAAGGCAGGGCACGACGTGCTCGTGGCGAGCAAGGCGGTCGCCTCCCTCGCCGCGATGCCGAGGGCGCGGATCGTCGAGCAGACCGACGGCCTCATGAAGTTCGTCGTGGACGCGACGAGCGGCCTCGTGCTGGGCGCCGCGCTCCTGTGCGTGGACTCCCAGGAGCTGATCAACACGGTCGCGCTCGCGATGCGGCACGGCGTCAGCGCTGCCGAGCTGCGCGACGCGATCTACACCCACCCGTCCTCGACCGAGGGGTTCAACGAGGTGCTCGCGGCGTTGGCCTGACCCTCATCGACCGGACGCCTACCGTGTGGTGCCGGGGCGGTCGGGCCATCGCCGCCTCAAGGGCTCACCGCCGCTCGTTGCCTCGACGGTAGTTCCCGGTCGCCCGCGCCAGGAGGTGCTGCGTCCGGTCCTCGTCGGCGGTCTCGAGAGCCGCGATCAGCCGCTCGGCCCGGGCACCGGAGATCGTCGCGACCAGCCGGCCCCCGCGGTAGGCGTGGACGGAGCCAGACGCCGTGACACGGTGGTCGAACGGGTCGTCGACGAGTCGCCCGCGTGCGTCGGGCGGGCCGGATCTGCTCATGCGGCGACCGTAGCCAAGGGCGCACAGACCACGCCAGGTGATTGACGCCGTCGGGCAGGGGCAGGGGGCGCGGGGCCACCCGTCTCGCCTCCAGGACCGTGATCCGCATGGACGACATCCGTCCACGATGCGTGCTTTGCGGCGGATCCTTTGCCGTACCGATACCGTGCAGCCATCCGAGCAAGGAGGTCAGCATGCGCATCGGCGTGCCCAGAGAGACCCGTCCCGGCGAGCGGCTCGTCGCCGCGACGCCCCGGACCGTGGCCCAGCTCGTGGGCCTGGGGTACGACGTCGTGGTCGAGCGCGGCGCCGGTAAGCGCGCCAGCTATCCCGACGAGGCGTACGTGGAGGCGGGCGCGAGCCTGGGCGACGCGGCGCAGGTGTGGGGAGCCGACGTCGTCACGGCCGTCAACAGCCCGTCGGCCGAGCAGGTAGCGTCGCTGACGGCAGGCCAGACGCTCATCGCGATGCTGGCCCCGGGCTCGAACGAGGCGCTCGTCCAGCAGCTCGCGGACCACGGTGTCACGGCGCTGGCCCTCGACGCCGTGCCGCGCATCTCGCGCGCCCAGTCGCTCGACGTGCTCAGCGCGATGTCGAACGTCGCGGGCTACCGCGCCGTGGTCGAGTCGGCCGAGGAGTACGGCGGCATGTTCGCCGGCCAGGTGACGGCCGCCGGCAAGACGGCCCCGGCGTCCGTGTTCGTGATCGGTGCGGGCGTCGCGGGTCTCGCCGCGATCGGCACGGCCGCTAGCCTCGGCGCGCAGGTGCGGGCGTTCGACGTGCGTCCCGAGGTCGGCGAGCAGATCGAGTCGATGGGCGCGGAGTTCGTCCAGGCCGAGGGCGCGCGCCAGGAGGTCAGCACCGACGGCTACGCGAGCGCGCTGACCGCCGAGCAGGAGCGCCTCACGGCCCAGATGTACGCGGCGGAGAGCGCGCGCGCCGACATCGTCATCACCACGGCGCTCGTGCGGGGCCGCGCGCCGCGCACCCTCAGCGCCGAGATGGTCGCCGCGATGCGGCCCGGCAGCGTGATCGTGGACCTCGCAGCCTCGGGCGGCGGGAACTGCGAGCTCACGGTGCCGGGGGAGCGCGTCGTCACGGACAACGGCGTCGTGATCCTGGGCTACACGGACCTCACGAGCCGCATGCCCAAGCACACGTCGCAGCTCGTGGGCACGAACATCGTCAACCTGCTCAAGCTCCTGACCCCAGGCAGCGACGGACAGGTCGTGCTCGACCTGGACGACGAGGTGCTGCGCGGCATGACGGTCGCGCGCGCGGGCGAGGTCCTGTGGCCGCCGCCCTCGGTCGCCGTCTCGGCCGCGGCCCCCGCGGCCCCGCCAGCGCCCGTGGTCGACGAGGCCCAGGCCGCGCTCGACGCGGCGACCGCGTTGGACGACGCCCGACGGCGCGGCACCCGCCGGGCGGTCGGGTACGCCCTGGCCGCTGTCCTGGCCGCGCTGGCCATCACGTTCTCGCCCCCGGCGTTCGTGGGGCACTTCACGGTGTTCGCCCTCGCGGTGGTCGTGGGCTACTACGTGATCTCCAACGTGAGCCACTCGCTGCACACCCCTCTCATGGCCCAGACGAACGCGATCTCCGGGATCATCCTGGTCGGCGCGCTCCTGCAGATCGGCGACTCGAGCTGGGTGGTCACCACGATCGCCTTCGTCGCGGCCGCCCTGGCCTCCGTCAACATCTTCGGTGGGTTCCTCGTGGCCTACCGCATGATCGGCATGTTCCGGAAGGAGGCCTGACCCGTGCTGACCTCCCTGGTCCAGGCTGCTTACGTCATCGCAGCCGTCCTGTTCATCCTCAGCCTCGCGGGCCTGTCCAAGCAGGAGACGGCTCGTCGCGGCAGCCTGCTCGGCATGACGGGCATGGGGCTCGCCCTCGTGGCCACGGTCGCGCTCGCGCTGCAGGACAGCGAGCGTCCCGTGATGGTGACGCTGCTGCTCATCTGCATGGTGTTCGTGATCGGCGCGGTCGTCGGGACGTGGCGTGCGCGCAGCGTCGAGATGACGCAGATGCCGGAGATGATCGCGCTCCTGCACAGCTTCGTAGGCCTCTCCGCGGTCCTCGTCGGCTTCAACTCGTACCTGACCGAGCAGGGCGACGTGGTGCACCTGGTCGAGGTCTTCCTCGGGGTGCTCATCGGCGCCGTGACGTTCACGGGCTCGATCGTGGCCTACCTCAAGCTGTCGGCGCGCATCCGGTCGAACCCGCTCATGCTGCCGGGGCGCAACTGGTGGAACCTCGGGGCGCTCGTCGCCTCGGGCGGCCTCATGGCCTGGTTCATCGCGGGCCACGGTCTGCTGCCGTTGATCCTCATGACCGTGGTCGCGCTCGCGCTCGGCTGGCACCTGGTGGCCTCGATCGGCGGCGGCGACATGCCGGTCGTCGTGTCGATGCTCAACTCGTACTCCGGGTGGGCCGCGGCCGCGGCGGGCTTCATGCTCAGCAACGACCTGCTCATCATCACGGGAGCCCTGGTGGGCTCCTCGGGTGCGATCCTCAGCTACATCATGTGCAAGGCCATGAACCGGTCGTTCATCAGCGTGATCCTGGGCGGGTTCGGGGCCGAGGGCGGCACGGTCGTGGCGTCCGACCAGGACTACGGCGAGCACCACGAGATCCAGGCGGCCGAGGTCGCGGACATGCTCAAGCACGCCCGCTCGGTCGTGGTCACGCCCGGCTACGGCATGGCCGTCGCCAAGGCGCAGTACCCGGTCGCCGACCTGGTGCGGCGGCTGCGCGAGCGAGGGGTCGACGTCCGGTTCGGCGTGCACCCCGTCGCGGGGCGTCTGCCGGGGCACATGAACGTGCTGCTCGCCGAGGCCAAGGTGCCCTACGACATCGTCCTCGAGATGGACGAGATCAACGACGACCTGCCGGACACCGACGTGGTGCTGGTCATCGGCGCCAACGACACGGTCAACCCGGCGGCGCTCGACGACCCGGGCTCGCCCATCGCGGGCATGCCCGTGCTCGAGGTCTGGAACGCGAAGCAGGTGATCGTGTTCAAGCGGTCGATGGCCACGGGGTACGCGGGGGTCCAGAACCCGCTGTTCTTCAAGGACAACACCGCGATGCTCTTCGGAGACGCCAAGGACCAGGTGGAGAACATCATCCAGGCGCTCTGAGGCCCGGCGCGGGTGGAGCGACCCGCGCGAGGCGAGGGAAGCGAGGAGGTGGGTCGGTCGTCAGGCAGGGCGACGGGCCCGCCTCCTCGTCGTCCGCCCGCCCGCCCGACGGCGGAGAGAGGCTCTCGCCGTCGGGTGGCCCGGAGCGAGGGCCGGGTGGAGCATGGTGCCGACCCGGGGCGTGCGCACCGTCGGCCCGGGTTCCCGATGCCGACACACCCACCGACGAGCCACCACGACGTCCGCTGGAGGACCCCATGGACAAGGTCGACCTGCGCAAGGAGTACCGCGAGCTCTACGCGCCGCCCCGTAAGCTCGTCCGGGTCGTCGTGCCGCCCTTGAACTACCTGCAGATCGACGGCGAGGGCGACCCCAACTCGGCCCCGGCCTACGCCGAGGCGGTCGAGGCGCTGTTCTCGCTCGCGTACGCCGTGAAGTTCGCGAGCAAGAAGGACCTGGGCAGGGACTACGTCGTCGGGCCGCTCGAAGGTCTATGGACTGCCGAGGACCCCGCGGCGTTCGTGCGCCGCGACAAGGACGCGTGGAGCTGGACGCTCATGGTCCTGCAGCCCGGCTGGCTCGACGACGCGTTCGTCGCGGACGTGGCCGAGGCGACGCGTCGCAAGAAGGGGTTGCCGGCGCTCGATCGCGTGCGGTTCGCCGCGTACGACGAGGGCGACTCGGTGCAGGTACTGCACGTGGGGTCGTACGACGACGAGGCGCCCACGCTCGCGCGGCTGCACGACGACTACCTGCCCGAGCACGGGCTGACGTTCAACGGGCCGCACCACGAGGTCTATCTCAGCGACGTGCGCCGGACGGCGCCCGAGAAGCTGCGGACGGTGCTGCGTCAGCCCGTCCGTCCCCTCTGACCGGTGCGTGGCCGACCCCCGCGAGCGCTCAGACCTTGCGGAGCTGGTTGAACAGGGGGCAGTCGAACGGGTCGCGCGCCGCGAGGCCCACCTGGTTGAGGTAGCGGACCACGATCGCGTAGGACGCGAGCAGGTTGGTCTCGGTGTACGGCATGCCGAGGCGTGCGCAGTGCTCGCGGACCATGAGGCGGGCCTTGGCGAGGTGCGGGCGGGGCATGCTCGGGAACAGGTGGTGCTCGATCTGGTAGTTGAGCCCGCCCATGAGGACGTTCATGACGCGTCCGCCCGTGATGTTGCGCGAGGTCAGGACCTGCTTGGACAGGAAGTCGAGCTTGCTGTCCGCGGGGATGATCGCCATGCCCTTGTGGTTGGGGGCGAACGACGCACCCATGTACACACCGAACACCGCGAGCTGTACACCGAGGAACGCGAACGCCATGCCGAGCGGCAGGAACCAGAAGACGACGCCCACGTAGAGCGTGAGGCGCAGCGCGATCGTCACGAGCTCCATGGTCCGTGCGCGGCTCTTGGCCGAGGAGAGCAGCGACCGGATCGAGATCATGTGCAGGTTGATGCCCTCGAGCGTGAGCAGCGGGAAGAACAGCCAGCCCTGGTGGCGCGTGATGAGGGCGAGGAAGCCCTTCTGCTCGGCCGCGCTCTCCTCGAGGAACGAGATGGTGTCCGTCTCGATGTCCGGGTCCTTGCCCACGCGGTTCGGGTTCGCGTGGTGGCGGGTGTGCTTGTTCATCCACCACGAGTAGCTGATGCCGACCACGCCGTTGGCCAGGAACCGCCCCACACGGTCGTTCGCGGGTCCCGAGGTGAGGATCGTGCGGTGCGCGGCCTCGTGCGAGAGGAACGCGAACTGCGTGAGGATCAGGCCCAGGGCGCCCGCGATCAGGAGCTGGAACCACGAGTCGCCCAGGAGGACGAAGCCGGCCACGGCCCCGCCCAGTGCGACCGTGAGGATCGCCGCGACCCAGCCGTAGTACCCGTGCGTCCGCTCGAGGAGCCCGGCCTCGCGGACGCGCTTGGACAGGTCCGTGTAGGTGCTGGTGATGCTGGTCCCGTCGCCCGTGCGGGGCTTGGTGGGGCGGAATCCGGGGAGAACGGCTGCGTCTGTCATGCGTCCCTCACAGGGCTGGGGTCGACTTCCCAGCCGCGGGGTGAGCGAGATGCCCGTTGTACAGATGGCCCGAGTCTACGTGTGGCGTCGGCATCGGCGTGGAGAAAGGACGAAGGTCCGGTGCGGACCCGGCCGAGTCGGTACGGGAACGGCGACGTCGCGCAGCCCAGTCGGGACGCCTGCTCGGGCGTGTCGCGGGCCGGGAAGCGAGGGCCGTGCCGGCCTGTGCCGCGCTCGTGGACGACGGTGACGACCGGTCGGCAGTTAGGTTAGCCTGGCCTTCTTTCCGAGCAGAGGAGTGTCGTGGCCGGGTTCCAGATGGTCAAGCCGTCCGTCGTGCAGGTCGTCGCCGCGGAGGTGGTCGCCTCGCAGCGGGTGAGCCCGTCGATCGTGCGGGTCACGGTCGGCGGCGAGGGGGTCGAGCACTTCTCGCCCATGGGGTTCGACCAGTGGTTCCGCCTCTTCCTGCCCCGGGACGAGCAGGAGTCGCTGCGACTGCCGACCGCCACCTCGGGGCTCTGGTACGTGCAGTACCTCGCGACGCCCAAGGCGCGGCGGCCGTGGGTCCGCAACTACACGGTCCGGGACGCGCGCCCGGCGGATCGTGAGATCGACATCGACTTCGTCGCGCACGAGGACGGCGGGCCGGCGTCGGCGTTCGCGCTCGGAGCGAGCGCCGGTCATCCCGTGGGCATCCTCGACCAGGGGGTCGGCTACAACCCGCGCGTCCCGCACGACTGGACGCTCCTGGTCGCGGACGAGACGGGCCTGCCCGCGGTCGCGGGCATCTGCGCCTCGCTGCCCGACGACGCGCGCGGGGTCGCGATCGTCGAGCTCCCGCACGCGGCCGACGCCCAGGAGTTCCGCGTCCCGGCCGGGGTGGAGCTCCGGTGGGTCGCGCGCGACGAGCACGGGTCCGACCCGCACGCGGTCCCCGGGCGGCTCGCGCTGGACGTGCTCAAGCGGGCGGACCTGCCGTCCGGCGACGTCTACGCCTACGTGGTCGGTGAGTCGAGCCTCGTCACGGGGGCGCGCCGTCACCTCGTGAACGACCGTGGGGTCCCCAAGGCGCACGTCGACTTCATCGGGTACTGGCGTCACGGACGCGCCGCAGCCTGACCTGCGACGTCTTGGCGCGGGCGCAGGCGCGGCTCCGCGCCGCGCCGCGCCGTCGACGCAGACGGCCCGGCCGGCTGACATCTCGTCGAGGTCCCGGCCTGCGTGCCCGGAGGTGCCGCCGGCGTGCAGGTCAGTCGCGACCCGGCGACGGCGCGCGGGCCGTGCCGAACGCCGTGTACACGGCCGCGATGTCGTCGCGGCCGTGCCCGCGCGCGGCCGCGCTGCCGTAGAGGTCGGTCAGCGCGTCGAGCAGCGCGGGGTCCAGGTGCGCCTGGGCCGCGGCCTCCGAGATGAGGCCGATGTCCTTGCGGAGCCCGTCGAGCGCGAACTGCGGGGCGAACTCGCCCGCGATCATCTCGGCTCCCTTGAGGTGGGCGTAGGGGGAGTCGGACGTGCCGCCCGCGATGGCGTCCAGGAACAGGTGCGGGTCGATCCCCTCGGCGCGGGCGAGGGCGATCGACTGTGCCGTGCCGGCCGTGATCGTCGCGAGCCAGGCGTTGCACGCGAGCTTGAGGGCGGTGCCCTGCCCCACCTCGGTGCCCGCGATCACGACCTTGGCCGAGATCGCGTCGAGCACGGGGGCGACGCCGGCCAGGACGTCGGGGTCGCCCGCTGCGAGCACCGTGAGCTTCCCTTCCTCGGCGGGCTGCCTGGTGCCGAGCAGGTTGGCCTCGACCAGGGTCACGCCGAGCTGTCGCGCACGCTCGACGACGATGGCCGTCCCGTCGCGCCCGATCGTCGACGCCTGGACCCATACCGCGCCGGTGCCGACCGAGGGGCCCGCGGCGTCGAGGACGTCGAGGACCGCAGCCGTGTCGAACAGGATGCTGAGCACGACGTCGGCACCGTGGGCCGCCTGCGCCGCGGTCGGTGCCACGCGTGCTCCGGCGTCGGCGAGCGGCGCGGCGCGCGACCCGGTGCGGTTCCACACCGTGACGTCGAAGCCCTCGCGCAGCAGCGAGTGCGCCACGCCCGTGCCCATGGTCCCGGTGCCCAGGACCGTGACGGTCGGCAGGTCGCTCATCAGAACTCCTCGTGCTCGTCGGAGTCGCGCGCGGCGTCCTCGCCGCGGTCGAGGCCCGCGATCCGGGCCATGTCGTCCTCGGTGAGGGCGAAGTCGAAGATCTCGGCGTTGGAACGCTGGCGCTCGGGGCTCGCGGACTTGGGGATCGTGACGATGCCCTGCTGGACGTGCCAGCGCAGCACGACCTGGCCGGGCGAGCGTCCGTGGGCGGCGGCGATCTCCTGGATCACGGGTTCGGTCAGCACGCCTTCCTCCTGCCCGAGCGGGCTCCAGCCCTCGACCGTGATGCCGCGGTCGGTGAGGTACCGGCGCAGGTCGGTGCGTGCGAGCGCGGGCGAGAGCTGGATCTGGTTCACGGCCGGGACGTGGCTCGTCTCCGCGATCAGCCGGTCCAGGTGGTGCTCGCGGAAGTTCGAGACGCCGATGCTGCGGACCAGGCCCTCGGCGGCGAGGTCGATCATCGCGCGGTAGGACTCGACGTACCGGTCGAGGCGGGGGAGGGGCCAGTGGATCAGGTAGAGGTCGACGTAGTCGAGACCCAGCCGGTCGAGGCTCGCGTGCAGCGCGTCGCGGGTCGCGTCGTACCCCTGGTCCGCCCCGCGGAGCTTGGTCGTGATGAACAGCTCGGCGCGGTCCACGCCCGACGCGGCGAGGCCCTGCCCCACCCCGACCTCGTTCTCGTAGCGGGACGCGGTGTCCACGAGCCGGTAGCCGAGGCCCATCGCGCTCTCGACCGCCCGCGCCGAGGCGTGGTCGTCGAGCGGCCAGGTGCCCAGGCCCAGGAGCGGCATGGGGTGGCCCGAGGACAGCAGGGTGGTGGGGATGGTCATGGAGCGCGCCTCGCGTCGTACGGGACCGGACCCTTCGACCCTAGGCGCGTGCCGTCGTCGTGCAACGTGTAGAACCGCGCCCGACGGCGCCGCGCGCCCGGCCGGTCGCCTCACCCGGGCGCGACTCAGGACGCGTGGCGGAACGTCTGGCGGTAGTCGGTCGGCGGGACGCCGACCGCGCGCCGGAAGTGGTGGCGCAGCAGCGCGGCCGACCCGAACCCGCTCAGGCGCGCGATCTCCTCGAGGTCGAGGCCCGACTCCTCGAGCAGCGTCCGCGCGTGGTGCACGCGCTGGGTCGCGAGCCACTGCATGGGGGTGGTCCCGGTCTCGGCGACGAACGTCCGCGCGAACGTGCGCGTCGACAGGTGGGCGCGGCGCGCGAGGTCCTCGACGGTCTGGGGCTCGTCGAGGTGCTCGTCCATCCAGGCGAGCACCTCGCGGATGCTCTGCTCCTCGCACTGCGGCACGGGGCGGTCGATGTACTGGCGCTGGCCGCCGTCGCGCTGGGGAGGGACGACCATGCGGCGCGCGATCGCGTTGGCCGCCGCGCTGCCGAACTCCTTGCGCACGATGTGCAGGCACGCGTCGATCCCCGCGGCCGTGCCCGCGCTCGTGATGATGTCGCCGTCGTCGACGAACAGGACGTCCGGGTCCACCTCGACCTGCGGGAACCGTGCTGTGAGCTCGTCGGCGTGGCGCCAGTGCGTCGTGATGCGGCGCCCGTCGACGAGCCCCGCCTCGGCGAGGAGGAACGAGCCCGAGCAGACGCTCAGGAGGACCGCGCCGCGGGCGTGGGCCGCGCGCAGGGCGTCGATGATCTCCCGCGGGTACTCGTCGCGGATGAGGAGCGCGGGGATCGCGATGAGGTCCGCGTCCTCGAGCGCGTCGAGGCCGTGGTCGGGGATCAGCGAGGCGCCCATGCTCGTGCGGACAGGGACTCCCGCGACCGGGCCGCAGACGCGGAAGTCGACCAGGGGCACGCCGTCGTCCGTGCGGTCGAGGCCGAAGACCTCGCACACGACGCCGAACTCGAACGGGGCCAGTCCGTCGGCCACGACGGCCGCCACGGTGCGCAACATCCTTCGACGCTACGCCGCTGGCAGGATCTTGTCGATACCTGTCCCTCCTGCCACTCGTGCGCGCCGCGCGGCCGGACCAGGGTGGAGGCATGGACATCCTGGAGCTCGTGATGAGACTGGTCGTGATCGCGGCGCTCGTGGCGCCGCTCGTGGTGATGGCGCTGCGGCGCCCGCCGGCAGGAGGCCGGTTCCCCGCCGGGACGGACGACGGATGGACCCTGCCGCCGGCCGGGCGGGGGGACCCGCGTCGGCAGGTCGACCTGGTCGGTGCGCGGCGGTAGCGACGCCCGGGCTACGAGCGATCGGACGGTACGGCGCCGCACAGCACGACGCCCCGGTCTCCGTGTGGAGACCGGGGCGTCGGTGCGTTCAGCGGTGCGGGGTCAGCGGGCGCCGACCGCCTCCTCCGAGGGGCCGGCGGCAGCGGAGAGCGAGTCGAGCTCGGTCGCCTCCCACTGGGCCTGGCCGAGGCTCGGGATCATGGTCGCGAGCTCGGGACGCCAGGCGGCGAACTGCTGCGGGAAGCAGCGCTCGAGCAGGTCGATCATCGCGGGGACCGCGGTCGAGGCGCCCGGCGACGCGCCCAGGAGGCCGGCGATCGAGCCGTCTGCGGCCGCGATGACCTCGGTGCCGAACTCGAGCACGCCGCCCTTCTTCGGGTCCTTCTTGATGACCTGGACGCGCTGGCCCGCGGTGATCTTCTCCCAGTCCTTGGGGTGCGCGGTGGGCATGAAGCCCTGGAGCGCCGTGAACTTGGACTCGGGGCTCGCGAGGAGCTGGCCCACCAGGTACTGGGTGAGGTCGATGTTCTTGAGGCCCGCACCGAGCATCGACCCGATGTTGTGGGTCCGCAGCGAGGTGAACAGGTCCAGCAGCGAGCCCTTCTTGAGGTACTTGGGGCTGAACCCGGCGTACGGGCCGAACATCAGGTACGTCTTGCCGTCGACCACGCGGGTGTCGAGGTGCGGGACGGACATGGGCGGCGAGCCGACGTCGGCCTTGCCGTAGACCTTGGCCTGGTGCTGCGCGACGAGCTCCGGGTCGTCCGTCCGCAGGAACTCACCGCTGATGGGGAAGCCGCCGTAGCCCTTGGCCTCCTTGATGCCCGCCTTCTGCAGGAGCGGCAGCGCGCCACCGCCCGCGCCGACGAACACGAAGCGCGCGTTGACGGTGCGCGGGGCGGCCTTGGCGTTCCAGGACACGTCCTTGACGGTGACGTCCCAGGTGCCGTCCTTGCGCTTCTTGAGCCGGTTGACCTCGTGCTGGAGGTTCAGCTCGACGCCGTTGGCCGTGAGGTAGGCGAAGAGCTGGGAGGTCAGGGCGCCGAAGTCGACGTCGGTGCCGCTCGTCGCGCGGGTCGCCGCGACGGCCTCGTCGCTGTCCCGGTCGAGGACCAGGAGAGGTGCCCACTGCGCGATGACCGCGGGGTCGTCGGTGAACTCCATCTCGCTGAACAGCGGGTGGGCGCTCAGCGCGGTGAAGCGGCGCTTGAGGTAGTCCACGTTGGCCGCGCCGCGCACGAACGTCATGTGCGGGGTGTGGCTGATGAAGCTCGCGGGCTCGGGCAGGTGGCCGCCGGTGAGCAGGTGGTGCCAGAACTCGCGCGACACCTCGAACTGCTCGTTGATCGCGACCGCCTTGGAGATCTCGACGGTGCCGTCGGCCTTCTCGGGGGTGTAGTTCAGCTCGCAGAGCGCGGCGTGGCCGGTGCCAGCGTTGTTCCACGGGTTGGAGGACTCCTGGGCTACCGCGTCGAGGCGCTCGAAGACCTTGATGGTCCACGAGGGCTCGAGGAGCTTCAGGAGGGCGCCGAGGGTCGCACTCATGATGCCGCCGCCGATGAGGGCTACGTCGATGGTGTTCTGACCCGTTGTCTTCTTAGTCGCCACGCGCTCGATTTTACGCTTGTGAAGGAGTGCACATGGTGTGCGGTCCGTCACGGTCGTGGGTCACACTTTCTCGGGACCAAGGTCCCTCGACAGCCCCTCGAAGGTCCTCACGACGCGCTGATCAGCAGTTTTGACCAGGATCCCTCGTATCTATGGACGAGGATGGTGCGCGAGGCAGATCTCGCCCCGGTCGGCCTCGACTCGTCACGTCGCTCCACGTCACACCCCAACGTCCTGTGAGGCCCCCCCAGATGAGCACTCCCACCCCCGGTCGCGTCGTGGTGGTCGGCGCCGGCATGGTCGCCCACCGATTCGTGAGCCAGATGATCGCACGCTCGCCCGAGGGGGAGTGGCGGGTGTCCGTCGTCGGCGACGAGGACCGTGCCCCCTACGACCGCGTCCACCTGTCCGAGTTCTTCGGCGGCCGCTCGGCCGACGACCTCACGATGGACCCTGCCGTCTGGGAGGACCCGCGCACCGAGCTGGTCACGGGCGACGCGGTCGCGGCCGTGGACCGCGAGGCGCAGACCGTCACCACGCGGTCGGGCCGGGTCCTCGCGTACGACCACCTGGTCCTGGCGACCGGCTCGTGGGCGTGGACGCCGCGGACCGAGGGCACCGACCTGCCGGGGGTCTTCAGCTACCGGACCATGGCCGACGTCCAGGCGCTTCGCGAGTACGTCAAGCTGCGCACCGAGCGGCTGGGGCGCACGCTGCACGGCGTCGTGGTCGGGGGAGGCGTGCTGGGGCTCGAGGCCGCAGCCGCGCTCCAAGGGCTCGGCACGTCCGCGACGGTCGTGGAGTTCGCCGACCGGCTCATGAGCGTCCAGCTCGACGACGCGGGCGGCGAGGCGCTGCGCGTGCTCGTGACGGACCGCGGTATCGACGTGCGGACGTCGACGGGCGCGACGGGGCTCACGGCCGCGGGCGACGGTGCCGTGGGGACCATGGACCTCTCCGACGGGTCGCGCATCCCGGCCGACGTCGTGATCTTCTCGACGGGCATCCGCCCGCGTGACCGCGTGGCGCGCGAGGCGGGCCTGGCGATCGGCGAGCGCGGCGGCGTCGTCGTGGGTGCGGCGTGCCACACCTCGGACCCGACCGTGTGGGCCGCGGGCGAGTGCGCGTCGTTCGAGGACCAGTGCGTGGGCCTGGTCGCGCCCGGCAACGCCATGGCCGACGTCGTGGTGGACCGACTGCTGGGCGGCAGCGCCACGTACTCCCCGGCCCCCGAGGGGACCAAGCTCAAGGGCGTGGACATCGAGGCCGCGAGCTTCGGTGACGTGTTCGGGCTGACTCCCGGAGCGCTCGAGGTCACGTTCGCGGACCCCGTCGCCCGCACGTATCGCAAGCTCGTCGTCTCGGACGACGCGCGCACGCTGCTCGGCGGGGTCTTCGTGGGGGACGCGGCGCTGTACGCGTCGCTGCGCCCCATGCTGGGGCGCTCGCTGGGCGCGGACCCGTCGGCGTTCCTCGCCCCGGAGGGCGGGGCACCGGCGATCGGGGGCGACCTGCCCGACGACGTCGTGGTCTGCTCGTGCGCGAACGTCACGGCCGGGACGGTCCGGGGGGCCGTGACCGAGCACGGCTGCACGAGCGTGGGCGAGGTCAAGGCCTGCACCAAGGCCGGGACGGTGTGCGGGTCGTGCGTGCCGGTGCTCACCAAGATCGTCAACACCGCGCTCGAGGCGAGCGGCGTGACGGTGTCGAAGGCCATGTGCGAGCACTTCTCGATGTCGCGCGCCGAGCTGTTCGCCCTCGTGCGTCAGGACGGGCTGCGGACCTTCACCCAGATCGTCGCGGCGCACGGCACGGGTCGCGGCTGCGTGGTCTGCAAGCCCGTCGTGGCCTCGATCCTCGCGTCGCTGTGGGGCGGGTACATCCTCGACGGCGAGCAGGCCGCGCTCCAGGACACCAACGACCGGGCGCTCGCCAACCTGCAGAAGGACGGCACCTACTCGGTGGTGCCGCGCGTCCCGGCCGGGGAGATCACGCCCGAGAACCTCATCGTGATCGGGCAGGTCGCGAAGGACTTCGGGCTCTACACACGCGTCACGGGAGCCCAGCGCATCGGGCTGTTCGGGGCGCGGATCGACCAGCTCCCCGAGATCTGGCGCCGCCTGGTCGACGCCGGCATGGAGTCGGGCCAGGCCTACGGCAAGTCGCTGCGAGCAGTGAAGTCGTGCGTCGGTTCCTCGTGGTGCCGGTTCGGGGTCCAGGACTCGGTGGGCATGGCCGTCCGCCTCGAGCTGCGGTACCGCGGGCTGCGCTCGCCGCACAAGTTCAAGGTCGGCGTCTCGGGGTGTGCACGCGAGTGCGCCGAGGCCCGCGGCAAGGACGTGGGGGTGATCGCGACCGAGAAGGGCTGGAACGTGTACGTGGGCGGCAACGGCGGCTTCACCCCGCGGCACGCCGAGCTCCTCGCGGAGGACCTCGACGACGAACGGCTCGTGGCCGTGATCGACCGGTTCCTCGCGTACTACGTGCGGACCGCGGACCGGTTGCAGCGCACGGCTCCCTGGGTCGCGGACTTCCCGGGCGGGATCGTCGAGCTGCGCAAGGTCCTGGTCGAGGACTCGCTCGGCATCGCTGCCGACCTCGAGGCCGAGATCGCGCAGCACGTCGAGTCGTACGTCGACGAGTGGGCCCAGACCCTCGACGACCCGGACCGCCTGTCGCGGTTCGTGTCGTTCGTCAACGCCCCCGACCAGCACGACCCCGACCTCGCCTACGTGGGCGTGCGCGGGCAGGTGCGCCCGGCCCGCCCGGGCGAGCCCTCGGACAACAACCCGGTGATCGCCCGCACGGTGGAGGTTCGCAAGTGAGCGCGACGGCATGGACCACGGTCTGCCCCTTCGAGCGGCTCGTCCCCGAGCGCGGTGTCGCTGCGCTCGTCGAGGGGACCCAGGTCGCGGTCTACCGCCTGGCCGACGACCGCGTGCTCGCGGTCCAGCAGCGTGACCCGTACTCGGGGGCGAACGTGCTCTCGCGCGGGATCGTGGGCTCGGTGGGCGAGACACCGACCATCACGTCCCCCATGTACAAGCAGGTGTGGGACCTGACGACGGGCGAGTGCCTCGACCCGAGCGGCAAGGAGCCCGAGGCGCTGCGGACCTTCGAGGTCGCGGTCGAGGACGGGACGGTCCTGGTCCGGGTGTGAGCCGCGCCTAGCGCCGGACGGGGACGCCCGACGGCCACGGACCGAGTGTCGGAAGGTCGACGGTCTCGCCGTGGCGGTGCGCCGTCGGGTCGGTGGCCGTCGCGCGCCCCGCGAGCCACGCGGCGACGTCCGCCGCGCTGCCGGCCACGGTCGTGAGGCCGTCGTCGGTGCTCGTGTTCTCGACGGCGGGCCATACCCCTTCTGGCCCGACGACGGAGCGCGCCCCGTCCTCGTGGCGCACCGTGACCACCGGGCCGGGTAGGCGCGGGCTCAGGAAGTCGAGCAGGTGGTCCGTGAACGCGAGCCCCCATGTCTGTGACGGCGTGAGGCGCTGGGCGGCGCTGACCTCGCCGAGGTCGGTCGCGTGGATGCGGACCTCGCGCCACCAGCAGTCGAGGACGTCGGCGACGGTCCCCTCGCGGTAGGTCACCGGGGCGTCCCACCCCGTGCTGTCCGTGAGGGACCACGCGGCCTCGAGCCTCGTGCCCGCCGCGGTGAGCGCGGCGACGTGCTCGTCCCGGGTGCGGTGCGCGCCGGCCTCGATGCCCGCCGCGCGCCCCTCGGCCCCGCCCTCGTAGACCTCGGCGGTCTCGCCCTGGGCGGCGAGCTCGGCCTGCCGGGCGAGCGCCTCGCCGACCATCGCCACGTGCGACAGCACGTGCCCGACCGTCCACCCGTCGAGGGAGCTCGGGGACCCGAGCGAGTCGTCGTCGAGGTCCTGGGCGGCCTCGATGAGCGCGCGCAGCGCGGTCGCCGCGTCACGCCGGACGGCCGGGAGGTCCTCGCGACCCGTTGCCGGTGGGGCGTCGAGCGGGCCCGTGCGGGCCGGGTCGACGGCGTGCGGTGCAGTCGTGTCCTGCGTGGTCCCTGTCATGGCCAGAGCAGCCCCTTCTCCCAGTGGTGTCCGGCAGCGCGGTAGCGCAGCCGGGTCTGTCCGCGGTCGTCCGATGCCTGCCAGAACTCGACCGCCGTGGGTGCCAGCGCGTACGCGGTCCAGGCGGGTGCGAGGACCGTAGGGTCCTCCTGCACCGCCGCGAGCGTGCCCGCGAAGGCGTCCCAGTACTCCTGCCGCGACGTGAGGTCCTCGCTCTGGTGGCCCACGAGGGCTGCGGCACGCGAACCGTCCGAGCGGGCGAGGAAGTCCGCCGCGCTCGTCGAGGCGTCGGCCGGGAGCGCGGGCCCGACGATCCTGACCTGACGCCCGAGCGCGGGCCACAGGAACGTGAGGGCGGCGTTCGGGTTCTCCGCGAGGTCGTGGCCCTTGGGGCTCGACGAGCTGGTCGCGAACCACCATCCCGACGTGTCGACGTCCTTGAGGATCACGGTGCGCGCCGTCACCTGACCCGAGGCCCCCGCGGTGGACAACGTCATGGCGTGGGGGAGCGGCACCCCGGCGTCGACCGCCTGCCCGATCCACTCCAGGAACAGCGTCGTGGGGTCCGGCGGCGCCGTGGCCGGGTCGAGCGTCGGCAGCCCGGGGCCGAACGTCGGCAGGGCGCGCAGTCGCTCGCGGAAGGTCGCAGGCGCGGGTTCGGTGCTGCCGCCCGCGCCCCCGGGGACCTCGGTCCGACCGGCCGTCCGGGCCTGGCTGGGTCCCGCTCCTGCGAGGTCCTGCGACCGGTCGCTCATCGGGTCACCGCGGTGCCGGTCTCGAACGCCGGTTCGAGCATCGTCACGAATCCCTCGACCGCTGCGGTCAGGGCCGCCGGGTCGTCGAGGGCGCGCGCGAGCACGTACCCGCCCTGGACGATCGCGACCGCCGCGTACGCGCGGTCGTGAGCGACGTCGTCGGGCAGGCCGGTCTCCTCGAAGACCTCCTGGACCCGCGCGACCAGCCCCGCGAAGTAGGCGTGGACGGGCGAGCGCAGCTCCTCGTCCGCCATGACCGACCGGTCGCTCGTCAGACGCCCCACCTTGCACCCGGCGAGCGCCGGTCGCGGCCGTTCGAGATAGGCCACGAGCCGTTCCACGGGCGGGCGGTCGGTGTCGGTGAGGTCCCCCTCGACCGAGGCCAGCGCCTCCTGCGTCGTCGCGCTGATCGCGGCGAGCGAGAGGTCGTGCTTGGTGGGGAAGTGGTGGTAGAGGCTGCCCTGCCCCACGCCGCTCACCTCCAGGACCTGGCGGGGGCTCGTGCCCTCGACCCCCTGGGCCCAGTAGAGGTCGCGTGCTGCGCGGACCAGGCGTTCGCGGCGGGGAAGGTCGGGATCGCTCATGCCGACACCATACCTACCTCTAGGTATGGTGTCGAGAGCTGTGTCGGCGCCAACCCATGGGCCGGGTTCTTGGAGGAAGCCCACCACCCGCTGCGGTCCCGCCCAACGTGCGGTCGGTCGCCTTGTGGAGGTCGGCCGGGGAGAAGGAGAGCCCAGGCGAGAAGGATCGTGGGTCGTGAACCCGCTCCCCGCTCTCCACACCGACCGCCTCGCGCCGGACCACGACGATCCTCACGATGCCCGCGCACTGTTCGACGTGCTCGTCGCGCAGGGCCTGCGCGACGAGTCACCGACCCGCGCCCAGGCGCTCGCGGTCCTGCGGACGACCGACGACGACCTGCTCGACCTCGTGGCCGCCGCCGGTCGGGTCCGTCGTCACCGGTTCGGCCGACGCGTGCGCCTCAACTACCTGGTCAACCTGAAGTCGGGGCTGTGCCCCGAGGACTGCACGTACTGCTCGCAGCGCCTCGGCTCGACGGCCCAGGTCCTGAAGTACTCGTGGCTGAGCACCGAGGACGCGGTCGCGGCGGCCCGGGCAGGGATCGCGGGCGGAGCGCGTCGCGTCTGCCTCGTCGCGAGCGGACGCGGGCCGAGCGAACGCGACGTGACACGCGTGACCGCGATGGTCGACGGCATCAAGAGCGAGCACCCCGACGTCGAGGTCTGCGCGTGCCTCGGGCTGCTGCGCGACGGGCAGGCCGAGCGGTTGGCCGCGGCGGGAGCCGACGCCTACAACCACAACCTCAACACGTCCGAGGCGACGTACGCCGACATCTGCACGACGCACGAGTACGCGGACCGCGTCGAGACCGTCGAGCGGGCGCGGGGAGCGGGGCTCTCGCCCTGCTCGGGGCTCATCGCGGGCATGGGCGAGAGCGACGAGGACCTGGTCGACGTGGCCCTCGCGCTGCGCGCCCTCGGCGCGGACTCCGTCCCGGTCAACTTCCTCGTGCCGTTCGAGGGCACCCCGCTCGCGGGAACCTGGGACCTCACGCCCCAGCGGTGCCTGCGCATCCTCGCGATGCTGCGGTTCGTGTGCCCCGCTGCCGAGCTCCGGCTCGCGGCCGGCCGCGAGGTGCACCTGCGCTCGCTCCAGCCGCTCGCGCTGGAGATCGTGAGCTCGATCTTCCTGGGCGACTACCTCACGAGCGAGGGGCAGGCGGCGCAGGCGGACCTCGACCTGCTCGCCGACGGACGGTTCGTGGTGGAGGGGGCCGACGGTGATGGACGAGCCACGGCAGTCCCGGACGAGCACGACACGGCGATCGTGGTGAGCGGCGCCGGTGCCCCGTCGAGCGAGACTGGCGTGACGGTTCGTCGCCGCGGCCCCGGGACGTCCGTCGCCGCCAACGCGTGAGACCCCGCGCCGCCGATGAGTTCGGGGCCCCGCGCCGGTCGAAGGAGGACGGTGTGGCGACGGAGCCACCCGAGAGACGGAGGACCTCCCATGGCCGGAGAACCTGCCCAGCCCGCCCCCGCTACGACATCCGACGACGGTCCCGTCGGAGAGCTGATGACCGACTTCTCGTCCCCCGGCGCAGCCCCCATCTCCTGGGCGGACGCCCTGACCGTGCTCCAGACCGCCGAGATCTTCTGGCTGTCCACGGTCCGCCCCGACGGGCGCCCCCACGTCACGCCGCTCATCACCGTCTGGGCCGACGGTGCGCTCCACTTCTGCACGGGCCGCACCGAGCGCAAGGCGCGCAACCTCGAGGAGAACCCCTGGTGCGTGCTGACCACCGGGACCAACCTCATGGGCCAGGGACTCGACGTCGTGCTCGCCGGAGCCGCTCAGCGCCTCACGGAGGACCATGTGCTCCGACGCCTGGCCGACCGCTGGGCGTGCAAGTATGACTGGCGTTTCGAGGTGCGTGACGGGGCGTTCTGGGACAGCGAGGCGCCCTCGGAGGGCACGCCCTCCGACGAGCGTGCTGCCGGGGAGGCCTTCGTCTTCCAGGTGCGCCCCGTCACCGTCCACGCGTACGGGCGCGGCGAGGACTACACCGCGACCCGGTGGAGGTTCGACGGCGGGGCTAGCGTGGAGGCGTGACGCCCGCTCAACGCCGCGTGCTGCTCGTCGCGATCCTCGCCTCGTTCGTGTCCTTCCTCGACGGGACGGTGGTCAACGTCGCGCTGCCCGCGATCGCGGACGAGCTGGCCGGGGGAGCGCTCGGAGGGCTCGCCCTCCAGCAGTGGGTCGTCGACGCGTACCTCATCACGCTCGGCTCCCTCATCCTCGTGGCCGGCTCCCTGTCCGACGTCCACGGGCGCCGCCGCGTCATGTGGTGGGGGCTCGTCGGGTTCGCGGTGACCTCGGTGCTGTGCGCGCTCGCGCCCACCGGAGTCGTCCTCGTGATCGCGCGCGGGCTCCAGGGCGTCGCGGGCGCGCTGCTCGTGCCGAGCTCGCTCGCGATGATCATCTCGACGTTCAGCGGCGCGGCGCAGGCCAAGGCGATCGGGACCTGGACGGCCTGGACGGGCACGGCGATGATCGCGGGCCCGCTGCTCGGAGGTGTGCTCGTCGACACGCTCTCGTGGCGCTGGGTGTTCGGCATCAACCTGCTGCCCGTGGCCGTGACCCTGTGGATCCTGCGCGGACTGGAGGAGGGAGACACCGCGACCGGGCGGCGGATCGACGTGCGCGGCGCGGTGCTCGCGGCCGTCGGGCTCGCCGGGCCCGTCTTCGCGCTCATCGAGCACGGGCGGTTCGGGTGGGCCAGCCCCGTCGTGTGGGTGCCGCTCGTCGTCGGGATCGCGGCGCTCGTGGCATTCCTCGGCTGGGAGCGACGCGCCCCCGACCCCATGCTCCCGTTGTCCTTGTTCTCGGTGCGCAACTTCGCGGCGGGCAACGTCGCGACGGCCGCGATCTACGGGGCGCTCGCGTTCGGCGGGTTCGCCGTGACCCTGTTCGTCCAGCAGGTAGCCGGGTACAGCGCGACCCTCGCGGGCCTGGCCCTGCTGCCCGTGACGCTCCTCATGCTGTTCCTGTCCTCGCGCTTCGGGGCGCTCGCGGGCCGGTACGGGCCGCGTCTGTTCATGACCGTGGGCCCGCTGATCGCGGGCTGCGGTTACCTGCTCATGCTCACGACGACCGCCGAGGCGCGCTACTTCACGCAGCTCCTCCCCGGGATCCTGCTGTTCGGCCTGGGGCTCGCGATCACGGTGGCGCCCCTGACAGCCGCGATCCTCGGCTCCATCCCTGCGGCGGACGCGGGCATCGGCTCAGCCGTCAACAACGCGGTGTCGCGCATCGCGGGCCTCGTGGTCATCGCGTGCGCGGGGATAGTGATCGGTCCCGTGCTCGACGTCGCCGGGTTCCACCGGGCACTGATCGTCACGGCCGCGCTGCTCGTCGCGGGCGGTCTCGTGAGCTGGGTAGGCATCCGCAACGAGCAGGTCGTGGCCGCGGGCGTCGCCGACGCTCCGGCCACCTGAGACGCAGTCCGGCCTACTCGACCACGTGCAGCTCGTGCGGTGCGTTGTTGAGGCGGCGGGCGCCGTCGGGCACGTCGTCCGGGAACGCGACCACGATGTCCTCGATGCGCACCCCGAAGTTCCCCGGGAGGTAGATCCCGGGCTCGACCGAGAAGCACATGCCGGAGACGATCGGCTGCTCCTCGCCCTCGATCATGTACGGCGGCTCGTGCGTCGTCAGACCGATCCCGTGGCCCGTGCGGTGGATGAACTGCTCGCCGTACCCGGCCTCGGTGATGACGGCTCGGGCGGCCCGGTCGACGTCCTGGCACGTCGCCCCCGGGCGGACGGCCTCGACGCCGGCCTGCTGCGCGGCCCGGACGACCTCGAAGACCTCGCGCTGCTGGTCGGTGACGTCGCCCCCGACGTGCACCATGCGCGTCATGTCCGAGCCGTAGCCGTCCTTGAGGCCGCCGAAGTCGAGCACGACCATGTCGCCCTCCTGGATGACCCGGTCGCCCGCCTCGTGGTGCGGGTTGGCGCCGTTGGGCCCCGAGCCGACGACCGTGAAGTCGACCTGCGAGTGCCCGTGGTCGCGCAGGAAGCCCGCGAGGTCCGCGGCGACGTCGAGCTCTCGGCGTCCGCTGAACCGGATCTCGACGATGTCCGCGAACGTCGCGTCGTTGGCCGCGCCCGCGGCCGCGAGGCGCTCGATCTCGTCGGGCCCCTTGACCGCGCGCAGCATGGGCAGGGCTTGCGTCATCGCGGAGTACGACGAGCCCGGCAGCGTGCGCTGGAGACCCAGCAGGTGCATGGCCCACGCCGAGTCGGAGATCGCGTACCGCCCCGCGGTGTCGAGCAGGCCGGCCGTGACCGCGTACTCGTCGACGCCGTCCGTCCAGGCTGTGACGTGCAAGGCTGCGGCGCCGGCCGCGCGGTCCAGGTCCGGCCGTTCCAGGACGGGCACCACGATCGACGCCTCGCCCTCGGCCGGCACCACGAGCAGCGTGATGCGCTCGGTCATGGCCGTGGGCGTGTACCCCGTGAAGTACGTCATGTCCGGGCCGGGGGTGACGAGCACCCCGGCGAGGCCGGCGTCGCGGGCCTGGGCAGCCGCGCGGTCGATGCGCGCGGCGAAGTCCTGTGCGGTGAACTCCCTCATGGGGTCAGCCTGCCACCGGCGGCGCGGACGCGCCGGACGAGCGGGTCGCGCCGGCGCAGAAGGGGCCCGACGGCGGAGCGCGGCCCGGTCCCCGTCGCCCACCATGGGCGGGGTTCAGGCCTTGCGGTGCTCCGCGACCCCGCGCAACGCCTCGCGCCGGGTCCGCAGCTCCTCGCGGCCCTCGCGCGTGATCTGCGCCCAGTTCCGGTTCTTGGTGATCCGGGCGTGGACCAGGCCGGCCTCGGTGAGGTCGTGCAGGCGTGCCGCGAGGTTGCGCTCCTCGACGCCCGTGAGGCGGGCGAGCGCGGGCTGGTCGGCCTCGTCGGCGTCCCCGAGCACCGCGAGCACGCGCAGGTTGTCGGTCGCGGGGTCGCCGATGCTCAGCGCGTCGCCGCCGCTCGCGAAGGTCTGCCGCTCACCGCGGAGCGCTAGGCCCGCGACCACGAGGAGGGCCAGGCCGAGGGCGAGACCTCCGACCGCTGTGGGGGCGGACGGGTCGAACAGGGCGTCACCGGTGGTGGTGAGCACGAACGACACCGCCATCGTCGCGATGCCTGCGAGCCACAGGAAGCGGTCCGAGGCCCGCAGCCCCAGGACGGCGAGCCCCATCCCCAGGATCGACGGCACGCCGATCCAGAAGCTGATCGAGGGGAGCAGGAAGGCGATCACGGCACTCAGGACGATCGCGATCCCGTACCCGTCGCTCCCGACCCCTACCCCGGTAGGAAGTCGCAGGACGAACGCCGCCAGGAAGGTCAGCAGGAACGCCGCGACCGGTACGAGCACCATGAGCCACAGCCAGTCGCCCGCGAGCAGGCTCAGCCCCGTGATCACCAGGGTCGCGACCCCTGCTGCGGCGAGCGGGAGCGAGCGTGCGTGCCGTGCGGCGCGGGTCCGCAGGCGTGCGGAGTCGGCTGCGACGAGGGCGGGGACGGTGGCGGGCATGGGCTTCACGGTGCAGCACGGCCGCGCTACGGTCAAACCGTGCGGCCCCCGCGTCGGCCGGTGCGGCCCTGCCGGAGGGACGGCCTGCGGCCGTTCCGACGCCGTCGGTCGCCGGTGCCCAGCACTTCCGGGGGAGGGGCGGGGAAGAGATCGGGCAGCGGTGACGGCAGCCGGGACGCGAGCTTGTCGTCGATCCTGGCCCCGCGAACGGCCTCGGACCACGACGGTTCGGCACGGCACCGGTCGGCGATCTGCTGGTGCAGGTCGGCGCGGTGGTTCAGGACGTCCTCGACGGCGCCCGTGCTGACCCGGTCGAGGAAGGCCCCGTCGTCGTCGGTCTCGACACCCAGTGCGACCAGGGCGTCGAGCAGCGGCAGGGGATCGAGGTCGTAAAGGACCCGCTGGCTGACCTCCTCCGAGTCCTCGATGCGGCGGTCTGCCTCGAGCCGTCCAGCGCGTCCGCCTCCGTCGAGGAGGGACCACTCGCGATAGCGGAGCGCGATCCGGTGCGCGGAATGCGCGTCGAGGGGCGCTCTGGGGGGATCGACGTCGTCGGGACCGTCCGCAGTTTCGTCGTCGGGCGCGCCGGTCTCGTGGTGCTTCACCCGGACACCTTCGCGGTCGAGTGCGGAGTTCTTGTGCGACACGCCCGGCGAGTCGCACAAGAACTCCGCACTCAGCGGCCGGGCGGCTCAGACCGTGATGACGACCTTGCCGCGCACGTGCCCGGTCCGGCTCGCCTCGTGGGCCTTCGCGGCGTCGGCCAGGTCGTAGACCTCGGCGACGTCGACCGTGAGCTGTCCGGCGTCCGCGAGGCGGGCCAGCTCGGTGAGCCCCTCGACGTCGGGGCGGACCCAGACGTAGTGTCCGCCGAGCTCGTCGCGGGCCGCGGCGTCGACGACCGAGGCGACCGTGCCGCCCTCGCGCAGGACGTCGGGCGTGGTGGCCAGCGCCTCGCCGCCGATGTAGTCGAGGACGACGTCCACGCCGTCGGGCGCGAGGGAACGTACGCGCTCGGCGAGGCCGTCGCCGTACGTCACGGGCTCGGCGCCCAGCGAGCGCAGGTACTCGTGGTTGCGCTCGGACGCGGTGCCGATCACGCGCGCCCCGCGCGCGACCGCGATCTGGACGGCCATCGACCCGACGCCGCCCGCGGCCGCGTGCACGAGCACCGTCTGGCCGCTGGTCACCCCGGCGCGGTCGATCGTCTGCAGGGCCGTGAGCCCGGCGAGCGGCGCGCCCGCCGCCTGCTCCCACGTCCAGGACGCGGGCTTGCGGGCCAGCGTGCGGACCGGGGCCGCGACGAGCTCGGCCGTGGTGCCTCCGGAGACCACGTCCTTGCGGACGTAGCCGAACACCTCGTCGCCCACCGAGAGCTCGGGCGTGTCCAGGCCGACGCGCTCGACGACGCCCGCGACGTCCCAGCCCGGCACCACGGGGAACGTGATGTCCATGATCGCGTCGAGGTAGCCCTCGCGGACCTTCCAGTCCACGGGGTTCACGCTCGTGGCCTTGACCCGGACCAGGACGGTGTCCGGTCCGACCTTGGGCGTGGGGAGCTCGCTGAGCTCGAGGACGTCGGCTCCGCCGAAGCGGGAGTAGGTGATCGCTCGCATGCAGGCGGCAACGGGCGACGGCGCCGAGGCATTCCCCGACTCCGCCGCCCGTCGCGTCCCGGCAGGTCAGCCCTGAATCGTGCTGGGGTCCATGTACATGACCTCCCACAGGTGGCCGTCGAGGTCCGAGAAGCTGCGCGAGTACATGAAACCCTCGTCCTGCGGCGGGTTGGTCTGCGCCCCGCCCGCGGCGAGCGCGCGGTCGGCGAGGTCGTCGACACCCGTGCGGGACTCGGCGCTGATCGCGTTGATCGCCTCGGTCGCGCCCTGCGCGTCGACGATCGCCTTGGGCGTGAACCGGCGGAAGAACTCGTGGGTCAGGAGCATCACGTAGATCGTGTCGCTGATGACCACGCACGACGCGTTCTCGTCGGTGAACTGCTCGTTGATCGAGAAGCCGAGCTGCGTGTAGAACGCCTTGGACTTCTCGAGGTCTGCCACGGGCAGGTTGACGAAGATCTGGGTTCCGGCCATGACGTTCTCCTTCGGACGTGCCGCCGGGTGCTGCTCCGGTCGGCGAGGACAGGGTGTCGTCGGTGTAGACCGGGCACCCCCGGAGAACTCATCGGTGCTCCTCGGAGCCCGTGGCGCCGAGGTAGAGGGGATGTGTCGAGGTAGAGGGTCGCGGCCCTCTACCTCGACGCGAGCCCTCTATCTCGGCGGACGCGTCAGACCAGCACCTCACCGTCACGGGCCACGACCTGGCCGGCCGCGACGACGAGCGCACGGGCCGGCGCGCGGACCACGGCGTCCTGGGTGTTCTCGGCGTCGACCAGCACGACGTCGGCCCGCGACCCGACGACCAGGTCGTGGACGTCGTGGCCCACGAAGAAGCCCGCGTCGCTCGTCGCGAGCCGGGCCGCGCGGACCAGGTCCTCGTCGTAGCGGAAGCGTGCGAGCTGGGCCAGGCGCGTGGTGAGCGCGAGCAGGTCGCCCGTCCCGTAGGGGGCCCACAGGTCGCGGATGCCGTCGGTGCCCAGGCCCACGCGCACGCCGTGCTCGCGCAGCAGGTCCAGCGGGAGCGGGGTGGCACCGATCGGGGCGACGGTCGTCATGCTGATGCCCGCGTCGCCCATGGCCTCGACGAGGTCGGCCATGCGGGTCGCGGGCAGCTGCCCGACCGCGAAGCCGTGCGCCACGTTGACCTTGCCCTGGAGCCCGGCGCGGATCGTGCGGTCGATCATGAGCTCGATCTGGAACGCGCCCAGCTCGCCGCCGTCGTGCAGGTGGACGTCGACCCCCACGCCGCGCCGCTCGGCGATCTCGAACAGCCCGTCGAGCTGGGTCACGGGGTCGCGGTCGATCGAGGCGGGATCGAGGCCGCCGATGTGCTCGGCCCCCGCGGCAGCCGCGGCGTCGAGCAGCTCGAGCACGCCGGGCCGGCGCAGGACGCCGTCCTGGGGGAACGCGACGATCTCGGCGTCGACCGCGCCGCCCAGCACGAACAGCGACTCGCGGACCACGTCGATGCCGCGCAGCCCGAGGCCCAGGTCGACGTCGACGTGGGTGCGGATCGCCGTGGTGCCGTGGCGCAGGAACTCGCGCAGGACCGCGACCGTGACGTCGACGCCGGGGATGCCGAGCTCGTCGCGGTGCTCGCGCTCGTGCGCGATGCGCCCCTGCGTGGTGGCCTCGCCGCCGTAGCTGACCCAGGGCTTGCCCCACCAGCTCTTGTCGACGTGCGCGTGCGCGTTGACGAACCCGGGCAGGGCGAGGAGGCCGCGCCCGTCGACCTCGCCCGGGGCGGGGGTCGTGCTGCCCGACGGCGCCTCGGCGGCCGGGACGTGGGGCGTCACCTGGGTGATGCGTCCGTCCGCGACGTGGAGGTCGACGGCGTCGCCGCCCCAGGGGCGGATGTTGCGCAGCACGGACACGGCGACCTGCGGCGTGGTGGAGAACGGGGGCATGAGAGGTCCTTCCTCGGGCGGTGCTCGGCGATCGCAGGCCGGCCCACCCCCCGGAGCAGCCTGCGCTCAAACGGTATACCATTTTTGGAGAGGCTGACCGGGAAGAATGGTGGGATGAGCCCAGCGGAGCAGTTCGAGCCCGAGGCCGAGCGCGTCGCCCGGATCGTGCGCGAGCAGATCATCGACGGCGAGCGGGCCCCGGGGGACAAGCTCGTCGAGCGCGACCTCGCGACCGAGCTCGGCGTGAGCCGCGTCCCGGTGCGCGACGCGCTCAAGACGCTCATCGCCGAGGGGCTCGTGACCCCGCGCCCCCGCACCTGGGCGGTCGTGCGCACCTTCACCGAAGCCGACGTCGAGGACCTCATCGAGGTGCGCTCCGCGATCGAGACCCTGACGTTCCGCCTCGCGGCCGAGCGCAGGAACACCGAGCGTCTCGCCGAGCTCGAGGCCGCGCTCGACCGCGAGGAGCGCGCCGCGCGCGAGGGCGACGCGACGGCCGCCCACCGGGCAGGCGCCGACTTCCACGAGCTCGTCGCGACCACGGCCGCGAGCCCCCTGCTCGACGAGATCGGCGCGATCACCGCGAGCCGGCTGCGCTGGTTGCTCGGGCAGCACGTCGACCTCCAGGAGATGGTCGACGAGCACCGTGCGCTCCTGGCCGCGATCCGCGCGGGCGACGGGCAGGAGGCGGCGCGGCTCGCCGTCGGGCACCTGCGGACCAGCCGCGACGCGGCGCGTGCGCGGCTCGCCCAGCGCGGCGGGGTCGCGCGACGGGACGCACCGCAGGACTGAGGGCTCAGCCCTCCCGGCGCACGTCCTCGGGCGACTTGTCCGGGCGCCAGCCCCGCCAGACCGCGTGCCGGAGCTTGCCGTCGCCCTCGGGGGCGCTCGTCCAGTCCGCGTAGTCGACCTCGCCGACCAGGTGCGGCGTGACCCAGCGGGCGTCCGAGGCGTCCGCGGCCGGCACGTCGAGAGCAGGGTTCGTGACCCGTTCGATCCGGCCGAGCCGGGTCACGAGGTCGCGCCGGTCCTTCTCGGTGAAGCCCGACCCGACGCGGCCCACGTACCGCAGCCCCTCGTCGTCGGGCACCGCGAGCAGCAACGAGCCCACGAGGTGCGACCTGTCCCCGTGCCCCGGACGCCAGCCGATCACCACGACCTCCTGGGTGTGCGAGTGCTTGACCTTGATCCAGCTCCGCGAGCGCCGCCCTGCCGTGTAGGTGCTCGTGCGCCGCTTGGCGACCACACCCTCGAGCCCGAGCTGCCTGCTCGTCGCGACGGCCCCCGCGAGGTCGCCGTCGAACGCGGGCGGCACGTGCACGGTCCCCGACCCGTCGACCAGGTCCTCGAGGATCTCGCGCCGCTCGTCGTACGTGCGCCGGACGAGCGAGCGCCCTCGGACGGACAGGGCGTCGAACAGCATGAGCTCGACCCCGACCTTGGCGCGGGCCGCCGCGACGTCGCCTGCCTTGGTGAGGTTCGCGCGCTGCTGCAGGCGGCGGAAGCTCGGCCGCCCGCGCGCGTCGAGGGCCACGATCTCGCCGTCCAGGACCACGGGCAGGTCCGCGGCAGGGACGCGGGCCGCGAGGTCCTGGAGCTCGGGGTAGGTGAGCGTCATGTCCTTGCCGCTGCGGCTCACGAGGCGGACCGAGGCGTCGTCGGCCGCGCCCGTGACCTGTGCGATCACGCGGAACCCGTCCCACTTCATCTCGTAGGCCCAGTCGTCGGGGTCGCCCTCGGCGGTCAGCGTCTCGACCGTCCCGGCGGTCGCGAGCATGGGGCGGGGCAGTGCTACCCCGACGGGCTCGTCGTCGGTCTCGGACGGGCGCTGCCCGGACGCCCTGCTGCGAGGCCTCGCGTGGCCGGTGGGACGGGCCTCGTCGCGCGGGGCCATGAGATGGATGAGCCAGTTGTTCTCCTCGGCTCTGCCCGCACTGCCCGACGAGCTGCGCTCCTGGTGACCTCCCGTGTGGATGAGCGCGAGCCTCCGCGTGCCGTGCTGCTCGCCGTGCAGCGTGACGATGACCTCCTCGTCGTCGCGCCACTTCTCGAGCTCGTACGTGCCCGCGTCCCAGATGGTCACCTCCCCGCCCCCGTACTCGCCCGCGGGGATCGTCCCTTCGAACGAGCCGTACGCGAGCGGGTGGTCCTCGGTCTGGACCGCCAGGTGGTTCTGCTTCGTGTCGGTCGGCTCGCCGCGCGGGAGGGCCCAGCTCACGAGCACGCCGTCGTGCTCCAGGCGGAAGTCCCAGTGCAGGCGGCGTGCGTGATGCTCCTGGATGACGAAGCTGTTGCCCCCTGGTGACCCGTCGGCCGGCTCTGCGGTGCCCGGGACGGGCTCGGGGGTCCGGGAGGCGTCGCGCTTGGCGCGGTAGGTCTCGAGGCGGTCGCGCCGGGGAGCGGCGTCGGCCTCGCCGCCTTGCTCGGCCTCGCCGCTGCTCCCGCCCGTGCTGCCCGACGGCGTCGCGCCCTTGCGCGCGAACGTCGCCATGCGCTCGGGCGTGGGTTCGAGCGAGGCCAGGTGGCCCGCGGTGAGGGCCGCGAGCAGGTCGCCGATCGTCCGCACCCGCTCGACGACCTCGTCCTTGTCGAGGTGCGCGAGGTCGGGGTCGTCGAGCTCGTCCCACGTGCGCGGTGCCGCGACCGTGGGGTGGGTGCGGCCCCGCAGCGAGTAGGGCGCGATGGTGGTCTTGTTGCCGTTGTTCTGGCTCCAGTCGACGAGCACCTTGCCGCCGCGCAGCGCCTTCTTCATGTCGCTCACGACGAGGTCCGGGTGCTCGGCCTCGAGGTAGCGGGCGAGCTCGTGCGCGACCGCGCTGACCTCGTCGGTGGTCTGGTGCCCGTCGAGCGCCGCGTACAGGTGGATGCCCTTGGAGCCGCTCGTCACGGGTAGGGGGTTCAGGCCCATGCCGCGCAGCACGTCGCGGGCCAGGCGGGCGACCTCGGCGCACTCGGGCAGCCCCGCGCCCTCGCCGGGGTCGAGGTCGAGGACCAGGCGGTCGGGGTTCTTCTGGACCCCGGTCCGGCCGAACTGCCACTGCGGCACGTGGATCTCCAGGGCGGCGATCTGCCCGAGCCACGTGAGGGTCGCGAGGTCGTTGACGAGCGGGTACGCGTTGGTGCTGTGCTTGTGCTGGATCGTGCGGCGCCGGACCCACGTGGGGGTTCCCGCGTCGAGGTTCTTCTGGAAGAACACGGGCCCCTCGACACCGTTGGGCCAGCGCTTGCGCGTCGCCGGTCTGTTCGAGGCGTGGGGGAGCAGGACGTCGGCGACCGCCGCGAGGTAGGCCAGGACCTCGCCCTTGGTCGTGCCCGTGGCGGGGTACAGGACCTTGTCCAGGTTGGTGAGCTTGAGGCGATGACCGCCGACGCTCACGGTCTGCGCCGCCGTCGAGGAGGCCATGGGTCCATGGTTGCCCGGGGCGGGTGGTCGCGCTCGGTGG
>NZ_MAQA01000009.1 GCF_001692445.1 Oerskovia enterophila | reverse complement strand
GCCTTGAGGGCCAGGTTCTGCTCGTTGATAGGGCTCTTGCCACCGAACCCGTAGTAGTGCTCGCCGACCTCCTCGAGGCGCGAGTCGGGGATCCCCTTGCCGACCGTGACGGCACCGTCCTTGACGACCACGACGCCCGCACCGACCGCGTAGTTGCGGCCGCCGTTGTTGTCCCAGGTGCCTGACCCGTTGTTGAACGTGAGCTGGGCCCCGGCGGCCGTCCCGAGCGGGATGGTCCGGCTGAGCCAGCCGTCGCACGCGGGCGCCATGGCGACGCCGGGGACCGTGGTCCACGCGCCGCCCGTGACGCCGTAGTGGACGTTGGTCGTGGTCCAGCCGGCTCGGGCCGGGTAGTAGACCGTTGTCGAGGCCTCGCCGCTGGTCGCGCCGGCGGCCGACGTGGCCACCGAGGTGACGGCGAGCGGGCCCAGGAGCCCGAGGCCGAGGAGGAGGGCGACGGGTCGTCTCCACCGTGCGAACGTCGTTGATCGCATGAGCTTCCTTCATCAAGGGGGCACCGCCGAGAGTCACGACGGTGTGACTTCTGCAAGGTTGCGTAACGTTGCAGCCTTCCTTGCGGGAACATACAGGACATCCCGAGGGCTGACCAGAGGTGTGGGAGGCTCGACCGGGCGCACCGAGGCGCGACGGGAGGACCCGGCACCACGGGTGCCAGGCAGGAGGAACGATGGACATGATCAAGCCGTGGCAGCTCGTCACGGTGGTCTGCGTGCTCGCGCTGCTGACCTATGTGGTGATCGTCGTGCGGGCGTTCCTCAGTGGGATGCGTGGCGAGGAGCGCGGGCGGCGTCGCCGCCGACGCCCGCGCACCTGAGCTCCGAGGTCGGCACGGCGCTGCTGACGCCTCAGCGCACGGACGCGAACGCCTCCAGGACCCGGTCGACGCTCGACCGCAGTCCCCAGCGCGAGGCGAGCGCGTCGAGGGCCGCAGCGTCCGCGGGGGCGGACGGGACGTCGTCGGGCACTGCGGGCAGGGGGGCGTCGCGCGCGACCTGGACCACGAGCGGGGCGACGTCCAGGTAGTCCGCGGCCTCGGTCAGGCGGCGTCGCTGCGTGGGGCTCAGGCCGGGGTCGCCCTCGTCGCGTGCGCGCAGGATGCCCGCGAGGTCGCCGTAGCGGGCGAGCAGCCCCGCGGCCGTCTTCTCGCCGATGCCAGCGACGCCCGGTAGGCCGTCGCTCGGGTCGCCGCGCAGCGCGGCCATGTCGGCGTACGCCTGGCCCGACGTCACGCCGTAGCGCTCGGCCAGGCGCTCGACGTCCACGACGTCGAGCTTCTTGAGACCCCGAGCGGTGTACAGGACGCGCACTGGCACGTCGTCGTCGACGAGCTGGAACAGGTCGCGGTCTCCCGTGACGACCTCGACGGGCCCGACATCAGGCCCACGGGAGCCGCTCGCACCGATCCCTTCGCCCGCCTCGCGCAGGGCGCGCCGCCGGGCCGACTCGCGCTCGACGAGCGTGCCGATCACGTCGTCGGCCTCGTAGCCCGGGCAGCCGACGCGCGCGATCCCGAGGGCCGCGAGGACCTCGACGATGACGGGGACCTGGGCCGTCAGGGCCTCGGGGACCTCCTCGATGCCCGTGGTCCCGGGCACCTCGGTCGCGACCCGGTGGGCCTTGTAGGACGGGATCGCGTCGACGCGGAACGCGGGGCGCCAGTCGTCGTCCCAGCACGCCACGAGGCGCACGGGCCGCCGCTCGGTGACGAGCACCGCGATGGTGTCGAGGAAGCCGCGCACGGCGTTGACGGGCGTGCCGTCGGGGGCCCTGACCGAGTCCGGGACCCCGAAGAACGCACGGAAGTACTGCGACGCGGAGTCGAGCAGCAGCAGGCCGCCGTGGCCGGGGAGCTGGGTGTCGCGCAGGGGAGCGGGCGTCGCCGGGTCCGTCATGCCACCCAACGTACCGGCGGCCGCCCACGCGGGCCGGTCCACGGCCCGGGTGCCGCGCGCCCCGACCGGCGCGACGCCCCGACACCCGGCCGCGGAGGTTCCTGATCTGACGCTGCGAGGAGGGATGTGTCACATCCGATTCGGGACCTTTGGCCGGGCTCTTCCGCAGGTCACGTGCCTAGGGTGGAAGTTGCCCCGGGCATCGAGGCGACCCGTCCGGGGTCGCCTGTCAGGAACCCAGCGACCAACGAGAGAAGGCGTGGCGAGGATCATGAAGGCTGCACGTTTCCACGGACGAGAAGACATCCGCATCGAGGACGTCCCGGCCCCCGAGCTGCGGCCGGGCGCGGTCGCGATCGACATCGCCTGGTGCGGGATCTGCGGTTCGGACCTGCACGAATACCTCGACGGCCCCATCTTCACGCCCGCCAAGGGCCGCCCGCACCCCCTGTCGCACGAGGAGATCCCCGTGACCATGGGCCACGAGTTCTCCGGGACCGTGACCGCGCTGGGCGAGGGCGTCGACGACCTGACGATCGGCGAGTCCGTGGTCGTCGAGCCCTACTTCGTGTGCGGCGAGTGCGCGCAGTGCGAGGCCGGCAACTACCACCTGTGCGTCAAGATGGGCTTCATCGGCCTGGCCGGTGGCGGCGGCGGGCTCTCCGAGAAGGTCGTCGTCGACCGACGCTGGGTCCACCCCGTGGGCGACATCCCCCTCGACCAGGCCGCGCTCATCGAGCCGCTGTCGGTCGGCCACCACGCGGTCGTCCGCTCGGGCGCCCAGGCCGGCGACGTCGCGCTCGTCGGCGGTGCGGGACCCATCGGGCTGCTCACGGCCGCGGTCCTCAAGGCGCGCGGCGTCACGGTCATCATGTCCGAGGTCTCCGAGGCCCGGAAGACCAAGGCCCGCGAGACGCACGTCGCCGACCACGTCGTCGACCCCACGCAGGACAACCTCATCGCCCGCGTCCGCGAGATCACGGACGGTCGCGGCGTCGACGTGGCCTTCGAGTGCACGAGCGTCAACGCGGTCCTCGACCAGCTCTTCGACGCGGTCCGTCCCGCGGGCGTGATCGTGGTCGTGTCGATCTGGGGCAAGGCCGCCGCGGTCGACATGCAGAAGCTCGTCCTCAAGGAGATCGACCTGCGCGGGACCATCGCTTACGTGCGCGACCACGCCGAGACGATCAAGCTCGTCCAGGAGGGCAAGATCGACCTCGCCCCGTTCATCACGGCGAAGATCCCGCTCGAGGACCTCGTCACCGAGGGCTTCGACACCCTGATCCACCGCAACGAGACCGCGGTGAAGATCCTCGTCCACCCGTGACGGGCTCCCGGCCCGACGCCGGAGCGCACCCTCGACGCGGAGGGGGCGCTCCGCCGTCGGGCCGGGTTCTTGGGCGCTGAGTGCATGATTGCGCTGCGAAACGCCCGGCGAGTCGCAGCGCAACCATGCACTCGGCGGAAGCCAGGGAACGGCCTGCCGCCGCTCAGCGGACCGTCGCGAAGAACTCCCGCACGTCGGCGACGAACGCCTCTGGTTCCTCCATCGCCGCGAAGTGGCCCCCGCGACCCTCGACGTCGGTCCACCGTGTGATCCGGTGCTGGGCCTCGGCGTACCGGCGGATGCCGACGTCGTGCGCGAACACGATGACGGCCGTCGGGACGCCGGTCGGGGGCTTGGGCGCGTCCCACGCGCTCTCGCTCGCGTACGCCATGTACGCCGACGACCCGGCCGTGCCGGTCAGCCAGTAGATCATCACGTCGGTGAGCATCCGGTCCCAGCCGAGCACCTCGTGCGGCAGCTCGTCCGCGGGGAACGTCCAGGCCTTGAGCTTGTCGAGGATCCACGCGAGCTGCCCGACGGGCGAGTCCGTGAGTGCCGCGCCGATCAGCCCGGGGCGCGTGCCCTGGATCGAGACGTAGCCGAGCTCCTCGGTCATGAAGCGCCCGATCCGGCTCAGACGGTCGCGCTCGAGCTCCGTGAGGCTCGCGAGCTCGTCCTCGCCGATCTCGTGGAACGCCATGCCGATGTTGCCGTTGAGGTGCACGCCCACGACCGGTCCTGTGGTGCCGTCGCTCCCGGTCGCGCGCGCGACCTCGGGCGAGACCCCCGCGCCCACGTCGCCGCCCTGCACGCCGTAGCGCTCGTAGCCGAGCCGGCGCATGAGCTCGGCCCACGCGACCGCGATGCGAGCACTGTTCCAGCCGGCCTCGGTGGGTCCCGAGAAGCCGAAGCCCGGGAGCGAGGGGATCACGACGTGGAAGGCCTGCGCGGGGTCGCCGCCGTGCGCGCGCGGGTCCGTGAGCGGCCCGATCACGTCGAGGAACTCGGCGAACGACCCCGGCCAGCCGTGCGTGAGCAGCAGCGGGAGCGCGTCGGGCTCGGGCGAGCGGACGTGCAGGAAGTGGACCCGCTGCCCGTCGATCTCGGTGAGGAACTGCGGGTAGGTGTTGATGGAGGCCTCCTGCGCGCGCCAGTCGTAGGACGCGCGCCAGTGCTCGACGACCTCGCGCAGGTAGGAGACAGGGACTCCCGTGTCCCAGCCGTCGCCCGGCAGCGGGGCGGGGAACCGGGTCCGCGCGAGACGGTCGGCCAGGTCGTCGAGGTCCGCCTGCGGGATCTCGAGGCGGAAGGGGCGGATCGTGGAGCTCGTCGTCGTGTCCATGTCCTCGACGCTACGCGCGGTAGCGGTCAGCCTCTGTCCGCTATTCCTGCCCGACGGCGGAGCTCGCCTTCGCGCGTGAGGGGGCGCTCCGGAGTCGGGCCGGTTCTCGGGCGTTGAGTGCATGATTGCGCTGCGAAACGCCCGGCGAGTCGCAGCGAAATCATGCACTCAGCGGGGCTGCCAGACTCACCCCATGACCGACCTGCGCTGGAGCGACGTGATCGATGCCCTCGACCCGGAGTGGAACGGGTACCTGCCGGACGTCGTGGTCGGCTCTGTCCGCCTCCAGGACTGGCAGTCCCTCCTGGACCTCGTCGAGGAGCAGGGGTGGACCCACGAGGTGGCGCACGCCGAGGGTGCTCCCTGGCCCCGAGCGGCAGCGCTGTTCCCCGACGGTCGCCCGCTCGACGAACCCCCGACCCTGGCCGTGCGGCCGTTCGCGGGCGTCCAGGTCAACGTCTACCCGCACGCGGTCGACGAGATCGCGTTCGACGTCGACCTGCGCGAGCTCGAGGGGCAGGTGGGGATCGACCGGTTGTGCGGGCTGCTGCGGCTCGTCGGCAGGCGGCTGTCGCGCGACGTCCCGCTGTACGCGGAGGGGGACCCTGCTGCCCCCGCCCTGCGCTACGACCTCGCGACCGACACGTTCTGGCACGTCGAGGCGCGGTGAGTGCGGAGCAGTTGTCGTCGACAGGCCAGATCGACGACGACTGCTCCGCACTCAGCGGGAGGCCGCCGCCCGCGCCGACGACCCGTCGTCGTCCACCAGGCCCTCCTCGCGCGCCCGCACGATCGCCGCCGCCCGGTCGCGCAACGACAGCTTGGCGAGCACGCCCGCGACGTAGTTGCGGACCGTCTTGGTGCTCAGGGACAGCCGCCGCGAGATCGCGGTGTTGTCGAGCCCCGCGGCGACGAGCGCGAGCACCTCGCGCTCCCGGTCGGTGAGCTGCGGGAACGGCACGGCTGCCCGCGAGCCGCCCAGCACGTTGGCCACGGCGCGTGCCGCGACCCCCGGTGCGAGGATCAGCTCGCCGTTCGCGACGGCCCGCACCGCCCGCTCGACCTCGTGCGGCGACGCCGACTTCACGAGGTACCCGCGCGCCCCGGCGCGCAGGCAGGCCGCGACCGAGTCGTCGTCCTCGTGCATCGACATGACGAGCACGGGCACGTCCGGGCGGTCTCGCGCCAGGTCCCGCGTGAGCTCGACGCCCGACCCGTCACCCAGGTCGAGGTCCATGACCACGACGTCGAGCCCCTCCGGGCCGCCCAGCACGGCTCGGGCCTCCGCGGCGCTCGCGGCCTGGGCCACGACGCTCACGCCCTCGAGCGAGTCGAGCAGCGCCGCCATCCCGATGCGGAAGACGGGGTGGTCGTCGACGAGGGCCACGCGGATGGGGCTCACAGCACGACCTTCCGGGGGAGGACGGCCCGCACGCGCGTGCCGCGCGGTGCGAGCGGGGTGATCTCCAGCGTCCCACCGAGCTCCTCGGCGCGCTCCCGCATGGACCGCGTCCCGACACCGGCCTGCGCGTCCTGCCCGACGCCGGAGCCCGCGTCGTCGCACGTCACGACCAGGTGCGTCCCCGGCTCGGGGACACCGGGCGGGTGCGCGGCGACCTCGACGCGACAGCCCGCGGCCCCGCTGTGACGGGACGCGTTGATGACCGCCTCGCTCGCGATCGCGTAGGCAGCGGCGGCGATGCGCGTGTCGAGGTCGTCGCACGGCCCGCACAGGAGCTCGACCGCGAAGCCGTCGGCGTCGTGGTGGTCGGCGAGGTCGTGCAGCGCGGCCTCGAGACCGGCCTCGTCGAGCGCGGGGGGCAGCAGGCTGCGCGAGAGAGTGCGCACGTCCCCGACCCGTTGCTCGACCTCGTGCTGGAGAGCCTCGAGCACCGCGGCCGCGGCGGCGGGGTCGGTCGCGAGCGTGTTGCGCGCACCCTGCAGCCCGAGCCGCAGCCCGTTCAACCACGGCCCGACGCCGTCGTGCAGCTCCCGACGGATCAGTCGCCGTTCGGCGAGACGCGCCCGGGTCACGGCGTCCTTGGCACGCTCGAGGTCGCGCGCGCCGCTCGCCAGGGCGAGGCCTGCGGCGACGACCGGCACGAGCTGGGCGAGCGCGTCCCGGGTGCGTGCGTCGAGGCGCTCGCCGGCGCGGGGTGTCACGGCGAGGTCCCCGAGGACCTGGCCGCCGTGCTCGACGGGCACGTGGGTCACGTGGACCGAGGTGGGGAAGCCCCACGACGCCTCGACCGTCCCGGGTGGCGCCCCGGGGACCGTGCTCGCCGACCCGGAGCCCGTTCGTGCGGCCGGGGCGCCGCCCGCGAGCGAGGCGGTGCGGGAGGACGCCGCCGCGCCCGCTAGGCCCCCACCGCTCGTGAGCGTGACCGACTCGAGCCTGAGCGACTCGCCCGTCGAGGCGACCAGTCCGTGGAGCAGCTCGTCCGCGGTCGCGGCGACCCCGAGCTGGCGTCCCATGCGCAGCACGGCCCGTCCCGGGTCGGTCGTCTCGCCGTAGACGAGGGTGCGGACGCGCCGCCGGAGCCAGGTGCGGGCGGGCTGGACCGCGAGCACGACACCGACCGCGGCGAGCACCTGGGCGAGCGGCCGGTTGCCGACGAGAGCCGTCACGGCGACGACGAGCGCGACGTAGACGACGACCAGCGCGAGGGTCAGGAGCGCGCCGATCGTCGCGCGGCTCAGCGCGAGGTCCAGGCCCCAGAGCCGGTTGCGCAGGACCGAGACGAGCAGCGCGGCAGGGAACAGGGCCTGGCACGCGAGATGGGTCAAGGGCAGCGCGAGGATCGCGTCCGGCGAGTCCCACGTCCCGAGAAGAGGGAGGAACGACAGCGCCATGATCGCCGTGCCCAGGGCCAGGAGCCCCAGGCCGCGGCGTTCCTCGGGAGGCCCGTGCCGGTGCCGCCACCACGTCGCGGCCGCGGTCACGAGCCCCATGACGACGACGCCGAGGATCGCCGGCCGTGGGTCGTCGACCGGTGCGAGCAGGAAGAAGAGGATCGAGCCGACGCCGCCCGCGACCCCGAGCCACGCGCCCACGGACAACGGGTGGTCGCGCACGAACCACGGCACGAGCACGAACAGCCCGATCGTCCCCGGGACCCACGCGAGACCGTACGCCGCGGCGAGCGGTTCGAGCGGCGGCAGGTCCGGGTGCGTGCTCGCGAAGCTGCGCCACGCCCCGCCGAGGGCGGCCAACCCTCCGCCGATCCCCGCGAGCGAGACGAGCCAGCCGACGACGTGCTGCCGGCGCGACAGGATGATCGCCCCGACCGAGCCGTAGACGAGCGCGACCATGGCGTCGACGACCACGAACAGCAGGTCGCCGAGCAGCACGCCCACACCCGAGGTGAGCTGGAGCACGAGCGCCGCGATGCCGAGGAGCCACGAGACGATCGCGATGGCGAGCGCCGTCCGCGGCAGTCCCGCGCTACCTAGGCTCGCGCGACCGAACGCCGATCCGCGCGAGGGCACGGCCGGACCGCCGGAGGACTCCGGTGGAACGTCCCCTGCGTCTGCGCCCACAGCGCCACGGTAGGGGGCGGGACCGGCCGCGCGACAGAGGGCGGGAACGATTCCACCCGCACGCCGGGCTGCACGGCCGCGACCGGCCCCGCCCCCGGAGAGGGGGACGGGTCCGGTCGCGCTGCCCGGGACGACCCGGGCGCTCGGTGACGTGAACACGACGGTGCGCTGCGCCGTCGGGCAGGTCAGCGACGGTCGCCCAGCGCGAAGCCGAGCGCTGCGACCGTGAGCCACAGCGGACCCACGAACCCTGCCATGTACTGCAGGGGCGAGACGCCCACGAGCAGCGTGAGCCCGCCCAGGAGCAGGCTCACGACCCCGATCCAGCGCGGTGCGGCGCCGTGCCGCAGCGACGCCACGGCCACGGCGACCGCGGTCAGGCCCGCGCCGACCCACAGCCAGGGGATGGTCGCGGTCCAGTCGGCGTAGAACGCGCCCGACTCGGGGACGATCTTGTCGAGCTCGGCGAACCCGAACATGAATTGGGTGTCGAGCCCCGAGCCCATGAGCGCCGCGACCGAGGTCAGGACGAGTCCTGAGCCCGCGACCGTCGGCAGGAGGCTGCCCGCCGGGGCCTGGACGTCGAGGCGTCGCTTGAGCCCTGCCGCGAAGATCAGGACGAGGATCGCGACCAGGACGGTCGCGGTGTGGAAGACGAGGAGCGTGGACGTCTTGCCCGCGAGTTCGGCGACGATCGCGTCGGCGTCGCCTGCCGTCTGCTCCCAGTCGGCGCCGAGCGCCATGGAGGCATGGATCGAGACGATGCCCAGGACGCCGGCCGCGACGCCGGTCCACGCCCAGGCGCGGGACGTGCGGGCGGGGTGCCCGTGGGCGAGGGCGGCGTCGGACGTGACGGGTGCTGTCGGTCGTGCGGTCATGGTGGACCCCTGCGTGTCGGAGGGCCGGCCCGGCGGGCGGCGGCCGTGGGTGGTTGACACGACGAGCGTGGGGCGGGAGGCGTCCCGGGCGGCAGGGGCGGATGTCCTGGGAGGCTGGGCGGTTCGGCGGGCGCCGAGTGCATGTTCGTGCTGCGACACGCCCGGCGAGTCGCGGCCGAATCATGCACTCAGCGGGCGACCGCCTGGCTCAGCCCGACGTGTGCTTCGCCAGGAACTCCAGGCTCCGGTCGAGCGCGACCTGCCCGGCCTCGGTCGAGAGGTCGAACTGGTACTCGTGGCCCAGGCCGGGCTCCTCGCCGTTGGGCTGGAAGATCGCGTCGACCTCGACGCCCTCCTCCGCGAGCCGCGCGACCAGAGCCCTGCCCTGCGGCGTGAGCGGGTCGGCGTTGCCGCCCGTGAGGAACGCGGGCGGGAAGTCCGCGGTCACGTGGTCCGTGACCGACGCGGCCGCGAAGCGCGGGTCGTCGGCGAAGTCCTTAGTCCCCGAGTACGACCACAGCACGGTCTCGAGGAACCAGGTGCTCGCGCCGCCCTTCGAGGTGTCGACGAGCCCGATGTCGTACGCACCGCAGTGCAGCACCACGGCTGCGAGCTGGTCGGGCCCGATCGCAGGTTCGAGACCCAGCTCCCGCGCGTACGCCGGGCTCGTGACCGCGCCCGCGACCTGCGCGCTGATCTGGGACCCGGCCGAGTCGCCCGCGAGGACGATCCGCCCGGGGTCCACGCCCAGCTCGTCGGCGTGCTCGGTCACGTAGGCGAGCGCGTCGTTGAGCTCGAACAGCGGCGTAGGGTAGGTCGCGCCGGGCGCGATCGAGTAGTCGATCGCGACGACCGTGTACCCGTGGCTCGCGACGATCTTCGCGTAGCTCGCGACCTGCTCCTTGCTGCCCGAGACCCACCCGCCGCCGTGCGTCCACACGACCGTGGGCAGCGGACCCTCGGCGCTCGCGGGACGGTGCACGTCGAGGAGCGCGTCGGGGTCGTCGGCGCGGTAGGCGACGTCGGTCGTGCTCACGACGCCGGACGGCACGAGCGCCGAGAGCTTCTGGTCGGTCTCGTGGCCGCCCTTGTCGAACGCGTACCGGATGAGGAGGGCCGACGGCCACGGGCTGACCTGGAACGCGACGAACGTCCCGATCGCCACGACCCCGAGCGACGCGCCGACCCAGGCGAGCACCCGGGGCCAGCGGCGACGCCGCACCGCGGGGCTGTCGGCTGGGGACGCCGGGGAGGGGGAGACCATGCCCGGAGCCTAGCCAGAGGGACGGGTCGCAGCGCGGCAGCGCACGTGCCGTCCCGGGTGGCCCGGGCGTCCGCCGCTGCCTGCAGCCGGGGACGGTTCAGTCCCCGGCGGTGTCCTCGGTGCTCTCCTGGCTGGGCGGCGGGAGCACGGGCAGCACGACCACGGGCCGGTGCTGCAGGTGGGAGAGCCGGCCGGCGACCGAGCCGCCGAGGGCCTCGTTGCGCCACCCGTCGGCCCCCGAACGATGGGCGCCGACCACGACGATCGCGGCGTCGTGCGTCACTGCGGCCTCGTCGAGCTGCCGGGCCACGTCGCCGTCGCCCGCGACCACGAGGCTCCACGCGACGCCGGTCCCGCGCAGCGCGCGGTCGAGCTCGGTCGTCAGGCGTCGCTCTCCGGAGCCGTCGTCCGCCACGGGCCCGACGTCGACCCACACGCACACGAGCGACGTCCCCAACGCGTGGGCGAAGCCGGCGGCACGCTGGACGATGTCCGGGTGCTGGCCCGGGTGCACTCCGACGAGCAGGGGTCGGATCATCTGTCCATCGTGCCACGGGCGCGCGGATCGGTCGTGCCACGGGCACCGGAGTGCACAGGCCCGACGGCGCCGGTCACCTCCTGCTCCCGGGCCCGCCCGGGCGCGACGTCAGCCGAGCGAGCGTTGGAGCAGCACGGTGTCGAGCCACCGGCCGTGCTTGAAGCCGACCCGTTCGAGCCGACCGACCTGTCGGAAGCCCAGCTTCTCGTGAAGGACCACCGACGCGGGGGACTCGGCGTCGCTCACGACCGCGACGACCTCCCGGACCCCGGCCTCACGCGCCTCGTCGAGGAGCCTGGACAGCAGCGCTCGGCCCAGACCCCGACCTTCGCTGCCCGGAGCCAGGTAGATGGTGTCCTCGCCCGTCGCCGCGTAGGCGGGCCGCTCGCGCCAGGCGCCCACGTACGCGAACCCGGCGACGTCGTCGGGCAGACCGGAGCCGTCCGCGACCGTGACGACCAGGAAGGGACGGCCCGCCGCGCGCAGCGACTCCCACCGCTCCTCCCAGCCCGCGAGCGTGAGCGGCTCGGTCTGGAAGGTCGTGACCGTGTGCAGGACGTAGTGCGCCGCGATCTCGGCGATCGCGGGCAGGTCCTCACGGGTCGCGCGGCGGACGGTCACGGTGGGTGCGTGGGTCATCCCGGCACGGTACAGCGTGCACCACGACGCACAAGGCCCCGCCCGTCCACGCGGCACCGCTGCCGAGCCTGCCGGTCACGGAGCCGACGTCGTCGGGATCCTCACCGGCCCGTCCCGTGCGAGGGCTACTCGATGCCGTCGGCGTGGCGCTCGTCGACCGTGCGCGCGGCCTCGCGCGCAGCCTTCCGGTTGGCCCGACGACGTCGCGCGAGCCCGCCGCCCCCGTCGCCCTCGTCGTCGGTCGGCTCGTCCTTCTCGCGGCCCGGGTCGTGCAGCATGTGCGAGTCGACGAGCTCGTGCCGCTGGAGGTAGGTGTTGGCGACGGCCTGGATGGTCGCGGCGATCGGGAGCGAGAGGAACGCGCCCAGGGCACCGAACACCGCGCCGAACGCGAGGACCACGACGAACGACACCGCGGGGTTCATCTCGAGGGCACGGGCCGAGACCTTGGGCGAGAAGTAGAGGTTCTCGAGCTGCTGGTACGCCACGATGAAGATCAGGACGGCCAGAGCCTGGGGAAGCCCCTGCGACGTGAGGGCCACGATCACGGGCAGCGCGCCACCGATGTACGTACCGATCGTGGGGACGAACTGGGACACGACGCCCACGAATACCGAGAGCGGCAGCGCGTAGTCGGTGCCGAGGATCAGCAGGAACACGAACGTGAAGACGCTCGAGAGCGCCGCGAGGACGATGCGCGAGTTGATGAAGTCGGAGACCTTGACCTGGGTGATCTCCCAGAGCCGCAGGACCTCCTGCTGGCGGTTCGGGGTCAGCCACCGGCAGATCGCGGCACGGAACTTGGGTCCTGCGGCCAGGAGGTAGTAGGTCACGAGCATGATCGTGAGGAACGCGAAGATCCCGCCGACGATCGTCGTCCCCACGACGAGCGCGCCCGACGCGACGTCCTCGCCGAACTCGTTGAAGCCCTGCTTGAGCAGGACGTCCGAGCTCGGCATGTCGATGTCGAACCGCTCCTGGACGAACTCCTGGATGTTCGTGTAGAGCGCCGGGATCGACTGGACGAGCTGGACGAGCTGCTGCACGAACAGGTTGCCGAAGAGCGCGAAGATCCCGATCACGACGACCAGGCCACCCAGCAGAGCCGTGGCCGCTGCCCCGCCGCGCTTCCAACCGTGGCGGACGAGCCAGACGACGATCGGCTCGAGCGCGAGCGCGATGAAGAACGCGATGAGCACGTTGACGCCCAGGCTCTTCAGGGTGCCGAGCGCGTACCAGACGAAGATGCCGACGAAGACCGTGACCACGATCATGAACAGCGCACGGGGGAGCCAGCGTGGGGGCTTGCGCGGGTCGTCGGGGGCGAGCGCGACGAAGTCACGGGGCGCGACCGTGTCGGCGCTCGGGGGCGGCGGGGAGTACGGGCCGGCGTGGTCGCCCGGCGTGGTCGCGTCGCTCGTCATGCGCCGAACGTAGCGAACGCCTGGACGTGCGAGGTGAGCCCACGCCGTCGGGCCCGAAGGTGCACGTCACACGCCGGCGCCGCGCCCGGGCCCACCGGTCACCCGGACGTGCGCTGCTCGGCGAGCGGGACCCCGTCGTCGTCCAGGTGCTCGGGGCCCTCGGACCGCACACCCAGCCGCGCGGCGACCCACGGACCCGTCAGCCCGTAGATCACGGCCGTCAGGAGGATCACGCCGAACACGACCGGCACGAGCTGCTCGAACGGCTGGCCGTCCTGCTCGAACCGCAGCGCGAAGACCGACGCGGTCGAGGCCGCGACGATCCCGCGTGGCGCCATCCAGCCGACCATGACCCGTTCTCGGCTCGACAGCACGCTGCCCGTGGTCGCGATCGACGCGACGAGCGGGCGCAGGACCAGGACGAGCAGCGCCACGATCGCGAGCGTCGACAGGGCGTAGGTCGCGAGCGCGTCGAGGTCGACCCGAGCCGTGAGCAGGATGAAGAGAGTGCCGATGAGCAGGAGCCCGACGTGGCTGCCGAACTCGTGCAGGGGCTCGATCCGGGCCCACCGCTGGTTGGCCAGGACGATCCCGAGCGTCGTCGTCGCGAAGAGCCCGGCCTCCTCGTGGAACGCCTCGGCGATCGCGTACGTGGCCAGTGCCGTCGCGAACGCGAGCGAGACCTCGGCCGCGGCGGGCACCCTGCCCCAGCGCACGGCCACGACGTAGACGGCAGCGGCGACCGCTCCCGTGAGGATCCCGGACAACGCGGTCGCGCCCAGGTGCTCCGGGGCGGCGTGCAGCGCGACGTTCGCCATGGCGAGCGCGACGGTCGCGCCGATCGGGTCGATGAAGATCCCCTCGAACGCGAGCACCGACTCGAGGGGCTGCTTGGGACGGATGATCGCGAGCAGCGGGCCGACGACGGTCGGTCCCGACACGATGAGGATCGCCCCGATCACGGCCGCCCGCGACAGCGGCAGGTCGAGGACCCACCAGCAGATGGCCGTGGCACCGATACCGGTCAGGACCGCACCGACCGTCACCAGCAGCGCGACCGGTCGCCGCGCCCCGCCCTTGAGCCGGGTCATGTCGAGCTTGAGGGACTCCTCGAACAGCAGGATGCCCACGGCCATCGAGACCAGGGGGAACAGGTCCTTGCCCAGGAGCGCGTCGGGGTCGACCAGGCCCGTCACGGGCCCGGCAACCAGCCCGAGAGCGAGCAGCAGCAGGATCGACGGCACCTTGAGCGCCTTGGCCGCGACCTGACCGACGACCCCGAGCAGCACGACCAGGGCGATCCCACCCGTGAATCCCAGTTCCATGGACCCATAGTGGTGCGGCCCGAGCCTTCGCGCAGCGGATGCCGTGACGAGCGGGCGGTGCCACGATCAGGGGAGCACGACTTCCGGGACGGCTCCGGGCCGACGACGACGTCGGGCGATGCCGTCCGTCCACCGCGCGCGAGGAGAGAACATGGCACGGTCATCGCAGGTCACGGCATGGGTCGGCTGGGTGTGGTTCGCGGGCGTCGTCCTGCTGGTGCTCGGGCTGTTCAACGCGATCAGCGGCCTGGTCGCCGCGTTCTCCCCGGAGAAGCTCGTCGGGCTGGGAGAGCAGGGGATCGTCGTCCTCGACGTGTCGACCTGGGGATGGGTCCACCTCGTGGTCGGGATCCTGCTCGTGATCGTGGGCTTCTCGGTGCTCTCCGGCCGGGGTTGGGCGCGCCTCGTCGCGATCGTCCTGGTCGTGCTCAACGTCCTGACCCAGTTCGTCGCCCTGCCCGCCAGCCCGTGGTGGTCGGTCGTCACGATCATCCTGGGGCTGTTCGTGCTGTGGGCGCTCGTCGTCCACGGCGACGAGGCCGAGCGCGCGTCCGCCTCGGCGTCCCACCTGCCCTGACCTCACCCACCAGCAAGGAGCGCCACACATGCCCTCAACCACCTTCGGTCCGGTCGAGTTCGTCGCGATCGCCTTCCCCGAGGAGCGCGTCCCCGACGCGGTCAAGATCGCGATCGCGGACCTCCTGGGGTCCGACGTCGTCAGGCTCCTCGACCTCACGGTCGTCCGCAAGGGCCTGGGCGGGGAGATCGACGTCGTCGAGGTCGAGGACCTCGGTGACGAGCTCGACATCACCGAGACCCAGCTCGGCAGCTCGGGCCTCGCCGGTCAGGAGGACATCGACGACGTCGCCGCGAACCTCGAGCCCGGGACGTCGGCGCTCGTGCTGATCGTCGAGCACTCCTGGGCCCGCGAGTTCGTGGGGGCGGTGCGCGACGCGGGGGCCGCGGTGATCGCCCAGGAGCGGATCCCGGCCGAGGTCGTCAACGAGATCGTCGAGCTCGCGGAGCTCGTCTGAGCCGACACGAGTCACGTCGCACCGCACTTCCCAGCACAGCACGCACACGGACTGCACGACGAACGGAGAACACCATGCCACTACGACGCGTAGGACGCCCCGGCCTCCTGGGGACGATGGCCCGCACCGCGGTCATCGCCGGGACGGCATCTGCCACGGCGGGCGCCGTCCAGCGACACCAGCAGGGAAAGGCCGAGCAGCAGGCCGAGGCCCAGCAGTACCAGGCTCAGCAGCAGGCCGAGCAGCAGCAGATGTACGCGGCCCAGGCCGCCCAGGCGCAGGCTCCGGCCGCCGCGGCACCCGCAGGCGGCGAGAACGATCTCCTGGCCCAGCTCGAGAAGCTCGGTCAGCTCAAGGCGGCAGGCGTCCTCGACGACGCCGAGTTCGCCGCCGCCAAGGCCAAGCTGCTCACCTGAGGGAGGAATCATGACAACTTTCACCGTCTGGTCGTTCGACACCCCGGGGGGCGCCGAGGTGGCGTCCGGCGTCCTGCGGGACGCGGCCTCCGAAGGCCTCATCAAGATCGTGGACCGCGCGATCGTGAGCTGGCCCGAGGGCGCCAAGAAGCCCACCACGCGTCACACGCACGAGGACGAGTGGCGCGGCACGGGATGGGGCGCGTTCTGGGGGCTCCTGTTCGGAGCGCTCTTCTTCGTGCCGGTGATCGGGGTCGCGGCAGGTGCGGCTCTCGGTGCGATCCACAAGTCCATGGAGGCCGTGGGGCTCAACAAGGACCAGCTGGACCGGATCCGTGCGCAGGTCACCGAGGGCACCTCCGCGCTGTTCGCCGTGACCGAGGACGGGAACCTGGACCGTGTCGGCGAGCGGTTCCACGGCCTGCACGGCGAGCTCATCGCGACGAACCTCACCGACGAGGAGCGTCGGCTGCTCCTCGAGACGTTCGACTGACCTCGTCCCGGGACGTGACCAGCGGGGTGGGCCGGTTCGCTGGCCCACCCCGCTGTGCGTGAGACCTCAGGCGTCCAGGTGGAGCGGCAGGCCGAACAGCGGGTACCAGGCCTCGACGTCGAGGAACGCGTTGATGCCCGTGACCTTGCCGTCCACGGTGTCGATGACCTGCAGGGCCCACGCGTCGTAGCCGCCGTCCGGGGACACCCGGTACTGGCCGAACCCGAACGTCCCGTTGGCCTGCACCGGCACCATGCGCGAGCCGCGGCACTCCGCGCCGGGACCGACCATCCACTTCTCGATCTCGACGGGCCCCTGCATCCACAGCGCGTAGGGCGGCATCGAGAGCGTGGCCTCGTCGTGGAGCAGCGCGACGAGCGCGGGCATGTCGTAGCGCTCGAACGCGTCGAGGTACTTCTCGAGGAGCTCGTTCTTCACGTCGTCGGCCGGGACCGTGGGGAGGTTGACACCGTCGGTGCCCGGTCCCGAGCCGTAGTGCGCCTGGGCCGAGAGCGTCGCGCGCGCCCGCTGGAGTGCGCTGTTGACCGACGGTACCGACGTCTCGAGGAGCTCGGCGACCTCTGACGCCTGCCACCGCAGGACCTCGCGCAGGATGAGGACCGCTCGCTGCTTGGGCGGCAGGTACTGCAGCGCCGCGACGAACGCGAGCCGGATGGACTCGCGCCCCACCGCGACGTCCGCTGGGTCCCCGTCCCGAGGCAGCACGCGGTCGTCAGGGATGGGCTCGACCCACGTCTCCTCCGAGAGCTGCTCGCCCAGGTTCCGCTCCTCGGCGGACTGCGCAGCGCCCAGCCCCATGGGCCGCTCGCGTCGCTTGCGCTGCGCGAGGTGGTCGAAGCAGACGTTCGTCGCGATCCGGTAGAGCCAGGAGCGCAGCGCGGAACGTCCCACCGGTCCTCGTCGAGCCCGTGGTCGGAACCCAACCACGGGTCCTTGTGCTTGGCGACGGCGGTCCAGCCCTTGTGGAAGATGGCCCGGTTGCCCACCATCTCGAAGTACTGGGTCACGTGCTGCTCGGGCGCGGCCGCGTCGTCGAACGTGTAGTTCATGGCCGTGCCCTCGTAGGGACGCTGCGTCACGCCGTGGACCGTCGAGGGCTCGGGGATGCCCGCCGCAGCCAGGACCGTGGGCGCGACGTCGATCACGTGGGCGAACTGGTTCCGGATGCCACCCCGCTCGACCCCGCCGTTGGGCCAGCTCACGATCGTCCCGTTGCGCGTCCCGCCCCAGTGGCTCGCGACCTGCTTGGTCCACTGGTAGGGCGTGTCCATGGCGTGCGCCCAGCCCACCGCGTAGTGGTTGTACGAGCGAGGGGTCCCGATGTCGTCGATGTGCTCGGCGACGTACTCCTCGGTCTCGATGTCGTTCATGTGGTTGATCGTGAAGCCCTCGTTCGTCGTCCCGTGCATCGACCCCTCGGCCGACGCGCCGTTGTCGCCGATGATGACGTAGACCAGCGTGTCGTCGAGCTCGCCCATGTCCTCGAGGGCGTCCAGCAGCCTGCCGACGTGGTGGTCCGCGTAGGCGAGGAAGCCCGCGTAGACCTCCATCTGCCGGGCGAGCGCGGGCTTGATGGTCTCGCTCATCTCGTCCCAGGCCGGGATGCCGGGGCTGCGCGCGGTCAGCACCGCGTCCTGCGGGATCACGCCCAGCTCCTTCTGCCGCGCGAAGGTCTCCTCGCGCACCGCGTCCCACCCCTGGTCGAACGCGCCCTTGTACCTGTCCGACCACTCGGTGGGCACGTGGTGCGGGGCGTGCGTCGCGCCCGGCGCGAAGTACGTGAAGAACGGCTTGTCCGGGGCCAGCGACTTCTGCTGGCGCGTCCAGTCGATCGCCTTGTCGGTCATGTCGGCCATGAAGTGGTAGCCGTCCTCGGGCGTCCCCCACGGCTCGACCGGCGAGGTGTTCTCGTAGATCGCCGGGTACCACTGGTTCGTCTCGCCGCCGATGAACCCGTAGAAGTACTCGAACCCGCCGCCCGGGTGCGGCCAGTGGTCGAACGGCCCGACGGCGCTCGCCTCCCACACGGGAACCTCGTGGCACTTGCCGAACTGGGCCGTGCTGTAGCCGTTGAGCTTCAGGGTCTCGGCCAGCGGCGCGCAGCTGTTGGGTCGCAGCGAGCTGTACCCGGGCGCGCTCGTGGCGATCTCGGTGATACCGCCCATCCCGACGGAGTGGTGGTTGCGGCCCGACAGCAGCGCGGCCCGGGTGGGGGAGCAGAGCGCCGTGGTGTGGAAGCGCGTGTACTTCAACCCCTGAGCGGCGACCCGCTCGAAGCTCGGGGTCTGGACCGGGCCACCGAACGCGCTCGACGCGCCGAACCCGGTGTCGTCGATCAGCACGACCAGGACGTTGGGCGCGCCCTCCGGAGGCAGGAGCCGCTCGATGGGCGGGTAGTGCGTGTCCGGGTCGGTCGCGTCGTACGTCACCGTCCCCGTGTAGGCCAGGTCCGGGATGGGAAGAGCGCCGCGCTGCCGTGCGTCCTGTGTCATGTCATGTCCTCCGGGGTCGCCGTCGCTGGTCCGGGGGACGGCAGGCGGCGCCGTGCACCGGACCGGGTGGTCGGGTCGTGCGGTACGTCGAGGTACTGCTGGAACGGACGTGCAGAGGGCTCCGGCATCCGTGCCGAGGCCCCGGTCACACACGCTAGGCCGGGACGCCCGGGCGCGCTCGGTGAGCGGCCCGGGTGAACTCGCGTCCCAGGGGCCGTCCGCATTTTTCGGGAAGGTCTGGCGTCCGCTAGCGTGACCCGGCCAGCCGCAGCCCAGGGAGATCACGTGCCGACCGATCAGGTCAACCGCAACCTCGTCTACGTCTTCGACGTCTCCGGAGGCGACCCCGCCCTCCTGGACGACGAGACGACCGTCCGCACCTGTATCGCCCAGGTCGTCGACCGTGCGGGGCTGACCCCCCTCGGTGAGACCTCGCACCGGTTCGCCCCGCAGGGGTTCAGCATGGCGACGCTCCTGGCCGAGTCCCACCTCGCGGTCCACACGTGGCCCGAGGAAGGCACCGCCTACCTGACCCTCACGACGTGCCGCGCTCCGTCGTCGGGCAGCTTCGAGGAGGACACGCGCAGCCTGCTGCGCGAGACCTTCTCCGCCGCCGGCGTGACCGTCCGGACCCTCCTCTGATGGCGCCCCGACCCAAGGCGCGCATGACGCTCGGCAAGCACCTGATCGGCGCGCCGCCGTGGCGCTCGCTGCCGCAGGGCGTCGTCGTCTACGGCGAGCAGGACCCCAGCGACGGCGTCACGTACTACTGGGAGGAGTGGGAGGTCCTCGGGTACGAGAACCTCGACTTCTGGGTCGAGTACGACCACTACACCAAGGCCGTGACCCTCTACCGCCCGGCCGAGAGCGCCGAGCGCCTCGACCCCTCGCGCCTGCGCAAGGGGCAGGTCGTCAACGTCACGCTGAGCGGCCGGACCTATCGGACCACGGTCACCGAGGCGGGCGTCGGGACCATCCGGTCGCTCGACGGGTCGTTCACGTACGACCTGTCGATCGGGCAGCCCGTCGCCTACGCCGAGCTGCGGACGAACGACATGGTGCTCTCGCTCGAGAAGTTCGACGACCGCATCATCGACCTCTATCACGGCACCGTCCTGGACGTCGCGGGGCAGAAGGCCCACTTCGGCAAGCGCATCGCGCCGCGGAACGTGTCGGTCAAGCTCGTCGGCGCGTTCCTCGTGATCGGGGTCCTCGCGACGATGCTCTTCAGCTCGTGCGGCCCGCGCAACGACACCTACTGCACGCCGCGTTCCGTCGAGCAGGCCGCGCCGTCGGACCAGGTCGTCTCCCAGGACGACGACCAGACCTGCTACCGCCGCTCGGTCTACGGCGGCGGCGGTGGCGGCCTCGGCAAGTAGCCCGGCCCGCAGACCGTCCGGCCCAGAGCGCGCCGGCACCCGAAGCCCTTCAGCACGACCCGTCCTCACCGACCACCCGACCGCACCGCGACCCACCTGGAGCAACCATGAGCATCCTCGACCAGCTGCGCCTCGACGCCTTCCTGTCCACGATCGTCTACTCGGTCCTGGGCATCGTCCTGCTCGTCCTGACGATCGTGATCGTCAACTACCTCTTCAAGCTCAACCTGCACCGTGAGCTCGTCGACGAGCACAACACGGCCTTCGGGATCATGATCGCCGGGCTGGCCATCGCCATCGGGATCATCATCGCGGGGACGATCCTCTCCTGATCGTGGCCGGCGAGACGCAGACGGAGACCGCGCCGCTCGCCGAGGGCGAGCCGCACCCGGGCGACGCGCCGCCGTCGGGCCGCAGCATGGACAAGCCGACGGTGTTCGCGGCGGCGCTGCTCGTCGCGGTCGGCGGGATCATCTACGAGCTGATCCTCGGCACGGCCGCGTCCTACCTGTTCGGCGACTCGGTCGTCGCGTTCTCGGTCGCGACTGGCCTGACGCTGTTCGGCATGGGGATCGGCTCGCTCCTCGCGACGCGCCTGGCCACGAACCCCGGCCTGAACTTCGTGCGCAACGAGGTCGCGCTCGCCCTGCTGGGCGGCAGCTCGGTCCTGATCCTCTACGCCGCGTTCAGCCTGACCCAGGTGTACTGGCTGGTCTTCGTGCTGCTCTCGCTCGCGATCGGCGTGGGGATCGGCGTCGAGATCCCGCTGCTCGTCGCGCTGCTCAAGGAGCACGGGCGCGACGAGTCGGTCGGGCTGCTGTCGAAGGTGCTCGCGGTCGACTACTTCGGCGCGCTCGCCGCGTCGCTGCTCTTCCCGTTCGTGATGCTCCCGTACCTGGGGCTCATGCGGACGGCGTACGCGGTCGCGCTGCTCAACGTGCTGGTCGCGGTGTTCATGCTGCGGCGCATGGGGCGGCGCACGCGCTGGACGTGGTTCAGCTGGGCGACGGTGGTCCTCCTCGTGGTGTGCTTCGCGGCCTCGAACGCGATCGAGGGCGCGATCAACACGCGGCTCTACCAGGACCCGGTGGTCCACTACGAGTCGACGTCGTACCAGAAGCTCGTCCTGACGACGTTCGGCGACGACGTCCGGCTCTACCTGAGCGACCAGCTCCAGTTCTCGTCGGTCGACGAGGCGAGGTACCACGAGACGCTCGCGCACGCGACGCTCACGTCGGTCGCCGCGCCCGCGTCCGTGGCGATCCTCGGGGGAGGGGACGGGCTGCTCGCGCGCGAGGTCCTGCGCTACCCGAGCGTCCGGGAGGTCACGGTCGTGGACCTCGACCCGGCCGTGACCGAGCTCGCCCGGACCGACCGACTCGTGAGCGAGCTCAACGAGCACTCGTTCGACGACCCGCGCGTCACGGTCGTCAACGGCGACGCGTTCCGGTTCATGGACACCACGGACCAGACGTTCGACGCGGTCCTGATCGACCTGGTCGACCCGTCCAACGAGCGCATCGCCAAGCTCTACTCGACCGAGTTCTACGCCATGGTCGCGAACCACCTGAGGCCCGGGGGCGTGTACGCGACCCAGGCGACGTCGTCGTACTTCACGCCGAACGCGTACTGGCAGGTCGCGGCGACCGTCCGTGCGGGCTCGCCGGGCCGGACCGTGGTGCCGCTGTCGGTCAACGTGCCGTCGTTCGGGGAGTGGGGCTTCGTCCTGTCGCTCCCGGCCGCGCCGGGGCAGGGTGGGTCCGCGGCGGACGGGACCCTCGGGCCCGACGGCGGAGCGCGCCTCTTCGGCGCCACGCCCCTCCCGGAGGGGCTGCGCTTCCACACGCTCGACTCGCTGCGGGCCACCGCGACGCTCGCGGGCGACCACCCGGGACCCGAGGTCGAGATGAAGGCCTCGACGCTGCTGTCGCCCCTGATCTACCGGACGTACCAGCAGGACATGTCGCGCTGGCGGTACTGAACGGCGCCCGCCGCTGAGTGCGGAGTTCTTGCGCGAAACGCCCGGCGTGTCGCACAAGAACTCCGCACTCAGCGGCAGTCCTGCACGCCCCCCACACGTGACACGCCCGGGTTCGAATTGTCCGGTCCTCGCCGTCTACAGTCTGCGCATGCCCTTCTCGATCCTTCCCGCCGACCTCGTGCACGCGGCCGCCGCGAGCGAACCCGACCTCGGGGGTGTCGCCGGGTGGGCCGTGTCGCTCATGGAGACGCTCGGCGTGTTCGGCGCAGGGCTCGCGATCGCGCTCGAGAACCTCTTCCCGCCGCTGCCGAGCGAGGTCATCCTGCCGCTGGCCGGGTTCACGGCGAGCCGGGGCAGCTTCAACGTCTTCGCGGCGATCGTCGCGACGACGATCGGCTCGCTCGTGGGCGCGATCGCGCTCTACTACGTGGGCGTCCTGGTGGGTCGTGAGCGCACGCGCAAGATCATCGGCTGGCTGCCCCTGGTCAAGCTCAAGGACGTCGACCGCACCGAGGCCTGGTTCCACAAGCACGGCAGCATGGCGGTGTTCTTCGGCCGGATGATCCCGATCTTCCGGAGCCTGATCTCGCTCCCCGCGGGTATCGACCGCATGCCGCTCCCCAAGTTCGTGGTCCTGACGACCGCGGGCAGCCTCATCTGGAACAGCATCTTCGTGGGTGCGGGCTACGCGTTGGGCGAGAGCTGGCACCTCGTCGAGGAGTACGCGGGCGTCCTGCAGAAGATCGTCATCGCGGCCGTCGCGGTCGCGGTGCTCGTGTTCGTGGTGCTGCGGGTGTCCAGGGCGGTCTTCGGGGGAGCGCCGCCCGCGCACGCGCGCGGCCTCGCCCCGGACGCGCCCGACGACGACGCGCCCGTCCCCGAGCCGGGTGCGGTCCGGCGCACCAAGACCCCCACGACGACGCTCGCACTGCCCAAGGGCGTGTTCGAGCGGGCCCGGGCGGGCGCGGGGCGCGGCACGGACGGCTGAGCGGCCGACGCGGGCCGCGCCAGGGCGTGCGGCGGTTCGGCGCGGGGTGCGGACCGGGTGGTCAGCCGAGGCGCTCGGGAGCCGGACCGTAGCCCTGCAGGTCGCGCGGTCCCTGGACCTCGTACGCCGCACGCATCGCTGCGGCCTCGCGGGCCCTGCGCTCGGCGAGCACGCTCCGCAGGAGCTGGATCGTGAGCACGAGGGCCCAGATCACGAGGACGGCCACGGCGGCGATCACCACGACGTAGAGCAGGATCAGGACGGAGTAGAAGCCGAGGGAGCCCATCCGGGCAGCGTAGTGGGCCACGGCACGCTGGTACCAGGTCGGCGCAGGGGCCTCGACGTAGGCTCGATCCGTGACCACCTCACCCTTCGCCACCGACAACCCGCTCGACGCCCTCACCCAGGACGAGCTCCGCCGTCGGACCAGCCTCAAGTGGCGCGCCTACGCGCCCGACGTCCTGCCCCTGTGGGTTGCGGAGATGGACGTCGAGCTCGCACCGCCCGTGGTCGAGGCCGTGACGGCCGCGATGCGCTCGGGCGACACGGGCTACGACTACGGCAACACGTACGCCGAGGCGCTCGCCGAGTTCGCGAAGCGCCGCTGGGACTGGTCGTTCGACCCCGAGGGCACACGCATGGTGCCCGACGTGATGCTCGGCCTCATGGAGATCCTCAAGGTGCTCACCGGGCCGGGCGACGCGGTCGTGGTCAGCCCGCCCGTCTACCCGCCCTTCTTCGGGTTCACCCAGAACGAGGGACGCCGCATCGTCACCGCGCCGCTCACCGCGGACTTCCGGCTCGACCTCGACGCGCTCGACGCGGCGTTCGCCGACGCGACCGGCGCGACCCTCAACGGGACCGGCCCCGGCAGCGGGCGCCGCGCGGTCTACCTGCTGTGCAACCCCCACAACCCCACGGGCACGGTCCACACGCGCGCCGAGCTCGAGGGCCTCGCCGCCCTGGCCCGCCGCCACGGCGTGCGGATCGTGTCCGACGAGATCCACGCGCCCATCACCGCGCCCGGCGTGGCCTACACCCCCATCGTGCTCAGGGCGGCGGCCAGGACGTGGCGGCGCGGGACGGTCGCGAGCACCACGGGCGAGACCAGCAGCAGGGCGAACGCGAGCGCGTCGAGCGGCTCGGCAGCGGGCTGGCCGTGCGCGGCACCCAGGGTGCCGACGACCGCGACGAGCGCCGTGACGATCGCGAGGAAGAGGCGCGGACGGCGGTGGTCGAACGGTCCGGTGAGCTCGGCGGGGTCGGTCGGGCCGTCGCTCGGGCCGCTCCCGCTGCCGTCGTGCGACCAGGACCAGGGACCCGTCGGGCCGGGCCGCTCGCCACGCCACGGCGGGCCCCACGGAGTGCCCGGGGACCCCGCGGACCTCCCGTCGCCGACCATGCGGCCACGCTACGCCGAGGGGAGGGAAGGCGCGTCCGACCGGGGTGCCGTCGGGGGCGGTACGCGGGTGCCGGGTGGCTGGGTCTCGTCCACGACCGACGCCCCTACGACCGACGCCCCGCGGGCGACCCCTCCGCGTCGAGCCGGGCCACGAGCCGTGGGCCGGCGACCTCGCGGTAGGACATGTCCAGCAGCTCGGCGACCTCCTGCCAGTCGACCGGTGCGGCCTCGAGGTCCAGCCCCAGCCACCCGGCCGGCCCGTAGTAGGCCGGTACGAAGAAGCGAGGGTCCTGCGCGAGCGCGGCCTCCTCGGCGGGGTCCACCTTGACGAGCAGCGCGTCCGGGTACTGCCGGGCGGGCGACGTGGTGGTGGCCTTGGTCATGCCGCCGTGGACCGCGAACAGCAGGCGGGCCCGGAACGTCACGCGTCCGTGCGAGACCCGCTCCTCCGCGCCGGGGAAGGCCAGGGCGAGGCGACGAAGCTCGCCGAGGTGAGCTGCGTCGTCGGGCGTGGAGGCGGCAGGCATGGTTCCAGCGAACCATGCGGCACCCACGCGCGCTGCTGAGTGCGGAGCTCTTGTGCGACACGCCCGGCGTGTCGCACAAGAACTCCGCACTCAGAGCTGAGGGTGCGTCAGACCTCGAGCACGACCTTGCCGCGCACGTGCCCGTCCGCGACCTGCTGGACGGCCCACGCGGCCTCGGTCAGCGGGAAGCGCGCCGAGATCTCCAGGGTCAGCAGCCCGGCCTCGGCGAGCGCGAGCGCCTCGCGCAGCGCGCCCTTGCGGGACGTCTTGGTCGCGATGCCCGCGGCGAGCGACTCCTCGGTCTCCACGAGCGTCACGGCGCGCGGGCTGCCGTCGCGGGTCAGGCCGTCGGTTCCGAGGAGCTGGACGGTCTGGGCGACGGTCTCCGGCGACCCGACCAGGTCGACGACGGCCGTCACCTCGGAGAGTCCGTCCGGCAGGGCGCGGACCGCGTCGGTGAGCCCCGGCCCGTAGGCCACGGGCGTCGCGTCGAGCCCGCGCAGGTAGTCGTGGTTCGCCGCGGAGGCCGAGCCGACGACGCGCGCCCCGAGGGCCTTCGCGATCTGCACGGCCGCAGAACCGACGCCGCCCGACGCCCCGTGGATCAGCACCACGTCCTTGTCGCCGACGCCGGCCTGGGCCAGCGCCGAGAATGCTGCGGCTGCGGCGACGGGCAGGACCGCGGCCTGCTCGAACGACACGTTGGCGGGCTTGGCCCGCGTCTTGGCAGCCTGGACCACCGACCTCTCGCGCTGGGCGCCCGTGCCGCTCCAGACGACCTCGTCGCCCACCGAGAAGCCCTCGACGCCCTCGCCCACGGCCTCGACGACCCCGGCGGCCTCGAAGCCGAGCACCTGCGGGAACTCACCGGCACCGCCGAACTTCCCGGCGAGCTTCTTCACGTCCGCCGGGTTGACCCCGATCACGCGATTGGCGACGACGAGCTCCCCGTCACCGGGCGCCGGCACGGGCTCGTCGCCGACGCGCAGGACGTCGACACCGCCGTGGCGGTCGTAGAAGATCGCGGTGCTCATGGGTCTACCTCTTCGAGATGTGGGGGCGCGGGGAGGAAGATGTGCGGTTCGCGCGAAACCGGTTTGCCACTCTTCCATCCCGGACGGAGTCCTGTCATGCCCGACGACGGTGGGTCGCGCTGCTGGTCAGGTGCGGTCGGGCGTCGCGAGCCCGGGCTGGGGGGCCGCCGGTGGGGCCTGCTCGCGGACCGCTGCGAGGACCACGGGATCTACGCAGCCGCGCGCGAAACCGTTGATCCGCCGCTGGATGTCGCGGCTCAGGAGCCGCGACCCGATGTGCTCGGCCAGGGGAGCGAGCCACGCGGGGCGGCACGTGAAGCTGTACCGCCACACGGCTCTCGTCGCGGCGTGCTCGGGGTGTCCGACGTCACGGCCAGGGGCGGGTGAGAAACGCCAGCCGCCCGCCATGCTCGCGAAGAACCACGGGCCCTCGACCATCTTCATCCCGACGTTGGTCGGCGGGTTGTACGAGACGTACTCGCTGACCATCCGCAGGCCCGCGCGGTGCCGGGTGAGGGTGCGGACCCCCTTGGCGGGGGCCGTCGCGTCGTCGAGGAACCGCTGGGAGTGGATGAACGGGTCCCAGCGCAGGCGGACGTCGCCCGTGGTCTGCGAGACCGCGAAAGCGGTGGCAGGGTCCACGGGGACGATCACGGACGACTCGACGACGGGCACGCTCCGATCCTTGCACGGGGGACCCACAGAGTCCCGGGGGAGTCGCCCGGGCGAGCGCCCGAGGTCGGCAGCGATGAGTTTCGCCTCCCGTGGCGGTCTCCCCACCCGACGACTTCGTCCACGACGCAGGAGGACCACGTGGCCCAGCTGGTGAGAGTGCAGAACTTCAACGTCTCGCGCGACGGGATCGGCGCGGGCGAGGACCAGACGCTCGAGCGGCCGTTCGGGCACGTCGACCCCGAACGGCTCTTCTCCTGGGCCGGGGCCACGGCGAGCTGGCCCATGCGCACCGAGCCCGGGGGCAGCCGCGGGCTGGACGACTACCTGACGCGCGACTACGCGCGCAACATCGGGGCCGAGATCATGGGCCGCAACAAGTTCGGTCCGCAGCGCGGCCCGTGGCAGGACCACGAGTGGCAGGGCTGGTGGGGCGACGAGCCGCCGTTCCGTACCCCGGTCTTCGTCCTGACCCACCACGCGCGCCCGTCGATCACGCTGTCGGACACCACGTTCCACTTCGTCGAGGGCGACCCCGCCTCGGTCCTGGAGCAGGCCAAGGAGGCGGCCGACGGCAAGGACGTCCGCGTGGGCGGTGGGGCCACGACGATCCGCCAGTTCCTCGACGCGGACCTCGTCGACACCCTGCACATCGCAGTCTCGCCCGTCGAGCTCGGCTCGGGGGTCCGCCTCTGGGAGTCGCCCGACGAGCTTCTCGACCGGTTCCACCTCGACGTCGTCCCGAGCCCGAGCGGGGTGGTGCACCACCTGTTCTGGCGGCGGTGACGGTCGACCGCGCGTGCTTCGCCGTCGGGCTCGCGGAGCAGGACCCGTGCCCGGCCGACCCGTGGTGCAATCGAGGGATGGACACCGGTGCCGCCCTCGGGCACGTCGTCGCACGTGCGCTCGACGGTCCTCCTCTCCGTGACGCCGCACGGAGAGCGCTCCTGGGCGCGGACACCCCGGGGCCACGGTGACGGGCGCACCCGAGGCGCGTGACGCCGTCGTGCGGGCGCGGTTGCTGGCGCTGCGCGACGAGGGCACGGCCCGTACCGAGGCCCTGCGCGGCGAGGTGGCCGGGATCGTCGAGGCGTCCAAGGACTCCAACGCCGACGACGAGCACGACCCGGACGGCGCGACCATCGCGTTCGAGCGAGCCCAGGTCGGCGCGCTCCAACGGCTCGCCGAGCAGCAGGTCGCCGAGGTCGACGCCGCCCTCGCCCGGCTCGACGCAAGCACGTACGGCACGTGCGAGGCGTGCGGCGGGCCCGTGGGCGAGGCGCGGCTCGAGGCCCGCCCGACCGCGCGGCTGTGCATCGCGTGCGCGTCGGCCGCCGGCAGGTCCGGACGCGAGAGGAGGTAGACCCGGGCGGGCGAGGTGTCCGCCTCGCCCGCCCGGGTCCACCGGACCGGCCGGTGCGAGGGCCTACTTGTGCGGGACCCCCGCGATGAGCCCGCCGTCGATGATGAACTCGGAGCCCGTCGAGTAGCTCGACTCGTCGCTCGCGAGGAACAGGACGAGCTGCGAGACCTCCTCGGGCTCGGCGGGACGGCCCAGGGGGATGGGCAGGAGGTCGTGGCTGATCTTCTCGGTCATGGGCGTCTTGATGAATCCCGGGTGGACCGAGTTGACGCGCACGCCCGAGGGGCCGAGGTCCAGGGCCACGGACTTGGTGAGCCCGCGGACGCCGAACTTCGACGCGACGTAGCCGTGCAGGCCCGCGCTGCCGCGCATGCCCTCGACCGACGAGATGTTGATGATCGACCCGCGCCCGGCCTTGGCCATGACCGGGGCGACGGCGTGGATGCCGAGGAACGTGCCCGTGAGGTTGATGTCGATGATCTTGCGCCACATGTCGGGCGTGAACTCGGTGATGGGCGCCGCGTTCGCGATCCCGGCGTTGTTGACGAGCACGTCGATGCGGCCGAACGTCTCGAGCGTGAACGCGACGGCGGCGTCCCAGTCCTCCTCCTTGGTCACGTCGAGGTGGATGTACGCGGCGTTCTCGCCGAGCTCGGTGGCGAGCGCCTCGCCCTTGGCGTCGTCGAGGTCGGCGACGACGACCTTGGCGCCCTCGGCGACGAGCGCCTTGGCGTGGGTGACGCCCATGCCTCCGGTTCCTCCGGTGACGATGGCGACCTTGTTGAACACGCGGCCCATGGTGGGGCCTCCTTTCGGGTGTGCCCGGGGTCGGGGGAGCCCTCGTGGGGTGCCCGACGGCGGAGCGTGCGGTGTGCGGTGAAGCCCGCCTGCGCGGGTGGGGCGCCGGGTCAGTTCGGCGCGGTCCACCAGGAGGCGAGCGAGGTGCGGGCGATCCGGGGGAAGAACTCCGGGTCGCGCGGCACGGGGGTGGCGAGCCACGACTCGAGGGCCCCGACCGAGCCGAGCCCGACGTAGCACGCGTACGCGTGGGCGGCCTGCTCGACGTCCGTGGGCCCGGCGTCGTGGGAGACCGGCATGAGGTGCGGGTGGCTCACGAGGAAGGCTCGCAGCGTCTCGGTGAAGTGCTCGGCGAGCAGCCGGAACAGGGGCGCGCTGAGCCCGCCGTCGCGAGCACGCTCGTAGATGTCGGCGTGCGCGTCGACGTGCCCGGCGACCGAGCGGGTGATGGAGTCGACGACCCGGCGGGGATCGGGGGGCGTGGCGGTGGCGGTGCTCGTCTCCGTGCCGGCTCGGGGTGCACCCGGGCCGGGCCCGCCCTCCTGGGCGGCTCCGCCGTCGGGCATCACGCCGACAGCCGCGAAGAGCTCGTCGCGGATCGCATCGAGCTCGGTGCGCAGGATGCCCGTGAGGAGATCGGCCGGGCTGCTCGCGTGGTCGTAGAAGGTCGCGCGGTTGATCCCGGCGCGCGCGGCGACCTGGGACACGGTGACGTCGTCGATGTCGTGCTCGGTGGCGAGCTCGAGGACCGCGGTCCGCAGTGCTGCGGTCGTGCGTTCGATGCGGGGGTCCATGTCGCCTCCTCGGTGGGTGCGGGACGGGCCCGCGAAACGTGCTGACACTTCGACAGTACGCCCGGGCAACCATTTTGGCAACGCCTGTCGTCTAAGCGCGGCCGAGACGCGGAAAGGGCGGAAAGTCGGTCCTGTCGGCCCTGTCCCGAACGACCCGGACGCCTCGCCGGGCGGTCCTCCTGGCACGGACCTACCGTGGGAAGGTCGGGCGGATCGACCGACCCGCCCTCCCTCCTGCCAAAGGGACGAACATGTCCGGATCGAACCGTGGTGCAGAGTCCGAGGAGCGCGACGTCGTCGCCATGAACCCGCTGTTCTCCCGACCGGGAGAGGCGACCGAGCTGCCTCGCAACGTCCTGCCGCCGGGGGAGTCCTTCCCCGAGACGGCCTACCAGATCGTCCACGACGAGGCGATGCTCGACGGCAACGCCCGCCTCAACCTCGCGACGTTCGTCGGCACCTGGATGGACCCCTACGCGCAGAGGCTCAACGCCGAGACCGCCGACAAGAACATGATCGACAAGGACGAGTACCCGGCCACGGCCGCGATCGAGACCCGGTGCTGGAAGATCCTCGGCGACCTGTGGAACGCGCCGGACCCGGCGAGCACGATCGGGACCTCGACCATCGGGTCCTCCGAGGCCGCCATGCTGGGCGGGCTCGCGCTCAAGCGGCGCTGGCAGCACGCGCGCCGCGCCGCGGGGAAGTCGACCGAGAAGCCCAACCTCGTGCTGTCGAGCGCGGTCCAGGTCTGCTGGGAGAAGTTCTGCAACTACTGGGACGTCGAGGCCCGCTACGTCCCCATCTCGCTCGAGCACAAGGTGCTCGACGGGTTCGAGCTCGAGAAGTACGTGGACGAGAACACGATCGGGGTCGTCGCGATCCTCGGGGTCACGTACACCGGGGCCTACGAGCCGGTCGAGAAGATCTCGGCCGTGCTCGACGAGATCCAGGCCGCGACCGGGCTCGACGTCCCCATCCACGTCGACGGCGCGTCAGGAGCCATGATCGCGCCGTTCCTCCAGCCGGACCTGGTGTGGGACTTCCGGGTCGAGCGCGTGGTGTCGATCAACACCTCGGCCCACAAGTACGGGCTCGTGTACCCCGGGCTCGGGTGGGTCGTCTGGCGGGACAAGGCTGCGCTGCCCGAGGACCTCGTCTTCTCGGTGAGCTACCTGGGCGGTGACATGCCGACGTTCGCGCTCAACTTCTCCCGGCCCGGCTCGCAGGTCCTGCTCCAGTACTACCTGTTCCTCCGCCTCGGCTACGACGGCTACTACAAGGTGCAGAAGGCCTCGCAGGACGTCGCGCTCTACCTCTCGGGCGAGATCGCGAAGATGCCGCAGTTCGACCTGTGGAACGACGGGAGCGACATCCCGGTCTTCGCCTGGAGCCTCAAGAAGGGCTACACCGACAAGTGGACGCTCTACCACCTGTCCGAGCGGCTGCGGACCAAGGGGTGGCTCCTGCCGTCGTACCCTATGCCCGTGGACCTCGAGGAGCTGACGGTCCAGCGCATCGTGGTGCGCAACGGGCTGAGCCGCGACCTGGCGGCCAGCCTGCTCGGCGACATCCGGACGGAGATCGCGTTCCTCGACGCGCTCGAGTCACCCATGCCGGTCGAGGCCGTGAGCAAGGGGTTCCACCACTGAGGTGCGCGTGACCGGAGAGGTCAGGTCGACGCGGGACGCGAGGTAGAACGCGCTGAGCGACGTAGTGCTCGGCGGGTTCTACCTCGCGCAGCACGTTCTACCTCGTCACCGACGGACGGGCTGGGAGCGGCCGGCCCACCCCATGGGTCAGTCCGCGAAGCGCTCCCCGCGCTCCACGACCCGGCCCGCTCCGCGACCACCGGCCGCCGCACGGTCCCACGTGTAGACCTCGGTGCCGGTCACGAACACGTTCTCGGCGCGCGACGTCACGTCGAGCGGGTCGCCGGACCAGATCACGACGTCGCCGTCGAGCCCGGGGCGCAGGGAGCCGATGCGGTCGTCGAGCCCCAGGAACGCGGCCGGGTTGGTCGTGAGGGCCTGGATCGCGACCTCGGGGTCGAGCCCCTCCTTCACGGCGAGCGACGCCTGGTGCACCAGGAAGTTGATGGGCACCACGGGGTGGTCGGTCGTGATCGCGACGCGCACGCCCGCGCGGGCGAGCGCCCCGAGGCTCGCGATGTTGCGGTTGCGCAGCTCGATCTTGGAGCGCGACGTGAACAGCGGGCCGAAGATGACGGGGACGTCGTGCTCGGCGAGGACGTCGGCGACCGCGGCGCCGTCGGTCCCGTGGTTGATGACGAGCTTGTAGCCGAACTCGTCCGCGAGGCGCAGCGCGGTCGCGATGTCGTCGGCGCGGTGCGTGTGCTGGTCCCAGTAGAGCTCGCCCGCGAGCACGCGGCCCAGGGTCTCCTTGGCGAGGTCGCGCTCGAACGGCTCGCCCTTGGCCTGCGCCGCATCGCGCTTGGCGACGTAGTTCTGGGCGTCGACGAACGCCTTGCGGATGACGTTCGCCACGCCGAGGCGCGTCGAGGGGAGCTTCTTCTGGTCGCCGTAGACGCGCTTGGGGTTCTCGCCCAGCGCCGACTTCACCGACACGGCCTCGCGGATGACCTGCTCGTCGACGGTCCGCCCGCCCCAGGTCTTGATCGCGACGGTCTGGCCGCCGATCGGGTTGCCCGAGCCGGGCTTGATGACGGCCGACGTCACGCCGCCCACGAGCGCGTCACGGAAGCCCTCGTCCTCGATGTTGATGGCGTCCAGGGCGCGCAGCGCGGCGCCGTTGGGGTCGGTCATCTCGTTGGTGTCGTTGCCGGCCCAGCCCTCGGCCTCCTCCATGACGCCCATGTGGCCGTGCGACTCGACGAACCCGGGCAGGACCCAGCGGCCCCCGGCGTCGAGCGTGCGGACGCCGTCGGGCACGACGACGTCCTGGCCGACGGCCGTGATGACGCCGTCCTCGACGAGGACGGTCGCGTTCTCCAGGGGTGCGGAGGCGACGGGGACGACGTAGCCGTTCGTGATGGCGATGCTGTTGCGTGTGGTCATGCGCTCTATCCTCTCCCCGACCCGGCGGGCCCAGTACTCGGGGACGGGCCGTGCGCCCACCGGAAGCAGGATCAGACGCCGCGTCATGTCCCGCTAGGGTGGTCCCCGTGCTCACCCAGGTCGCCGGTCCGTTGCGCGTCGCGCGCGCCGGTCTCGTCGCGACCCTGGTGCTCGCCCTCGCGGCGCTCGCGCACCGCGTCGGCGGTGGCACGCTCCCGGACCCGCTGATCCTCGCGGCCCTGGCCGCGTTCACGATGGCCGGCGCGACGTTCGCGGCCCGCTTCCGCCTCACGTTCGCTCGACTGGTCGCGGTCCTCGGCACGGGCCAGGTCGCGCTGCACTACGGCCTGGGGTTCGGCGCGGGCGTCACGTGCGCCCCGGCGGCGGGCGCCGCGGCGGGGCACGCGGGGCACGGGGCAGCGGCTCAGGTGTCGGCGTGCGCCGCGGGCGCGACCCTCCTGCCCGACGGCGTCGCGCACCTCCCGCACGAGACGCCCGCGGGAGCGTGGATGGTCCTGGCGCACGTGCTCGCGACCTTGGTCGTGGCCCTGGTCGTCGCCCACGGCGAGCGGGCGCTCGGCCTGCTGCTGGCGTGGCTCGCCCCGCGGACGGCGCTCACGGACATGCTGCCGGCGCTGCCCGTCGCGCACCGGCTCCCGACCCCGGTCGTGGCGCCGTCCCGCGCGACGACGGTCCACCTGCGGATCCCGACGACGCGCGGGCCACCGCTGCTCGCCCGGCCCGTCGCCGTTCCTTCCTGACCCCGTCCGCGCTCGCGCGCGGACCATCGACGAGGCCGGCCGCCCCCTGGGTACCCCTTGCGCGAGCTCGTGCCGCGCCTCATCGAGAGCCTCTTCCATGCCTTTGCAGACCGACCAGTCCCACCCGTCCACGCCCACCGCACGCCGAGGGCGAGCGGTCGCCCTCGCACGCCCCGCACCCCTCGCCGGCCCGGCCCGTCTCCTGGTGGCGGTCCTCGCCGCCCTCGCGACGCTCGCAGCGACCCTGCTGCTCAGCGTCGGCGGTGCCGTCCCGGCCCAGGCGCACGACCGCATCATCAGCTCCGACCCGGCCGACGGCGCGCAGCTCGCCACGGCCCCCGCGGCACTGACCATGACGTTCAGCACCGAGCCGCTCGCGGTCGAGCCCCAGGTCGTCGTGACCGACTCCGCGGGGACCGTCGTCGCGCAGGGCAGCCCCACGATCGAGGGGACCTCCGCGACGTTCCCGTGGCCCGCCGAGCTGACCGGTGACACGTACACGGTCGCGTGGCGCGTCGTCTCGTCGGACGGCCACCCCATCGAGGGCACGTTCTCGTTCGCGGTCGCGGCGGCTCCCGAGCCTGCCCCGACCACGGCGAGCGAGGAGCCCTCGGCCGTGACGCCGTCGGCCACCGAGGACACGACGACCGAGGCGACCACGTCGGCAGTGCCCGAGGAGACCGACGACGAGGGCCGCTCGATCGCCCCGCTGCTGATCGGCATCGGGGTGCTCGCGGCCGCGGCCGTCGTCGTCGCGGTGCTGATCGTGCGCCGCCGCCAGCAGGACTGACAGACCCTCCACCCACTTCCCGGCGACTCGTCGCCCGGGCGTTCCCGCGACCCGTCGGTCGTGCGTCCCGTCCTGCCCCGGACCGCGCACGACCCGCGCCGCGGGCCGCCCTCGCGCGCCACGACGCCGGGCCTCTCGAAGGAACCACCATGACTGCACGCACCACCACCCACCCCTCGTCCCGCTCCGCTTCCGCCCGCCCGCGGCGTACGGCCCTGCTCGGCGCGGCCGTCACGACGCTCGCGCTGCTCGCGGTCGCGGGATGCTCGACGACCTCGGCCGACACCTCGTCCGGTGCGCCCGCGCCGAGCGCCTCGTCCGGCAGCGCGTCGACGGGCACGGCAGCCGACCACCTGACCGCGACCGACCCCTGGATCAAGGCGGCCGACTCGGGGATGACGGCGGCCTTCGCCGTCCTGCACAACGACGGCGACCAGGACGTCACGGTCGTCGGCGCGACGTCCGACCTGTCCCCGGTCCAGATCCACGAGATGGCGACCGACGACTCGGGCGCCATGGTCATGCGCGAGAAGCAGGGCGGTCTGACGATCCCCGCGGGCGGCGAGCGCGCGTTCGAGCCGGGCGGCGACCACCTCATGCTCATGGAGCTCTCGTCACCGGTCGAGCCCGGGGCCGAGTACGACGTCACGCTCGAGCTGAGCGACGGCTCGACGCTCGTCGTCACGGCTCCGGCCCGCACGTTCGCGGGGGCCAAGGAGGACTACGACGAGGGTCACGAGGGTCACGACATGAGCCACGATGGCTGACCGCGCGTCCCGTACGGGCCTCGGTTCCGCCCCCGATCAGGAACCGATGCCGCCCGCCGACCCCACCCGGCGGGCCAGGGTCTCGCGCCGGGCGTTCCTGGTCGGCGGGGCCGCCGCGGGTGCGGTCGCGGTCGCCGGTGCGGGAGGTGCGTGGGCCGGGAGGGCCACGGCCCCCGCGACGGGAGCGGCGTCGTCGGGCACCGCAGGAGCCCTCGCGCTGCACGGTGACCTGCGCGTGCCCTTCCACGGCCCGCGCCAGGCGGGCGTCGAGACGCCTCCCCAGGCGTACCTGACGCTCGTCGCGCTGAACCTCGCCCCCGGCACCGACCGGGACGCGCTCGTGCGGCTCATGCGGATCTGGACCGACGACGTCGTGCGTCTCACCGAGGGGCGCCCGGGCCTGACCGACACCGAGCCCGAGCTCGCCGAGGTGCCCGCGCGCCTCACGGTCACGGTGGGCTACGGGCCCGCGGTCTTCACGGCCGCGGGCCTCGACGACCGGCGTCCCGCCTGGCTGGGTCCGCTGCCGGCGTTCGCCGTGGACCGGCTCGAGGACCGCTGGAACGACGGTGACCTGGTGCTCCAGGTCTGCGCCGACGACGAGGTCACGGTCTCGCACGCGGTCCGGATGCTGCTCCGCGAGGCGCGGGACTTCGCGTCGGTGCGGTGGCTGCAGAAGGGCTTCCGGCGGTCGGTCGGGAGCGAGCCCGCGGGCCGGACCATGCGCAACCTCATGGGGCAGATCGACGGGACCCGGAACCTGGACCCCGTCGCGGACGCCCCGCTCGTGTGGTCGGACGGCACGGACGGGTGGCTCGCGGGCGGCACGTCGATGGTCGTGCGGCGCATCCGCATGGAGCTCGACACGTGGGACGAGGTCGACCGTTCCACGCGCGAGGCCGTCATGGGGCGTCGCCTCGCCGACGGCGCGCCGCTCACGGGCGAGAAGGAGCACGACGAGCCGGACCTCGAGGCGGTCGGTCCGCACGGGTTGACCGTGATCGGGCCGGCGGCGCACGTGCGGAGGGCGCGGACCAGCGACCCGGCCGAGCGGTTCCTGCGGCGTGCGTACAGCTACGACGACGCACCCGACGTCGCGACGGACCCTGGCGCGCTCAGCAGCTCGGGCCTGGTGTTCGTGACGTTCCAGGCGGACGTCGACCGGCAGTTCGTGCCGGTCCAGCGGCGGCTCGACGAGGTGGACCTGCTCAACGAGTGGACGACGCCGATCGGTTCCGCGGTCTTCGCGGTGCCTCCGGGCTGCGCCGAGGGCGAGTTCCTGGGACAGGCGCTGCTGGGCTGAGCGCGGCCGACCGGACGGCCCGTGCAGGGTGCCTCGTGGCGCTCGGCACGGGCCGCTCCGCTGCGGATGGTGACACCCGATGTCAGAATGTGATGCGGGTCACGTCGACGTTCTGTATCAAAGGAGGAGGCCCCTCCTCTGAGTCATGTGAGTGCTCGGTCGTCGATGGGGGTCGTGACGAGCGCGAGGGTCGGAGGCGGCCCGTGGTGTGAGCGCTGCAGGGGGGCGCTCACGCGACGGGCCGCCTCCGGCGCGTCCGGGGTCGGAGGGTGGACCTTCGGCAGAGCGGGCTCGTTTGAGACAGGTGACCTGTGTCACATTCCTCGGCCAAGCCCCCGTTGGCGATGCCTCGTCGCCACACGATGTCAAAAGGGTGCCACTGGCGGTACCCTTTTGACATGCCGCACGCTCGCGACCGCCTGCTCGAGGGGGCTTTCGACAGCCACGGGTTCGTCCGCCGCGTCGACGCGCTGCGCGAAGGGCACAGCCCGCACGCGCTCAAGCAGCTCGTCGCGCGCGGCTACCTGGAGAAGGTCGCTCATGGCGTCTACCGTGTGACCGTCGTCCCGGTGAGCGAGTACGACGACCTGCATCTGGCAGTGCTGTGGACTGGTGTCGACGAAGCCGCGTTGTCTCACGAGACCGCCCTCGATCTCTACGGGCTCAGCGATGTCAACCCCGACAGGATCCACGTCACCGTGCCCAGGCGTTGCCGAATCCGGCGTGCCGGCGCCGACGGGATCGAGGTCCACTACCAAGACCTCGATACCCGCCAGATCGGATGGTTCGAACAGATCCCGACGGTGACAGCCGCGACAGCGATCGCCCAGTGCATCGACACGGGCACCCCGACCTACCTTCTACGCCAGGCCCTGACGGCGGCCCGCGAGACAGGGCGCGTCACCCCAGGCGAGAGCGCTGATCTGCGAAGGAGACTGGCGAACCGTGACACAGCAGAGCGCTGATCTGCCCCAAGGTCTTGCCGAACTGCCTGCCAAGAACAAGGAACCCGCGTCGGTCACAGTGCTCAACTCTTGGCTCCTGCAGGCCGAGAAGCGCCTGGGAGACCGCGGCGGCCGCCTGGCCTGGCTCGTTGCATCCACAGTTGTCATCGCGGCGCTACAGCGAGCCCTGGACACAACCGGCCAGCCGCTCTTCCTGCTCAAGGGCGGTACTCTGCTGCAGCATCGGCTTCCCAGCGCGCCCACGCGCGCGACCAAGGACGTGGACGGGCTCATCCGCGGTGATATCGATGACTTCCTTGCCAAGCTCGATGACGAGTTCGCCGAACCCTGGGGCCCGCTGACGCTGCGACGGGACGCCGTCGAGGTCATCCAAGCTCCTGCCCGCGTCGTCAAGCCGCGCCGCTTCGACGTCGTCGTCGAGCTCCGGGGGAAGACGTGGCGCAGGATCCAGGTTGAGATCGCGCCTGACGAAGGTAGTGCTGGCGCTGAGCCTGAACCGTTCACGCCGCCTACATTGGCAGGCCTCGGGCTTCCGGACCCTACCGCGATGGTGGGCATTGCGATGCGCTACCAGGTCGCGCAGAAGATCCACGCCTGCACTGACCCCCACGACCCGCCGACTGCGGTCAATGACAGGGCACGCGACGTCGTCGACCTGCTGCTGCTTCGCGACCTCGCCGAGATCGGCCAGGACCCCGCCGTCGTGCGCGCAGCCGTCGTCGACATCTTCGTCGCGCGTGCACGCGATGCCCAGGCCCTGAGTCGCGCTGTGCGTGCGTGGCCGTGCGTCGTGGTCGCTCACCCGCACTGGCCGACCGACTACGCGCGCGCCGCGGCCGATGCGCAGATGGACCTTACGCTCGACGAAGCAGTTGCGGAGCTCAACGCGTGGCTGGCGCAGATTGACGCAGCTGTGTCCCCGGCCAACGGTTCGGACGGTGACGACAGCGATGATGACGATGAAGATGACGAAGACGACGAGTGTGGCGACGGGGAACTGAAGGGAGAGCACGCCCAGTAGTCGCGTGCGCCTCACGCGTTGAATCTGAGCCTGTCGTCGCCGACGCAGCCGACATCCAGAGGGCGTACTTGACCATTCGTTCGATCACCAAGGCCTCGTCCCGCCCATGGCTCAGCGCGGCGGCGCCGTGCTGAGGCGCACCGCGAGCTCTGGCAGCACGACCTCGGGCTCGTGCACCGTCGTCGGGTCCGCGATGAGCGCGATCACGTGCTCGACCGCGAGGCGACCGGTCAGGTGGAACGGCTGGCGGACCGTGGTGAGCGGGGGAGCGCAGTACGCGGCGAGCGCGATGTCGTCCATGCCCACGACCGACACGTCCTCGGGCACGCGCCGACCCATCTCGGTCAGTCCGCGGATCAGCCCGAACGCCATCTCGTCGCTCGCGACGAACACCGCCGTGACCTCGGGCAGGCGGCCCAGGACCAGGCCGTTGCGGTACCCCGACTCGGGGCTCCAGTCGCCGTAGAGGACGGGGGGCTCGGTGCACCCCGCGTCCTCGAGCGCGGCCCGCCACCCGGCCGTGCGTCCGTTGGCGTCGTTCCACGACGCGGGGCCCGCGAGGTGCCACACGGTCTCGTGGCCCAGCTCCACGAGGTGCTCGGTCGCCGCGCGCCCGGCCGCGACCTGGTCGACCGCGACGACCTCGGTCGCCGACGACTGCATGCCGTCCACGACGACCGTCGGGGTCCCGTGGATGAGGTCGCCGAGCGACTCGTCGTCGCGCACGGGCACGGCGATGACCAGGCCGTCGACGCCCTGGTCGAGGAGCCGCTCGACGGCCTGCGCGATCGACGCGGGCGAGAGCGACGCGGTGCTCGCGGTGCTGACGAAGTAGCCGCCGTCGCGGGCCGCGCGCTGCATGCCGAGCATCATGGCGCTGCCCGAGTAGAAGTCGGTCTCGTGCGTGATGACCCCGATGGTCTTGCTGCGCCCGGTCACGAGCGCGCGAGCGAGGCTGTTGCGGCGGTAGCCGGTCTGCTCGACGGCGGCACGCACCCGGTTGCGGGTGGTCTCGTTGACGTTGGGGTGCCCCGACAGGACGCGCGAGACGGTCTGCGCGGACACGCCTGCGACGCGGGCGACGTCGGCCATGGCGGGGCCGCGGCCTCGCGGGGGAGCGACCGTGGTGGTGCTCTGCGCCGGCTCCGACCGCTCGGACCGTGACGGTGGTTCCACGTGCTCTCCTTCGGGCGTGAGGGCCGCTCGCGGAGCGTCGGGCACCTCGGTGTGCGTGGCCACGGATGTGCTCCGCAGCGTAGTGGACGTCAACACCGCAGGCCTGCCTGGCCCACGTCGCCGTCACCCAACTGTTACCTGTGTTGACCATAACAGTCAGAACATGCAGCGAAAAGTGACGGATTCACGCAGACCGAGCATCCAGATGTTGCAAGGGTTGTGATCCATATCAACGGTGTGTCAGAGTGTGCCCCACGCAGACCGCGGCGCCGTCGCCGCTCCATCCTCAGCACAGTGTGGTCAGAAGGAGAGTCATGAAGTCATCGATCATCAAGGCAGCCGGGGTCGCGTCGATCCTCACCCTCACGGTGGGCGGCCTGACCGCCTGCTCGTCCGACTCGACGTCCGGCAGCGGATCGGCCGAGGGCGACGGCAAGGTCAAGGAGGTTGAGGTCTGGACCTGGGCCGCCGGGTACGACGAGGCCGCGAAGGCGTTCAACGCCGCGCACGACGACATCCAGATCAAGTACACGCAGATCGAGCCCGGCAACAAGGGCGGCTACGACAAGATCCGCAACTCGATCACCGCGGGCAACGCCCCGTGCCTCGCCCAGGTGGGCTTCGAGACCCTCCCCAGCTTCGTCGCCGAGGGCAACGTCGTGGACGTCACCGAGTTCGCCTCGGCCGACAAGGACCTCTACGCCCCCGCGGGCTGGGCCGGCGTCTCCGTGGGCGACAAGATCTACGGCGCCCCGCAGGACCAGGGCCCCATGGTCCTCTTCTACAACAAGACCGTCTTCGAGGCGAACGGCGTGGCCGTGCCGACCACGTGGGACGAGTACCAGGCCGCGGGCGAGCAGCTCAAGGCCGCGGGCGTCAAGCTCACGGGCACCTACGAGGACTACGACTACTCGGGCTTCGCCTGGCAGGCCGGCGCCCCCTGGTACGAGATCAAGGACGGCGCCTGGTCCATCACGCCCGACTCGCCCGAGAACCTTGAGGTCGCGAGCTACTGGCAGGGCCTGATCGACGCCGACCTGATCGGTGCGGGCATCTGGAGCGACGAGTGGTCCGCGGGCCTCGGTGACGGCTCGATCGCCACGATCGTGGGCGCGGCCTGGTTCTCCGGCATCCTCAAGGACTCCGCGGCGGCCTCGGCCGGCGACTGGGCCGTGGCCGAGCTCCCGCAGTGGGAGGCCGGCGACGCCAAGACCGGCAACGTGGGCGGCAGCCTCTCCGCGGTCCTCAAGGGCTGCGACGACCCCGAGGCCGCCTGGACCGTGGCCAACTGGCTCAGCACCGACCCGGGCTCGGTCGACTCGCTCATCGAGGGCGGCGGCGTCTACCCGGCCTCGGTCGCGGGCCTCGAGTCCGAGCTCCTCACCTCGGGTGACGACTACTTCGGCGGACAGGTCGTCGCCGACGTCTTCAAGACCGCCTCGGGTCAGGTCAACGAGGACTGGGCCTGGGGCCCCGGCGTCTCGACCCTGGTCGGCACGCTCGCCACGGGCATGAAGCAGGCCTACGCCAAGGAGGGCGGCGCGACCGTCGCGACCGCGCTCACGGGCGCCCGCGAGGCGACCGAGTCCGAGCTCAAGCAGCAGGGCATCGCCGTCAACGAGTGACCTGACGGTCTCGCACGAGCGGTGCGACCCGGTCTCGACGGCCGGGTCGCACCGACCGGCACAGCATCACCCGAGCATCACCGCAGCACAGCAGCAGAAGGCCCGACGACGCCACGCACCTCCGAGCACCGGTGCACCCTGGCGCGTGACGTCGTCGGGCACCACGACGCATCCCCCTGAGGAACCCACCATGACCACGAGCCTGACGTCGGCGGCACCGCCGCCGGTGGAGACCAAGCCCACGGCGGCCACGCCGCCCAGGCGGCCGCGCAGCCGGACCAGCCGGTACGCGATCTGGTTCGTCGGACCGTTCGTGGTGCTGTTCGTCGGGATGTACGTCGCACCGATCCTCTTCGCGCTCTACAAGAGCCTGTTCCGGATCCAGCGTGACGCGCTGGGCCTGGGCGGCACGCAGGAGATCTTCGACCCCTTGTTCAACTACGCGTACGCGCTGGGTGACGAGAAGTTCATCAGCTCGATCGGGCGCGTTCTCCTGTTCGGCGTGGTGCAGGTGCCCGTCATGCTGGTCCTCGCGCTCGGGATCGCGCTCCTGATCGACTCTGCCTCGGCCCGGGCCAAGGGGTTCTTCCGGCTCTCGAGCTTCGCGCCCTACGCGGTGCCGACCGTGGTCTCGGCGCTCATGTGGTCGTTCCTCTACTCGCCCACCAACGGTCCCATGGGTCAGGTGCTCGGGTGGTTCGGGATCGAGGTCAACTTCCTCAGCCAGGACCTCGCGCTGTGGGCCGTCGCCAACGTCGTGACGTGGGGCTGGACGGGCTACAACATGATCATCATCTACGCCGCGCTCCAGGGGGTCCCGGGCGAGGTGCTCGAGGCCGCCAAGCTCGACGGGGCCTCGCCGTGGCGCACCGCGTGGAGCATCAAGATCCCGCTCGTGCGGCCCGCGATCCTCCTCACCACGATCTTCTCGATCATCGGCTCGGCGCAGCTCTACAACGAGCCGTTCGTGCTCAAGCAGAGCACCGGGGCGATCGACGCGAGCTACACGCCGATCATGGCCGCGCAGGCCTCGCTCCAGTCGGCCAACTACCCGTACGCCGCAGCCCAGTCGGTGCTCCTCGCCGTCGGCGTGGCCGTGCTGTCCGTCCTCTTCTTCCGTCTGACGTCCAGGAGGTCCTCGTGACCACGAGCAGTGTGCCCGTCGTGGCCGAGAAGACCGCGGGCAACCGCCTGCGCCGCAAGCGCTCCACCCCGAAGGGGACCCCGGACGGCCTGCGCAAGGACTCGATCGAGACCACGGCCACGAGCCGCATCGCGGTCACCGCGGTGCTCGCGCTGACCGCCGTGTACTTCCTGTTCCCGCTGTGGTGGCTGTTCGTCGCGGCGACCAAGGACGCCGGGTTCACGTTCGCGGGCAGCCCCCTGTGGTTCTCGAACTTCGACCTCTTCGGGAACATCCAGGACCTGTTCGCGTACAAGGACGGGATCTTCGCCGTCTGGATGGCGAACTCGGCGCTCTACTCGATCGTCGGCGCGGGGCTCGGGACGCTCATCGCGGTCGCGACGGGCTACGCCCTGGCCAAGTACGAGTTCCGCGGCAAGGGCCTGCTGTTCGGCGTGGTCCTCGGTGCGGTCCTCATCCCCAAGGTGCTGTTCACGCTCCCGCTGTTCCTCATGTTCTCCGCGACGGGCATCGTCAACACCTACTTCGCGGTGCTCCTGCCGAGCATCGTGAGCCCGTTCGGCGTCTACCTGGGCCGCATCTTCGCCGCGAGCTCGGTGCCCGACGAGGTCATCGAGGCCGCGCGTCTCGACGGTGCGAACGAGGGCCGCATCTTCTTCGGGGTCAGCCTCAAGATGATGGCCCCCGCGCTCGTCACGATCTTCCTCTTCCAGTTCGTCGAGATCTGGAACAACTTCCTGCTCCCCTCGCAGGTCCTCATCTCCGAGAACCTGCGGCCCGTCACGGTCGGGCTGGTGAGCTGGAACGCCCTGGTCCAGGCCGGCCAGATCGAGCGGCACATGGTCATCATCGGCGCGTTCGTGGCGGTCGTCCCGCTCATCGTCGCGTTCCTCTCCCTCCAGCGCTTCTGGCGCTCCGGACTTGCAGCGGGGGCTATCAAGTGAGCCAGCACGACCCAGCCGACCGGGCCTCGAGCCCGGCCGGCGGCCAGACCCTGCGCGCCGACGGCGCGACCCTCGTGCGCGACGGCGTGCCCCACCGGATGCTCTCGGGCTCGGTCCACTACTTCCGGGTCCACCCGGACCTGTGGGAGGACCGCCTCCTGCGCCTGCGCGCCATGGGCCTCAACACGGTCGACACCTACGTCCCGTGGAACTGGCACGAGGCCGCGCGCGGCACGTTCGACTTCACCGGGTGGCGCGACGTCGAGCGGTTCGTGCGCCTCGCGGGCGACCTGGGACTCGACGTGGTGGTGCGCCCCGGGCCGTACATCTGCGCCGAGTGGGACAACGGCGGCCTGCCCGCGTGGCTCACCGCGACGCCCGGGATCCGGCTCCGGTGCAGCGACGAGGCCTACCTCGCCGCGGTCGCGGCCTGGTTCGACGAGCTGCTGCCGCGCATCGCGGCGCTCCAGGCGAACCGCGGCGGCCCGGTCGTGGCCGTCCAGGTGGAGAACGAGTACGGCAGCTTCGGCGACGACCACGCCTACATGGCGTGGGTCCACGACGCGCTCGTGGAACGCGGCATCGACGAGCTCCTCTTCACGGCGGACGGCCCCACGGACCTCATGCTCGACGGCGGTTCGCTCCCCGGCGTGCTGGCGGCGGCCACGTTCGGCAGCCGTCCCGGACAGGCGCTCGACAAGCTCACGGCCCGCCGCGGGGAGCAGCCGTTCGTGTGCGCCGAGTTCTGGAACGGCTGGTTCGACCACTGGGGCGACCCGCACCACGTGCGCGGTGCGGACAGCGCCGCGGCCGACGTGCGCGACCTCCTCGACCTCGGCGGCTCCGTGAGCCTCTACATGGCGCACGGTGGCACCAACTTCGGGCTCACGGCCGGAGCGAACCACGACGGGACCCGCCTGCAGCCCACGGTCACGAGCTACGACTCGGACGCCGCGGTGGCCGAGGACGGGAGCGTGACCCCCAAGTTCTTCGCGCTGCGCAAGGTCTTGTCCGAGCACGCCGCGCACGGGACCCGGATCCCCGAGGACGCCCAGGACGACCGGTGGATCGTGCCGTCGCCCAAGCTCGCCGCGCGCGCCCTGCCGCCCGTGAGCACGCGCCCGCTCCTGCCCGCGCTGCGGGCGTCGGGCGCTGCGGTCGTCCGGTCGTCGCCCCTGACGTTCGAGGAGCTCGGACAGAACGCCGGGCTCGTGCTCCACACGGCCACGCCCGTGCTCCCTCCGGGAGACAGCACGCTCTCGGTCCTCGGGCTGCACGACCGCGCGACGGTCTACGTCGACGGCCGGGAGGTCGGCGTGCTGGAGCGCGAGACCTCGCACCGCGGGCTCACGGTCCACGGGGAGGGCGTGCCCGTGCGGCTCGAGATCCTCGTGGAGAACCTCGGCCGCATCAACTACGGCCCCCGGCTCGGTGAGCACAAGGGGATCCTGGGCGACGTCCTGGTCGAGCGCCGGATCGTGCACGGCTGGACCTCGCGGTCGCTGCCGCTCGACCTGCTGCCCGTGGACGGGCTGTGGGCGGCGGGTGAGCCCGACGCCGCGGACGCCCCGAGCGTGCCTCGCCACGCCGTCGGGCCCCAGGGCGTCCTGGCCCGGACGGCCCTCGACCTCGACGAGCCCGCCGACACCTTCCTGACCCTGCCCGGCTGGACCAAGGGCTTCGTGTGGGTCAACGACGTGCTGCTCGGCCGCTACTGGGAGCGCGGCCCCCAGCACACCCTCTACGTCCCCGCGCCGCTGCTGCGCGCGGGGAGCAACACCGTCACGGTCCTCGAGCTGCACGCGGTCGGTTCCGACCTCGAGCTGACGGACGAGGCCGTCCTCGGCGAGCCCGAGGAGTACGTCGAAGAGCTGTGACGCCCGTCGGTCGGGGGACGGCCGATGAACTGCTATCGAAGGAGATCAGCACATGGTTCGACATTCCCCTGGCCCTCGGGCCGGTTCCCACCCGGGTGGCGCCTCGCGCCGTGCCCGCAGCCTCGTGGCGCTCGCGACCGCGGTGGTGGTGCCGTTCGCGGCGCTGCCCGCCGCGGCCGCGGCGGTCCACACCCCGGCGAGCAGCGCGACGTCGCTCTCGGCCCTCGGCCTGACGGCCGAGCAGGTCGCGGCCGCGAGCGTCGAGGGCGCGGCCACGCTGCGCTCGGCGCAGCTCGACGTCCAGGTCGCCGCGGACTTCCCGCGGGTCCTGAGCTACACCGACCGCGCGTCAGGTGCCTCGCTCGCGGGCAGCACCGCGACCGTCACGAAGGTGCGCCTCAACGGCACCGACCGGGCCGTCGCGGTCGAGGCGGGCGAGCCCGGCGAGACGAACCGGGACTACCGCCTGACGTTCCCCGACCTCGCGGGCGTCAGCATCGACACGCGCCTCGAGGTCGAGGGCAGCGCCGTGACGTTCCGCGTCACGGGCGTGACCGACACCGAGGCGTTCCGCGTCGGGACCATCGAGGTCCCGGGCCACGACCTGCTCTCGGTCTCGTCGGCCGACCCGTCGGCCGTGGTCGCCTCGGCGGTCATCAGCCCGGACCGCGGCAAGGTCGGCGACACGTTCACGTCCGTCACGGGGCAGACCCCCGTCAACGCGAACCCGGTCGGGTCCGCGTACGCGATCGTGAGCACGAGCGCGCTGTCGGCCACGATCGTGACCAACAGCGTCTACGACGAGGCCAACGGCAAGGCCGCCGCGGACGGCAACCGCCTGCAGCGCCAGGCGCGCGCGGCCGACGGCGGCGTGCGCGTGGGCGTCTGGAGCGGCGCGTGGACCTACCGGGCCCAGGGCTCGCCGGTCACCGAGGAGCTCCCGTACGCGACCGTCGTCGTGACGGCCGACGCCAACGCCGACGACAAGGTCGACTGGCAGGACGGCGCGATCGCGTTCCGCGCGACCGCCCCCAAGGCGCTCGGCGCCGACCAGGTCGCCGACCGCGTCGTGACCCACATCCCGTTCAACTTCGCCTCGCAGGCCACGCACCCGTTCCTGCGCACGCTCGACGACGTCAAGCGCATCTCGCTCGCGACCGACGGCCTGGGGCAGATGGCGCTGCTCAAGGGCTACGGCTCCGAGGGGCACGACTCCGCGCACCCCGACTACGGCGGCAACTACAACGAGCGCGCGGGCGGCCTCGAGGACATGAACACGCTGCTCGCGCAGGGTGGCGACTGGAACGCCGACTTCGGCGTCCACATCAACGCGACCGAGGCCTACGCCGAGGCGAACGCCTTCTCCGACGAGCTCGTCGACCCCTCGGCCAAGGGCTGGAACTGGCTCGGCCAGTCGTACTACATCGACCAGCGCCGCGACGTGAACAGCGGCGACCTGGCCGCACGCATCGGCCAGCTCGCCGACGAGACCCAGGGCAACCTGGACCTCCTCTACGTCGACGTCTACTACAACTTCGGCTGGCAGGCCCGCGCCCTCGCGGACGCGGCCCGCGCCAACGACCTCCAGATCGCGACCGAGTGGTCCGACAAGTTCGAGGCGAACTCGCTGTGGAGCCACTGGTCCGCGGACGAGAACTACGGCGGCGCCGCGAACAAGGGCCTGAACTCCCAGATCGTGCGCTTCATCGACAACGCCGAGAAGGACACCTGGAACCCGCACCCGCTGCTCGGCAACGCGCGGCTCGTCGAGTTCGAGGGCTGGACCGGGCAGACCGACTGGAACGCGTTCTACAAGAACATCTGGACGACCAACGTCCCGACCAAGTTCCTCCAGCACCAGGAGATCGTGCGCTGGGGCACCGACCGGATCGACTTCACGGGTGACGTCTCGGCCCGCGGCACGACCGCGGCCGACCGGCAGATCCTCGTCGGGGACGCCGTCGTCGCCCAGGGCGGCACCTACCTCCTGCCGTGGAACGCGTCCGACGCCCCCGGGCTCGAGGGAGAGGCTGCCGAGGGCAGCAAGCTCTACCACTACAACCCGGCCGGCGGCTCGACCACGTGGACCCTCACGGACGAGCTCGCCGGGGCCACGAGCCTGACCATGTACAAGCTCACGACCACGGGCCGCGAGAAGGTCGCGGACGTCCCGGTCACGGGCGGCAAGGTCACGGTCGACGCGACCGCGGGCCAGCCCTACGTGCTGTACCCGCAGGGCGTCGCGACCCCCTCGGCCGAGGACGTCGCGTGGGGCGCCGCGAGCGGCATCGTCGACCCCGGCTTCAACGCCGCGACGCTCGACGCGTACGAGACGACCGGCACCACGGGCATCGAGACCCTGTCCAACGGGCAGCGCGTCGCGACGCTCGGTGCGGGCGCCTCGTCGCTGAGCCAGCAGCTCGGTGAGCTCTCGACCGGGACCTACGCCGTGAGCGCGTGGGTCGAGGTCCAGCCCGGGAAGTCCCGCTCGACCACCCTGTCCGTCTCGGGCGAGGGCGTCGCGCAGACCGCGAGCACCGTCGTCGAGCGCTCGACCGCCAAGAACCTCGTCGCGGCCGACGAGAAGAACAACCGCTACTACCAGCGGGTCCAGGTGCTCGTCGACGTCACGGGCCCGGCCCGCCCGACGCTGACGGTCTCCGCCTCGGCGGGCGACGCCGTCGTGCGGGTCGACGACCTGCGCGTCGTGAGCGCCACGCGCTCGGTGGCCCCGGCCGTCGAGGGCGAGACCGGCACGGTCGTCGCGTTCGAGGACTTCGAGAACGTGCCCCAGGGCTGGGGACCGTTCGTCAAGGGCGACGCGGGCGGCGTGACCGACCCGCGCACGCACATCGCCCAGCGCAACGCGCCCTACACGCAGGCCGGCTGGAACGGGAAGCTCGTCGACGACGCGCTGTCCGGCGACTGGTCGCTCAAGGCGCACGAGGAGAACAAGGGCCTCGTCTACCGCACCGTGCCCAGCACCGTGAAGCTCGAGGCGGGGCGTCAGTACCGCGTGAGCTTCGACTACCAGTCGGGCAACGGCGGCGAGTACCAGTGGGTCACGGGCTACGACTCGGTCGCGAGCGGCGCCCCGGCGTCGGTCGAGACCCACGCGACCCCGCTGGGGCAGCAGCGCACGACCGCGACGTTCTCCGAGGACGTCGTGGCCAGCGGCTGCGGCGACACCTGGGTGGGGCTGCGCAAGCTCACCGCGGGCGGCAACCAGTCCGACCTGATCCTCGACGACTTCCGCGTCGTGGACCTGGGTCCGGCCGAGGCCACCCCGGCCTGCGCGTCCCTGACGGTGTCCCCCGGACCCGTCGCGTTCGAGCCCGACGTCGCGAGCACCGTCACGACGCGCCTCACGGTCCACGAGCCCGTGGCCGTCGCGGACGTCGCGGTGACGCTCGACGTGCCCGAGGGCTGGGAGGTCGAGGCGACCAACGCCTCGACCGCGGCCACGCTCCCGGCCGGCGGCGTCCTGACCACGACGTGGCAGGTCACCCCGCACGGCAAGATCACCGCCGACGCCTACACGCTCACCTCGGGCGGCTCGTACACGACCACGGCAGCGCCCGTCGGCGAGCGGTCGGTCGAGGCCGGCCAGTCGGTGTGGGTCGTCGTGCCGCCGAACGGTGGCGAGAACTGGGTCAGCGACCTGCCGTTCGTCTCGACGACCAACGGGTGGGGACCGGTCGAGCGCGACCTGTCCAACGGCGAGCAGGGCGAGAAGGACGGCAAGCCGCTCTCGCTGCGCGGCGTCGCGCACGAGAAGGGCCTCGGCACGCACGCGAACTCGTCGGTCCGGGTCTTCCTCGCCGCGCAGTGCGACGCGTTCACGGCGACCGTGGGGGTCGACGACGTCCAGGGCACCAAGGGCACGGTGCAGTTCAAGGTCGTGGGTGATGGCACCCAGCTCGCCCAGACCGAGGTGCTCAAGGGCGGCGGCAAGACCGTCGACCTGGACGTGCCGGTCACGGGGGTCCGCTACCTCGACCTGATCGTGACCGACGGCGGCGACGGCAACGGCAACGACCACGCCGACTGGGGCTCCGCCAAGGTGTCCTGCGCCGACCCGGTCGAGCCCGAGCCCGAGCTCGAGGTCACCACGACGGCCAAGGCCCAGTGCACGGCCTCGCGCGTCCAGCTCGCGGTCCGCGCGGTCAACGAGGAGGACTTCCCGGTCGACGTGAAGATCTCCACGCCGTTCGGCACCAAGACCTTCCAGCAGGTCCAGCCGGGCAAGAGCGCCAGCCAGACGTTCGCGACCCGCAAGGACGCGATCGAGGCGGGCACGGCGACCGTGACGGCGACCGCCACGGTCGACGGCAAGGAGGTCACGACCACGATCGAGAGCGAGTACGCGGCCACGAGCTGCGGCTAGCCCGCGAGGCGTCCGCCGGGGGTGCTCCCGGCGGACGGTCGGCGGCCGGTGCGAGCCGGCCGTCGAGCACCACGAGCAAGGCCCCGGGACCCACGACGGTTCCCGGGGCCTTGCCCGTCGTCAGACGGCGTCGGTGCGCGCCCCGAGCCAGGGAGCGAGCACGTCCTCACGGCCGAGCCAGCGCAGCCCGCCGTCGGCGACCTCCTCGCGCGTCGCGAGGATCTCGGTGAACGCCGCGCGCAGCTCGTCGCGGTCCCCGGCCGAGTCGGCCGCCCCCGTGAAGACCAGCCGGGTCCGGGGCGCGAGGTCCTCCCACGTCCCGACCTCTCCGATGCTCAGCTGCCCGCCCGCGCCGTCCCACGCGCACATCGAGTCGGGCCGGTTGGGGACCCAGAACACGCCGCGGCTGCGCAGGCGCCCGGTCCCGAGGCGCCGGACCTGGTGCAGGAGGCGCTGCGGGTCGAACGGCAGGTCGGAGGACAGCTCGAGGGTCCAGGTCCCGGTCTCCTCGTCCTGCCCGACGACGGCGCGCGCCCCGAACGGGTGGGCGCGGCGCTCGGCGCGGGTCGCGTCGTGCGTCGCCGCGGACAGGTCCGCGAGATGCAGCCCGTCGAGGCTGTCGAGCCGGGTCGAGCCGTCGGCCCTGAGCCTGTCGACGAGGCCCGATCCCGTGCGTGCGCTCGCGTGCCGCCTGTCCTGCGCGGCGCGGACCGCCGCGGACGTGCCCGGGTGGGAGGCGCCGTCGGGCAGGGGGCGTCGGGTGGGCGTCCCGGGACCGTCCAGGAGGGCCGGGCAGGGCGCGCCCGTCGTGACCACGAGGTCGGCGTGCTCGACCTGGGCCGCGAGCACCTCGCCGACCGAGCGGTGGTCGGCGGCGGTGAGCGCGAGGCCGCGCTCCTCGAGCAGGTCGTCGTCGAGGAGATCGGTCTCGACCGCGGCGAGGTCGACGACCGTGAGGACCGTGGCGAGCCGCAACCCGTCGAGCGCGCCGCCGGGCCGGGTAGCCCCGCCCAGGGCCCGCGCGACCGGCAGCGGCTCGGCCGACACGGGCAGGGCGAGGAGCACCTGGTCCCAGCGTCCGTCGCGTGCGAGGCCGCGCAGCGTGGGGATCGCGTCCTCGCGGACCGCGCACGACAGGCACGCGTGCTCGAGGTCGACGAGCGTGTCCTCGACGACCCCGGACGCGTCCACGACGAGTCGGCGCAGGGTCCCGTCCTCGGCGTGGATGTCGTGGCGCAGGACGACCGACCGCGGGGTGTCGGTCACGAGCCCGAAGACCGCGGTGTCGCGCAGCACCGGGTCGATCGTGGCGAGCGCGCTGAGCGGGATGCGGCCCGGCGCGTCGCTCGGGTCGGCGGCCGAGCCGCTGCTCGTCGGGGCCGGTGAGGCCGCGCGGCGGCTCGCTGCCGTGCCGGGGGCCCCGGGAATATCTGCGGGCATCTGGACGCTCCACCTCTACAGAGAACGGTTCTCATCAGTCGAGAGCATACCTCTTGACGAGAATCGTTCTCAGTAAGTACCGTCGGGTCTCCACGACCCACCGAAGGGAAGCTCATGTCCGCCGTCTGCCAGGTGCTCGGCACCTCGCCGGGGTTCGGCCGCTCGATCTCGCACTCGCACGTGCGGACCAGGCGTCGCTTCGACCCCAACATCCAGCACAAGCGCTACTGGGTGCCGTCACTGGGCCGGCATGTCAGGCTGAGAGTGAGCGCCCAGGGGATCAGGACGATCGACCGTCGAGGGATCGACGCGGTCGTCGCACGCATCATCGCTCGAGGGGAGAAGGTCTGATGGCAGCACGCACCGAGCTGCGTCCCGTGGTCACGCTGCGCTCGACCGCAGGGACCGGGTACACGTACGTGACCCGCAAGAACCGTCGGAACGACCCGGACCGGCTGACCCTGCTCAAGTACGACCCGGTCGCCCGGGCACACGTCGCGTTCCGCGAGGAACGGTAAGGGGAGCCGCATGGCCAAGAAGTCCAAGATCGCGCGCAACGAGCAGCGCGAGGTGATCGTCGCTCGGTACGCCGAGCGGCGCGCCGAGCTCAAGAGGATCATCGCGTCGCCCAGCGCCTCGGACGCCGAGAAGGAGGCGGCCGCGACGGAGCTGCGCAAGCAGCCTCGCGACGCGAGCGCGACCCGCCTGCGCAACCGCGACGTGGTCGACGGTCGTCCGCGCGCGTACAACCGGCGTTTCGGCCTCTCCCGCATCCGGCTGCGCGACATGGCGCACCGCGGGGAGCTGCCGGGCGTCACCAAGTCCAGCTGGTAGTCGACACCCGTCGAGAGCCCAGCAGTCGAGAGTCGTAGAGGAGCACCCATGAAGAAGGACATCCACCCCGAGTACGGACCGGTCGTGTTCCGCGACATCTCGGCCGACTTCGCGTTCCTGACGCGTTCCACCCTCGCGGGGACCAGCGCGTCGGGTCCTGGCCGTCCGGACAAGACGATCGTGTGGACCGACGGCAACACCTACCCGGTCGTCGACGTCGACATCTCGAGCGCGAGCCACCCGTTCTACACGGGTACCGCGCGCGTCGTGGACACCGCCGGCCGCGTCGAGAAGTTCCGTCAGCGCTACGGCAAGGGCGCCACGGGAGGTGCCGCGAAGAGCGAGGGCCGCTGAGCCGTCGCTCGTCGTCGGGCCGCGGTCGCCAGCTCGTGGCCAGGAGAGCCGCCCACCCCTCGGGGTGGGCGGCTCCGTGCGTACCGGGGCGTGCTGCAGCGCGCCGAGTGACGGCGAACGGGGCTGTGGGCGCGTCGTCGAGCGCCTCTCGCGTGTGCGGATCTTGTGCGCGTGGAGCTCCTCCGGGGGTCCCGGGGGCGCCAAGTAGGTCACATTCAGGGCAAAACGGGCAAGATTCCGCGTTCAGAGAAACACGTTCGGCGCGGAAACGCGCGGAAACCCCCGTAGATTCCTTAGTGTTGTCCACGAAGTCCCGCCTCACGGCTGGCAAACTGAGACCTCAACGTCGCGCGGTGCCCACCGCGAGGCGTGAACCGATGAAGGGATCCGCATGTCGCTCAACAAGTCTGAGCTCGTCTCGGCCATCGCCGCAAAGTCCGACCTGACCAAGGCTCAGGCCGAGAACGCCCTCAACGCGTTCCAGGAAGTCCTCGTCGAGTCGCTCGGCAACGGCGAGGCCGTCAAGGTCACCGGCCTGCTCTCGGTCGAGCGCGTCGAGCGTGCCGCTCGCACGGGCCGCAACCCCCGCACCGGCGAGGAGATCCAGATCCCCGCCGGCTTCGGTGTCAAGATCAGCGCCGGCAGCCTCCTGAAGAAGGCCGTCACCAAGTGATCCTCGCGGCACGCTGAGGCGTGCCGCACCGCGGGGCCGCGCCCCGCACCACTGACACAGGCCCGGGTGCCCGACGACGTCGGGCACCCGGGCCTGTGTCGTGCCCTGGGTGCGTGGCGGTCGGGCGTGGAGCGCTAGCGATAACTGTTCTCATTCTCTAAGGTGGGCGGGTCCAGGGCGTGCGCCCGACCCCGACCGAAGGGCACCATGAGCGTCCCGCAGCACCCGACGAGGCGAGCACGGCGAGCACGGAGCAGTCCTGACCGTGGCGGGCCCGCCCACGCGCACGCGCACGGCGACGGCCCGACGCCCCCTGCGAGCAGACGGGTCCGGCTCGTGCTCGCGGCGATCCTGGTCCCCGCGCTGGTGCTGACGATCGTCGGGCTCGTCGCGCTCTGGCCCCGCGGTGCCGACGTGCCGGACCAGATCCCGGTGACCGCCCAGGGCGCGTTCGTGGTGTTCGGCGAGGTGACCGGAGAGGCTGAGGTCGAGACCGGTCTGGTCCCCGTACGTCTCGACGACGGCACCGAGGTCGAGGTGGTCGCACCACCCGAGTACGTCCACCACGGCTTCGAGGTCGGCGACAGGCTCCGCCTCCTCCACATCGAGCAGGCCGCGGGCGACGGGGGGACCCCCTACGTCTTCCTGGACTTCGAGCGCGGCATCCCGATCGCCCTGCTCGCAATCGCCTACGCGGTCCTCGTGCTCGCGGTCGCCCGGTTGCGCGGGCTCGCGGCGCTCGCGGGGCTCGCCGTCGCGCTCGTCGTGATCGGGCAGTTCACGCTGCCCGCGCTGCTCTCGGGCCAGAGCTCCCTCTACGTGGCCCTCGTGACGTCGTCGGCCGTGATGTTCGTGGTGCTCTACGTGGCCCACGGGTTCACGGCCCGGACGTCGACCGCCATGGTCGGCACGCTCGTCGGTCTGGCGCTGACGGCCGTCCTGGCCGCGTGGGGCGCCCGGACCTCGCACATCACCGGGCTCACGTCCGAGGAGGCGCTCTGGCTCCCGTCCTACGCCCCCGCGATCGACCTCCAGGGCATCGCGATCTGCGGGATCGTCCTCGCGGGGATGGGCGTGCTCAACGACGTCACGATCACCCAGGCGTCGACCGTGTGGGAGCTGCGCGCGCTCGCGCCGGGCGCCTCACGGCGCGAGCTCTTCTCCCGGGCCATGCGGATCGGCCGCGACCACATCGCCTCGACCGTCTACACCATCGCGTTCGCGTACGTGGGGGCGGCCCTGCCGCTGCTCATGGCGGTCTGGCTGTCCGACCAGGCGCTCGGCGTGAGCCTGACCTCGGGGGAGATCGCCGAGGAGGTCGTCCGGACGCTCGTCGGGTCGATCGGGCTCGTGCTCGCGATCCCGCTCACGACCGCGATCGCGGCCGTGACGGTGCCGACGGGCGTGCTGGGCACCGTCGATGCCGCGGACACCGTGGTTCGTGCGGGCGCCGCGGGCGGGACGGTGGACCCGGACCGCGACGACGACCTGGCCCGGAGCACCCCCTTCACCTGATCGACACCGACACCCCACGGGACGGGCCGATGCCTGACCTGGGAGTTCGCCATGATGTGCGCATGAGCGAACAGTGGGTCGAGGTCGCGACGGAGCGGCTGCGCGACCAGCACGCGTGCCCCGGGTGCGGGACCGTCCTCACGTCGACCCGCTGCGAGGCGTGCGGCCTCGCCCTGTCGGGGCCGTGGGCGGTCGAGGTGCTGCGCGCGTCGCGCGACGCGGCCGCCGCGCTCGACCGGCGAGCCGCCGGTCTGCGCGCCCTGCGGTCCGCGGACGAGCGGCTCCGCGCCCAGGGGGCCCCGGCCCGCCCCCAGCCCCCCGTGCCCGTGGCGGGCGCAGCGCGCCGACCGGTGTACACCGCTCCCGCGGCACCGGCACCGGCACCGGCACCGACCCGGTCGAGCGTCGGCCTCCAGCCCATCCTCGCGAGCGCGGGGGCCGGGCTGCTCGCGGTCGCGACGATCGTGTTCGTCTTCTTCACGCTCGCGGACGACCTCGCGGTCCGGGCGCTCGTCACGGGCGTCGTGACCCTCCTCGCGCTCGGGGCCGCCGTGTTCCTGCGCCTGCGGGGCATGGGCGCCTCGGCCGAGTCGATCGGTGCGCTCGGCGTCGTCCTGCTGCTCGTCGACGTCGAGCTGTTCCTGAGCGCCGGGCTGCTCGGTGGCACGGACCCGGCGCTCGCGCGCGGCATGCTGCTGCTCCTCGTCTCGGCGGGTCTGCTGGTGGCCGGGCACCTGGTGCGCATGCGGACCTGGAGCGCCGCCGGGCTGATCCTCGCCCCGGTGGTTCCCGTGGTCCTCGCGGGCGCGGTCGCCGGGGGCGCGTCCGGGGACCTCGGGACGGAGTCCGGGGTGTACGCGGTCGGCATGCTCGCGGCCTGCCTCGTGACCCTCCTGGAGCTGCCGGTCGCGCGCGTCTCGGGTACCAGGCTCGGATCCCGTCTGGTCGCGGAGACGACCGTGCTCCAGGTCGCGCGCTACCTCGTGTACCCGACCGCGCTCCTCGTCGGCATGGCCGTCCCGCCGGTCTCGTGGCTCCCCGGGTGGAGCGGCGCGGCCCTGGTCATGGTCGGGGGTGCGGCGACGGCCGCGATCCTGGCCCGGTGCACGGGGCAGCGGCTCTGGTGGTGGGTCACGGGCGCGGTGGCGGTCCTCGCGGCGGTGCTCCTCGGCGTCGGGCACTGGCCGTGGTCGATCGGCCTGGCCCCCGTCGCCGGGCTCGCGGCCGGCGCCGTCCTGGTCGCGGCCGCGACGGCCGCGCGGGCCACGGCACGCTCCCGGGAGGCGCTCGTGACGGGCGCGCTCGTGGTCTTCGCGACGGCGACCCTCCCGGCGGTCGGGTACCTGGCCGCGCGCGTGCTGGTCGCGCTGACATCGGTCCGGGCGGCAGGTCCGCAGTGGTCGCTCACGGACGTCCCGCTCGCCCAGGACGGCGTGTTCGACGACGCGACGACGACGGCCGCGCTCGTCGGGGTCGGTGCGCTCGCCCTGGCGCTCCTCGGCCTGAGCGTGCTCCGCCTCGGGACGTGGCTCGGCTCGGGTGCCCGCGCCGGCCTGCCGTGGGTCGTGCTCTTCCTGCTCACCGGGATCGCGCTGCACCCGGCGTGGGCTGCGCTCACGTCGTTCGGGCTGCTCGCGGCCCTGGCCCTCGCGCTCCTCGTGCTCGCCGACCGGTCGGCTGCGGCGCGCCGGGCCCCGTGGTCCGCAGCTGCCCTCACGGGCACGTTCGCCCTGACGGGCATGGCGGCCGTCGTGTCCTGGGCCGCGCGCCCGACTGCGGTCCTGGGCGGCGCCGTCGTGCTGGGGCTCCTGCTGCTCGCCCGACGGGTCGTGCCCGCGGGGGTCCGCCCGTACCTCGTGGGCCTCGGCTACGGGTACGCGCTCCTGGTCCTGGGCATGACGCTCGGGTGGGCGGGCCTCGCGGGGGTCGAGGCGCTCGCGGTCGTGTCGGTCACGGCCTCGGTCGTGGCGATCGTCGTGACGCGCCTGCGGGCCGTCGACCGTCCCTCGTGGTGGGCCGTCCTGGTCACGACGTCGGTGCCGTTCGTCCTGGGCGTGGCCTCGGTCCTCGAGGAGCGCAGCTACTGGTCGGCCGCGGCCGCCGCGACCATGCTCGCGCTCGAGGCCGTCCTGGTCCTGACACGACGCCCCGGGATGACGCGCGCTGTGCGGGTCGCGGCGGCCGGGCTCCTGCTCCCGACGGCCTCGGTCGTGCTCGTGTGCCTGGGCGCGGAGCTCGTCCCGGGCAGCGGGTCGCCCGTCGTGCTCCCGCTCGTCGCGATCCTCACGGCCGGCGCGGCCGTGGCCGTCCCGCAGGCCCTCGCGTTCCTCGGCGCGCGCGGGCTCCCGGACGCGCACACCGAGCCGGTCGGCCGGGCGGTCGAGGTCAGCACGCTCGTCACGGCCGCGGTCGCGGTCCTGCTCTCGCTGGTGCGCGTCTCGGCGGGGCCCGAGACCGCGATGATCGTGCTCCTGGTCCTGGGGACCGGCGCCGCGGTCGTCGCGGGTCGACCCGCCCGCCGCTGGACGTGGTGGCTCGCGGCCGCGCTGTGGGTCGGGGCGTTGTGGTCCTTGCTGAGTCTGCTCGGGGTCGGTCTCGTCGAGGCGTACACCGCGCCGCCCGCGCTCGCGGCGGTCGTGGTCGGCGGGATCCTCGCGCGCCGCGGACCGGGTGGACGACGCCTGGTCGCGGGGGGCCTCGCACTGCTCGTGGTGCCGTCGCTGCTCGTCTCGATCCTCCTGCCCGACGCCGGTCCGTGGCGCAACCCCGTGCTCCTCGCCCTGGGGCTCGTGCTCGTCGTCGGTGGTGAGGTCGCCCGCCGGCTCGCGGCCCGCGGCACCCGCGTCAGCACCTCGTGGGCGAGGGATGCCGCGACGTACCTGTCGCTCGCGGCGGTGCTCGCGTCGGTCGGCGGCCTGGCCGCCGCGCTGCGGTTCGTCGCGGCCTCGGGTGCCGTCGGGGACGACCCGACGGCGACCTACCTCGGGGCGCTCGCCTGGTCCGCGGCCGGGGCCGCGCTCGCGGCGCTCGCGGGGCACCGGTTGGTGTCGGCGGCGTCCACGGGGCCAGGGGCGACGGGCGCCGGGCCCGACGACGTCGCCCACCTCCCGCTCGCCCCCGCGGCCCGGCGGTGGTGGGTCGCGCCCGCGATGGTGCTCGCCGTCGTCGGGCCCGTGGCCGCCGTCGGCGAGAGCTGGACCGCGATCGTCCTGACCTGGTCCCTCGAGGTCGCGCTCCTGGTGCTCGTCGTGCACACCGTGCGCCAGGCGCTGCGCGCGACGGCGCCCGAGGACCTGCGCTGGCCCCCGGCGTGGTTCGTGTGGGGGCTCGCGCTCGTCACCGCGATCGGCGCCTGGTCCCCGCGCGAGCTGCGTGTCGAGGTCTTCTCCCTGCCCCTCGGGGCGGGCCTGCTGGTCGCGGGGTACCTGGCGTTCGTGGCGTCGTCGGGTCCTGCGCCTGCGCCGGGACGAGCGCCGGTGGCGCGGCTCGCGGACTGGCCCGTCGGGTTCGTGGGCTCGTGGCGCACGCTCGCGGTCGGGATCGCCGCGACGCTGGGCCCCTCGGTCCTCGCGACCTACACCGACGCCCGGACCTGGCGGGCCGTGCTCGTGGTCGGGCTCGCGCTCGCGGCCGTGCTGGTCGGGACGCGCCTGCACCTCGCGGCACCGTTCGTCCTGGGCGTCGTGGTGCTCCCGGTCGAGATCCTCGTGGTGTTCGTGAGCCAGCTCGGGACGGCCATCTCGGCCGGGCCGTGGATGCTCACGCTGACCGCCGCGGGCGGGCTGCTGCTGATCCTCGCGGTCTACTACGAGCGGCGCATGGCCGCGTTCGACGGCGCTGCGGCGTACCTGCGCGACCTGCGGTGAGGACGAGGGAACGGGTTGCCCCCGCTGGCCCGGCCCACGCCGGGTCCGGGGGCTTGTGTCGGGGCTGTTCGGCTGACCAGGAGCGTCTCCTGCTCAGCGAACGCTGTTCCCGCCCAGCCGAACCTGCTCGTCAAGGACTCCGCCGCTCGCTGAGGCCCCCGCTGCCAGCCCCCGCCGCCGACCACTCCGCCGTCGACTACTCCGCCGTCGACTACTCCGCCGTCGACCTCTCTGCCGCTGGGTGAGCCCCCGCCCTCGTCAGAGGGTCTTGCGCGCCCGCTCGATCAGCGGCCGCACCCGGTAGGGGATGAGCTCGCCCATCGAGAGCGAGGTCTCGGTGCGCTCGACACCGTCGATCGCGAGGATCGCGGCGTCGATGCGGAACAGGTGGTCCGTGGTGCGGCACGCGACCAGTACCCGCAGGTCCGACGTGCCCGAGCGGCCGTGGGCCTGGAGGACCTCGGGGATCTCCGCGAGCGTCGCCACGATGCGGCTCAGCTCCTTCTGCTTGACCTCGACCTCGATGAACGCCGTCAGCGGGTGCCCCAGGAACTCCGGGTCGATGCGCCGGTCGAAGTCGAGGAACGCACCGGCCTCCTCGAGGTGGGCCATGCGTGCGTGCACCGTGTTCCGCGAGAGCCGCAGGCGCTCGGCGAGCGCGACGATCGTGCCGCGTGGGTCCTTCGCGAGCGCGACGAGGAGATCGAGGTCGACGGCATCGTAGCTGCGCACAGTGTTCAGCCTATCCCTGTGACGCGCAGCACACTGCCCAGCCTTTCCGTGATGACTGGAGCCATGTGCGGGGTGGGGTTACGTTCGCGGTATCCGGTGCTCGACGAGGAGCGCCGGGGTGCTCGACGGTGAGCACGGGAGCAGACGCGAGGTGACGCGATGACGCCCAGCCAGGTGGACAGCCGGGTAGTGCGGGGAACGGGGCTGGACGCCGTCCAGCTGCTCGACGAGACCGGTGCACGGCACGGATCGACGCAGTACGACCGATGGCTCGAAGGGCTCGACGCGGACCCCGCGCTCGCGCTGCGCCTCTACGAGGACATGATCGTGGTGCGGCGCCTCGATGCCGAGGCCACGGCCCTCCAACGCCAGGGCGAGCTCGCGCTGTGGCCCCCGCTGCTGGGCCAGGAGGCCGCGCAGATCGGGTCGGGCCGGGCGCTGCGCGCCGACGACTTCGTGTTCTCGAGCTATCGCGAGCACGCCGTGGCGTACACGCGGGGCGTCGCGCTCGTCGAGCTCGTGCGGGTGTGGCGCGGCGTGACGGCGTCGGGCTGGGACCCGTACGCGGTCAACATGGCGACGCCTCAGGTCATCATCGGCGCCCAGACCCTGCATGCGACGGGCTACGCCATGGGCATCCAGAACGACGGTGCCGACGCCGTCGCGGTCGCCTACCTGGGCGACGGCGCCATGAGCCAGGGCGACGTCAACGAGGCGTTCGTCTTCGCCGCGACCTACGGCGCCCCCGTGGTGTTCTTCTGCCAGAACAACCAGTGGGCGATCTCGGAGCCCGTGACGCTCCAGTCGACCGTGCCGCTCGTCGACCGCGCCGCGGGGTTCGGGCTCCCGGGCGTGCGCGTCGACGGCAACGACGTCCTCGCGGTCCTCGCCGTGACGCACGAGGCCCTCGACCGGGCCCGCACCGGCGGCGGCGCCACGTTCGTCGAGGCCGTGACCTACCGCATGGGGCCGCACACCACGGCCGACGACCCCACGCGCTACCGCGACCCCGCGGAGCTCGAGACCTGGACCGGCCGCGACCCGATCTCCCGCTACCGGACCTACCTCACGGGGCTTGGCATGCTGACCGCCGACGAGGAGGCCCGCGTCCAGGGCGTCGCCGACCGGGCCGCGGCCGAGCTGCGGGCCGGGTGCATCGCGCTCGAGGACCCGCCCGCGCTCACGATCTTCGACCATGTCTACGCCGAGCCGCACGCGGCGCTCGCGGCCGAGCGCGCCGCGTACGCGCAGTACCTCGAAGGGTTCGCCGACGGTGCGGACGGCGAGGGGCTCGCCGACCCCGCCGCCGGCACCACCGACCCTGCGACCGGCACCGACGCACCGACCGGAGGCGCCCGATGACCACCCTGACGCTCGCCAAGGCCCTCAACGCGGGGCTGCGCCGGTCGCTCGCGAACGACGACAAGGTCGTCGTCATGGGCGAGGACGTGGGCCGGCTCGGCGGCGTGTACCGCGTGACCGACGGGCTGCAGAAGGAGTTCGGGCCGCGCCGCGTGCTCGACACGCCCCTCGCCGAGTCGGGCATCCTGGGCACGGCCGTGGGGCTCGCGTACCGCGGCTACCGGCCCGTGTGCGAGATCCAGTTCGACGGGTTCGTGTACGTCGCGTTCGACCAGATCGTGTCCCAGCTCGCCAAGATGCACGCCCGCACGGGCGGTGCGGTGCGCCTGCCGATCACGATCCGCATCCCCGTGGGCGGGGGGCTCGGCGCGGCCGAGCACCACTCGGAGTCGCCCGAGGCGTACTTCGCGCACACCGCGGGACTGCGTGTCGTGACCGTCTCCGACCCGCAGGATGCCTACACCGTGCTCCAGCAGGCCATCGCGTGCGACGACCCGGTCGTGTTCTTCGAGCCCAAGCGTCGCTACCACCTCAAGGGCGAGGTCAACGAGGCGGCCGACCTCCGCTCGGCGCCGCCCATGGACGCGGCGCGCGTCGTCGTGCCCGGCACCGACGTCACGCTGGTGACGTTCGGGTCGCTCGTGACGACGGCCCGGGACGCGGCCGTCGCCGCCGCCGACGAGGGTGTGTCGGTCGAGGTCGTGGACCTGCGCTCGCTCTCGCCCATCGACCACGCGACCGTGGCGGCGTCGGTCCGCAAGACGGGCCACCTGGTCGTCGCGCACGAGGCGCCGCACCAGGCGGGCCTGGGCGCCGAGATCGCCGCGGCGGCGACCGAGCGCTGCTTCGAGCATCTCGAGGCCGCGCCCTTCCGCGTCACGGGGCACGACGTCCCGTACCCGCCCGCCAAGCTCGAGCAGCACCAGGTCCCCGACCTCGACCGCCTGCTCGACGGCGTGGACCGCGTCCTGGGGCGCGGGGCGTACGACGAGTCCGGCAGCCCGGCGTTCGAGGGGGCGGCACGGTGATGAGCACGCGCGAGTTCCGCCTGCCCGACCTCGGTGAGGGCCTCACCGAGTCCGACCTCGTGAGCTGGCACGTCGCCGCGGGCGACACGGTCGAGCTGAACCAGGTCATCGCGGAGGTCGAGACCGCCAAGGCGCTCGTCGACCTCCCCTCGCCCTACGCCGGGGTCGTCACGGTGCTGCACGCCGAGCCGGGGCAGACGGTCAACGTCGGCGAACCCCTCGTGACGTTCGAGGTCCCCGACGAGGGCGAGGCGCCGGGAGGCACGCCCTCGTCAGGCGGTGCCGCGGGCACGCGGCCCGACGGCGGTGCGTCCGTGGGGAGGGCGTCCGGCAAGGGTCAGGCGGGTCGAGCGCCCGACGGCGGTGCGTCCGCGGGCAGTTCGGCGGGCGCTGGTACGGCGGTTCGGGTGCCCGACGGCGCGGCTTCCGCGGGGGACTCGGCCGGCGGTGACGCGGAGGTCGCCGAGGAGGCGCCTCAGCCGAACCTCGTCGGGTACGGGGCGCGGCCGGAGCGGTCGGGCCGACCCGCGCGACGTGCCCGACGTGCTCCGGCTCGCGCCGCGATCGAGAACGGGCGTACGGGGGTCGAAGGCCCGGTCGGAACCCCCACCAGCCCGATCTCGACGGACGAGCCGGCGCCCGGCCAGCGTCCCGGCACCGGTACGGGGACCATCGCGGGTGCGGGTGCGGGTGAGGCCGTCCCGGCCGAGCGACCGCGCTCGACGCCGCCCGTGCGCCGGCTCGCCAAGCTGCTCGGGGTCCACCTCGAACGGGTCGTCGGGACAGGTGCCCGTGGGCTCGTGACCCGCGAGGACGTCCTGTCGGCCGTGAGCTGCGCGCAGGCCGGGGCCAGGGACGGCACGGCCGCAGGGCCCGAACAGGCGACGGGCCACCGGACCGGGACAGGGACCGGCGCCCCGGCCGGTCGAGGAGCGGGGACGGGGCGCGAGCGCAACGGCGTCCACGGCCTGCCGAGCACGGCCACCGCGGGTCCGCTGTCCAGAGGGTTCGTGACCGGCGACGTCGCCGACCGCGACACGGCGGGCCACGACACCACCGGGACAGACGGGGACGAGGCCGCGCTCCGCACCACGGGGCGCTTCGCGCCGACCTCGTTGCGCGACATCCTCGGCCAGTCCGGGCTGGCCCGCGCGGCAGCCCGTCGTGCCGGCAGCTTCCCCCCGCCCGACGCGGACAGCACGCCGACCGCGCCGGGCCACGAGCCGGGAGCGACGCCGTCGGACCGTGGTGCTCGTGGCGACCGTGCGGCAGCCGCGCGACCTGGCGACGGGCCGGGAGCGACGCCGTCGGGCCTGCGCGCCGACGGGACCCCCGGCCGCCGGACGGGCGACCCTGGTACCCGCGAGACGCGCACCCCCGTGCGCGGCGTGCGCAAGCACACCGCCGCCGCGATGGTCGCGAGCGCGTTCACCGCTCCCCAGGCGACCGTCTTCCTCACGGTCGATGTCACGCCCAGCACCGAGCTCCTCGACCGGCTCCGGAGCCACCCGCTCGCCCGCGGGACGCGCATCACGGTCCTGGCGCTCGTGGCGCGGGCGCTGTGCGTCGTGCTGCCGCGGCACCCGTCGCTCGCCAGCCGGTGGGAGGACCTGCCGGACGGGAGCGCCGAGATCGTCCACAGCCCGCGCGTGCACCTGGGGATAGCGGTCGCGACCGAGCGAGGGCTCGTCGTGCCGCACGTGCCCGACGCGCACACGCTCGGGCTCACGGGCCTCGCCGAGGCGCTCGCGGACCTCACCGCGACGGCCCGCAGCGGACGCACCGCGCCCGAGCGGCTGACGGGCGGGACCATCACGATCACCAACGTCGGGGTGTTCGGCGTCGACGCCGGGACGCCGATCCTGGTCCCGGGGGAGGCCGCGATCCTGGGCGTCGGGGCCGTGCGCCGCCGCCCGTGGGAGCACGAGGGGCACGTCGCGCTGCGCGACGTCGTGACGCTGAGCCTGTCGTTCGACCACCGTGTGGTCGACGGCGAGCAGGGCGCCCGCTTCCTCGCCGAGCTCGGTGCGCTGCTCGCCGACCCGGCGCTCGCCCTGCTGCTCGCGGGCGACCCGGGCGACCCGGGCGACCCGGCTGACCCTGACGACCAGGCCGCTCGCCGGACGGGGGGCACGTCGTGACCGCGACCCTCCCGAGCACGCGCGCGCCGGGCGTCGGCGACGTCCTGGGGACGACCGTCGACCCGGCCTCCGCCACGGCCCGGGCCAACGACGCGGCCCAGCGAGCGCTCGTCGCGGGGCTGCGCGAGCGCACGGCCCGTGCCGCGCTCGGCGGCCCCGAGGCGTCCCGGGCGCGGCACGTCGCGCGCGGCAAGCTGCTGCCGCGCGAGCGCGTCGAGCACCTGCTCGACGAGGGCAGCCCGTTCCTGGAGATCGCGCCGCTCGCGGCCGAGGGGATGTTGGGCGGCGAGTGGCCCGGTGCGGGCGTGATCGCGGGGATCGGCCTGGTCGAGGGCCGCCAGGTGCTGGTCGTGTGCAACGACGCGACGGTCAAGGGTGGCACCTACCACCCGCTCACGGTCAAGAAGCACCTGCGGGCCCAGGAGATCGCGCTCGAGAACCGGCTGCCGTGCGTCTACCTGGTCGACTCGGGCGGCGCGTTCCTGCCGCTCCAGGCCGAGGTCTTCCCCGACCGTGACCACTTCGGCCGGATCTTCTACCACCAGGCCCGGCTCTCGGCCGCGGGCATCCCGCAGATCGCGGCGGTCCTGGGCTCGTGCACCGCGGGCGGCGCGTACGTGCCCGCGATGAGCGACGAGACCGTGATCGTGCGGAACCAGGGCACGATCTTCCTGGGCGGACCGCCGCTCGTGAAGGCCGCGATCGGCGAGGTCGTCACGGCCGAGGAGCTGGGCGGCGGCGACCTGCACGCGCGCCGCTCGGGCGTCACGGACCACCTCGCGGAGGACGACGAGCACGCGCTCGCGATCGTGCGCCGCATCGTCTCGACGCTCCCGCCGGACCCCGCGCCCGCGTGGGCCGTGCGAGAGAGCGTCCCGCCCGCCGTCGGGCAGGACGAGCCCGGCGGGCCGGGCGAGAGCCTGTACGGTGCGGTCCCGGTCGACGTCCAGGCGCCCTACGACGCGCGCGAGATCGTCGCGCGGCTCGTCGACGGCAGCGTGTTCCACGAGTTCAAGCGCGAGTACGGCGACACCCTGGTCACGGGGTTCGCGCACCTGCACGGGCACCCCGTGGGGATCGTCGCGAACAACGGGGTCCTGTTCAGCCCGTCGGCGCTCAAGGGCGCGCACTTCGTCGAGCTGTGCGACCAGCGCGGCATCCCGCTCGTGTTCCTGCAGAACATCTCGGGGTTCATGGTCGGCACGGACGCCGAGGCCGGGGGGATCGCCAAGGACGGCGCCAAGATGGTCACGGCCGTCGCGACGACGCGCGTGCCCAGGCTGACGGTCGTGGTCGGCGGGTCGTTCGGGGCGGGCAACTACTCGATGTGCGGGCGCGCGTACTCGCCGCGCTTCCTGTGGTCGTGGCCCGCGAGCCGGATCTCGGTCATGGGCGGCCCGCAGGCCGCGTCGGTGCTCGCGACGGTCAAGGCCGACCAGCTCGCGACGCGGGGCGAGCAGTGGGCGCCCGACGACGAGTCCGCGTTCCGCGAGGACATCCGCTCGCGCTACGAGGAGCAGGGCGACCCGTACTACGCGACGGCCCGGCTCTGGGACGACGGCATCATCGAGCCCGCCGACACGCGCCGCGTGCTGGGACTCGCGCTCGACGTGTGCGCCCGCACGCCTCTGGCCCCGACCGAGGGCCCGCGGTTCGGGCTCTTCAGGATGTGAGGGCCATGCTCCCGCAGCACACCACCGACCAGTTGTCAGAAGCGAGCCGGGGTATGCCCCGGCCCAGCTCTGACAACTCGTCCGCGGGGCGGCGCCCCTTCGGCACGGTCCTCGTCGCCAACCGCGGCGAGATCGCGTGCCGCACCATCGCCACGCTGCGGCGCCTCGGCATCCGGTCGGTCGCGGTCCACAGCGACGCCGACGCCGGCGCGCGCCACGTGTCCCTCGCCGACGTCGCGGTGCGGATCGGCCCGGCCCCCGCGACCGAGTCGTACCTGAGCGTGCCCGCGATCATCGACGCGGCCCGCGCGACGGGCGCCGACGCGGTCCACCCCGGCTACGGCTTCCTGTCGGAGAACCCCGAGCTCGCGCGGGCCTGCGCGGACGCGGGCATCGTGTTCGTCGGGCCGAGCGTCGCGGCGCTCGAGGCCATGGCCGACAAGATCACGGCCAAGGAGATCGTCGCGGCGCGCGGGGTCCCAGTCGTGCCGGGCAGCACGGGCCGCGACCCCGTGACGGGCCGAGCGCTCGACGACGAGGCGCTCGCGCGGGCCGCGCGCGACGTCGGCTTCCCGCTGCTGGTCAAGCCCTCGGCGGGGGGCGGCGGCAAGGGCATGCAGGTCGTGACGTCGGCCGACGACCTCCCGGCTGCGCTCGCGAGCGCCCGACGCGTCGCGACCCGGTCGTTCGGCGACGGCACGCTGCTCGTCGAGCGCCTGGTCGCCCGGCCGCGCCACATCGAGGTGCAGGTGCTCGCGGACTCGCGCGGCGCCGTCGTGCACCTGGGGGAGCGCGAGTGCTCCCTCCAGCGCCGTCACCAGAAGGTGGTCGAGGAGGCGCCGTCGCCGCTGCTCGACGCTGCGACCCGTGCCCGGATCGGTGCCGCCGCGTGCGAGGTCGCGCGCAGCGTGGACTACGAGGGCGCCGGGACGGTCGAGTTCCTCGTGCCCGCCGACGACCCGACCACGTTCTTCTTCATCGAGATGAACACGCGCCTGCAGGTCGAGCACCCCGTGACCGAGATGGTCACGGGCCTCGACCTGGTCGAGGCCCAGCTGCGCGTCGCGGCGGGGGAGGCGCTGGGGTTCGCGCAGGAGGACGTCGTCCTGCGGGGCCACGCGATCGAGGCCCGCGTCTACGCGGAGTCCCCGGCCCGCGGGTTCCTGCCCGCGACGGGCGAGGTCCTCGCGCTCACCGAGCCCGACGGCGAGGGGTGGCGTCTCGACAGCAGCCTCACCGAGGGGCTCCGCGTCGGGGGCGACTACGACCCGCTGCTCGCGAAGGCCGTCGCGCACGGCGCCGACCGCGCCCAGGCGCTCGACCGGCTCGACCGCCTGCTCGCGGAGACGCTCGTCCTGGGGGTCGACACCAACATCGGCTTCCTGCGGGCGCTCCTCGGGGACCCGGACGTCCGGTCCGGCGACCTCGACACGGGGCTGATCGAGCGGTTCGTGGCGGCCGGGGGAGTGCCCCCGGGGACCGCGACCGAGGACGACCTCGTGGCCGTCGCGCTGTTCTCGCTAGGGGCGCGCGCTCCCGGCTCCCGGGGCGCGACGCCGCACGCCACCGGCCCGTGGGGTTCAGACGACGGCTGGCGTCTCAACGCCGCGCCGCGCCCACGCAGGGTCACCCTGGTCGACACGGCGCCCGGCACGACGACCCCGACGCGTGCACCCCGCGAGGTGACCGTGACGGGAGAGGCGAGCGACGCCGTCGTGCACGTGGACGGGGACCCACGGCCGGGGGCAGCCCGGCGGGCCGCGCTGACCCCCGTCGCGGGGAGCGCGCACGCGTGGCGCTACGTCGTGGACGGGGTGGGAGAGACCGTGGACCTGGCGGCCGACCACACGGACGCGAGCGTGTGGCTCGCGCGCGAGGGCCGGGTGGTCCAGGTCGCGGTCCCGACGCGCGCCGAGCTCCTCGCCCTCCGCGCCGCCGCCCGCGGTGCCTACGCCGACGGCGCCGACGTTCTCACGAGCCCCGACGTCCGCGCGGGCATGCCCGGCACGGTCGTGACGGTCGCGGTCGCGGACGGCGAGACCGTCGCCGCGGGCGCGGTCCTCGTCACGGTCGAGGCCATGAAGATGGAGCACGCGCTGAGGGCCCCGCACGCGGGCGTCGTGCGGCTCACGATCCGCCCGGGAGACCTGGTGCGCCGCGACGAGGTGGTCGCGCGCGTCGACCAGGTGCCCGACGACGTGTCTCCCGCCCCGGCGGACGGGCCTGCCCCCGCGGTGGTCACGCCGCCCTCGCACGTCCCCACCCAGGCCGGTACCCCGGCCGTCCCCGTCCCCTCCCACACCCCAGGAGCGCCATGAACACCGAGCTCACCGACGAGCAGCGCAAGCTCAGCGACACCGTGCGCGAGTTCGCGGACACCGTCGTCGCGCCCGCGGCGTACACGTACGACACCGAGCGCCGCCTGCCGCTCGACATCATCCGCGAGATGGGCGACCTGGGGCTGTTCGGCCTGCCCTTCGCCGTCGAGCACGGCGGCCAGGGCAAGGACTACCTCTCGCTGTGCCTCGCGGTCGAGGCGCTCGCGCGCGTCGACCAGAGCATCGCGGTCACGCTCGAGGCCGGCGTCGGGCTCGGCATCATGCCGATCGTCCGGCACGGGACCGCCGCGCAGCGCGAGCGGTGGTTGCCGGACCTGGTCACGGGACGGGCTCTCGCGGCGTTCGGGCTGACCGAGGCCGAGGCGGGCTCCGACGCGGGCGCGACGCGCACGACGGCACAGATCGAGACCGGGCCCGACGGCGGCGCCGGGGTGTGGGTCATCGACGGCAGCAAGCAGTTCATCACCAACTCCGGGACGCCCATCACGAGCGTCGTCACCGTCACCGCGGTCACGGGCGAGGAGACCCGGGCCGACGGGACCGTGAAGAAGGAGCTGTCGAGCATCCTCGTGCCGTCGGGGACGAAGGGGTTCACGGTCGGGCCGGCGTACGACAAGGTCGGGTGGCACACGTCCGACACCCACCCGCTGACCTTCGAGGACGTCCGGGTCCCCGAGGCGAACCTGCTGGGCGAGCAGGGGCGCGGGTACGCGAACTTCCTGCGCGTGCTCGACGAGGGCCGCGTCGCGTTCGCGGCGCTCGCCACGGGGGCTGCCCAAGGGTGCTTGGAGGAGGCGCTGCGGTACGCGCGGACGCGCAACGTGTTCGGCCGCGACATCGGCTCGAACCAGCACATCGCGTTCACGCTCTCGCGCATGGCGGCCCGCGTCCACCAGGCACGGCTCTGCTACTACGACGCGGCGTCGAAGCTCGCGAACGACGCGCCGTTCAAGGTCGAGGCGTCGATCGCGAAGCTCGTGGGCAGCGAGGCGGCCATGGCCAACGCGCGCGACGCCTCGCAGATCTTCGGCGGCTACGGGTTCCTCAACGAGAACCCCGTGGCCCGCCACTACCGGGACTCCAAGGTGCTCGAGATCGGGGAGGGGACGACCGAGGTGCAGCTCATGATCATCGCGCGCGGGCTGGGGCTCACGGCCTGAGCCGCGGTCGAGAACGAGGTCGTGGTCGGTATGCCGGCCAGAACGACCGCAACCTCGTTCTCGGCACCTGGGACACACATCAGACCAGCAGGAAGGAGCGCAGGATGCGGGAGATCGAGCAGCGCGGGCTCTACTACGACGAGCTCGAGACCGAGGTCCGCTACGTCCACCGCCCGGGGCGCACGCTGACCGAGGCCGACAACGTCCTGTTCACGACGCTGACCATGAACACCCAGTCGCTCCACCTCGACGCCGCGTGGGCCGCGACCCAGCCGTTCGGGCAGCGCCTCGTGAACTCGATGCTCACGCTCTCGACGCTCGTCGGGGCCTCGGTCGCGCAGCTCACGCAGGGCACGATCGTCGCCAACCTCGGGTTCGCCGAGGTCGCGTTCCCGCACCCGGTGTTCCACGGCGACACCCTGTACTCCTCGACCGTGGTGCTCGAGAAGCGGCCCTCCGCCTCGCGGCCCGGGCAGGGCGTCGTGACGTTCGAGCACCGCGGGCACAACCAGGACGGCGTGCTCGTGGCCCGGGCCGTGCGGTCGACGCTCGTGTGGACGCGCGCCGCGCACGAGACGGCCGTCGCGACCACCACGGAGGGTGGGCCGGGCGCGGGGGCGCGTGACGCCGTCGGGCAGGAGGGCGACCCCTCGTGACGACCTTCGACCTGGGGCCCGCGCTCCTCTTCTGCCCCGCCGACCGGCCGGACCGGTACCGCAAGGCGCTCGATCGCGCCGACGCCGTGATCCTCGACCTCGAGGACGCGGTCGCGCCGGACCGCAAGGCCGCTGCCCGCGACGCGCTGCTCGCCGAACCCCTCGACCCGGCGCGGACGATCGTGCGGGTCAACGCGGTCGGGACCCCGGAGCACCTCGCCGACCTGGCCGCGCTCGCCCGCACCGCCTACCGGACCGTCATGGTGCCCAAGGCCGACGAGCGGCTGCCGCTCGACCTCGGCGGGCTGCGCGTGGTCGCGCTGTGCGAGACGGCCGCGGGAGTGCTGGCTGCGCCCGAGCTGGCCCGCCGGCCCGGCGTCGTGGCCCTCATGTGGGGGGCCGACGACCTGGTCGCCTCGCTCGGCGGGACGTCGAGCCGGTTCCCCGACGGGGGCTACCGGGACGTCGCGCGCGCCGCGCGCTCCGCGGTGCTGCTCGCCGCGGGGGCCGCGGGCATCGCCGCGGTCGACGCGGTGCACCTCGCGATCGAGGACCTCGACGGTCTGCGCGACGAGGCGCTCGACGCCGCGGCCGTCGGCTTCGCCGCGACCGCGTGCATCCACCCGTCGCACGTCCCCGTGATCCGGGCCGCGTACGCGCCCCCGCGCTCCGCCGTCGAGGGCGCCCGCACGCTGCTGGCCGCCGCACGCGGGCACGACGGCGTGTTCGTGCACGACGGCGTGATGATCGACGGCCCCTCGCTCCGGCACGCCGAGGCAGTGCTGCGGCGGGCCGACGCGGCCGGGCAGGCTGACGAGGCCGACGCGGCCGGGTCGGCACGGACCGCCGGATCGTTCGAGACCCCGGACACCACCGGGCGCACGGCCCCGGACGCCCTCCGCACAGGAAGCAGGCCGACATGACGACCGACGGAACCCGGCCGGTGAGCGACGACGCCCCGGCCCGACGCGACGCGAGGAGCGACCCGCAGGGCGCCAAGGGCTACCCCGACGCGGCCACCGCCCTCGACGGGCTGCTGCGCGACGGGATGACGATCGCCGTGGGCGGGTTCGGGCTGTGCGGCATCCCGGCCGACCTCATCGAGGCCGTGCGTGACTCGGGCGTGCGGGGTCTGACCGTGGTGTCCAACAACATGGGCGTCGACGGCAAGGGGCTCGGGCTGCTGCTCGAGAGCGACCAGGTCGACAAGGTCCTGTCCTCCTACGTGGGGGAGAACAAGCTGTTCGCGCAGCGGTACCTCGACGGCGACCTCGAGGTCGAGTTCGTGCCGCAGGGCACGCTCGCCGAGCGCCTGCGCGCCGGCGGAGCAGGCATCCCCGCGTTCTACACGGCCACGGGCGTCGGGACACCGGTCGCGGAGGGCAAGCCCGTCGAGGAGTTCGACGGGTGTCGCTACGTCCTCGAGCGCGGCATCGTCGCCGACCTCGCCCTGGTGCACGCGCACCGGGCCGACGCCTACGGCAACCTCACCTACCGGTTCACGGCGCGCAACTTCAACCCGCTCGTCGCGACGGCCGGCCGCGTCACGGTGGTCGAGGCCGAGATCCTGGCCGACGAGCCCCTCGATCCCGACGTCGTGGTCACGCCCGGGATCTTCGTCGACCGGCTCGTGCCCGCGCGGCCGCGGGTCAAGGACATCGAGCAGCGCACCGTGCGGGCTCGCGGGGCGGCGCCGGGGGCTGCCGCGCCCGCGGCGGGCGGGGACGGCGCGGGACCGAGCACGGGTGCCGAGGCCGCCGCCCCGGTGCCCGCCGCAGGAAAGGAGGCCTGACATGCCCTGGGACCGGGACCAGATGGCCGCGATCGCCGCGGCCGAGCTGCACGACGGCGACTACGTGAACCTCGGGATCGGCATCCCCACGCTCGTCGCGAACCACCTGCCGCCCGGAGTCTCGATCACGCTGCAGAGCGAGAACGGGATGCTGGGGATCGGGCCGTTCCCGCTCGACGGCGAGGAGGACGCCGACCTCATCAACGCCGGCAAGCAGACCGTCACGGCGCTGCCGGGCGCGAGCTACTTCGACTCCGCGACGTCGTTCGCCATGATCCGGGGCGGGCACGTCGACATCGCGATCCTCGGTGCGCTCGAGGTGTCCGAGACGGGCGACCTCGCCAACTGGACCGTGCCCGGGAAGCTCGTCAAGGGCATGGGCGGGGCCATGGACCTCGTCGCGGGCACGCCGCGCATCGTCGTCCTCATGGACCACGTGGCGCGCGACGGGTCACCCAAGCTCCGGCACGTGTGCGGGCTGCCGCTCACGGGGCAGGCCGTGGTGGACCGGATCATCACGGACCGCGCGGTCTTCGACGTCGTCGACCTCGCGCCGCCCGCATCCCCCGGGGTCCCGACCGCCACGGACTCGTTGTCAGAACGTGGCCGGGGTATTCCCCGGCCACCTTCTGACAACTCATCGGGGGCGGGTCTCGGAGCTGGGACCGGTGCAGTACCGGCAGCACCCGGGGCCTCGCGCCGCGGCCTCGTGCTCCGCGCCGTCGCGCCCGGCGTGACCCTCGACGAGGTGCGCGACGCGACCGAGGCGAGCTACGCCGTCGGGCTGGAGGAACCGCGGCCCGCGGCCGGGGCGACCACCCGCACCCAGACCCGCCCAGGACACCAGGAGGAAGCATGACCGTCATCGTGGGGTACGCGCGCACCCCCTTCGTGCGTTTCAACGGCGCCTTCGCGACCGTGCCCGCCGCGACGCTCGGGGCGCACGCGCTGGGCGCGGCGCTCGCGGACGCAGGACTGGTGCCCGACGACGTCGAGCTCGTCCTCGCCGGACAGGTGCTCCAGGGCGGGGCCGGTCAGAACCCGGCACGGCAGGCCGCCGTCGGCGCGGGCGTGCCGTACTCGGTGCCCGCGATGACGCTCAACGCGGTGTGCTTGTCCGGCATGGAGGCCGTGGTGCAGGCGCACCGGCTCATCACCGCGGGCGAGGCCCAGGTCGTCGTGGCCGTGGGGCAGGAGTCCATGAGCCTCGCACCGCACGCGTGGGTCGGGTCGCGGGCGGGCCGGAAGCTCGGCGACGTGACCCTCGTGGACACGCTCGCGCACGACGGGCTGCGCGACGCGTTCGAGCGGGACTCGATGGGGCTCAGCACCGAGCGCCACGGCGAGGGGCTCGGGATCAGCAGAGCGGCCCAGGACGCGTTCGCGGCGTCGTCGCACGCGCGGGCAGCCGCGGCGGCCGACTTCCTGCGGGGCGAGATCGCGCCGTTCCAGACGCCCGGGCGGGGCGGGCGCCTGGTCGAGGCCGACGACGGCGTGCGCGTCGACACCACGGCCGAGGTCCTGGCGCGGCTGCGTCCCGCCTTCCGCGAGGACGGCACCATCACGGCCGGGAACGCCTCGCAGATCTCCGACGGCGCCGCGGCGCTCGTGCTCGTGAGCGACGAGGAGGCGGAGCGGCGCGGACTGACCGGCGCCCGCATCCTGGGTCATGCGCTCGTGGCGGGGCCCGACGTCTCGCTGCACGCGCAGCCCGCGAACGCGATCCGCGCGGCCAGCGCCCGGGCGGGTCTCGAGGTCGGGGAGCTGTCCGCGATCGAGATCAACGAGGCGTTCGCGGTCGTGGCCCTCGCGTCGACGGACCTGTTGGGCGTCGACCCCGCGATCGTCGACGCCAACGGCGGAGCCATCGCGCTCGGGCACCCCATCGGGGCGTCGGGCGCGCGCATCGTCGGTCACCTGGCGCGGCGGCTCGCGGCTCTCGGCGGCGACGCCGTGGGGGCGGCCGCGCTGTGCGGCGGCGGGGGACAGGGGTCGGCGGTGGTGCTGCAGGGCTAGGTGATCCGGAGCGGCTGCGGGAGCTCGCGCGCTAGAGGTCGCCCTTGCGCTGCAGGAAGCGCATCGCGGCCCAGCCGATGGGGATGCGGGCCCAGTAGGTCGCGACACGGAACAGGATCGTGGCCGAGGTGGCGATCGCTGGCGGGATGCCCGCGGCGGTCAGGCCGGCGGTCAGGGCGATCTCGATCGTGCCCAGGCCGCCGGGGGTCGGGACCGCCGCGCCCGCGGCGTTGCCGACCAGGTAGATCACGGCCACGTCGACGAGCGCGAGCTCCTGGCCGAACGCCGCGAGTGCCGCGTCGAACGCGAGCACGTAGCCGAGCGTCATGATGATGTTCCCGCCGAAGCCGAGGGCCAGGCGTCCCGGCTGGCTGAGCATCTCCGACAGTCGCGGCCAGACCTGCTGGACCGTGGGCCGGATCTTGGCGAGCACCCAGCGCCGGACGGCCGGGACGAGCAGCGTCGCGATCACGGCGAGCGCGACGCCCGTGATCGCGAGCAGCACCGTGGTCGAGGGCAGCTTGATCAGACCGCCCGACCGGGCCGTCATCGACAGGACGACCAGCAGCAGGATCGTGATGACGAACTGCGACACCTGGACCAGGGCCACGGTCGCGACGGCCATGGGGGTCGACACGTTCCGCTTGGTGAGCATGCGCAGGTTGAGGGCCGCCGGTCCGATCCCGGCCGGTGCCGCGAGGGCCACGAACGACCCGGCCATCTGGGTCAGCGTCGCGCGGATCATGGGCAGCTTCACGGGCGAGAACGCCACGAACGTCAGGGCGGCGCCGAACCAGGTGAGGATGCCGAGCGCGAACGAGATGACGGCCCACCAGGGGTTGGCCTGGGAGACGGCCTCGGCGATCTGCTGGAAGTTCATGGTCGTGACGACCACGGTCACCGCGACGATCGTCAGCGTCAGCGTGATGATCGTCCGGGCCCCGAAGCGCGTGATGCGCTGGGGCTCGACGTCCGTCTCCGGCAGGCGCTCGACGAGAGCGGCCCGCAGGTCCTTGAAGAGCTCCTTGTTGGCGCGCATCTCCTCGCGCGTGCTCACGGGCAGCGCGATCGACTGGAGGAGCGGCCCGATCGCCGCGATGTCCTCGTTGGGCAGCACGTTCACGGCCGAGGCCACGGCGCGCTGCGCGCCCACGCGGAGCGCGAGGAGCGCGACCATCTGCGTGAGGTCCATGCGGCGCGACAGCTCGGACGACGCGATGTCTCCCTGCTCCCACCCGGTCAGCCAGACCTTGACCTCGGAGTCGTCGGGGCCGGCCTCGACGCCCTCGGGGCGGAGGTCGACCGCCGCCGACGCGGGGCCCGTGCCCGGGCCGGTCCCCGCCGGGTGCGTCGAGGCGCCTCCCGGCTCTCCCCGGCTCACGAGCATGACGTCGGAGGTCAGGGCGCGGTGCGAGAGCCCGGCGTCGTGCGCGAGCTGGATCTGGTGCCAGGCCTCGGTGAGGACGGCGTCGGTGACCTCGTCGTCGGGCAGGTCGCGCAGCGAGACCGCGCCGACCGCGTGCTCCTGGACCAGGATCATCGAGTCGTCGGCCTCGGCCACGCCCAGCAGGCGCGGCGTCCGGACCCCTGCGGCGCGGGCCGCGTAGGCGAGCAGCGCGGTGCGCTCGGCGACGGCCTTGAGGGAGATCGCGGCGCGCCCCTCGATGCCTCGCAGGCGCAGCGAGCGCCAGAACCGCGTGATGAAGCCGACGACCTGCCGGTCGCCGTCGAGCACCACGACGTCGCGCCGCACCCCGTCCTCGGTGAACATCGCGTAGACGCGGTTGTCCCCGGAGCGGGTCAGCGCGATGGCCGCGGGGTCCGACGGGGCCTCGGCGGGCTCGCTGACCCCGTCGCCCAGGGCGCCGGACAGGTGGTCGCCCGTGATGCGCGCGTCCGCGGTGAGCGCCGAGTCCTCGTCCGTGCCGGCGATGCGCACGACGCCGACGTGCACTTCACCCGTGATCTCGCCGTCGGCGTTGACCTCGGTGATGGGGTCCTCTGCCGCCTCGGCGAGCTCTGCGGGCTGGGACACGTCGCGCACGCGGACGAGGGCGGTGGGCGAGTACCCGGCCCGCCTGACGCCGTCGACCAGGTGCGGTCCGTAGGCTCGCTCGCTGCGCACCCCGGACACCCACCGGACGGCGTTGCCGGCGATCCGGCCGAGCAGGAGCGTGATGATCGCGCCCGGCAGCGAGACCTGGGCCGTGATGAGGACGACGCCGAGCGCGATGAACAGCAGGTTCCAGGACCAGGCGACCGTGCGGCGCCGGGTGCGGGGGCCGGCCGCGGTGAGCAGTCCGCTGATCGCGGCGACGTAGCCGGGGATGCTGAGCTGCCACTCGCCGCGGATGCGGACCGACAGGCCCTGGATCAGGTCGGCCGACCCGAACGTCAGCACCGAGTAGGTCATGGCGATGCCCAGGAGCATGCCGATCGCGGCCGCGGCGATCGACTCGACGACCTGGCGTCCGAGCTTGCGGATGCCGAGCTCGATGAGGACGGCCGTGGGGATCGCGAGTGTCACGAGGCCCTCGAGGACCGCGACCGGGATGAAGAGGATCCTCGCGAGGAGGTCGGAGAACCCTTGGACGTCCTCGGCGACGCCCGCGGTGGTGCCGTGCGCGTACACGGACATGAACATGACGAGCGCGACGCCCAGGGCGCACAGCACGATCCCGACGAGGTCGCTCGGGTGGCGCACGCGCGCCTCGGGGGTGTCGACGATCTGGACCGTGGGGTCCGTCCCGTCGCCGACGGCGCGCGGGGTCGCGAGGAACGCACGGAACGAGCGGGGGTCCGGTGCCCCGTGCTCGGTCGTCTCGAACGACCCGACCTCGTGGACCTGGGGGCGTGGCTCGGCCGTCGCCGGAGGACCGGCCGGGTCGTGAGCACGCGCAGACATGCTTGCGAGTCTAGGGCGGGAGGTCCCGAGAGGCGCGGTATTACGCCACTTTCTGCCGGGTGATTTGCCCGCTTGCTCCCGTTGTCCAGCATGCTTCGCCGGGCGAGTGTGACCAACCTCCAGCAGGATGAACGCAGGTAGCGCTCCCATCCTGGCAGGCGCGCCGAGGGCGATCGCCCTGGGCGCGGGGCAGGGTGCACGGCGCACGACGAACGGTGGTGGCGCATGGTCCGGAGCAGGCGCAGAGGGCGGGACACGGTCGAGATCCCCGAACCGCTCAACGCGTTCAAGAACGTCTGGTGGCTCCCCGTGGTGCGCGGGCTGCTCCTGGTCGTGCTCGGGCTGCTGCTCATGATCCAGCCGCTCGAGGCGTTCGAGACGCTGCGCTGGGTCTTCGGGATCTTCCTCGTGGCGGACGCGGTCCTCGTCGCGGTCCAGGGCCTGGCGCACCGCAAGCAGGTCGGGTGGACCTGGTGGCTCGCGCAGGCCGTCGTCAACCTGCTCTTCGGCGCCGCGGTCATGTTCTGGCCGGACCTCAGCGTGACCGCGCTCTACTACGTCCTGGTCGTGTGGGTCCTGGTCCTGGGGGTCACGGCGATCGTGGGTGCGGCCGGGCTCGTGCGCAACAGGGACCTGGGGTGGCCGTGGCTGCTGACGTTCGGCATCGTCTCGACGCTGTTCGGCCTGCTGCTCGTCACGCGCCCCGTCGACGCCGACGACGTCCTGAGCCTGACGGTCGTCGTGTTCGGCCTGTACGCGTTCGTCGCGGGGGCGATCCACGTGGTCTCGGGCTTCGGGGTCCGGTCGGTCGCGCGCGAGCTCGCTGACCTGCGTGCGCAGGCGGTCGCGGCGGGCGTGGTCGTCACGGGCGGGTCGGTGCTGGGCGCGGGGGCCACGGCCCCGGTGGTCGCGGAGGCCGCGGCGACGCCCGCTCCGGAGGGCGTACCGGCGTCGGGCCCGACGGCGGAGCTCACCGCGGGCGGTGAGGTCACCGGGACGGCGGCCGGGTCGGGCGGGCCGGCCGGGTCGGGCGGCGAGCCGTCGCCGGCTCGCCCGGTCGAGGAGCTCGGTGGCGCCGGCGCCGGGAGCGTGCCCGACGTCCCTGCGGAGGACCGCCTGCCGACCCCCGCTCCCGACGAGGTGACCGGGCCGCGCGAGCCGGGCTCCGACGTCGGGCAGGAGACGTCCGGGCGCTGAGCGTGCGCCGCCGGTGACAGCGCTGGCGGTCCCGAGCGGGCGACCCCGCACGGCGGGGGTCCACCGCCTCGAAATAGCCGTGACGCACCGGAACGTACTCCTCGGTAACTTCACGACTGTGATCCGTCTCACCATGTGGCGGCGGGGGTTACGACCCGGTAACAAGATGCTCGGAACCGCCGTGCTGAGCCGTTCCGGGGTGCTTGACCGAAACAACAGTGTGTTAGACATCACGGACCTTGGTCGCAGAACCAGGCCGTGGGAGCGCCACCGCGCACCCACCTCATGACCCCGAAGAAGAGGTGTGACGGATGACGACCGTTTCGAGGAAGCGGCTCCTCGCCGCAACGGCAGGCATCGCCGTCGTGACGTTCACGCTCACGGCGTGCGGCAGCGGCAGCGGGACGAACGACGACGGCGGCAGCAGCAACGCGAGCGCAGGAGGCGCGCTGACGATCGGCACGACCGACAAGGTCACGACGCTCGACCCGGCCGGCTCCTACGACAACGGGTCGTTCGCGGTCATGAACCAGGTGTTCCCGTTCCTGCTCAACACCCCCTACGGGAGCCCGGACGTCGAGCCCGACATCGCGGAGTCCGCCGAGTTCACTGCGCCCACCGAGTACACCGTCAAGCTCAAGCCGGGCCTGAAGTTCGCCAACGGCCACGACCTCACGTCCTCCGACGTGAAGTTCACGTTCGACCGGCAGGTCGCCATCAACGACGAGAACGGCCCCGCCTCGCTGCTCTACAACCTGGAGAGCGTCGCGACGCCCGACGACACGACCGTCGTCTTCACGCTCAAGTCGCCCGACGACCAGGTCTTCCCCCAGATCCTGTCGAGCCCTGCCGGCCCCATCGTCGACGAGGAGGTGTTCGCGGCCGACGCGCTCACGCCCGACGCCGACATCGTCGCGGGCAAGGCGTTCGCCGGGCAGTACTCGATCGCCAAGTACGACTTCAACAACCTGATCTCCTACGAGGCCAACCCCGACTACCAGGGCGTGCTCGGCGAGGCCAAGACGGCGAAGGTCAACACCAAGTACTACACCGACGCCTCCAACCTGAAGCTCGACATCCAGGAGGGCAACATCGACGTCGCCTTCCGCAGCCTGTCCGCGACCGACATCGACGACCTCCGGGGCAACGACAAGGTCAAGGTCGTCGACGGCCCGGGCGGAGAGATCCGCTACATCACGTTCAACTTCGACTCCCAGCCCTACGGCGCCAAGGCCGAGGGCGCGGACCCGGCCAAGGCCCTCGCCGTGCGCCAGGCCGTCGCGGACCTGATCGACCGCGAGGAGATCGCGACCCAGGTCTACAAGGGCACCTACACGCCGCTGTACTCGTACGTCCCTGCGGGTCTGACCGGCGCGGTCGAGCCGCTCAAGGAGCTCTACGGCGACGGGCAGGGCGGGGCCGACGCCGACAAGGCCAAGGCCACGCTCGAGGCCGCCGGGGTCACCGTCCCCGTGGTGCTCGACCTGCAGTACAGCAACGACCACTACGGGCCGTCCTCCGGTGAGGAGTACGCGCTCATCAAGGACCAGCTCGAGAAGAGCGGCCTGTTCACGGTCGACCTGCAGACCACCGAGTGGGTCCAGTACGCCAAGGACCGCACGGCCGACGTCTACCCCGCCTACCAGCTCGGCTGGTTCCCGGACTACTCGGACGCCGACAACTACCTCACGCCGTTCTTCCTCCAGGAGAACTTCCTCGCGAACCACTACGACAACCAGGAGGTCAACGACCTGATCCTCCAGCAGGCCGCCACGCCCGACGCGGCAGCCCGCACGGCCCTCATCGAGGAGATCCAGGAGAAGGTCGCCGCCGACCTCTCGACCGTCCCGTACCTCCAGGGCGCACAGGTCGCGGTCGTCGGCACGGGCGTCGCCGGGACCGAGGACACGCTCGACGCGTCGTTCAAGTTCCGCTACGGGGCGCTCTCGAAGAGCTGATCCCCGAGGGCGCGGGCGGCCCGACCGGCGACGGCCGGGCCGCCCCGCCCCGACGGCTCTCGGCGGGCCGTGCGAGCGACCTCCGCCGAGCGCCCGCAGCACCGCAGGCAACCGAGCAGCGTGGCTCGGACCACGACGAACGGACGACATGACCACGACGACCGACCAGGTGACCACGGCCGACCCGCCAGGCGCCAGGACCCCACGCCCCACCACCCCGCGGCCCAGGACGTCCGGAGGAGGTGGGCTCGGGCGGTACGTCCTGGTCCGGTTCCTCCTCATCATCCCGACCGTCTTCATCCTCGTGACGACCGTCTTCTTCGTCATGCGCGCGACGGGCGACCCCATCACCGCGGCGCTCGGCGGCAGGCTCCGGGCCGACCAGCTCGCCGAGCGCATCCACGCGGCCGGCTACGACCGCCCCATCATCGTCCAGTACCTCGAGTACCTGGGCGGGATCCTGCGCGGCGACTTCGGCACCACGATCAGCGACAACCGCCCGGTCTCCGAGATCCTCACGACCTACGGCGCGGCGACGCTCGAGCTCGCGGTCTACGCGCTGATCATCGCGTTCCTGGTCGGCATCCCGCTCGGGCTGCTCGCGGCCCACCACCGCGACCGGGTCCCCGACGCGTTCCTGCGCGTCTTCGCGATCCTCTGCTACGCGACCCCCGTGTTCTTCGCGGGCCTCCTGCTCAAGCTGATCTTCTCGGTCGGCCTCGGCTGGTTCCCCGTCGCGGGTCGTGCCTCGACCGGCGCCGAGCTGCAGATGCTCTCGCTCCCGGACCCGTCGGGCTTCTACGTCGTGGACGCGATCCGCACGGGCGACCCCGCCGTCCTGGGCGACGTCCTGATGCACGCGGTCCTGCCCGGGGTCGCACTGGGGCTCCTGACCGCCGGGGTGTTCCTGCGCCTCGTCCGGACCAACGTGATCGGGACGCTCGCGACCGACTACGTCGACGCGGCCCGCTCGCGCGGCGTCTCGGAGCGTCGCCTCGTCCGCACGCACGCGTGGCGGCCGGCGCTCATCCCGATCATCACGGTCATGGGCATGCAGATCGCGATGCTCCTGGCCGGGGCGGTCCTCACCGAGACGACCTTCGAGTGGAAGGGCCTCGGCTTCATGCTCTCGCAGTACCTCCAGGCCCGTGACTTCGTCGCGGTCCAGGGGATCGTCGTCCTGCTGGCCGTGATCGTCGCGATCACGAACTTCCTCGTGGACGTCCTCGCGGCGCTCATCGACCCGAGGGTGAGGTACTGACATGGCACGACGACTCTCCTGGGGACGCCTGCCCGTGGTCCACCAGCTCCGCCAGAGCGTCGGGCTCCAGCGCGGCATGCTCGTCGCGGGCCTGATCATCACGGGGCTCTTCCTCCTCACGGCCCTGGCCGCGCCGCTGCTCGCGCCCTACGGGTACAGCCAGCTCCGCAACGCGGACGGGGCGTTCGGCGCGCAGCAGCCGCCGTCGGCCGAGCACCTGCTCGGCACGACCGTGGGCGGCTACGACGTCCTGTCGCGCGTGATCTGGGGCGCGCAGACCGCGGCCCTGGTGATCGTGGTCGCGATCGCGGCGTCGATCGTGATCGGCATCCTGCTGGGCCTGGTCTCGGGGTACTTCGGCGGCTGGCTCGACCGCGTGCTCGTGGTCCTGTGCGACGCGATCTACGCGTTCCCGTCGCTGCTCCTCGCGATCCTGCTCGCGATCGTCATCAGCGGAGGCCAGTCCAAGCTGTGGGGCGGCATCCTCGCGGCCGCGCTCTCGATCACCGTGGTCTTCATCCCGCAGTACTTCCGCGTGATCCGCGCCGAGACCGTGCGGATCAAGGCCGAGGCGTACATCGACTCGGCGCGCGTGATCGGCACGCCGCACCGCCGGATCATGGGTCGGCACGTGCTGCGCAACGCGACGCGCACGCTCCCGCTCATCGTGACGCTCAATGCGTCGGAGGCGATCCTCACGCTTGCGGGGCTCGGGTTCCTGGGCTTCGGGATCGAGCCGACGGCCGCGGCCGAGTGGGGCTACGACCTCAACAAGTCGTTGTCCGACGTGACGAGCGGGATCTGGTGGACCGCGCTCTTCCCGGGCCTCGCGATCGTGCTCGCGGTCCTGGGCATCACGCTCGTGGGCGAGAGCCTCAACGACCTGGCCGACCCCCGCCTGCGCAGCCGCCGGGCGGCGGCCGTCGGTGCGGGCGAGGTCGCGGAGACGTCGGTCGTGCCGGGAGGCTCGCTCGTGGCCGGCCCGGCGGGTCTGGGTGGTCTGGAAGGTTCGGGGACGCTGGGCGACGAGGGAATCGAGGTGCGCCCGTGAGCGCGCAGCAGGCAGCATGCGAAGGCCCGACGACGTCGCGCGAGCAGGGCGCGGTCGTCACCATCCGGGACCTCACGGTCTCGTTCGCGACCGACGCCGGACCGATCCTGGCGGTCGACGGGGTCGACCTCGAGGTCGCCCCGGGGGAGGTGCTCGCGGTCGTCGGCGAGAGCGGCAGCGGCAAGACCGTGACGGCCAAGACGATCCTCGGTCTGCTGCCGGAGACCGCGACGGCGCGTGGCGCCGTCGTGCTGTCGAACAAGGAGGGGACGGGCGGGTCCGACGTCGTGAGCCTGACCCGGTCCCAGCTCCGGGCCGTGCGCGGCACGGACGTCGCGATGGTCTTCCAGGAGCCGTCGGCCGCGCTCAACCCCGTCTTCACCGTGGGGTGGCAGATCGTCGAGGGGCTGCGCGCGCACCGGCGCGTGCGCCGTGCGGAAGGGCGCCGGCAGGCGGTCGACGTGCTGCGCAGGGTCGGGATCCCCGACCCCGAGACGGCGGTCGACAAGTACCCGCACCAGTTCTCGGGCGGGCAGAAGCAGCGCATCGTCATCGCGATGGCGCTCGTGCTCGACCCCGGGCTCATCGTCGCGGACGAGCCGACGACCGCGCTCGACGTGACCGTCCAGGCCGAGATCCTCGACCTGCTGCGGCGCTGCCGCGACGAGTTCGGGACCGCGATCGTGCTCATCACGCACAACATGGGCGTGGTCGCGGACCTCGCGGACCGCGTGGCCGTGATGTACCAGGGCAAGGTCGTCGAGCAGGCCGACGTGCGGTCGCTGTTCGAGGACCCGCAGGCCGAGTACACGCGCGCGCTCCTGGACGCGGTGCCCCGCGTCGGCGGGGGCGTGGTCAACGCGGCGGCCCGGGTCGAGGCCCGCGCCGACGGCTGGGCCGAGGGGGAACCCGTCGTCGTGGCCCAGGGGCTGCGGATCGAGTACCCGGGGCGTTTCCGCAAGCCCGCGTTCGTCGCGGTCGACGGGGTGGACCTGTCGATCCGTCCCGGCGAGGTGCTGGGGCTCGTGGGCGAGTCGGGCTCGGGCAAGACGACGATCGGCCGGGCCATCGGCGGTCTCACGCCCGTGACGGGCGGATCGCTGTCGGTGCTGGGCGTCGAGATGCGGGGCGCTCGGGAGCGCGAGGTGCGGCCCGTGCGTCCGCGCATCGGGTTCGTGTTCCAGGACCCGGCGTCGAGCTTCAACCCGTTGCTCACGATCGCCGAGTGCGTGGCCGAGCCGCTCGTGGTGCACGGGCGGGCTGCCGACGCGGGGGACGCCCGGGGACGCGTCGACGAGCTGCTCGAGTCGGTCCAGCTCCCGCGTGCGTACGGCGACCGCTACCCGCACGAGCTGAGCGGCGGCCAGCGTCAGCGCGCGAGCCTGGCCCGCGCGCTCGCGCTCGATCCCGAGCTGCTCGTCGCGGACGAGCCGACGTCTGCGCTCGACGTGTCGGTCCAGGCGCGCGTGCTCGAGCTGTTCGCCGAGCTCCAGCGCGAGCTGGGGTTCGCGTGCCTCTTCATCAGCCACGACCTCGCGGTCGTGGACCTGCTCGCCGACCGGATCGCGGTGCTCTACCGGGGCCGGCTCGTCGAGGAGGGCACGTCGGCCGAGGTGCTGGGCGCGCCGCAGCACACGTACACCAAGCAGCTCCTGGCCTCGCTGCCCGTGCCGGACCCGGTGCTCCAGGCCGAGCGCCGGGAGGAGCTGGCGGCGCTGCGGGTCTGAGTTCCGCTGCGGGTCTGACGGTCCGCTGAGTGCGGAGCTCTTGCGCGACGCGCCCGGCGTGTCGCGCAAGAGCTCCGCACTCAGCGATGTGCCACTATCCGACGCCCAGCGCCTCGAGCCACTCGCGCGGCAGCAGGGCGTAGCCCACGAACGCGACCACGTCGAGGATCGTGTGGGCGATCACGAGCGGGACCACCCGGTGCCGCCCCCACCTGCTCGTGTAGAACCACGAGAACACGACGCCCATGACCACGTTCCCGACGAACGGCCCGATGCCCTGGTACAGGTGGTACGAGCCGCGCAGCAGCGAGCTCCACACGACGAACTTCACGCGTCCCCAGCCCAGGTCCTTGGTGCGCTCGAACAGGTACGCGACCGCGATGACCTCCTCGAGCAGGCCGTTCTGGAGGGCCGCGAGGATCAGGATCGGCACGGTCCACCAGTAGTCCGCGAGGTTGGCCGGGTTGACCTCGACCGTGATCCCGAGGGCACGCCCGGCGACGTACAGCCCCAGGCCCGGGATGCCGATGACCGCGGCGAGCGCGACGCCCCAGCCCGTGTCGCGCCACGGCCGGCTGCCGTCGAGCCCGATCGCCCGCGTGACCGACCGACCGCGCGCCGAGAGCAGGTAGAGCGCGAGCGCGACCGGGATGAGCGCGAACCCGATGCTGAGGATCTGGTAGGTCAGGTCGAGGTACGGGCGGGGCGACTGGCTGTTGTTGAGGCTCGCGCTCTGCTGGGCGAGCGGGGTGCCCTCGGTGAGGCGCGCGACGATGTTAACGACCGCGTAGACCCCGGACCGGCCGAGGCTCAGTCCCAGCAGGATCCAGATCTCGGCCCCGATGCGGCGGCGGGTCTCGGGGCGGTCGGCCGTCGTGGGGGCCCAGCGCGACCGCTTCCCGCCCCCGGCCTCGCCTGTGGGTGCCACACCGACCCCCGCTGCTCCGGGCTCGCGCGGCGTGCCGGTCGGTGCTGCTGGCTCGGCGCCAGAGCCGGGGGGAGTGCCGGGAGGAGTGGTCACCTGGTCGTTATAGCACCCCGTGCGAAGGCGCGCCGAGCGGTCTTCACACAATCCTCGTGGGTTGGTCAACAGGCGTCCGGGGGGCGTGCAGACCCGTTTCCTACGCTGGGAGGACCGTGACTTCGAACAGACCCCCCTCCATCAGCCCGACCGCCCGAGACGACTCTGCAGCACCGAACGACCCCGCCGACGACCTCGACGAGAAGCCGCCAGGCATCAGCGTCACGCAGGTCGTGGCGAGCGCGCTCGCTGCGGTGAGCTCGACGGTCCTGCTGTCGTACCTGGGGGTCGCCGGGACGATCATCGGTGCGGGCATCGCCTCGGTCCTGACGATCGTCGGGAACAACATCTACACGCGCTCGATCCTCAAGACGCGACGCCAGATGAAGGCGGCGCTCCAGGCGGGCGTGGTCCTGCCGGTCGGCAAGAACGGGCGCAAGGTCCTGCTGCCGACGCTCGCGGGTTCGCACGGACAGGGCGCCGGGGGCTCGGACGGCTCCGCCGGTGAGTCGGGGGAGGGCACGGACGCGACCGGGGGTCGCGGCACCGCGGTGCTCCCCGCGGTCGGCGACACCGCGCGGCTCGGCGACACTGCGGTGCTGGGCCCCGACGACCTCGAGGGCACGCACCTCGACGACCTGCGCACCGCGGCGGGCGCGCAGGCAGGGGACGGGCCCGACGGCGCCACGGACCGTCTGGAGGACGGCAGCGCCTCGGGCGACGGGGAAGCGGGCGACGAGCCGACGGACTCGCGTCGGCCCAGCCGGCGGACCCTGATCCTGTCGACCGTCGCGGTGTTCGTCGTGCTCCTCGTGGGCGTGACCCTGGTCGAGGTGATCGCCGGACGGCCCCTGAGCGAGATCCTGCGCGGCGAGGAGGGCTCGGGGACGACCATCAGCCACGTCGTCTCGCGCGAGCCCGCCTCGACCGGGGACACCGGCGACACGACGGGCGGCACGACCGATCCCTCGACCGACGTGCCGAGCTCGGGCACCACGCCCAGCCCGGCGCCGAGCGAGAGCGTGCCGGCCCCTGCACCGACCGACCCGCCGACCACGGTCCCGGACCCCGATCCCACCACCCCGGTCACCCCGGCCCCGGACCCGACGCCGGGGACGGGTGGGGACACCGGCGGCTCGGGTGCCGGTTCGGGCTCGGGAGGCACCGACCTCGAGCAGCTGCCCGGTACAGGGACGGGCAGCGGGACCGGGAGCGGCACGGGCGCGGAGGGTGCCGCGGGCACCTCGGGTTCCGCGACGTCCTGACGCGCACCAGGTCCGTACCTGCCGACGCCGAGAAGTGAGTAGATGCCCCTGATCCACGCGGATCAGGGGCATCTACTCACTTCTCGGCGCAGGCGGCTCGCGTTTCCCGTGCCCGAGACCCCTTGCGCTCGACCGCTCCTCCTGGCAGGCTACAAAGTAGTTTGCAGCGCAAACCACGACCGTCGTGGTGAAGAAGGAGCCCCCTGTGCCCGCCCAGAATCCCGACCAGACCGCCGGACCCGTCCAGGAGCCCGACGACGACCTGCCGCTCGACCCTGCCGAGAGCCTGCGCCTCATCGCGGCCCAGCAGGAGAAGGCCAAGGACGTCGAGCCCGACGGCCGTGTCCTCTACGGGGTCTGGGGGCTGGCCTGGCTGCTGGGCTACACGACGCTCTCCGTGAGCTCGCTGCGCACGGCCGACGCCGCGGGGGCGGTGACCGGACCGACCGGGGCGGGTGGCGCCGTCGGGCAGCCCGAGCCCTGGGCCTTCCTCGCCTTCAGCTTCCTCATCGTGAGCGCCGTGGCGATCACGATCGTGCACATCATGACCCGCGTGAGCGGGGTGCGCGGGGCGAGCGCCCGCTCGGGCGCGCTCTACGGCTGGGCCTGGTTCATCTCGTTCGCCGCCATGAGCATGGTCCTGGGCGGCCTCGCCCGGGCGGGAGCGAATCCCGAGGTCATGGCGCTCGCGAGCAACTCCCTGTCGTGCCTGGTGGTCGGGATCATGTACCTCGCCGGTGGGGCCATGTGGCAGGAGACGCGCCTGTACGTCCTGGGCGTGTGGATCCTGCTCGTCGCCGGGGCCGCGACGATCGTGGGGCAGCCAGGCCTGTACCTCGTCATGGCCGCCGCGGGCGGCGGCGGGTTCCTGCTCATGGCGCTCGTCGAGCAGGTGCTGCGTCTGCGGACCCGGCGCCGGATCGCGGGAGGCGCCCGTGCCTGACGTCGAGCTCGACCCGGTCATCCATGCCCAGTCGCGCCTGCGCGTCGTCGCGACGCTCGCGGCCCTCGGCGCGGGCGACCAGATCGCGTTCCCCAAGCTCCAGAAGCTGCTCGACATGACCGCGGGCAACCTGTCGACACACCTGCGCAAGCTCGAGGACGCCGAGTACGTGACGGTCACCAAGACCCACGAGGGCCGCACGCCGGCCACCTACATCAGCTTGACCCCTCGGGGGCGCCGCGCCTTCGAGGTCTACACCGAGTCCCTGAGCACGCTCCTGAGAGGAGCCGGATCGTGACCACCCAGCACCCAGCCGCCGGACGGGAGACCCCGCCGACCACCGCCCGTCCCGCCGCGCGAGGAGGTTCGGCACCTGGCGGGTCCCTCGTGTCCGCGCAGCACGTGACCCGCCGCTTCGGCGACGTCGTCGCGCTCGACGACGTGACCCTCGAGGTCGGGGCCGGCGAGCTCGTGGGCCTTCTGGGCCCCAACGGCGCCGGGAAGTCGACGCTGCTCTCGCTCGTGAGCGGGCAGCGCAAGCCCGACTCGGGCGTCGTGCGTCTGTTCGGCGGCAACCCGCGCGACGCCTCGTCCCGGCAAGGGCTCGGCCTGACGCCGCAGGAGACCGGGCTGCCCGCGACGCTCAAGGTGCGCGAGGTCGTCGACTTCGTCGGCAGGCACTACGCGAACCCCGTGCCCACGGGTCAGCTGCTCGAGCAGTTCGGGCTGTCCGAGCTCGCGGGGCGCCAGACCGGGGCCATGTCCGGCGGGCAGAAGCGGCGGCTCGCGGTCGCGCTCTCGCTCGTCGGGCGGCCCCGGGTCGTGCTGCTCGACGAGCCCACCACGGGGCTCGACGTCGGGGCGCGCCAGGCGTTGTGGGCCGCGATCCGCGAGTACCACGCGGGCGGCGGGACCGTGCTGCTCACGAGCCACTACCTCGAGGAGGTGCAGGCGCTCGCGCAGCGCGTCGTCGTGATCGACCAGGGCGTGGTCAAGGCCGACGACACGCTCGACGCGATCCTGCGCCGCGTCGGGCTGCGGCGCGTCGTCGTGCGCAGCTCCGCGGACCTGGGGACCGACCTGCCGGGCGTGGTGCGTTCGGAGCGGACCGCTGAGGGCGGTGCGGGGGGCGCCGGGGGAGCCGGCGGATCCGGTGGGGCCGCCGCGGTGGAGAGCGGGGCCGGAGCCGGGGGCATGGGAACCAGGGATGCCGGAACTGTTGCCGCTGGCTGGCGCTACGAGCTGTACACGGCCGACGCCGACGAGCTCGTCCGCACGCTCGTGACCTCGGGCCTGCCGTTCCACGGGCTCGAGATCCGGGGCGCGAGCCTCGAGGAGGCGTTCGAGCAGATGGTCGCGAGCGGCCCTGCGGGTGGTGCTCCTCCGGGACGCGCACCCGGGACCGGCCGGCCGGCCCGCGCCTCGCGCCCGACGAGCACCGGGCTCGTCAGGCCCGACGCGCCCCCCTCCCGCGGTGACGCGGGAACCCCGACGGGCGTGGCGCCGTCGGGCACCCTGGACCGGACCTCCGAGGAGGAGAGCGCGCGATGAGCACCCTCGACGCAGTCACCACGACCCCCGGCGTGAGCGGGCGTCCGCCCAGCGCCGCGACCCTCACCTGGATCCACCTCAAGTACCAGTTCCTCGAGACCGTGCGCGTGCCGATCGCGGTCCTCGGGAACCTGCTGTTCCCGGCGCTCGCGATGTTCTTCTTCGTCGTGCCGCAGAAGGAGGTCGCGGACAACCCTGTCGCGGCGACCACGGCCGTCGCGTCGCTCGGGCTGTTCGCGATCTGCTCCGCGAGCCTGTTCACGTACGGGCTGGGCGTCGCGGAGGACCGGGCGCTGCCGTTCGACCCGTTCCTGCGCTCGCTGCCGGCGGGCCCCGCGCCGCGCATGATCGCGCGCATCCTCAACGGCGGGATCTTCTCGCTGTTCGGGCTCGTGCCGCTCATCCTCATCGGGTGGTTGCTGACCGCGGCCACCGTGACGTGGTCGCAGCTGCTCGCGGGAGTCGGGACCGTGCTGCTCGTGTCGGTGCCGTTCGTGCTGCTGGGCATCGCGATCGGGTACTCGCTCTCGGCCAAGGCCGCGCTGCCCGTGGTGCAGGTCATCCTGTTCCCGCTCGCGTTCGCGGGCGGCCTGTTCCTGCCGCCGTTCCTGTTCCCGCCGTGGCTCGACACGATCTCGATGACCACCCCGACGCGTGCCGGTCGCGACCTGCTGGTCCAGGCGCTCACGGGCGAGCCGGCGTACGCGCTCGCGTGGGTCGTGCTGGTGGGATGGACCGTGGTGTTCGCGGTCCTGGCGGTGTGGGCGTACCGGCGGGACGAGGGGCGCCGGTTCAAGTAGCCCTCTGGGTGCTGACGAGGTGCCGACGAGGTGCCGACGAGGTGCCGACGAGGTGCCGAGAACGAGGTTGCGGTCGCTATCCACTGGAAAGCGACCGCAACCTCGTTCTCGACAGCGCGGAACCTCGTGCTCGGCAGGACGAACGACCACCGACTGAGCGAGGGACCTCTTCTCCTCGGTCCGCCGAGCACCGCCACGCTTCTCCAGCTCGCACGTGCTGATCGGCCGGGCACGCGGTCGGTGCCGACCGATGGGCAGTCCTCCCCGTTGAGCCCTGGGTCCATGGCCGCTACTGTTCCCAGGCGGTGGTCGCCGGACCGCCACGACGAGAGGTGGAACCCGTGGCGTGGTGGGAGGACGAGAAGCCGAGCCTGGCCGACCAGCTCGCGGACTCGAGCAGGCCGACGAGGTCGGCCTCGCGCTACACGACCGATCACTCCCGCAGCTGGGGGACGGTGCCGCTGTGGCTGCTGCTCGGGGCGGCGATCACGGTCGTCGGCGGTGCCGTGCTCTGGTCCTCGCAGTCGGCCGTGACGGTCTGCCTCGGCGTGACGGTGCTCGCGCTGGGGCTGTTCTACCTGAGCCAGTACGGCGTCCTGGCCTTCTACGCGCTGCAGGTCGGCCGGCTGCGCGATCGGCGGACCGCGGCGGCGCTCGCGCACGAGCCCCCGCCGGCACTGACCGACGACGACGTCCGCCAGTTCCACGTCCCCGTCCGCCCCTCCTTCGCCGGTCCTGCGCGCCTGGGGCTCCTGGACCCGGGGGAGGGCCCGACGCCTCCGGCGATGCGGGTCGCCCGGATCGTCGGGGGCTCCTGCACGGCAGTCTTCATGGTGGGGGCGGTCGCGACGATCGCGGCCGGCTGGGCGTCGTAGTCCTGACCGGCACCGTCGAGCCCTCTCCAGGTGCCGAGAACGGGGTTGCGGTCGTTATCCGGTGGATAGCGACCGCAACCCCGTTCTCGACTGCGCGGAACCTCGTTCTCGGCACCCCGGCAAACCCCGCCCGCGCAGAACCCCGCCCGCGCAGGCCCGTGCTCAGCCCGCCGAGCGCAGCCGCAGCGAGTTCCCGACGACGAGCACCGAGCTCATGGCCATCGCCGCCCCCGCGATCATCGGGTTGAGCAGGCCCGCCGCCGCGAGCGGGATCGCCGCCACGTTGTAGGCGAAGGCCCAGAAGAGGTTCTGCTTGATGATGCGCAACGTCTGGCGCGAGAGCCGGATCGCCGTCGCGGCCGAGCGCAGGTCGCCGCGGACCAGCGTGATGTCGCTCGCCTCGATCGCGACGTCGGTGCCCGTGCCCATGGCCAGCCCCAGGTCAGCGCCGGCCAGTGCTGCGGCGTCGTTCACGCCGTCCCCGACCATCGCGACGACCCGACCTTCGGCGCGCAGGCGTGCGACGACGTCGACCTTGTCCTGCGGCAGGACCTGCGCGATCACGTCCTCCTCCGCGATGCCGACCTGCCGGGCGGCGACCCGCGCCGCGCCCGCGTTGTCGCCCGTGAGGAGGAGGGGGCGCAGGCCCAGCTCGCGGAGCTCGGCCACGGCCTGGGCCGAGGTCTCCTTGACCGGGTCGCGCAGGACCAGGACGCCCTGGGCGGTGCCGTTCCAGGCGACGACGACGGCGGTCGCGCCCGTGGACTCGGCCTCGTCGAACGCGCGGCGCAGGTCGGTCCCCGCGGTGCCGGGGCGAGCCTCGTCCTCGGGGCTCGAGGGCTCCGAGGCGTCGAACGTGATGCCCTGCTCGGCGAGCCACGACGGGCGTCCGACCAGGACCCGCTGCGCGTTGAGCGCTCCCGCGGGGGACAGGCCCGAGTGCGCGGTGCGGACCAGGCCGCTGACCCCGCCACCGGGAGAGCTCACGAAGTCGAAGACCTGCGCGGAGCCGATCACGACGCCGTCGGCCCCGGTCTCGACACCCCCGGTCTCGACCCCCGCCACGGACGAGTTGTCAGAGCTGGGCCGGGGGATAGCCCGGTGTACTTCTGACACCTGATCGGGGGAGGCCGCGAGAGCCGCTGTCCCGACCTGCTCTGCGACGGTGCCGCCAGCACCGGCAGGCACCTCAGGAGCAGCCGACCCCGGTCCGACCCCCGCGACCCGCGCCGCGGCAGCCGCGACGGCCTGCGCGATCGGGTGCTCGCTCAACCCTTCGACAGCGCCGGCGAGGCGCAGGGCGTGGTGAGCGGCGCCGTCGGGTCCCTCGCTCGACGAACCAGCAGCAGCCCGCGCCGGCTCCGACGACAGGTCGAGCTCGCCGTCGCGCGTGACCACACGCTCGAGGGCCATGCGCCCCTGCGTCACGGTGCCGGTCTTGTCGAGCACGATCACCTCGACGCGGCGCGTGGACTCGAGGACCTCGGGGCCCTTGATGAGGATGCCGAGCTGCGCGCCGCGGCCCGTCCCGACGAGCAGGGCCGTCGGCGTCGCGAGCCCCAGGGCGCACGGGCACGCGATGATGAGCACGGCCACGGCCGCCGTGAACGCGAACTGCGTGCTCGCCCCCGCGAGCAGCCAGCCACCCAGGGTGAGCACGGCCAGGACGAGGACGATCGGCACGAACACGGCCGAGATCCGGTCCGCGAGGCGCTGCACGGGAGCCTTGCCCGTCTGCGCCTGGCTCACGAGGCGACCGATCTGCGCGAGCGTCGTCTCCTCGCCGACGCGCGTCGCACGGACGAGCAGGTGGCCCGAGGTGTTGACGGTCGCGCCGGTGACGTCGTCGCCCGGCGTCACGTCGACGGGCACGGGCTCGCCCGTCAGGAGAGAGGTGTCGACGGCGGAGCTGCCCTCGACCACGACGCCGTCGGTCGCGATCTTCTCGCCCGGGCGGACCGTGAACAGGTCGCCCTCGCGCAGGGCGGTGACGGGCACGCGCTCGGTCACGCGCTGACCGTCGGGCCCGGTCGTGACGCGCTCGGCGTCCTTGGCGCCCATCGCGAGGAGCGAGCGCAGCGCGTCGCCGGCCTTGCGGCGCGAGCGGTGCTCGGACCAGCGGCCCGCGAGGAGGAACGTCGTGACGACGGCCGCGACCTCGAAGTAGAGCTCGGGCATCGCGGCATGCTCCCGCGACGGCAGCAGCGAGACCTGCATCTGCATGCCGATCTCTCCCGCGCCGCCCAGCAGCAGCGCCCACAGCGACCACAGGGTCGCGGCGATCACGCCGATCGACACGAGCGTGTCCATGGTCGAGGCGCCGTGGCGGGCCGCACGGAAGGCAGCGGTGTGGAAGGGCCACGCGCCCCACGTCACGACCGGCAGCGCGAGGGCCGTGACGACCCACTGCCAGCCCGGGAACTGCAGCGCCGGGATCATCGACAGCAGCACGACGGGCAGCGTGAGGACCGCGGCGACCTTGAGTCGTCGGGCGAGGTCGGCGCCGCGGTCGCGCGTGGGGGCCGAGGTGTCGGTCGCGGCCGGGGCCGCGTCGGACATCGGGCGAACCGAGGGGCTCGCCGGTGCGGACTCGGCCGCGGCGGGCGTCGAGGTCCCGGCTGCGGGAGTCGCGACGCCGACACCAACCCCGGCCCCGGCAGCACGAGCGCCCGTCACCACGCCGCCGGTGGGCGCCACAGGCTCAGCGACGGGCGCCGCAGCAGCCGCCTTCGCGGCAACCGCTGACGCGGCGACGCGCCGTCCCGTGACCCGCGCCTGGTAGCCCGCCTTCTCGACCGCTGCGACGAGCTCGGCGTCGGTCACGCCGTCGGGCAGCACGACGTGCGCGCTCTCGAGCGGCAGGTTCACGGTGGCCTGGGCGCCGTCGACGCGGTTGAGCCGCTTCTCGACGCGCGCGACGCACGACGCGCACGTCATGCCCTCGATCGCGAGGTCGACCTCGACGAACGTGGGGCCAGCGGTCAGGCCGGTGGGGGTGGTCATGGTTGCTCCTGGGAGGTCCGGTGATGCGTCCGGCGGGTCTCGCCGGGTGGGGTTCTCCGTCGCGGGCCCGCTGTTCGCGGGCGGAGGACGGTGGGGGCGCTCCACGAGCTGTCGCGGGTCACGGTGTGCGACCGTCGGTCCAGCGGGCGGCGTGGCCGAGGCGTCGGCACGCGGCATGCGGGTGGAGCGGTGCCCGACGGCGGAGCGTGGGCCGGGCGCCCGGCCGGTGCTCCGTCGTCGGGCGGGTCGAGCGGTCAGGGCGTGCGTGGGGCTGGGGCCTCACGGGCGCTGAAGCCCACTGCGCGGATCAGTTGTCAGAACGTGGCCGGTGCATGGACCGGCGTGGTTCTGACAACTGATCCGTCGCGACCGGGAGCGTCAGGCCTGGGGGACCTGGAGGTCGTACGTCTTCACGGCCGGGGCCGCGTCCGCCGCGGAGTCCGTGCCGCAGCCGCAGCCGCAGTTGTGCGCCTTGCGGTCCGCGGCCTGCTCGGCCGACTGCGCAGCCTGGGCGTCGAGCTGGACCTCGTAGCTCGTGACCTCGTAGCCGGCCTCGTCCACGGCCTCGCGCAGCGCGGCCTCGTCGAGCGGGTCGTCCGAGAACACGGTGACCTCGGAGGCCCCGCCGACGTTCAGGTCCACGCTGATGTTCTCGACGCCGGCGACCGCGCCGACGTCCTTGGTCACGTGCGAGACGCAGTTGCCACAGGTCATGCCGGTGACGCCGAGGGTGGTGACGGTGCTCATGGGTGCTCCTTGAGAGGGGGTGGGTGTCAGCTGCGGACGAGTCGGGCGATGGCCTCGGACGCCTCGCGGACCTTGGCGGCGCCCTCGGCCTCGGAGGACCGGGCGGCGTCGACGACGCAGTGGCCGAGGTGGTCCTCGACGAGTCCGATGGACACCGCCTGGAGGGCCTTGGTCACCGCGGAGACCTGGGTGAGGATGTCGATGCAGTAGACGTCCTCGTCGATCATGCGGGCGATCCCGCGGACCTGACCCTCGATGCGGCGCATGCGCTTGAGGTAGGCCTCCTTGTCGGAGGCGTATCCGTGCGGGCCGGTGTGGGCAGGGGCAAGACCCGGCTCGACCGGGTGCTGGGTGGTCGTGTCGCTCATGCGGGGCCTCCGTGTTCGCTCTCGCAGATACCCCTACTGGGTACCACCCTCCAAGGTACCCGGGAGGGGTATCCCCTTGTCAAGGGGCCGAAGGTCCCGCGCAGGCAGCCCGTGCCCCCCCGGCCGCGCACGCGCAGCCCGCCCTCTGCGACGAATGCGACGTTCGCCACGACATCGTGCCGTTTCGGGTGTTCGATGAGAACCGAACAGCCCGCACGGACGGTGCTCCAGCGTTCCTGGCGGGACTCGACCCGACGTCAGGAGCCCACCATGACAACGCAGGACCCGATCCTCACAGCCTTCTCCTCCGCCGCCAAGCAAGTCTGGTACTGGCCCGTGATCCGCGGCGTGATCGCGATCCTCTTCGGCATCGTCGCGCTCGCGTGGCCGGAGATCACGGCCGTCGTCTTCATCTGGATCGTCGCGATCTTCACGCTCGTCGACGGCCTGTTCGAGATCGTCGAGGGCATCCGTCGCCGGGGGACCGGCGGCACCGCAGCGCTCGTCACGGTCGGCCTCGTGAGCGTCGCGGTCGGCATCGTGCTGCTCGTGTGGCCCGGCAAGACCGCCGAGGTCCTCGTGTGGATCGTGGGTCTGTGGGCCGTGGTCCTCGGGATCTTCCAGGCGATCGCGAGCATCGAGCTGCGCAAGGTCCCCGGCAGCGGCTGGGGCTGGGGAGTCTTCGCGGGCCTGCTGTCGCTCGTGTTCGGTCTGCTCGTGCTCTTCAACGTCGGCGCGGGTGTCGTGTCGATCGTCTGGATCCTCGCGATCGTGGCCCTCGTGTGGGGCATCTCGCTCATCGCGTTCGGCTTCCAGATCCGCAGCCTCGGCAAGAAGGCCGGTCAGGTCACCTACTGACCGGCCAGCGTCGGTCGAGCGCCCCTCGACCGGCGGGGCCGCCTGCCGCGCCGTGCACCACGGCGCGGCAGGGCGTGAGGTGAGCGGCGCCGTCGGGCACGGAGGAAGGTGCCCGACGGCGCCGCTCACCCACCAGGCCCCCTCACCCCGCGCCCGGGCCGGGTGTGCAGGGCTCAGGCCGTGGCTCGCGCCGCGGCCTTCGCTCCGTCCGGGAGCGCTGCGAGGATGCGCTCGACCGCGGCGTCGTCGTGCGCCGACGACACGAACCACGCCTCGAAGACCGACGGCGGCAGGTTGACCCCGGCGTCGAGCATCGCGTGGAAGAACGCCTTGTAGCGGAACGCGTCCTGGGCCTGCGCCTGGGCGTAGTTGCGGACCCCGGCCGCGGCGGCGAAGTCGCCGAACATGATCGAGAACAGGTTGCCCGAGCGCTGCAGGCGGTGCGCGACACCCTCGGCAGCGAGGGCCGCGCTCGCGGCGTCCCCCACGACCTGCGCGACGTGGTCGACGCGCGCGTACGCGGCGGCGTCGGCCAGGCGCAGCGTCGCGAGGCCCGCCGCGACCGCGACCGGGTTCCCCGAGAGCGTGCCCGCCTGGTAGACCGGGCCGAGCGGCGCGAGCTGGTCCATGATCGAGGCCGGTCCGCCCAGTGCCGCGACGGGCATGCCGCCGCCGATGACCTTGCCGAACGTGAAGAGGTCGGGTGTGTACTCGGGGAGGGCGCCCGCGACCATGCCCGACTCCAGGCCCCACCAGCCGCTCGGACCCACGCGGAAGCCCGTGAGGACCTCGTCGAGGATCAGCAGCGCGCCGTGCGCGGACGTGATGCGGCGCAGGCCCTCGTTGTAGCCGGGGGCCGGCGGGACGATCCCCATGTTCGCCGGGGCTGCCTCGGTGATGACCGCGGCGATCTCCGAGCCGCGCTCGGTGAACGCGCGCTCGACGGCGTCGAGGTCGTTGTAGGGCAGCACGAGGGTCTCGGCCGCGCTGGCCTCGGTCACGCCGGCCGAGCCGGGCAGCGCGAGCGTCGCGACGCCCGATCCCGCCTCGGCGAGCAGCGAGTCGACGTGCCCGTGGTAGCAGCCCGCGAACTTGATGATCAGGTTGCGGCCCGTGAAGCCGCGCGCGAGGCGCACCGCGGTCATGGTCGCCTCGGTGCCCGTCGAGACCAGGCGGACGCGCTCGGCGGCGGGGACCCGACGGCGGACCTCCTCCGCGAGGTCGACCTCGCCCAGCGTCGGGGCGCCGAACGACAGTCCGCGCGCAGCGGCGTCCTGCACGGCCGCGACGACTGCTGGGTGCGCGTGGCCCAGGAGCGCGGGACCCCACGAGCACACGAGGTCCACGTACTCGCGGCCCGTGACGTCGGTGACGTACGCGCCACGCGCGCTCGCGATGAACCGCGGGTCGCCGCCGACCGAGCCGTAGGCCCGCACGGGCGAGTTCACGCCGCCGGGGATCGCGCCCTGGGCGCGCACGAACGCCTCGTGGTTGTCGTGGAGGGTGGTCGCGTGCGCCGGGGAGCCGGCGGGGTGGATCGTCATCGGTGTCACCGAATCCATTCTGCGATCTCGAGGGCCCAGTAGGTCAGGATGATGTCGGCGCCCGCGCGCTTGATGCCGAGCACGGACTCCAGGACGGCGCCGCGCCGGTCGATCCAGCCGTTCGCGGCCGCGGCCTCGATCATCGCGTACTCGCCCGAGACCTGGTAGGCGGCGACGGGGACGTCGCTGCGCTCGGCCACGGCCGCGAGCACGTCGAGGTACGAGCCCGCGGGCTTGACCATGACCATGTCGGCGCCCTCGGCCAGGTCGAGGTCGGCCTCGCGCAGGCCCTGGCGGAAGTTCGCGGAGTCCATCTGGTAGGTGCGGCGGTCGCCCTGGAGCGTCGAGTCGACGGCCTCGCGGAACGGACCGTAGAACGCGCTCGCGTACTTGGCGCTGTACGCCAGGATGCTCACGCCCGCGTGCCCGGCGTCGTCGAGGGCCTCGCGGATCACGGCGACCTGGCCGTCCATCATGCCCGACGGCGCCACGACCTCCGCGCCCGCCTCGGCGAGCGCGCGGGCCATCGAGGCGTAGCGGACGAGGGTCGCGTCGTTGTCCACGACCAGGTCGCCGTCCGGGCCGGTCGTCAGGACCCCGCAGTGCCCGTGGTCGGTGAACTCGTCGAGGCACAGGTCGGCCATGACGACCGGTCCCGGTCGGCCCGTGCCCGCGGCGGCGTCCCGGGCGGCGTCGCGCGCGATGCGGACGGCCCGGTTGAGGATCCCGTCGGGGGCGTCGGCCTGCGAGCCGGTCGCGTCGCGGTGCTCGGGGATGCCGAACAGCATGACGCCGCCGACCCCGGCCGCGGTGGCCTGTGCGACGGCCTCGGCGAGGCTCGCCTCGGTGTGCTGCACGATGCCCGGCATGGACCCGAGCGGCTTGGGCGCCGTCAGGCCCTCCTTGATGAACAGGGGGAGCACGAGGTCGGCGGCGTGCAGCCGGGTCTCGGCGACGAGCCGGCGCATCTGCGGGGTCGAGCGCAGGCGGCGGGGACGGATCACGGGAGGTTCCTGCCTTCTGTGGGGGATGGGTTGTCAGAGCTGGGCCGGGGTATGGCCCGGTGTGCTTCTGACGACTGGTCGAGGGGGGCCGGGGACGTGGGGGTGCTGGTG
>NZ_MAQA01000008.1 GCF_001692445.1 Oerskovia enterophila | reverse complement strand
AGCCCCTGCTGACGCAGACCGCCCAGTCCTTGCGCGACGCGGCGACGACCCGGTGTCCGCCGCGCTCGTGCTCTCCTGGTCGTCGGCGTTGCGCCGAAGGGTCGTCGCCGCGTCGCGCAAGGACTGGGCGGTCTGCGTCAGCAGGGGCTCGAGCCGGCCGTCCCACTGGCCGCGCTCCTGCTCCGCGTCGGGTCCGTACCAGGGCACCGAGTGGAACGAGCCGCGGACCTTCGAGCGCGCCTGGTCGAGGACGCCGGCCCCGCCGTCGAGGCTCGTGGCGAGGTCGCGCAGTGCTGCGACGTCGGCGCCGTACATGACCACGGGCGAACCTCTTTCAACCGGCAGGGAGTCCTGGACGAGGACACGCTACGTGACCGCGCCGGATCGCGACATGGGGAGGAGTCCCCAGGTGGGGCCCCGACGCGGGTCAGCCGACGACGCGCACGGTCCCGGGCAGCCGTCCGTCGTCGCTGATCCTCGACAGGTGGTCGAGGACCACGCTGTTGTCGGTCGTCTGCCCCAGGAGGCCGCCGACGACGGCGTCGTAGGGCTTGCGGGTGGGGTCCTGGCCGTACGCCCCGTCCATGACGATCGAGGCGAGCGGGTCGTTCATGTCGACGACCTGGGTGGCGCCGTTGGAGCCCGTCATGAGCTTGCCGAAGGCCTGGTCCGCCAGGGCGCGCTCGTCGTGGCCGTCGAGCGTGATCTGCAGCGTCTGGCCGGCTTCTGCGCGGCCCCCGGCGGCGTCGAGGTACCCGTTGTTGATGATCCCCGCGGTGTCCTTGTCGAGGTCGATCGACACCGTGAGACGTGAGGCGGACAGGTCCTCGACCCCGTTCGCGTCCATCGCACGCTCGTACTCCATGCGTCGCGAGTCGTCGTCGAACGCCACCTGCCCGGACCACGAGACCGAGCCGTCGGGTCGGGTCACCGCGACGCTGTCACCGACCGACGCGACGTGCTCCTTCGACATCTCGTGACCGAACAGGGTGAGCTCCGCGGTCGATCCGCTCGTCCCGTTCCAGCGGGAGACCAGGGCCGACTCGGAGACGCCTGGACCGTCCTGCGACGGGAGCTCACCGCCCGCGAGGTAGCGCGCGTAGGCAGCGGACCCCTCGGGGGTCGAGACGTCGAGCACCGCGGTCTGCATCGCGCCGGTCTCGTGGGAGCCGGTGCTGCCCACCATGGCCTTGAGGACGTCGAGGTCGAGCCCCACGGCCCCCGAGCGGTCGAGGCTGCTCGTCGGGCCGGTCGTGACGCGGACGTGGTTCTCGTCCAGCCGCTCGACCGCCTTGCTCATCCCCTCCGAGGTCCCGATCGACTCCTCGTAGGCGAAGATCTCGAACGAGCCCGCGAAGTCGGAGCTCGTGAAGTTCTTGCTGTCGAGCGTCACGCTGCCGCCGACCGGGATGCTCCGGGGGTCGGTCGGGGAGACGCCGCGCGGATCGAACGCGGGATCGCCGGCGACGGCGTCGGGGACCGTGGTCTCGAAGGCCATCTCGTACCCGTTCCCGTAGGAGACCGAGGCGCCGACGTGCTCGATCTCGGCCCCGCCGGAGACCGTGAGCGACCCCTTCTGGGAGCCGGCGTAGGTCGTGAAGCCGTCCTCGGAGTGCATCGTTCGGGTGATCTCGGCCGCCGCTGAAGCGCCGAACTCGAGAGTCGCGCCCTTGACCGCGAGCGCCGACGAGAGACCGCCGCCCGCACCGACGGTCGTCGTGCCCGTCTCGGGGTCGTACGACGCGTCGAACGAGCCGCTCGTGGTGTTGGTGATCGTGGCGGGTGTCCTGATCGACCCGTCGGGGTTGCGGACGGCGTCGTCCTGCGCGTTCTCGCCTTCCAGCGAGAACGAGAAGCCGGGCCGGCCGGGCGCGGACCCCTGCGCCGACCCGGTCGTCGGCGTGGTCGGCGCGGTGGAGCCTGGGCGCCCGCTCGAGGTGCCACCCCCGTCGGCGCTGCTCGTGCGCTCCTGGTCGTCGGCGTTGGCGCGCAGGCGCCGTGCCGCCTCGCGGAGCGAGGTCGACGTCCTGGTGAGCGCGGGTTCGAGCTGGTGCTGCCAGTCGGCCCGGTACTTCTCGGCGCCAGGGCCGTGCCACGGGACGGATCCCAGCTTGCCGCGGAGGCCCGTCCGCGAGCCGTCGAGCTCTTCGGCCCCGGCGTCGAACGTGGTGGCTAGGTCACGGAGTGCAGCGACATCTGCGCCGTAGAACGTCAAGATCTTCCCCCTGGTCGAGATCGCTGCACCGCGCAGCGGCATCATCCTAGGGGTCGGGCGTCGTGGCCCCGGCAGCGCTGCCTCGCCACCGGTGTCGTGCCGAGAAGTGAGCAGGTGCCCCTGATCCGACGGGATCAGGGGCACCTGCTCACTTCTCGGCGGGCTGGAGCCCGGAGGGAGAGGTCAGGCGGACCGGCGCGCCTCGCTGGGGCGCGACTCGTTCCACAGCCGGTCGAGCGCCGTGACCACGTAGGTGTAGCGGCGTCCGGTGAGCGCGGTCTCGTCCACCCAGTCCTGCACGACGTGCCCAGAGGTGCGGACGGTCGCGACGAGGTTGGCGGCGTCCTCGATGTCGATGCGGCGGGCGTCGCCCTCGACCCGGTAGATCGCGAAGGCCGTGGCCCGGGTCCTGCGAGGGCCCGTGTCGTTCCAGTGCAGCCGGACGCCCTCGGGGACCCGCCGGGCGTTGGCGAGGACCGGGACGCGCAGCGGTGAGACCCCGAGCCGGGGCATCGCGGGCACGAGCGCGGGGTGCCGGTAGTGGTCCTCGAGCACCCGGGTCATGGAGCCCTGCGGGTCGGCGGGGACGTGCTTGGCCGAGAAGTAGACGTTGCCCAGCACGGGCGCGACCTCGGCGTCGACCTGCTGCGTGAAGGTCAGGTGGTTCGACATCTCGGCAGGGTCGGTGAAGACGCCCGACGTGACCTTGTAGAGCGCCTCGCCCACGAAGAGCTGCGTGCCGGACTGCGCCGCGACCTCGGCCCACCACGGCACGAGCTGCGCGTAGTCCGCGACGGCGAGCCCGATCTGCCAGTAGATCTGCGGGTTGATGTAGTCGAGCCAGCCCTCGGTGACCCACTTGCGCGTGTCGGCGAACTGCATGTCGTAGGACTGCGAGCCGCTCGTGGCCGAGCCGCGCGGGTCGGTCGTGGCGTTGCGCCAGATCCCGAACGGGCTGATCCCGAACTTGACCCATGGCTTGGTCGCCTTGATGCGCTGCGAGATGGACTGCACGAACGTGTCGACGTTGTGGCGGCGCCAGTCCTCGACGGTCGCGAAGCCCGCGCCGTGCGTCGCGTAGGTGTGCGCGTCGGGGATGGTCTGCCCCGCGACCGCGTAGGGGTAGAAGTAGTCGTCGAAGTGCACGCCGTCGAGGTCGTAGTTCTCGACCGAGTGCAGGATCGCGCGCTGGATGTGCTCCTGGGCCTCGGGGATGCCCGGGTCGAAGTAGAGCTTGCCGCCGTAGGCCCACACCCACTCGGGGTGCTGGCGGGCAGGGTGCTCGGGGACGAGCTGGGCGGGGTCCGCCTGCATCGAGACGCGGTACGGGTTGTACCAGGCGTGGATCTCGATGTTGCGCCTGTGCGACTCCTCGACGACGAACGCGAGCGGGTCGTAGCCGGGGTCCTTGCCCTGGGTGCCGGTCAGGTACTGCGACCACGGCTCGTAGGGGCTGGGCCAGAACGCGTCGGCCGTGGGCCTGACCTGCACGAACACGGCGTTGAGCCGGTACTGCTGGGCGACGTCGAGCCAGTGCAGGTACTCGGCCTTCTGCTGCTCGGCGCTGAGCCCGGCGGCCGAGGGCCAGTCGATGTTGACGACGCTCGAGATCCACATGGCGCGCAGCTCGCGCTTGCGCGGCACAGGGCCCGACGGCGCCGCTCCCGTCGCAGGGACGGGTGCGGTCGCGGCTGCAGCGGGGGAGAAGGAGCCGATCGTCACGCTCAGCGTGCTGGCCGCGACGCCGGCGGTCGCGAGCGTGAGGAAGCCCCGCCGGCCGAGGCCGGTGACCTCGGGCGAGGGGGTGGTGGGAGCGGGGGCGACCGCGATGGGGTCGCTCGGGTGGTGCGTCATGTCCATGCCTCCGTTGGTACGGGTCAGATGCATGGAAGAGAATTTCACAGTTCTTACTCATTGTGAAGGATTGCGCCATGGTCGAGGTGTCGCGCGGCGGCTCCTGCTCGGCCGAGAACGAGGTTGCGGTCGCCAGGGGGCAGATCGTGACCGCAACCTCGTTCTCGAGGCTGCTCGTGCCTGCTGACGACCGAGGAGTCCGCCGCCGGAGTGTCGGCGCTTCGCCGGGGCGCAGGCGGCGCACCGCGAGCTCCTGGGTGCCACGACCGGGGTCTCCGGGTCGCGCGGTGACCTGACCCCGTCCTGAGGCTGCCCGCAGCGCCTCCCGGTCATGCCGAGAAGTGAGTAGATGCCCCTGATCCGAGCGAATCGGGGGCATCTACTCACTTCTCGGCAGCGCCGATCGTCACCACCGCGCGTTGGCCGCGAGCTCCAGCGCGACGTCCTGCCACCACGCCCCGGCGGCGGGCCCACCGTTGCAGGCGCCGTCGCTCTCGCCCGGCAGCTTGACCCACAGGAGCGCGGCCAGGTGCGTGCCGTCGTCGACGAGCCGTGGTCGCTCGCCGAGGGCACGGCCGCGCGGGTTGCACCACTCGCCGTTCGACCCGTTGCCGTTGCGCGACGTGTCGATCACGAACGGCTTGCCACCGACGAGCGCCGACACCTGCTCGCCGTAGGCGCGTGACTCGGCCGTGGTCCGGTAGTTCGAGGTGTTGAGCGCGAACCCCTCGGCATGATCGAAGCCGACCTGCTGGAGCCGGGAAGCCACCTCGCCGGCACTCAACCAGGCCGAGTGCCCGGCATCGATGTAGACGTGCGCGCCGGCCTCGCTGAGCACCTGTGCCGCATAGTGCAGGTAGCCGACCCTGTCTCCCTGCCCGGAGCAGTCGCCGAGCTGGGCGAGGGCGTCGGGCTCGAGGACCACCCAGGGTTCGCCCTGGATCCCCGCCGCGACGGTGTCGATCCAGCGCGCGTACTCGCTCGTGCCGACACCCCCTGCGGAGTGGTTGCCGCAGTCGCGTCCGGGGATCGCGTAGACCGTCAGCAGGGGCGTGCGGCCCGCAGCCACGGCGCGACCCGTGTAGTCCGCGACCTCGTCGCGGGCGTGCGCGGCGTCGTCCCAGTTCCCCACCCAGTACGACTGAGGGGTCAGGGCGATCTTCTCCAGCAGGGTCCGCGTGGTGCCGGAGGACGTGCTCCAGGCGGTGTACGCCTGGGTCGTGGTGTCGACGTAGAGGGCAGACGGCGTCGGCGTCGGCTCCTGCGTGGGTTCTGTCGTCGGCGTGACCTTCCCCGTGCACACCGTGCCCCCGAGCGAGAACGACACCGGGACGGAGTTTGCGCCCTGCCATGACCCGATGAAGCCGAACGACGCGCTGGCCCCGGTCGCGAGCGCCCCGTTGTGGGCCACGTTGCGGACCACGACCGAGCTGCCGGTCTGCTGCGCGGTGCCGTTCCATGCCTGGGACACCTGTTGGCCGTCGGCGAAGGTCCAGGCCAGCTCCCAGGAGCTGACGGGCGAGCCGAGGTTGGTGACGTCGACCGTTCCTTGGAATCCGCCGGTCCACTGGCTCGAGACGGCGTAGTCGACGCGGCACCCGTTCGTGGGCGCGGCCTGCGCGGCCGTGACCGCGCCTGCGGCAGCCACGACCAGCCCGACGGCGACCACGGAGGCGGTCAGTGCGGTGCGTGTTCTGGGGTCTGGCATGGTCCACCGTTCCTCGCCGTGCGGGACGGCCGGCCTCGTCGCCGTCCGCCGTCCGGACGCGCTGCCGGGGGCGGCGTCGGACGGCTCGAGGTTAGGTCGGGGGTCCGGGCTCCGGGCAGTGGGTGAATCGTTTAGGTCCCGTTCGCCGCACGCCTGTGAGGTGCCGAGAACGAGGTTGCGGTCGCTATCCGACGGATAGCGACCGCAACCTCGTTCTCGGCAGCCCGAGCGAACCCGGACTCAGTCCAGGTACTCGCCCACGAGCTGCTCCGCGATGCCCGTGTACGTGCCCGGGGTGAGGTCGGTGAGGCGGCGCGTGACGTCGTCGGGCAGGCCGAGGCCTTGGACGAACTCCCGCATCTCCTCGCCCGTGAGCCGATGCCCGCGCGTGAGGTCCTTGAGGCGCTCGTACGGGTTCTCCATGCCGGGCACGCCCGCGACCGAGGCCGCGCGCATGGCCGACTGGATGGGCTCGCCGAGCACCTCCCAGTTGGCGTCGAGGTCCGCGGCGAGCAGGTCCGCGTTGACCGCGAGGGCGCGCAGCCCGCGCGAGACGTTGTCCACCGCGAGCAGCGAGTGGCCGAACGCGGGGCCGATGTTGCGCTGCGTCGTCGAGTCCGTGAGGTCGCGCTGGAGGCGCGAGGTCACGAGCGTCGAGGCGAGCGTGTCGAGCAGCGCCGAGGAGATCTCGAGGTTCGCCTCGGCGTTCTCGAAGCGGATCGGGTTGACCTTGTGCGGCATGGTCGAGGACCCCGTCGCACCCGGCACCGGGATCTGCTTGAAGAAGCCGAGCGAGATGTACGTCCACACGTCGGTGCTGAGGTTGTGGAGGATGCGGTTGAAGCGGGCCATGTCGCTGTAGAGCTCGGCCTGCCAGTCGTGCGACTCGATCTGCGTCGTGAGCGGGTTCCACGTGAGGCCGAGGCTCTCGACGAAGGACCTCGAGACCGCGGGCCAGTCGACGCCGGGGACCGCGACCGTGTGCGCGCCGTAGGTGCCCGTCGCGCCGTTGAGCTTGCCGAGGTACTCGGCGCCCTCGATGCGGCGCAGCTGGCGGCGCAGGCGGTGCGCGAGCACGGCGAGCTCCTTGCCGAGCGTCGACGGCGTCGCGGGCTGGCCGTGCGTGCGGCTCAGCAGCGGGACGGCCGCGTGCTCGCGCGCCATGTCCGCGAGCTGGTCCGCGAGGGCCGTCGCGGCGGGCAGCCACACGTCGCGCACCGCGCCCTGCACCATGAGCGCGTACGACAGGTTGTTGATGTCCTCGCTCGTGCACGCGAAGTGCACCAGCTCGCCCGCCGACGGCAGGACCGTGCCCTCGCCCAGGACGCTCGGGGCGGCCTCGAGGCGACGCTTGATGTAGTACTCGATCGCCTTGACGTCGTGCACCGTGACGCGCTCGATCTCGCCGAGCTCGGCGATGCCCGCTGCGTCGAAGTCCGTGACGATCGAGCGCAGGTACGCCTTCTCGGCGTCGCTCAGCGTGGGCGCGCCCGGGACCACGGGGCCTTCGGTGAGGGCGATGAGCCACTCGACCTCGACGTGGAGGCGCTCGCGGTTGAGCGCGGCCTCGCTCAGGTGGTCGACCAGGGGCGCGACGGCGCCGCGGTAGCGCCCGTCGAGCGGGCCCAGGGCGATGGGAGGGGTGATGTCGGCGAGCGGGGCGCGCTGGGGGGTGGTCACAGGCGCGGCGGAGTCGGCGGAGTCCGTAGGCATGTCGCCATTCTCCCACGGGTGCCCGACGGCGGAGCGGGCGTCTCGCGGTCGGGCGGCGGGAGGGCAGACACCGGCAGCGAGGCCACCTGGCCGTGCACAGGCCCGGCGCTGACGACGCTTCTCCACAGCCGGGCCTGACGGCCGGACGGAGCGCCCGGGGACGACCCTACGGTCGTGCGCATGTCGACCCCCGCCCCTCTCCCCGGTGCCACGTCCGCCTGGTCTCCTGCCCTCGAGGTGGTCGATCCACGGCCCGAGCTGCAGCAGGCGGCCGCTCAGGCGGCCGCAGCGATCCCCCTCGTGAACCAGAGCGCAGCGATCGCCTGGCGGGGCGACGCCTCGGAGGGGTATCGGGCCGTCGTCGAGGAGACCGTCCGCGAGCTGCACCGCGTGGACTGGGTCGCGGACGGGGCCGTGGGAGCGGCCACGAGGTACGTCCGGACCCTCGAGACCGCGAACGCCGAGGCGAGCCTGCGATGAGCGGGACGTCCGACCCGACCGCGGGGATCGTGGTCTCGGGAGGCGTCACGTTCGTGGAGACGGCCGACCTGGTCGCGGCCGCGCTCGTGGTCGGGCTGGCCGTGCAGCGCGTCGATGCCGCGCTCGTCGAGGCGCGCCGCGCGCACGGCCTGGTCAGCGGGTCGCTCGCCGGACCGTCGTCGTCGGTCCGCTGGGTCGACGGGGCTGCGGCCTGCTACCCCGGTGCGCCCTCGCTCGGAGGGGTGCCCGGCTCCTGGGTGCCGGTGCCGGCGGAGGTCGTCGCGGCCCGCGCGGTGCTGTTCGAGGAGATCGTGGCTCTGACCGATGCGCTCGTGTCGGCCGAGGGGATTCTCCAGGGCCTGATCGACCGCCTCCGGAAGGCCGCCGGGATCTACGAGGAGGGCGAGTCCGGTGCCGAGGCCGTGGTCTCGTGGCTCGCGAGCGTGCCCGGGGTGGGGATCGGGGTCGTGATGGGCATGGGGGTCGTGGACGTCGTGAAGGGCGTGGCGACGGGTCACGGGATCCAGCTCTCGCGGCTCCTCACGGGCTCCGGCGCCTACCACGACGAGGCCGTCCGGGGATCGAGCGTGGGCATCGTCAGGCAGGTGCCTTGGGCGGGCCTGGCGGGGACGTCGAGCGTGGGCCAGGCCGCGGGGGTGCTGCGCGGGGTGTCGCAGTCGTACCGGGGGTTGTTCGCCCGGGACGTCACGACGACCGAGCTGCAGGGCGACGCCCTGCCCGCGGGGTTCACCAAACCGGTGGCGCACAGCGCCGAGGCGCTGCTGTCGGGGATCGACGTGGTCTACGGCAAGGGCAACGACCTCCCCGACTCGGTCGTGTCGGTCGAGAAGTACGTCGGGGCGGACGACCGTGCGACCTGGGTCGTGACGGTGCCGGGCACACAGCTGGGGAGCTCGACCACCCCGTTCAGCATGACCTCGAACTTCGACCTGGTGCAGGGCGCCGACGCGGACAGCACGGCGTTCGTCCTCGAGGCCATGCGGCAGGCCGAGATCCCTGCCGGGGAGGAGGTCGTGATCGTGGGGCACTCGCAGGGAGGCATGGTCGCGATGGCCGTCGCGACCGCGGCGACGGATGCCGCCGCGGGGGCGGGCACCACCGGGGCTCCGGGGGGTGCCGCCCGCTACGACGTCCGGCACGTCCTGACCGCCGGTGCGCCCGTGGGCGGGGCGAGCCTGCCTGCGGGCGTGCGGGGCACGCACGTCGAGATCGAGCAGGAGGGCGTCTCCCAGCTCGACGGCACTGACAACCCCGTCGGCCGGGACCGCGTTACCGTCCGCGCGGACCTGGAGGCCCAGGGGGCACCTGGTACCGGGGGGAAGGTGCCGCACGGCGTCCCGTTCCACGTCGCGGTCCTGGGCCGGGCGCGCGAGGTCGGCCAGCCGGGGCTCACCGACAACCTCGCCGCGATCGACGAGGCCGTGTCGGGGCAACGCGTCGAGGCACGCTACTTCCGCGGGGCGCTCGAGCTCGATCCCGCTGCCGCGGCTCGCGCTCTGACCCCGCTCGGGGCGGTCGGGGTTCTCGTCGAAGGGCTCGAGGAGTCGCGGGGTGGCTGAGGCACGGCCACGACGGCGGTCCGCCGTGGACGGTTCAGCGAGACAGGTCGACGCCGGCGGCGAAGCGCCGCTGCCAGGGGGTCTCGACCGCCCGCTCGCGGTAGTGCGCACGGACCCAGGCGACGGCGTCGTCGCCGGGGATCCCGGCGAGCCGGGCGAGGATCGCCATCGCGGTGCCGGTGCGGCCCGTGCCGCCGTCGCACGCGATCTCCACCCGCGACGAGGCCGAGCGTTCGAACGCGTCCCGGAGCGCTGCGACCGCGTCCGACGGCGAGCGGGGGAGGCGGAAGTCCGGCCAGCCGATCCACCGCGACTCCCAGGCGACCTCGACGTGCGGCCGCGCGGTGAGATAGAGGCCGAGCTCCGGGGCCTCGGTCAGGTCAGGCGGTCCCGCGTGCAGGCCGCGACCGCGGACACGGCGCCCGTCGGGCAGGACGACGAGCCCGTCCGCCGTGTGGCTCCACAGGCCCATGGGTGTCCCTCTCCAGGGTCGGCGCCGGTCCGGGGCGGGTCCTGCCGACGGGCTCGGCCCGCGCTCGGCCCGGGCGCGCGGTCAGACCCGCGACTTGGGCGCGACCACCGCGGAGATCGCGAAGTTCAGGACACCGATGATGAGCGCGGCGAGCATCGCCCACCAGAACCCGCCCTCGATCCGGATGCCCCAGTCCGTCTGCTCGGTGATCCACGCCGTGAGCATCAGCATGAGGGCGTTCACGACGAGCGTGAACAGACCCAGCGTGAGGATGTAGAGCGGGATCGAGATGACCTGGACGATCGGCTTGATGATCGCGTTGACCAACGAGTAGATGAGGGCCACGGCGAGGACGATCACGATCTGGCCGCCGACGGAGTCGGAGCCGACGATCTCGAAGTGGCTGCTCATGAACAGGCTCGTGAGCCAGATCGCGATGCCGGTGACGATGACGCGGATGACGAAGCTCATGCGTGTCATCCTGCCACCGCCCGCTGGGAGAGGTCGCCCGCACACGCGGTCGCCCGGTCGCCCGCAGCACCCGGCCCGCGAGGTGAGCGGCGCCGTCGGGCTGCTGGGCGGGGTGGCATCCTGGAGGGCGTGACCAGCCCCACGCCCTCCGTGCCCACGTCCGCACCAGCGTCAGCGTCCCAGGCCCCCCGCGTGCCCCTGCGTGCCGCCGTCGCCGCCCTGCCGGCCTACGTGCCGGGCGCGCGCCTCGCGCCCGGGTCGAGCGCGTTCAAGCTGTCGTCCAACGAGAACCCCTACCCCCCGCCCGCCGCGGTCGTCGCGGCCATCGTCGACGCGGCCGCGGACACCAACCGCTACCCGGACATGTACGCGACCGACCTGACCGAGGCCCTCGCGACCGACCTGGGCGTCGACGCGGCGCAGGTCGTCGTGGGCAACGGATCGGTGGCCGTGCTCGCGCACATCCTGTCGGCCGTCGTGGACGCGGGCGACGAGGTCGTCTACCCGTGGCGCTCGTTCGAGGCGTACCCGATCGCGGTCGCGGTCGCGGGCGGCACGTCGGTGCGCGTCCCGGTGACCCGGGACGGTCGCCTCGACCTGCCAGCGATGGCCGCGGCGATCAGCGACCGCACGCGGGTGGTCCTGGTCTGCACGCCCAACAACCCGACGGGCCCCGTGGTGCACGCGGGCGAGCTCGACGCGTTCCTCGCGTCCGTGCCGGGCGACGTCCTGGTGGTCCTCGACGAGGCCTACCTCGAGTTCGTGCGCGACCCCGAGGCTCCCGACGGCCTCGCGGTCCTCGCGGCGCACCCCAACGTGGTGCTGCTGCGCACGCTGTCCAAGGCCTACGGGCTGGCGGGGCTGCGCGTCGGCTACGCGGTCGCCGAGCCGGCGCTCGCGGCGGGCATCCGCGCGGTCTCGACGCCGTTCGGCGTCTCGCACGTCGCGCAGCGCGCGGCGCTCGCGGCGCTGTCGGTCAAGGACGAGCTGCTCGAGCGCGTCGAGCACCTGGTCGCGCGGCGCGAGCGTCTGGTCGAGGGTCTGCGCGACCAGGGGTGGGACCTGCCGGGGACGCAGGCGAACTTCGTGTGGTTCCCCCTCGGCGGCCCGACGGCGGAGCTCGCCGTGGGCGCGTCGGCCGCGGGTCTGCTGGTGCGCCCGTTCGCGGGCGAGGGCATCCGGGTGAGCGTGGGCGAGGAGGAGGCGACCGAGGCGTTCCTGCGGGTCGCGGCCGGCTGGCGGTAGCCGGTACCTGTTGCCGGAGGGGTCCACCGAGAGAAGACTCGCGTCATGGACACTCCCACGGTCGACCAGATCCCGGACGAGTACAGCTGGCTCTTCGGCACCGCAGCCCTGATCATCTGGGCCGCTGTCGCGATCATCTTCCTGATCGCCTACATCCAGATCATCCGGAAGGCCGGCTACTCGGGGTGGTGGGTGCTCGTCGGGATCGTGCCCCTGCTGAACATCGTGATGTTCCTGGTGTTCGCGTTCTCGACGTGGCCCGTCACGCGCGAGCGCGACGCCCTGCGGGCGCAGGCCGGGTACTCCAGCACGTACCCGCCGGGCTGACTCCCTGGCCCCCGGACATCGCGGGGGCAGACCCCCGACCGTCCGGCCGACGCGCGAGCGCGCGTCCGGCCGGACGCGCGCCGGACCTGACGGATTGTGCCAACGCTCCGCTCCGCTGCGCCCCGTGAGACGGGGGAAAGGGCCTCGGGTCGTTGGAGGGAACCTCCAAAGACGGGCGGGCCAGGTTTGTCCTCCAATGGCGGAGGAAGCTACGCACTCGTAGCCTACGCTTGCGTAAGCTACGGTAACGTAGGTTCGGTCGGAGACGACCGAGGACCGACCCCCCGAGCGACCCAGGCCCCCTGCCTCCGGCCGCACCCAAGGAGAGCGTGTGAACCAGCAGAACACCGCCGTTGCAGCAGATCCCGAGGTCGGGTCCTCCGCTGAACCGCAGGTCGACACCGGGGCCGGTCTCCCGGTCGACGCGGAGCTCCTGCAGCTCCTGACCCCGGCCGGCGTCCGGGTCGAGACCCCGGAGAACGCGGCCTACCGCGAGCGCGTCGCCCACCTGGACGCCGACGCGCTGCGCGGCCTGTACCGCGACATGGTCCTGACCCGCCGGTTCGACGACGAGTCGACGTCGCTCCAGCGCCAGGGCGAGCTGGGCCTCTTCCCGCAGTCGCTCGGCCAGGAGGCCGCGCAGATCGGGTCGGGTCGCGCACTGTCCCCGCAGGACTACGTCTTCCCGTCCTACCGCGAGCACGGGGTCGCCCACACGCGCGGTCTCGACCTCGCCGACATCCTGCGCCAGTTCCGCGGCGTCGACCACGGCGGCTGGGACCCGGAGGAGCACAACTTCCACCTGTACACGCTCGTGATCGGCTCGCACACGCTGCACGCGACGGGGTACGCCATGGGCGTCCAGCGCGACGGCCTGGTCGGCACGGGGGACCCGGCCAAGGACACCGCGGTCGTCACCTACTTCGGCGACGGCGCCACGTCCCAGGGCGACGTGAGCGAGGCCCTCGTCTTCGCCGCGGTCAACAACGCGCCGCTCGTGCTGTTCTGCCAGAACAACCAGTGGGCCATCTCCGAGCCCACGACCAAGCAGTCGCGCGTGCCCATCTACCAGCGCGCGCACGGCTTCGGCGTCCCGAGCGTCCGCGTCGACGGCAACGACGTCCTCGCGTGCTACGCCGCGACGGCCGAGGCGATCGAGCGGGCCCACTCGGGTGGCGGCCCCACGTTCATCGAGGCGTACACCTACCGCATGGGCGCCCACACCACCTCGGACGACCCCACGCGCTACCGGACCTCCGAGCAGGAGGCGGTGTGGCGCCGTCGGGACCCCATCGACCGCCTGCGCCTCCTCCTGGAGGCCGAGGGCGCCTGGGACGAGCAGTGGGCCGCGGCCCTCGCGGCCGAGGGCGACGCGCTCGGCGAGCGCCTGCGGACGTTCGTCCGCGGCCTGGGCCGCCCCTCGACCGAGTCCATGTTCGAGCACGTCTACGCGACCGAGCACTCGGTCGTCACGGCCGAGCGCCAGTGGTTCGAGGAGTACGAGGCGTCCTTCGCGGACGACGGCGCGTCCCGCACGCACGACCAGCACGGAGGAGCACGATGAGCGCGCCGACCACCACGGCAACCACCACGTCCCGCCTCACGCTGGGCAAGGCCATCAACGAGGGCCTGCGCGCGTCGCTCGCGAGCGACCCCAAGGTCCTGCTCATGGGCGAGGACATCGGCCCCCTCGGCGGCGTCTTCCGCGTGACCGACGGCCTCCAGGCGAGCTTCGGCGAGGACCGCGTGGTCGACACGCCGCTCGCGGAGTCGGGCATCGTCGGCACGGCGATCGGGCTCGCGCTGCGCGGCTACCGGCCCGTGTGCGAGATCCAGTTCGACGGCTTCATCTTCCCGGCCTACGACCAGATCACGACCCAGCTCGCCAAGATGCACTACCGCTCGCGCGGTCGTCTCCAGCTCCCCGTGGTCATCCGTGTGCCGTTCGGCGGCGGGATCGGCGCGGTCGAGCACCACAGCGAGAGCCCCGAGGCCCTGTTCGCGCACACCCCCGGACTGCGCGTCGTGTCGCCCTCGACCCCGCAGGACGCCTACTCGATGATCCGCGAGGCCATCGCGTCCCCGGACCCCGTGCTGTTCTTCGAGCCCAAGGGCCGCTACTGGGACAAGGGCGACGTCGTGCTCGACGGCCCGGTGGGCGACTCGACGCTCAACTCGGCCGTCGTGGTGCGCGAGGGCACGGACCTCACGCTCGTCGCGTACGGCCCGACCGTCCCGACCGCGCTCAAGGTCGCGGCGGCCGCCGCTGCCGAGGGCACGAGCATCGAGGTCGTCGACCTGCGCAACATCTCGCCGCTCGACACCGCGACCGTCGTCGCGTCGGTCCGCAAGACCGGGCGCTGCGTCGTGGTGCACGAGGCCGCGACCTACCTCGGCTCGGGTGCGGAGATCGCCGCCCGCGTGACCGAGGAGTGCTTCTACTCGCTCCAGTCGCCCGTGCTGCGGGTGGGCGGGTTCCACACGCCGTACCCCGTCGCCAAGCTCGAGCACGAGTACCTGCCGAGCCTCGACCGTGTCCTCGACGCGGTCGACCGCGCCATGTCGTTCTAGGCCCGGACCTCTCGGCCTGCCCGGCCCGTCGCACCACCCCCTGACCACAGCACCACGATCACCCGAGGAGCAGGCAGTGCCCACCTTCGAGCAGTTCAAGCTCCCTGACGCCGGCGAAGGACTCACCGAGGCGGAGATCGTGCAGTGGCACGTCGCCGTGGGTGACGAGGTCACGGTGAACCAGACGATCGTGGAGATCGAGACGGCCAAGTCGCTCGTCGAGCTCCCGTCCCCGTACACGGGTGTCGTCGCCGAGCTGCTCGTCGCCGAGGGAGACACGGTCGAGGTCGGCGTGCCGATCATCGTGGTCGACACCGACCCGTCGGGCGCCCCGTCGGCCGGGGCCCCGTCGGCCGGGGCCCCGGCCGCGGAGCCCGCGGCGGTGGAGTCGTCGGGCAGCGGCGCGGTGCTGGTCGGCTACGGCGTCGCCGAGCAGGCGAGCGCGCGCCGCCCGCGCCGTGGCGCCTCGGTGGCTGCGGCGTCCCCCGCAGGCCCGACGGCGGAGCCCACCTCTCCCGCCGCCGCGCCTGCCGCTCCCGTCGCCGCACCGGCGGCCGCCGCACCCGCGCGACCCGCGCCGTCGGGCCCCATCCGCGCCCTGGTCTCGGCCGCGACCGCCGGACGCACCGTCCTCGCCAAGCCTCCCGTGCGCAAGCTCGCGCGCGACCTGGGCGTCGAGCTCGCGTCGGTGCCCGCGACCGGGCCCGGCGGGATCATCACGCGCGAGGACGTGCTCGCCTACAGCGCGCGCTCCGGGCCGCGCACGCTCGCGACCTACGCGGGCGACGACTCGCCCTGGCTCAGCGACGCCGGTACCGGCTCCTCGGTGACGCCCGACGGTCGCCAGACGCGCGTGCCCGTGAAGTCGGTGCGCAAGCGCACGGCCGAGGCCATGGTCCAGAGCGCCTTCACGGCCCCGCACGTGACCGAGTTCCACACGGTCGACGTCACCAAGACCATGAAGCTCGTCGCGAAGCTCCGCGAGGACCGCGAGTTCAAGGACGTGCGCGTCACGCCCCTGCTCATCACGGCCCGCGCCCTGCTGCTCGCGGTGCGCCGTCACCCCGACATCAACGCGAGCTGGGACGAGGCCGCCCAGGAGATCGTCTACAAGCACTACGTGAACCTGGGGATCGCGGCCGCCACGCCGCGCGGGCTCGTCGTGCCCAACATCAAGGACGCGCACCGCCTCGACCTCAAGGGGCTCGCGCAGGGCCTGTCCGACCTCACGGCAACGGCCCGCGCCGGGCGCACCACGCCCGCCGACATGTCCGACGGGACCATCACCATCACCAACGTGGGCGTGTTCGGGATCGACACCGGCACCCCGATCCTCAACCCGGGCGAGGCCGCGATCCTCGCGTTCGGTGCGATCCGCGAGCAGCCGTGGGTCCACAAGGGCAAGATCAAGAAGCGCTGGGTCACGCAGCTCGCGCTGAGCTTCGACCACCGTCTGGTCGACGGCGCGCTCGGCGCCTACGTCCTGAGCGACGTCGCGAAGATCCTCGAGGACCCGGCCCAGGCGCTCGTCTGGGGCTGACCACGGTCGGCTGACGAGGGCGCGGCGAACGGGGGAGGGAAGACCGGGCGTCCTCCCGTCCCCCCGTCGCCGCCGTGCCCGTGCGCTCCGGACCACGGCGCGCCAAGATCAGTTCGTGGAAGCCTGGATCGTCGAGAACGAGCTGGTCCTGACGTTCGTCCTGAACTCGCTCATCGCGATCGGGACGCTCGCTGCGGTGGTGTGGGCCGTGTGGTCCACACAGCGTGAGGTCAGGCGAGGTGAGACGTACCGACGCGAGCACCTCGACCAGGAGGAGCGGCACCAGGCGGAGCGCGTGACCGCGTGGGTCAGGGAGGCTCCCGAGGTCCTGGTCCTCGCGGACGACGACGAGCTGGACGGCGACCAGAACGACGGGCTGCGCGTCCTGCGGGTCATCAACACCTCCGACGCCCCCGTCTACGACGTCACGCTGCGCACCCTGGCCGGCGCCGGGTCGCCCGCGTACGTCGGTCGCTACCTCGAGGTGCTCGTGCCCGCGGACAAGGCCACCGAGATCGAGATCCCCGCGACCGGCATCGCCACCTCCGAGGCCGAGGTGGTCCTGATGACGTTCTCCGACGCGGCCGGTCGGTGCTGGGAGCGCGATGCGCACGGGGTGCTCGTGCGGCGCGCCGACCTCGACGCCGTGCACCGGCGGGTCACGGGGCCGTGACCCGGACGGCCGCTCGCGCAGGCATCGGGGCGGCTCTCCTGCGGAGTCGGTGCCCGGGGCGTCGGGCTCCAGCAGGCCGGCTCAGGCCGGGGCCCGCGCGGGCATCGCTCCCGGGCGCAGAGCCGGTCTGGACCGGGGGAGGACCACGGGACTGCCCGTGTCCGGGTCCGGGATGACGCGGCAGGGCATCCCGAACACCTCCTCGACCAGCTCCTCGGTGACGATCTCCTCCGGAGCCCCCTCGGCGACGATCCGCCCGCCCTTCATCGCGATGAGGTGCGTCGCGTAGCGAGCCGCGTGGTTGAGCTCGTGCAGGACCGCCACGACCGTGCGTCCGTGGGCGCGGAGCTCGGCGACCAGGTCGAGGAGCTCGACCTGGTGCGCGATGTCGAGGTAGGTGGTCGGCTCGTCGAGCAGCAGGACCTGCGTCTCCTGGGCCAGGACCATCGCGATCCACACGCGCTGCCGCTGCCCGCCCGAGAGCTCGTCGAGGGCCCGGTCGCGCAGGTCCGTGACTCCGGTCGCGACCATGGCGTCGGCCACGGCCCGCTCGTCGGCGCGGGACCAGCGTGACAGGAGCGACTGGTGAGGGTAGCGCCCGCGCGAGACCAGGTCCGCGACCGTGATCCCGTCAGGGGCGAGCGCCGTCTGGGGGAGCAGCCCGACGACGCGCGCGAACTCCCGCGCGTGCCACGCGTGGACGTCGCGGTCGTCGAGCGTCGCTGACCCGTCGGTCGGGCGGAGCAGGCGCGCGAGGGCGCGCAGCAGCGTCGACTTGCCGCACGCGTTCGGCCCGACGATCACCGTGAACGAGCCGTCCGGGATCGCGACGTCGACGCCCTCCAGGACGCGACGGTCGTCGTACCCGACGTCGAGGGCGGTGCCGTGCAGTCGGGTCATCTGGGGGTCCTTGGTCGAGGAGGGGCGAGAGCCGGTCCGGTGGGTGTCGGCGAGGGCGTGGGAGAGGTCATGACCGCCCGGTCTCGGCGGCGAGCAGCCACAGCAGGTACAGCCCGCCGATGCTCACGGTCACGGCACCGACGGGCAGGGGCAGCCCGGGGATCGCGTGCTGCGCCACGACGTCGGCGAGACTGAGCAGGAGCGCACCCACGAGCGCGGTCGAGACGAGCCCCACGGTGCCGTCGGCGCGCGTGAGGCGCCGCGCTGCCTGCGGGGCGGCGAGGGCGACGAACGCGATGGGGCCGGCCGTCGCGGTCACGAGGGCCGTGAAGGCGATCCCGACCACGATGAGCAGGACCTTGGACCGCTCGAGCCCCAGGCCGTGGGTCGCGGCGGCGTCGTCGCCGAGCTCGAGCTGGCGCATCCTCGGTGCGACGACGACCGCGACCAGGCACAGCACGAGCATGACGGCGAGCGGCGGCCAGGCCTGCGGCCACCGGACCCCGTTGAGTGTCCCGGCGCCCCAGACCGCTGCCCGCAGCGCGAGGTCGACGTCGACCTTCACGAGGATCCACGTGTTGACCGAGGTGAGCATCGCGCTGAACGCGATCCCCACGATGATGAGTCGGAAACCCTGCACCCCTCGCTGGAACGCGAACACGTAGACGAGGAGCGCGGTCGCGAGCCCGCCGACGAGCGAGCCCGTCGCGACGGCCGCCCAGCCCGCGCCGCCCAGGAGCATCACGACCAGGACGCCCGTGTACGCGCCCATGTTGAGTCCGATCACGTCGGGGCTGCCCAGCGCGTTGCGGGTCAGCGACTGGAACATCGCCCCGCTCAGCCCCAGGGCGGCGCCGAACGCGATCGCGAGCACGGCCCGGGGCAGCCGCCAGTCGACGACGACGGTACGGGTCGCCCGGGTGGTCTCACCGAAGAGCGCCTCGAGGACCGCTGCCGGGCGCAGGGTCGTCGACCCGAGGCTCAGCGCGGCGATCAGGGTCGCCACGAGGGCGAGCACGAGCGCCGCGCAGACCACGACCGTCCGTCGGTCGACGCGGAACGAGAGCAGGTCGCGCGGGGTGCGCACGACGAGAGCGCGTCGAGCGGGATGCGCGGCGACGGGAGCGCGGTGGCTCTCCTGCTCGACAGCGGTCACAGGCCCCTCACGTTCTTGCGGCGGACGAGTGCGACGAGCACGGGCGCTCCGACCAGTGCGGTGACGATCCCGACCTCGAGCTCGGCGGGACGGACGATCAGGCGCCCGAGGACGTCCGACCCCAGCAGGAGGACCGGGGCGAGGACCGTGCTGAACGCAAGGATCCATCGTTGGCTGGGGCCCGTGAACCACCGCACGGTGTGCGGCACCATGAGACCGACGAAGCCGATCGGTCCCGCGGCGGCCGTCGCGGCTCCGCAGAGCAGGGTCACGGCGACGATCGTCACGACGCGGGTCGTGCCGATCCGCGCGCCGAGCGACCGTGCCAGGTCGTCGCCCAGCGCGACCGCGTCGAGCGATCGCCCGGCCAGCAGCGCGAGCAGCAGGCCCGCCGCGACGAACGGCAGGATCGCCGCGACCGTCCCCGGCGGGCGGTCGGTGATGCTGCCCGTGCCCCAGAAGCGCATGCGGTCGAACGTCTCGGGCGAGAGCAGGGTCAGGGTCGAGGAGATCCCGGTGAGCACCGCGCCGAACGCGATGCCGACCAGGGTGAGCCGGAGCGGGGTCGCGGCCGCTCCACGGGAGGCCAGGCCGTACACGGCCACGGTCGCGAGGACCGCGCCCGCGAACGCGAAGGGCAGGTACTGCCCGATGCTCGTGACGCCGAAGACCGCGATACCCAGCACGACGCCGAAGCTCGCCCCCGCGTTGACGCCGAGGATGCCGGGGTCCGCGAGCGGGTTGCGCGTGAGCGCCTGGATCAGCGCTCCCGACACGCCGAGCGCGGCGCCGACCAGGACACCGAGGACGGTCCGTGGCACGCGCAGCTCGGTCACGACCAGGTGGGCGTCGGAGCCGTCCGGGGCGCGCAGCGCGTCGAGGACCACGTCGAAGGGCACGGCGCGTGCCCCGACCACCAGGCTCACGAGGCAGACGGCGCCGAGGAGGACGATCGAGAGCGCCAGCCCCAGGGTTCTGGAGCGCCAGGTCCGCGTCGACCGCGCCCGAGGCCCCAGGGGCGCAGGGTCGCGGACAGTGCTGGTCCCCGTGGGGTCCGCGGTGCCGTCCGCCGTGAGGTGGTCGCCGAGCGTGCCGGCGGGTGCGGGGGAGAGGGCGCTCACGCGGCGGGCTCGCGGACGGCGAGCTCGCCGTGGGGGTCGGTCATGAGCCGCTCGAGCGGGATGCCGCACTCGCGGCTCAGGGCCTTGAGCAGTCCGTGCCGTGTCGTGAAACCGGCTGTGTGCACGGCCTGGTGCACGCTCTCGCCGTTGCGGAGGCTGACGATGGCCCGGTTGAGGCGCGCCTTGGTGCGCCACCGGGCGAAGGTCAGGCCCGTCTCCTCGACGAAGAGGCGCTGGACGTGGCGCACGCTGAGGAACTGTCGCTCGGCGAGCGCCTCCAGGGTGCCGTCGAAGCTCGCTGCCTCGACCGCGATCGCGTGGGCCGCCGGGTGCTCGGGGAACGTCAGCGGGAAGTACTCCTGGGTGATCGAGCGCAGCACGTCCTCGAACGCCGCGCGGAACGGGAGTCGCTCCTCGTCGGTCTCGGGGGCGGCGCACAGCACGACCATGACGAGCTCGGCGAGCGCGGGGCTCGCCCCGAGGACGCGGATCCGCCCGCCGGGAGGATCCGCGTCGGGCGACAGGATGGGCCCGATCACCATGCTGTCCTCCGCGAGCGTGAGCCCGTGCTCGACCCCCGCGGGGATCCACGCGCTCTGCCCGACCTGGAGCAGGATGTCGTGCCCTTCGACCGCGAGCGTGCCCCTGCCGGCGATCACGTAGACCAGGTGGGGCTCGTCGTGGACGTGCGGCGGGTGCCCCAGGAAGCGCAGGGCGTTGGTCCGTGCGACGGCTCGGCCGAGCTCGACGAAGGTCATGGTCTTCCTTGCCTGGATTGGTCGCGCTGGCGCGTCGGATGTCATTCTGGTCGCGCCTAGACTGACTTAGGTAAGGCTACGCTAGCCGAGCCTGACCCCACCTTGCCAATCGGCTGCGTCACCGCGGAGCCCCACACAGCACGAGGACCCATGCTGCGCCTCAGAACTCCTTTCCTTGCCCTGGCGACCTCCGCCGCGCTCGTCGCGCTGGCCGGCTGCTCGACGACGGTCGACGAGCCCGTGGGCTCCGCCGGCACCGCCGCCCCGAGCGACGCACCCGACCGGGTCGTCACGACCGACCAGGGCGACGTCACGATCCCGGGCGACCCGCAGCGGGTCGTCGTCCTCAACTCGGCGCTCGCCGGCTCGCTCTTCGCGCTCGACGTGCCCGTGCACGCGACGATCCCCGAGGTCCCCGGTCCGGGAGGCGGTGACTACCCCGAGAGCTGGGCGAAGGACGCCGAGGCCGACGGCACCGTCATCCTGCCCTGGGGCGAGGACGGGTTCGACTACGAGGCGATCCTCGCCGAGGAGCCGGACCTGATCGTGGGTGGTGGGCAGGGCTTCCCGGCCTTCCAGGCGACCCAGGCCTACGAGCAGCTCACCGAGATCGCCCCGACCGTGATCGTCAGCAACACGCTCCTCACCTGGCAGGACCAGCTCTCGTTCCTCGCGGAGGACGTGTTCGACGCCGCCGACAAGGAGAAGGACCTCGTCGCCGCCTACGAGTCCCGCGTCGCGGAGGTCGCGGCCGCGATCGAGCTGCCGCCGACCCCGGTCGCCTACGTCGTCCTCACCTCGGACGGGACCCCGTACTCCCTGCCGGAGACCTCTGCGCTGCCGCAGACGCTCGCGGCCGTGGGGCTCGAGCCGTCCCCCGTGATCGCTGACAACCCCGGGTTCGAGGCCTTCGGCACGGGCGACTCGTTCGAGATCTCGACCGAGCAGGTCAGCCAGGTCTTCACGGCGCCCACGGTCTTCACGTTCACGTTCAACGCGCCGTCGGGCGACGTCGCGACGCTCGCGCAGAACCCCGTCTACGCGGCGTTGCCCGCCTTCGCCTCGGGCAACGCCTACGACCTGCCGCACTGGGCGTACCGCGCGGACTACGTGCGCACCATGGAGCTCCTCGACGTCGTCGAGGACATGTTCACCCCGGCCGCCGGGTAAGGACTCCCGATGGCCCAGCACCAGCACGTCACCCACCCCATCGTCCTGCGACGTCTCGAGGTCAAGGAGGTCGTCGACCTCAACCCGCGGATGCGGCGCGTGACCCTCACGGGCCACGAGCTCGCGGGCTTCGAGCGCGACGGGCTGGACCTGCCGGCCCTGGTGAGCACGGGCTTCGACGACCACGTCAAGCTCGTGCTCGCCGAGGGCGGGGACGTCGAGTCCGCGCTGCCCGTGCAGCGCGCGCAGAGCATCGACTGGCCCGAGGCCCCGCACCGCCGCATGCGCGACTACACGCCGAGCCGCTGGGACCCGGTCGCGCGCGAGCTCGACCTCGACTTCGTCCGCCACGGCGACGGCCCCGCTGCGACCTGGGCCGAGAAGGCGCAGGTCGGGGACGCACTGCACATCGCGGGGCCCAAGGCCTCGATCGTCCTGCCCGAGGGCATCGACTGGGTGCTGCTCGCGGGGGACGAGACGGCGATCCCGTCCGTCGTCCGCTTCCTCGCCGAGCGACCGACCGAGTCCCCGGTCCAGGTCGTGCTCGAGGTCCGTCACCCGGACGCCGTCCAGGAGCTCGACCTGCGCGAGCGGGACACCGTCCGCTGGTCGGTGATCGGTGAGCACGCACCTTCCGCGCTGAGCACTGCGGTGACCGCGGTCGACTGGTGGCCCGGGAGCGTGTACGCCTGGGCGGCGGGTGAGGGCCGGTCGCTGCTGCCGCTGCGCCGCTGGCTCGCGCGGGACCGCGGGGTCCCGAAGTCGCACCAGAACGTCACGGGATACTGGACCGAGCAGCCGACGGCTGTGAGCACGACCGAGGTCTCGGGTCCCGCGCCCATGGACCCGCACGTGCTGCTCTCGCCCGTGCCGTGGTTCGCGAGCCGCGCCGCGCTGTCGCTCGGCCTGCTCGACGCGGTGGCCGACGCGCCGCGCCCCGTCGGGGCGCTCGCCGACGCCCTGGGGATCCCCGACCAGGCCATCGAGGGCCTCGTCGACTACCTGGTCGTGATCGAGGTCCTCCTGCGTGACGGAGAGGCCGTCCGGCTCGGACCCGTGGGGGAGCTCGTGCTCGACGAGGACGAGCTTCGCGGGGAGCACGACGACGGCCTCGAGGGCCGCGCGCTCGCCGCGCTCGCGGAGCTCGGTCCCGCGGTGGGTGCCGGCCAGAGCGCCTATGCGCGCCATCATGGTCGCTCGCTCTGGGCCGACCTCCAGGACGACCGGGAGCTGTTCGCCGACCAGCTCGGCGAGGCTCGCGGATTCCCGTTCGTCGTCCGAGGGCTCCCGGCGCTCGCTTCCTGGCAGGGGGCCCGGGCCGTGACGGTGACGGGGATCGGTGCCCCGACGCTGGTCGCGACCGAGGGGCTGGAAGAGGTCCGGTTCACGGTCGTCGAGCCGCCCGTCCCCGCCGCGGTGCTGCGCGAGCAGATCGCGAGCGCCGAGGTCCGGGTCGAGCACGGCTTCGAGCACAGCGACCTCGTCGTGGCCGCGCTCGCTCTGCGCTACCGGACCGACGACGAGGTGCGTGCGCTCCTCGCGCAGGCGGCGGCGAGCGCCGACCGTCTGCTCGTCGTCGAGGAGCTCACCGACCCGACCGTGGTCCCGACGGACCACGAGGCCGAGCACCTGCTGCTCCGGCTGTCGGGCACGGGCTCGCCGTCCCGCACGCCCGAGCGCATCGTCGCGCTGGCCGGGGACTCCGGCTGGGACCTGGTCCGGCTCACCTCGCTGGGGTGGAACTTCGAGGCGTTCGAGCTCACGCGCACGGGCGCGGAGAGACGCCGCCGTGCGTGGCCTCCTCGCTTGGCCCGGCCCGCGGTCAGCCAGGACGTCCAGGTGCCCGCCGACGGGACTCTCGTCCTCGGCCCCAGGGCCCGCGGCTGGGCACGGTCGGCACGTTCGAGGAGATCTCGCGGCACCACCGGGCGGTAGGGCGGCGTCTGCAGGTTCCTGCCCGGCGGCTACCCCGGCAGGGTCGTCGCGTGCCACCGGTCCTGCGTGTCGTACGGGAGCTCGTCGTCGTAGTACCAGCCTGCGGGCATGCGGGACGGGTCGAACCAGACGTGGCCACCCCGGGTCCAGCGGCGCCGGTACGCGATGATCCGCTCGGGCGTGGTGTCCTCGACCCCGCTCTCGGCCCCGCAGCAGTCGCAGATCGCGTGCGTGGGCCCGTCGAGGGTCCAGCCCGGCTCCTCCAGGTCCCACGCGCACACGCGGCACAGCGTCGCGCGGTTCGCGACGTCCCCTGGGCCGTCGGCCCGTGCGAGGCGGACGAGCGCGGAGAGGGCGCGGAGGGGGTGGGCTGCTCCGGGTGCTGCGATTGTCTGACGCGGCATGCGCGGATCCTTCTGCTCGGTCTCAGCCGCCGGACGTCGGTCCGACGGCGGGCCCACGCCGTCCGAGGCCCCGGAGTGCGCCCTCTCCAGGGGTGGCCGACGCGCGGGCTGGCGTGAGTCTAGACCGCGGAGCCGTGGACGGGACAGGATGAAACGCCGGACTCCTGCTCGTGTCTCGGAGGCGCCCTCCGGACACCCGGGTTCGTGCCGCAGAACCCCTTGCGACCAGACCCGTCACGGTGCCGACCATCGGCCGGCGCGGCCTCTCACAACCCCCCGGGGACGGCTGTGCGCAAAGCCTTACGGACGGGAAACGGGCGGCTCGCCCCCGGGAAACACGCGCTTCCTACCGTCACGGGTACTGGTCGAGCGCCGCTCGACGCGCCAGGTCCCCGCTCCAGGAGGCGCCATGTCCGTCCCCGCAGGTCCCCCCTCGCAGACCACGACCACGACCGACCACCCCGCCACCGACCAGCCCGCGCCCGCGCTCCCGACGAGCGCGGCGCCGTCGGGCACGGGCGTGCCGGCCGTCGCCTCCCCGCACGGCGCGGCGCAGAGCGCCCCGCACCGTCGTGGGCGCTGGATCGACCACTGGGACCCCGAGGACCCCACGTTCTGGCGCGACGGCGGTCGCAAGGTCGCCACGCGCAACCTGTGGATCTCGGTCTTCGCCGAGTTCCTCGGGTTCGCGGTGTGGGCCCTGTGGTCGATCGTCGTGCCGCAGCTCGGCGCGGCCGGCTTCACCTTCACCGTGGACCAGCAGTTCTGGCTCATCGCCGTCCCCAGCCTCGTGGGCGCGACCCTGCGCATCCCGTACACGTTCGCGGTCCCGCTGTTCGGTGGGCGCACCTGGACCGTCGTGTCCGCGCTCCTGCTCCTGGTGCCCACGGTCTCGCTCGCGGTCGTCGTGCAGAACCCCGAGACGCCGTTCGGCGTGATGCTGCTCGTCGCGGCGCTCGCGGGCGTCGGCGGCGGCAACTTCGCGTCCTCGATGGCCAACATCTCCTTCTTCTACCCGGAGAAGGAGAAGGGCAGGGCGCTCGGGCTCAACGCCGCGGGTGGCAACCTCGGGACGGCCGCGGTCCAGTTCGCGGTGCCCCTCGTGATCGTCGCCGGCGCGGGCATCGCGCTCGAACGGGCAGGGCTCATGATGATCCCGTTCATCCTGCTCGCGGCGTTCCTCGCGTGGCGGTACATGGACAACCTGACGCACGCCAAGGCCGACTTCCGCTCGTTCGCCGCCGCGACCCGCAACCGGCACACGTGGATCATCTCGTTCCTCTACATCGGGACGTTCGGGTCGTTCATCGGCTACTCGGGTGCGTTCCCCACGCTGCTCAAGAACCAGTTCCCCGAGGTCACGCTCTCGATCGCGTTCCTCGGCGCGCTCGTGGGCTCGGTGTCCCGGCCGCTGGGCGGGACGATCGCCGACAAGGTCGGCGGGGCGCGCGTGACGATCGTGGCGTTCGGCGTCATGGCGCTCGGGGCCTTCGGAGCGATCCGGGCCCTCGAGTCGCACAGCTTCGGGCTGTTCTTCGGGTCCTTCCTGCTGCTGTTCGTCGCGACCGGCATCGGCAACGGGGCGACCTACCGCATGATCCCCGCGGTCTTCGCGGCCTCGGGGGAGCTCGCCGCACAGACCCTGCCCGACGACGAGCGCGCGGCCCACCGCACCCGGATCCGCAAGGCGGCCGCGGGCTGCATCGGCATCGCGGGAGCCATCGGGGCGTTCGGCGGGTTCCTCATCCCGCGCGGCTTCGCGATCTCGAACGACCTGGCCGGGTCGCTCGTGCCGGCCCTGTGGATCTTCATCGGCGTGTACGCGGTCATGGCCGTGGTCACGTGGGCCGTGTACCAGCGCCGGGGTGCGCGCATGGCCGCGGCCGGGATCTGAGCATGGTCGTCCACCCCGCCGCGGTCCCCGTCGCAGGCCCGGCCGGCGACCCGGCCACCGCCGCCCGCCCCGGGCGCGCGGCGCCGTCGGGCATCGCGGCGGACACGCACTGCCCCTACTGCGCGCTGCAGTGCGGCATGTCGCTCACGCCCGTGCAGGACCGTGGGCCCGACGGCGGAGCCTCGCCCCGCGTGGTCGTCGCCCCGCGCGAGTTCCCCACCAACAAGGGCGGGCTGTGCCAGAAGGGCTGGACCAGCGCGAGCCTGCTCACCGCGCACGACCGGCTCACGGTCCCGCTCGTGCGCGACCGCACGGTCGACGCGGCGGGGGCCGTGACCCGCGGCGGGCTGCGGCCCGCGACGTGGGACGAGGCGCTCGGGCGGGTCGCCCGCGGCCTCACGGAGATCCAGGCCGCGTCGGGGCGCGACGCGGTCGCGGTCTTCGGCGGCGGGGGACTCACCAACGAGAAGGCGTACGCGCTGGGCAAGCTCGCACGGACGGTCCTGCGGACCGCGAACATCGACTACAACGGGCGCTTCTGCATGGCGAGCGCCGCGGCCGGCGCCAACCGCGCGTTCGGTGCCGACCGTGGCCTGCCGTTCCCGCTCGCGGACCTCGCGGGGGCCGACGCGGTGCTGCTGCTCGGCTCGAACCTGGCCGAGACCATGCCGCCCTCGGTCCAGCACCTCGCGGGCGTGCGATCGCGCGGCGGGCTCGTGGTCGTGGACCCGCGACGGTCGGCCACGGCCGCGCTCACGGGCGCGGGGGCGCCCGGCGGTGCGGCGGACGCGCCACCCCAGGGTGTCCACCTGCAGCCCGTCCCCGGCACCGACCTCGTGGTGCTGCTCGCGCTCCTGCACGTCGTGTGGGCCGAGGGGCTCGCGGACGAGGAGTACCTCGCCGCGCGCGTGTCCGGGGTCGACGACGTGCGCCGCGCGGTCGCGGCCTGGTGGCCCGAGCGCGCCGAGACCGTGTGCGGGATCGCGGCCGACGAGCTCCGCCGGGTCGCACGGCTGCTCGCCGCGGCCTCGCCCGTGCGCGGCGGGCGCGGCGCGTACGTCCTGACGGGGCGCGGCGTCGAGCAGTCGACCCAGGGGACCGCGACCGTCACCGCCGCGATCGACCTGGCGCTCGCGCTCGGGCTGCCCGGCCGGACCGGCTCCGGGTACGGCGCGATCACCGGGCAGGGCAACGGGCAGGGCGGCCGGGAGCACGGCCAGAAGGCCGACCAGCTCCCGGGCTACCGCAAGATCGACGACCCGGCCGCGCGAGCTCACGTCGCCGCGGTGTGGGGCGTGGACCCGGCGTCGTTGCCCGGGCCGGGCAAGCCTGCGGTCGAGCTGCTGCGCTCGCTCGGGACGCCGGGAGGGCCGCGCGCGCTGCTCGTGCACGGGTCGAACGTGCTGGTCAGCGCCCCCGACGCGACCCGGGTCGCCGAGCGCCTCGACGCCCTGGACCTGCTCGTGGTGTGCGACCTGGTGCCGTCCGAGACCGCGCTGCGCGCCGACGTCGTGCTGCCCGTGACGCAGTGGGCCGAGGAGGAGGGGACCATGACCTCGCTCGAGGGGCGCGTGATCCGCCGCAGGCAGGCCGTGACGCCACCGACCGGCGTGCGGTCCGAGCTGTGGGTCTTCGCCGAGCTCGCGCGCCGCCTGGGCTCGACCGTGCCGTTCCCGCTCGACCCGGCCGAGGTGTTCGACGAGCTGGCCCGGGCCTCGGCGGGCGGCGTCGCGGACTACTCGGGGCTCAGCCACGCGCGGCTCGACGCCGACGAGGCCGCGGGCGGGCCGGGACTGTTCTGGCCCGTGCCGGCCGTGCCTGCTCGGTTGTCAGAACCGGACCGGGCTGTGGACCGGGGAGCTTCTGACAACCCGGCCGGGCGAGGGACGCACCCCGGCACCCCGCGACTGTTCCTCGACCGCTTCCACACCCCCGACGGCCGGGCGCGCATGGTCGCGGTCGACCACGTCGGGCCCAGCGACGACGTCCGCCCCGACGCTCCCGTCTACCTGGTGACGGGCCGCGTGCTGCAGCACTACCAGTCGGGCGCGCAGACGCGCCGCGTGGCCGAGCTCGACCGGATCGTGCCCGGCCCGTTCGTCGAGATGCACCCGATCCTCGGCTTCCGCCTCGGCATCCAGGACGGGGACCCGGTGCGGCTCACGTCGAGCCGGGGCGAGGTCCGGGCGCCCGCGCGCTGGAGCGACAAGATCCGTCCCGACACGGTCTTCATGCCCTTCCACTGGAGCGGGGCCGGGAGCGTCAACCGGATCACGACCGACGCGACCGACCCGATCTCCGGGATGCCCGAGTTCAAGGTCTGCGCTGTCGCGGTCGCGCCGGACCCGGCCGGGGACCTGCCGTCGGACCCTGCGCCGGGCAGGGCGCCCGGCGCGGCCTCAGGACCGGCGCCCGGCGCGGCTGCGGCGCCGACCCGCGGCCGGGGCCACGAGCTCTCCGAGGAGGTGGTCGTATGACCGACGGAACTGCTGAGCTGTCAGAACCAGGCCGGGCCATGGCCCGGCCCGGTTCTGACGACCTGCCCGGGGGAGGGGCCCGCGGCGGCGAGCCCCTCGGTGGCGGAGGCCCTGGTGCCGCGGCGCCGTTCCGGGTCGTCGTGGTGGGCAACGGCATGGTCGGGTCGCGGTTCGCCGCCGACCTCCTGGCCACGGCCGGCCCGGACCAGGAGCACCGCGCCCGACCCCTGCGCGTCACGGTGCTCGGCGACGAGGAGTACGACCCGTACAACCGCGTCCTGCTGAGCGAGGTCGTCGCGGGCCGGGCCGACATCGGCGCGCTGACCCTGCCCTCGACGGGCGACGAGCGCGCCGAGGTCCACCGCGGCGCGCCCGCGATCGCGATCGACCGCTCCTCGCGCACCGTGCTCACGAGCGACGGAGCGTTCCCGTACGACGCCGTGGTGCTCGCGACCGGCTCGTCCGCGCGGGTCCCGGACGTGCCGGGGCTCGGGTCGGGGCCCGGCGGGACGCTCCCCGCCGGGGTCCACGCGCTGCGCACGCTCGACGACGCGCGCGAGATCGTCGCCGCGACCTCCAACGCGCGCCGCGCCGTCGTGATCGGTGCGGGCGTCCTGGGTCTCGAGGTCGCGTGCGGCCTGGCCCGACGTGGGCTCGCGGTGACCGTGGTCCACGGCGGGGCGAGCCCTATGGACCGCCAGCTCGGCCCCGACGCGGGCCTCGCGGCCTCGCGCACGCTCGCCGAGCTCGGGATCGCGGTGCGCACCGGGGTGCGGACGCGCGAGGTCGTGGTGCGTGGCGCGGGCGGCCGGGGTGCGGTGGTCGCGGGCGTCGTGCTCGTGCCCGACGCCGGACGCTCACCTCGTGCGGCCGGCGTCCCCGGGGCGGGGGGCACAGGAGGAGAGGGCCGTGGGACAACCGGGACGGTCCCGGACCGAGGTCCGGGGGACCTGGCCGCGGCGGGACGCCCTGCCACGGGTCCGACCGGCCCGGCCGACGAGGTCCCGACCGACCTGCTCGTGCTGGCCTGCGGGACCGTGCCCGAGGGGACCCTCGCCCGGACCGCGGGCCTGACGGTGGACCGGGGCGTCGTCGTCGGGCACGGGCTGGCGAGCCCCGACGACCCCGACGTGTACGCGATCGGGGACTGCGCGCAGCCGCCCGAGGGCGGGACGGGGCTCATCGCGCAGGGGTGGGAGCAGTCGCGGCGGCTCGCGGCACTGCTCGCCCTGCGCGTGCTGTCAGAACCTCGCCGGGCTCTACCCCGGCCAGGTTCTGACACCTCGGGGGCCGCAGCACGACTCCACGTCCGCTTCACCGACGACGAGCGGCCCAGCATGGCACTGCGGATCGCGCTAGGCGTCGAGCAGGGTGGGAGGAGCCCCGGGGACGAGCAGCTCGAGATGCGGCCAACGGGGGTCAGCAGCCTCCCAGCACCCCCGTCGGCCGCATCTCGTGGCGAGGGGGTGATGACCGGGGCCTCATCCGCTCTCCCGGCCGACTCGCCGGCCGCCCTGTCGGTCGACCCACCGGTGGGCTCGGCGGTCGCACCGGCGAGGACGCCCCCCGCAGCCCCGACCGACGTGGTGCGCCTCAAGGCCGCGGGCCTCGACGTCGTCGCGATGGGCGTGTGCGGCGCGCGGCGTGCCCACGACCCGAGCCACCGGACGCTCCGCCTGACCGACCCCGACGCGGGGCGGCACGTCGAGGTCGTCGTCGCGGGCGGGTTCCTCGTCGGGGCGACCGTGGTCGGCGCCCCGCAGATCGGTGCCGACCTCACCGCGACCTACACGCGCCGGGTCCCCGTGCCCGCGGACCCGGCCCACCTCCTGCTGCAACCCGTCGCGCAGGCCGCCGCTCCGGCGTCGGACCCCACGCACATGCCCGACCGGACCACGGTGTGCAGCTGCAACGGCGTGACCAAGGGCGACATCGTCGCGAGCTGGCGCGAGGGAGCCCGCAGCACCACGGACATCGCGCGCGCGACGCGGGCCACCACGGGGTGCGGCGGCTGCAAGGACGTCGTGTGCGGGCTCGCGGACTGGCTCCGCAAGGCCGACCCCGAGCAGCCGGGGACGGCGTCCGCCACGCCGCCTGCGGGCGGACGGGCCCCCGAGCCCGTGCCGGTCCACGGCTGACCTGGGCGGGCGACGGTTCAGCGCCGTGCCGGCGCCCCTCCGGATCGACGATCCCTCTTCTCACGCGCACCCCGCCGTGCGCGTGAGAAGAACGTTACGGAGGGGCAAAGGGGAGGGTGCGGCGTGGAAACCGCGCGTCTCTAGTGTCCGGAGCAGCAGCTGCTTCCCGGACACCCGGACCGCACCCCCCAGGAGCCCCCGTGACCACACCATCGAGCTCTCCCCGCCATCTCGTGATCGTCGGCGGCGGCATGGTCGCCCAGCGCCTCGTCGAGGCGCTGCGTGCGCGTGACACCGCCGGCGAGTGGCGGGTCACCGTCTTCGCCGAGGAACCCCGCTACCCCTACGACCGCGTCGCGCTCACCTCCTACTTCTCGGCGCGCGACCCCGAGGAGCTCAACCTCGGGGACCCCGCGCTGTGGGACGACCCGCTCGTGCGACTGGTCCGCGACTGCCGCGTCGACTCGATCGACCGCGAGGCGCGTCAGGTCACCGACCGCCTGGGCCGGGTCCACGACTACGACGAGCTCGTGCTCGCGACGGGCTCGGACGCGGCCCGGCCGCCGATCCCGGGCAACGAGCTGCCGGGCGTGTTCGTGTACCGCACGATCGACGACGTCGCGGCCCTGCGCGGGTGGGTCGAGGCCAAGCGCGAGGAGCGGGCCGGGACGTCGTACGACCGCCCGGTGCGCGGCGCCGTCATCGGCGGCGGGCTCCTGGGGCTCGAGGCCGCGGGAGCGCTCAAGGCGCTCGGCGCCCAGGCGACCGTCATCCAGTTCGGGACGCACCTCATGGACGCCCAGATCGACCTGGGCGGCGGGCAGGCGCTCGGTCGCCTCATCAACGACATGGGCATCGCGGTGCGCGTGAGCACCGCGACCAAGGAGATGCGGCCCGCGCGCACCACGGGTCACGTGGGCCGCCTCGACTTCGTGGACGGAGGGCGGCTCGACGTCGACGTGGTCGTCATGGCGACGGGCGTCCGGCCGCGCGACAACCTGGCCCGGGACGCGGGCCTGCCGGTCGGTGAGCGCGGTGGCGCGGTCGTCGACCTGTCGTGCCGGACGCCGGACCCGCACGTGTGGGCGGTCGGCGAGGTCGCGTGCATCGAGGGCAGGTGCCTGGGGCTCGTGGCCCCGGGGTACGCGATGGCCGAGGTCGTCGTGGACCGGCTGCTGGGCGGCGAGGCGACGTTCCCCGGTGCGGACACCGCGACCAAGCTCAAGCTGCGCGGCGTGGACGTCGCGAGCTTCGGCGACGCGTTCGCGCGCACCGAGGGCGCCATGGAGCTCGTCTACGCGGACCCGGTCGCGGGCGTCTACAAGAAGCTCGTCCTGTCCGACGACGCACGGACCCTGCTGGGCGGCGTGTTCGTGGGCGACGCGACGCCGTACGCGTCGCTGCGTCCCATGGTCGGGCGCGAGCTGCCGGGCGACCCCGGGGCGTTCCTGCTGCCCGAGGGCTCGTCGGGGGGCGGCGCGGCGGGGCTCGAGCTGCCCGACGACGCGACCGTCTGCTCGTGCAACAACGTCACGGCGGGCACGATCCGCTCGGCCGTGACCGAGCACGCGTGCACCGACGTCGCCGCGGTCAAGTCGTGCACCAAGGCCGGCACGAGCTGCGGCTCGTGCCTCCCGCTCGTCAAGAAGATCACGACGACCGAGCTCGAGAAGGCCGGCATCGAGGTCTCGAACGCGCTGTGCGAGCACTTCGAGCTCTCGCGGGCGCAGCTCTTCGACGCGGTCCGCGTCGCGGACCTGCACACGTTCAGCGAGATCATCGCGCGGTTCGGTCGCGTTCCTGCCGGCGTGCCGGAGACGCCCGACGGCGTCGCCCCGGCCGGGCTCCCGGCCGCGGGCCCCGGCCGTGGTTGCGACATCTGCAAGCCGGTCATCGCGTCGATCCTGGCGTCGCTGGGCAACGGTCACATCCTGTCGGGAGAGCAGGCCGCGCTCCAGGACACCAACGACCACGTCATGGCGAACATGCAGAAGGACGGCACCTACTCGGTGGTCCCGCGCATCCCGGGCGGGGAGATCACGCCCGAGGGGCTGCTCGTGATCGGGCAGGTCGCGAAGGACTTCGGGCTCTACACCAAGATCACGGGCGGCCAGCGGATCGACATGTTCGGTGCGCGGATCGAGCAGCTCCCGCTGATCTGGCGCCGGCTCGTCGAGCACGGCTTCGAGTCGGGCCAGGCGTACGGCAAGTCGCTGCGGACCGTGAAGTCGTGCGTCGGGTCGACGTGGTGCCGGTTCGGCGTGCAGGACTCGGTGGGCATGGCGGTCGAGCTCGAGCTGCGGTACCGCGGGCTGCGCTCGCCGCACAAGATCAAGCTCGGGGTCTCGGGGTGCGCGCGCGAGTGCGCCGAGGCCCGCGGCAAGGACGTCGGCGTGATCGCGACCGACAAGGGCTGGAACGTGTACGTGGGTGGCAACGGCGGCTTCACGCCCAAGCACGCGAGGCTCCTCGCCGAGGATCTCGACGACGCGACGATGATCCGCACGATCGACCGTTTCCTCATGTACTACATCCGCACCGCGGACCGCCTGCAGCGCACGTCGGTGTGGGTCGACGAGGTCGAGGGTGGCCTCGACGGGATCCGCGCGGTGATCCTCGAGGACTCCCTGGGGATCGCCGCGGACCTCGACGCCGCGATGGCGGGTCACGTCGACGCGTACGAGGACGAGTGGCGCGCCGTCCTGGAGGACCCCGAGAAGCTCCGGCGGTTCGGTTCCTTCGTCAACGCGCCCGCGACGGCCGACCCCGACCTCGCGTACGTCGCCGAGCGCGGCCAGCCGCGACCGGCCACGACCGCCGAGCGCGAGGGCGCTGCGACGGGTGGGGTTCTGATCGCCGGGACGACTCTGGAGGTACGCAGATGAGCACGAGCACGTGGGGTTCCGAGGCCGTGGTGGCGGAGACGGGGGCACGAGGCGCGGGCGGGACGGGCTGGGAGGCCGTGTGCCGGGCCTCGGACCTCGCGGTCGAGCGCGGCGCCGCGGCGCTCGTCGGCGGGCAGCAGGTCGCGCTCTTCCGGCTGACCGACGGGCGGGTGCTCGCGGTCCAGCAGCTCGACCCGTTCAGCGGGGCCAACGTCATGTCGCGTGGGATCGTGGGCACGCGCGGGGGCGTCCCGACCGTCGCGTCGCCGATGTACAAGCAGGTCTTCGCGCTCGAGACCGGGGTGTGCCTCGACCCCGTGGGGTTCCTCCCGGTGCTCGCAGCGGGACCGGACCTGGTGACGTGGCCCGTCGAGGTGCGTGCCGGCGTCGTGCACGTGGGCGTGCCCGCTGCGGACGGGACCGCGTGCTGACCGCCCGGTCACCGGCTCCCTGCCCCGCGGTGCCGGACAAGGCGTCAGAAGCACACCGGGCCATACCCCGGCCACGTTCTGACACCGGATCGGTGACCCTCGTGGGCGGCGGCCCCGGAGCGACCGACCTGCTCACCCTCCGTGGCTACCGTGCGCTCATGACCGCCGACGTCGTCGTGGTCGACCGCCTGGGCCCCCTCCAGGTCCTCGACGACCTCCCCGCGAGCGTCGAGGTCATCGACGTCGGCAAGACCCCGGGCCACCACCCCGTGCCGCAGCACGAGATCAACGCGATCCTCGTCGAGCAGGCGCGGCGCGGCCTCACGGTCGTGCGGCTCAAGGGCGGCGACCCGTTCGTGTACGGCCGCGGTGGGGAGGAGGTCCTGGCCTGCCGCGCCGCGGGGGTCCCGGTCGAGGTCGTGCCGGGCGTGAGCAGCGCCCTGTCGGTCCCGGCGCTCGCGGGCATCCCCCTCACGCACCGCGGGACGGTCGGAGCGTTCCTCGTGGTCAACGGCCACGACGGTCTGGACGTGGGCGCGCTGGCCGCGGTCCGCGATCGCACGGCTACCCTGGTGATCCTCATGGGAGTGTCGATGCTGAGCGAGATCACGGACCAGGCGGTCACCGCCGGGGCCGACGTCGGCACGCCCGTCGCCGTCGTCGAGTCGGGTTCCACGGAGCACCAGCGGGTCACGCGCGCCACGCTCGGGACGCTCGTCGAGCGCGCGGCCCAGGTCGGGGTGCGCGCCCCGGCGGTCGTGGTCGTGGGGGACGTGGCCGCCGCGGACCTGCTGGTCCCCGCCCTCGTCCCGGAGATGGCCCGGTGACGGGAGCGGTCCAGGGGTCGGCGGTCCCCGCCACCGCAGCGCAGCGTCCCGCGCTCGGCCAGGTCATGGCCGGCTGCACGGTTCTCGTCACGGCCGACCGGCGCTCGGCCGAGCTCGCCGCGGCCCTGGTCCGCCGGGGGGCCGAGGTGCGCCACGCGCCCGCCCTGAGCATGGTGCCCAACGAGGACGACGAGGCGCTCCTCGCGGGCACGCGCGACCTGATCGCCCACCCGCCGGACGTCGTTGTCGTCACCACGGGCATCGGGTTCCGTGGCTGGATCGAGGCGGCCGACGCCCACGGGCTGGCCGACGAGCTCCTGGCCGTCATGGGCGGGGCACGCCTGGTCGCCCGCGGACCCAAGGCGCGCGGCGCGATCCAGGCCGCCGGCCTCCAGGCGGACTGGGTCGCGGAGTCGGAGACGTCGGGAGAGATCGCCGACGTCCTGCTCGGCGAGGGCGTCGACGGGCTGCGCATCGCCGTCCAGCACCACGGTGCGGGGGCCGACGGCCTGGACACGGTCTTCGCGCAGGCGGGCGCGGACGTCGCGAGCCTCATCGTCTACCGCTGGGGCCCGCCGCCCGACGAGGCGGCGCTCCGGGCCTCGGTCCACGCCGCGGCGGGCGGCGAGATCGACGCCGTCGTCTTCACCTCGGCCCCGGGCGCCGAGGCGTGGCTCGCGGCCGCGGAGTCGGAGGGCGTCGGCGACGCCGTCGTCGCGCGGTTCGCGAGCGGCAGCATGATCGCCGCTGCCGTCGGACCCATCACGGCCCGCCCCCTCGCGCACCGCGGGATCGCGACCCTCCAGCCGGACCGCGGGCGCCTCGGGGCGCTGGTCCGCACGCTCGTCGGTCACTACGAGCACGCCGAGACCCTCGCGCTCGTGACCGTCGCGGGCATCCTGCAGATCCGCTCGCGCGTCGCGGTGCTCGACGGTCGCGTGCTCCCGCTCTCGCCCAGCGGGCTCGAGGTCCTGCGCCTGCTCGCGTCCCGGGCCGGGGAGATCGTGACCCGCGACCAGGTCCTCGCGGCGCTGCCCGGCGACTCGCGGGACCCGCACGCCGCGGAGGTCGCCGTGGCCCGGCTGCGCGAGGCCGTGGGCGAGCGCGCCCTCGTCAAGACCGTCGTCAAACGTGGCTATCGACTGGAGCTGGCATGAGCACGGAGATCCTGGGGTTCCCTTCCGGCGAGACCGAGGGGAGCCCGTCGTCGGGTACAGCAGGTGCAGCGGGCGACCCAGCAGCCGCACCCGTGCTCGTCGGCTGCTCGCACGGGACCAACGACGTCGCAGGCCAGGCCGCGATCCGTGCGCTGCTCGACGACGTCCGTGCGACGCGCCCCGACCTGGACGTCCGGGAGGCGTTCGTCGACGTCCAGCAGCCCGAGGTGGCCGACGTCGTCACGCACGCGGTCGCACCGCGCGCCCCGGGCGAGGGGCCGGGCGGGCAGGCCGGTCAGGCCGTGGTCGTCCCCCTGCTGCTCTCCACGGGCTTCCACGTGAACGTCGACATCACCGAGGCCGTCTCGCCCGAGCACGAGGGACGAGGTCCCGAGCACGGTGCGGCGACCGCCGCCCGCGCGCTCGGCCCCGACCCGCGCCTCGCGCAGATCCTCGCGGACCGCCTCGCCGCGGCCGGGACGCGTCCGCACGACGCGGTCGTGCTCGCGGCCGCCGGGTCGAGCAGGTCGGGGGCCGCGCGCGACGTCGAGGCCGTCGCCGAGCACCTGCGGGCGCACCACGACGGACCGGTCACGGTCGGGTTCGGCGCCATGGCGACCCCGTCGGTGCGTGACGCGGTCGCGGCGGCGCGCGAGGCGCTCGGCGTGGCCGCGGTCCCGGGCGAGGCGACCACCGCCCCGGGCGGAGGCGCCGACGCGGCCGGCGCGGCGCCGTCGGGCGGTGAGGACGAGCCTCCCCGCGTGGTCATCGCCGCCTACCTGCTGGCCCCCGGTTTCTTCCACGACCGCCTGCTCGAGGCCGGCGCGGACGTCGTCACGGCCCCGCTCGCCCCCGACGCTCGTCTGACCGCGATCGTGCTCGACCGCTACGCCGAGGGCGTCGCGGCGCTGCCGGCTCGCTAGGCGGACCGCACCGCCCGGGCCGCAGCCCGGGCGTTGCCGCGGCTCAGGCCGGGACCCGTGTCCTCGGCGCGACGAACGCCGCGAGCAGCGCGATCACGACCGTCACGCCGAAGCAGATGACGTAGGCCAGGAGGCCGAACGCGTCGTGCAGGGCCCAGAGCATCGACCCGGTCACCGCGAGCGCGATCGCCGCGGACAGCGCGTCCGAGACCTGGAGCGCCGAGCTGTTGGCGCCCTGCTGGTCCTCGGGCGACAGGGCGAGCGTGAGCACCGAGAGCGTCGGGTGGACCATGCCCATCCCCAGGCCAGCGACGGTCCACGAGAGCATGCCGAGGATCGGGGGCACGGAGGGCCACGCGAGGAGCGCGGTGCCCGCGATCCCGCCCGCGATGAGGAACGACCCGACGAGGACGAAGCGCGAGTGGGGCCATCCCCAGTGAGCCTTCCCGCGCAGCCACGCGCCGACCGACCAGCCGATCGCGCCGAACGTCAGGACCCCGCCCGCCTGCGCGGGGGACAGGCCGCGCTCGTGCGAGAGGAGCAGCGGCAGCAGGACCTCGGTGCCCGTGAAGGCTGCCGCGACGAGGCCGCGGATCGCGATCACCGAGGGCAGCCCGCGCGCCGCGCGCACCGTGCCGCGCGGGAGCAGGTGCGGCACGCTCACCACGACCAGACCGAGCGCGACCACGAGCGCGGCGTACAGCAGCACGCCCTCCTGCTGGCCCGCGAAGTGCAGCAGACCGATGCCCACGGCCGCGGCCACGGCCCACCACAGGGCTGCGTTCCCGCCGCGGTCGGCGGCGTCCGCCGCGTCCGGTGCGCGGCGGTCCTGCACGACGGCGCGCAGGCCGGGGCGCATCATGAGCACGGCCGGGACCGCGAGGAACGGCACGGCGAGGAAGACCCAGCGCCACCCGACGTGCTCGACGACGAGCCCCGCGACCGCCGGGCCGACGATCGAGGGCACGACCCACGCGGCGGCGAAGGCCGCGAACACCGACGGGCGCCGGTCCTCGGGGAACACCCGGGCGACGAGCACGTACAGCGCGACGATGTACATCCCGGTGCCGAGCCCCTGCACCACCCGCCCCGCGACGAAGACCTCCATGGTCGGGGCGAGCCCCGCGACGACGAGGCCGGCGAGGAAGAGCCCGACGCCTGCCCACAGCGACGGGCTCGGGCCGAACCGGTCGCACCAGCGGCCCGCGGCGACCATCCCGACGACGCTCGCGGCGATCGACCCCGCGAACGCGACCGCGTAGAGCGTCAGGCCGTCGAGGGCCTGCGCGACGGTCGGCATCGCGGTCGCGACGGCCAGGGCCTCGAACGCGCCGAGCAGCACGAGAGCGACCATGCCGATCATGACCGTGCGCTGGGTCGCGGGGGACAGGCCGCCGCCGGTCGGGCCACTGCCCGAGGGGCCGTGGGCGTCGGGACCTGTGTCGTCCGGAGGCGCGGCCGCCGCGGGGGAACCGAAGGCAGGGGAGTCGGCGATCGCCTCGGCGACGTCGGCCTCGGGCGCCAGGGGGCGTGGTGGTTCCATGATTCCTCGCAGGGGTGGGCGCCGGCCGGATGGGGCGTCGCGCGACAGGTGCGCTCGGTCGAGCGCTTCGACTAGTCTCGAACCTCAACCATTGTCGAGGTCAAGTGCATCCGGCCCGTCGATGGACGGAGTGACGAATGCCTGGAGCAATCATGCCTGACGAGGGGCCCCACCCCGACGACGAGCTCACGGTCGGCGAGCTCGCCCGCCGCAGCGGCGTCACGGTGTCGGCGCTGCACTTCTACGAGCGCGAGGGACTGCTCACCGCGCGCCGCACCCCGGGCAACCAGCGCCGCTATCCGCGCGAGACGCTGCGCCGCGTCTCGTTCATCAAGGTCTCCCAGCGCGTGGGGATCCCGCTCGCGCTGGTCCGCGAGGCGCTGGGGACGCTCCCGCAGAACAGGACGCCCACCGCCAAGGACTGGCGCCGCCTCTCGCGCATGTGGCACGCGGACCTCGACGCCCGGATCGAACAGCTCGTGCGCCTGCGCGACCACCTCACCGACTGCATCGGGTGCGGCTGCCTGTCGCTGCGCAAGTGCGTCCTGGCCAACCCGCACGACGTGCTGGCCGAGGAGGGCCCCGGCCCGCGGACCCTGCTGGTCGACGGGCTCGACGACTGAGAGGCCGGACGATCGAGGGGCCGGGCGGCTGATGGCGTGGTGCCCGAAGGATGCTCGCCCTGCCGGGACGTGACGGGGCCTTGCCGATGCCGAGCCCCGGACCCAGGCCTCGGGCGGGACCGGCGGTCGCCGCAGCTCACCAGTTCTTGGCCGAGCCCCCGCCGCCCTGCTCCTCGCCCGTGCCCCCTGCGGGCTCGTCGCCCCCGTAGTAGTTCCGGTACTCCTGCTGGCTCTGGTCCTCGTCGTCCCGGGCCTCGGAGTTCTGCTCCTGGAGCTTCTCCTGGCGCTCGGCCTCGGCCCGCTCCTCCTCGGACTGGTCGGGCTCGGGCTGCTCCTGCTCCTGCTCCTCGCCCTCCTGCGGGTCCTGGGGCTCCTGCGGCTGCGCGTCCTTGGCCTGCTGCTGCTTGTCCTGAAGGCGTTGGACCGACTGCTCGTTCTGCTCCTTCTCCTGCTCCGACTGGTCCTCGCACCCGGGCCAGCCGCGCACCTGCTCGGCGGTCGCGAACGAGCGCTCGGCGAACGAGTACCAGGTCGTGGCGTCGTCCTGGACCTGCTCGGGCGTGAGCTCGGTGCCGTCGCCGTAGGGGTCGATCACGCTCGCCTCGTAGTCCTCGCCCGCCGCGCGGGCCGCGAGAGCCTCCTCGAGGGCCTTCTTCTGCGCCATGTAGTCGTCCGCGGTGGTCTTCTCGTAGTCACCGGAGGTCTCGTAGGCGATCGACAGGTTGATCTGGATCCGGCAGCGGACCATGGGTTCCTCGCCCTCGGCGAGGTCGTAGGCACGGTGGAGGTCGCTGATCGCGGTGTAGTCGTCGCCGGTCCGGTGCCGCGCTGTCCCGGTGTTGAACCAGGCCTTCCACGGGTCGACGACGTTCATGGTCTTCTGGAGGTCGAACAGGTCGGCGGCGCCCGAGTGGTCGCCCGCGTCGTAACGGTCGGAGCCCATCGAGGCGATCACGGGCAGGAATGCGAGCTTGGTGCCGAGCACGAGTGCGGCGATCAGCAGCGGGATCGACAGGAGGAGCAGGAGTGCCCGACGGCGCAGCCGCCTCGAGCGCAGCGCCGCAGCCTGAGGGGAGCGCGAGCCGGGCAGCTGCGCGCGGGGCGGCTGCGGGTAGGGCGCGCCGGGGCGGACCGTCGACGGGCCTCCCCACGGCGGAGCCGGCTGCGAGGGCACGACGGGCCCTCCGGGCTGCGCGGGCTGCTGGGATCCACCCGTCCCGTTCGCGCCGCCCCACGGGGGCTGCTGCGGGGGCGCTCCGTCGCCGCTCATGCGCGCACCCCCACCCGGCGGGCCGCGGACCGGCCCGCGCACCATGCCTCGATCCCGAGGAGGCCGGCCGCGAGGAGCGCGAACGGCCACACGATCGGGCGGTAGGCCGTGACGAGGCGCCTGCCGTCCGCCGCGACCTGCTGCGGGTCGATGCCCGCGACGAGCTCCGCCGTCGGGCTCGTGGTCTCACGGTGCACGTACGGGACCCCCAGCTGCTCGGCGATGGTGCGCAGGTTCTCCTCGTCGATGATCGACAGGGCGTCCGGCACGCCCGACTCGTCGATCGTCGCCTTCGACGGGTCCTCGATGTACTCGGCCGTGGCCGGGTCCTCGCCCGGCATGTACTCCTTCATAGGCCCGCCCTCCGCGGTGCCGTAGCCCAGCACCGCGCCGCCGTCGACGAGCGGTGCGAGCTCCTCGTACGAGCGGGGCTCGCCGTCCGCGGTCTGCTCGCCGTCGGACAGGAAGAACACGAGCCGCACGTTCGACGGGCGCTCGGCCGCGGCCCCCTGCAGGGCCTTGTGCAGCTCGTCGAGCGGCCGGTCGGTGAGCGACCCCTTGGAGTAGAGCGTGATCTCGCGCTTGAACGTGTCGGCCCAGGACGTGATGGCGCGCGCGTCGGTCGTGAGCGGGAGCTGGCGGCTGGCCTGGGAGTCGAACGAGATGATCGAGTAGCGGGCGCCCGGGATGTCGCCCGTGAGGCTCGCGATGTCGTGGCGCACGCCCACGAGGCGCTCGTTCGTGCCGTCGAAGTCCTCGGCCGCCATGGAGCCCGTGCGGTCGACCACGAAGAACATGTCGACGTTCGCGACCGACGTGTCGCGGTCCGTCACGGGGACCGAGGGCCCGAGCCCGATCACGGCGAGCACCGCGACGAGCGCGGTCCGGCGGGCCCACGCGCCCCGCGGACCGGCGGGCACGCCCTGCCGGCCGGCAGCGCCTCGCGACGCGCCTCGCAGCGCGACCACGAGCTGCCACACGGCGAGCCCGAGCAGCGGCACGAACACCACGGCCCACGCCCACAGGGGGATCAACGGGTGGAGGGTCATTCGCGCAACCTCCAGGCCACGACGAGCAGGAGCGCGGCGCCCGCGGTCCCCACGAGGAACCAGAGCGTCGGCAGGTCCGTCACGATCACCTCGGGGCTCGCGTCGAGCTCGACCGCCTGCTGCGCCACGACGTCCTCGACCATGCCCTCGACGGCCTGCGGGTCGCCCGCGAGGAAGTAGAGCCCGCCGCCGGCCTCGACCACGTCGCGGTACTCGACCTCCTCGGGCGTGCCCGCGTACAGGTCCGAGCCCCCGTAGATCCCGTGCAGCGTGATGTCGCGCGAGGCCACCAGGGCCGCGGCCTGCTCGAGCGTGTAGATGGGCTCGCCCGCGACGTAGTTGTCGGTCGCGAGGATGATCGAGCGCGAGCGCTCCGTGGCCTCCTCGTCGAACTGCAGCGCGCAGTTGGCCAGGCCGTCCCCGATGAGGCTCGCCGCGGACTCGTTCGCGAGCGTGCCCGCGGTGTACGTGAGGTACTCCAGGATGTCCTTCTCGTCGCCCTCGCGCGTGAAGTCGAGCGTGCTCGGGTCCTTGTCGAACGCCGCGACGCCCGCCGCGAGCTGCTCCTTGACCAGGGTGTAGTCGTCCGTCAGCGGGAACACCGTGCGCGACGTCGAGTTGAAGATCGACAGGGCGATCCGCTCGCCCTCGAAGTTGTCCACCAGCTCCGAGTACACCTTGAGGATCTCGCCGTCGTACGCGGTCATGGAGCCCGACACGTCGAGGCACAGCACGATGTCCCGAGTCCCCAGGCGGTCCACGACCACGTCGGTCTCGACCGGCCGCGCCGCGACCGCACCGACCCCGACGAGCGCCACGAGCAGCCCGACGAGCCCCACGACCTGCAGCGTCCGGTAGCGGCGCACCCACGCCGCGAAGGCGGGGACCTGCGCGAGGTAGGACGAGTTCGCGACCCACGTGACGCCGTCGGCGTCCTGCGAGGCCTCGGCACGTGCCCGACGGCGGCGCGCGAGCCACCAGGCCGTCGCCCCTGCGCCCAGGGTCAGGACCACGACCCCGGCGAGCAGCCACGGCCACAGGATCGAGGCGCCCTGCGGCCCGGGCACGAGGGCGGCAGGCGTCACCACGTCCTCACCACCGTGCGGGCGCGGTCGATCGAGTCCCTGCCCGTGGGTGTCACGCCGTGCTCGTCGAGGCCGGCCAGCGGGTCGACGTCGTACTCCGCGAACGACGGACGGTAGTAGCGCGCGATGAGGCGCGTCAGGTGCTGGGTGCCCGTCATGCGCTCGATCTCGGACAGCGTCAGCACCGAGGCGTCCACGCCCAGGCGACCCGACGCGAAGCCGCGGACCTCCTTGGACAGCGCCAGGTGGAGCCCGCGCTCGTCGAGCTCGCCCGCGAGGTAGCGCTGCTCGACGGCGTCGAGGTGCGCCTCGAACTCGGCGCGCAGGCCCGCGTACGGGTCGTACGGTCCCGTCGGGAGGCGCGGGGCCGGGGGCTGGGCCTTCTCCTCGGCCGACGCACGCGTCGAGAGGAAGGCGAACACGATCCAGCCCACCACGAGCAGCAGCAGGAGGACACCGAGCGCCCCCCACCAGCCGCTGTAGAGGACCGGGGCGTAGAGCTCATCGTCGGGCACGCTTCGCCCTCCCCAGCAGCTCGACGAAACGGGGCACGACGTCGTCGGTCCCGGTCACGCTCACGGCCTCCACCTGGAGGGTGCGCAGCAGGGCCACGACCGACTCGCGCCGAGCACGCACGGCCTGCGCCGCGCCCTCCGCGACGTCCACGCGGCCCCGCAGGAACGGCGGCAGGTCGAGCGTGCCGTCGACGTCCGCGACCGGCCCGAGGCTGCGGTGCTCGGTGGCCGGGCCGCCCACGGCGAGGGGGACCCCGACGGGCGACAGGTCCGCGACCGCGACGACCATGACCTCGTGGCGCACGCGCAGGCGCCGCAGCAGGCGCTCGTGCTCGGGACCGGGGCGGGCCTCGTCGGTCACGACGACCATGATCGAGCGCCGCTGGAACGCGTTGAGCGCCCGGTCGAGCGCGCGGTTCAGGTCGCTCGCGGGGGCGTCGACGCTCAGCTGCTTCTCGACCGTGCGGAGCATGAGCTCGAGGTCCTGCGTGCTGGCGCGGGGCGGGAGCTGGACGATGCGCCCGGCGTCCGCCGCGACGAGAGCGACCCGGTCGCCGCGGTCGCGCGCGAGGTAGGCCACGAGCGCGCAGCAGAAGCTCACCGCGTCGGCCTTGGGCTCGCCGCTCGCCGCGGTCGCGCCCATGTTGCGGCCCGTGTCCACGACGAGGACCAGGTTGACGTTGGACTCGCGCACGAACCGACGCACCACGGGGATGCCCGCGCGGGCGCTCGACTTCCAGTCGATGTCGCCCACGTCCTCGCCGGGCGCGTAGAGGTGGAGGTCGTCGAAGTCCTGCCCGTGCCCCTTGAGGACGGAGCGGTGCCGACCCTCGAGCAGCCCCGAGGCCCGCCGGGCCAGCGGGAGCTCGAGCCTGGCCCGCACCTGGGCCAGTCGCGACACGTCTGCCATGGACCGCGCCCTACGGGGTGGGGACCGCGTCGAACACGGCGTCGATGAGCTGCTCGGGCTGGACGTTGGTCGCGAGCGCGTCGAACGTGCGGACCAGGCGGTGGCGCAGCACCGAGTAGCGCACGGCCTTGATGTCGTCCGGGATGACGAACGCGCGACCCGCCTGGATCGCGAGGGCCTGACCCACGCGCATGAGCGCGATGCCGCCACGGGGGCTCGCGCCCACGCGCACGTGCTGGTCGAGGCCCGGGACGGGGCGCGGACCCGACAGCCGCGTCGTGTTGATGAGGTCGACGATGTAGCGCTTGATCGACTCGTCGACGTACACGTCGTCGACCAGGCGCTGGAGGAACACCACGTCGTCGATGCTGATGGGCTCGGCCGTGATGGGCGCCGTCATGCGGCCCGTCGAGATGCGGTCGAGGATCTCCAGCTCCTGCTGCGGGGCCGGGTACGTCAGCACCTCCTTCATGAGGAAGCGGTCCATCTGGGCCTCGGGCAGCACGTAGGTGCCCTCCTCCTCGATGGGGTTCTGCGTCGCGAGGACCATGAACGGCGAGGGCAGCGGGAAGTTCTCGCCGCCGATCGACGTCTGCTTCTCCTGCATGGCCTCGAGCATCGCCGACTGCGTCTTGGCGCTCGACCTGTTGATCTCGTCGAGCAGGACGAGGTTCGCGTGCACGGGCCCGAGCTGGGTGGTGAACGACCCGGTCGCGTAGTTGTAGATCTGGGTGCCCACGATGTCGTTGGGCATGAGGTCCGGCGTGCACTGGATGCGCCGGAACGAGCCGTTGATCGCCGACGCGAGGGTCTGCGCGGCCGTGGTCTTGGCGAGGCCGGGGACGGACTCCAGCAGGATGTGGCCGCCCGCGAGGAGCGAGCTGATCAGGGCCGTGCGCAGGGCTTCCTGCCCGACGACGCGCTGGTCGAAGACCTGCTCGACGCGCTTGAGCAGGTGACCCGCACGGTCCAGGTCGGTCGTGGAGATGCTGCCGTGACCTGTGGCCATGGTGAGGTCCTTCGCGTGTGCTCGGGTCGTGCTGGGGACGTGGTCACGGGCCCGGCCCTGGAGGGGGACGCCGTGCGAACCCGGCCCAGTATGCCAGCGGACCCTGACGGGCGACGGGGTTCTTCACAGGAAGAGCATGGTGCGAGGTCCCCACCGGGGCGTCGGCGGGAATACCACGATCCGCCGCACGCCGCCTACCCTGGACCGGTGACCGCTACCGCCCCCCGCAGCACCCCAGGAACCGCGCCCGACCGGGCCGCGCGCACCCCCGGCCGGGACGTCGTCGACTCCCCGCGCAACCCCTGGTGGCTGGTGGCGGCGGGGCCGGCTGCGGTCGTCGTCGCGATCCTCGCGGTCCTGGCCGCCGGAGCGTTCTCCGGAGCCTTCGAGGCGCTCACGGGGTTCGCCGACCCCGGGGCGATCTCGCGCTGGGGCCTGCCCGTCTCCACGGTCCTCACCGAGCTCGCGATCTCGCTCACGATCGGCTCGCTCGTGCTCGCGGCCTGCGTGCTGCCCGCGGGCGCGCCCCTGCGCCGGGCGCTCGGCGTGGCCGGGGCGGCGTCGGCCACGTGGGCTGTGCTGACCGTCGTGCAGACCGTGCTGCGCTACTCGGTCCTGTCGAGCATGCCCGTCTCGAGCATCGGGTTCGGCGACCAGATCGCCGCGTTCGTGACCCAGATCTCGCTCGGGCGCAGCCTGCTCGGCGTCGTCATCATCGCGGCGCTCACCTCGGCGTGCGCGCTCGCGGTCCGCACCCCGACGGGTGCCCTCTGGACCGCTCTCCTCGCGATCTCGGCCCTCGCGTTCCAGGCCAACACGGGCCACACGGCCGGCGCTGCGAGCCACGAGCTGGCGATCTCCTCGATGTTCCTGCACCTCGGCGGCGCGGCCCTGTGGATCGGCGGGCTCGGGGTCCTGGCGATCGTGCGGCTGCGCGGAGGGCTCGACCGGACGTCCTTCGTGTCCTCGGTCTCGCGCTACTCCTCGATCGCGGGCTGGTCGTTCGTCGCGGTCGCGGTCTCGGGCGTCGCGAACGCCTGGATCCGGGTCGGCGGCCTCGACGGGCTCAGCACCGACTACGGCGTCCTGATCCTCGCCAAGGTCGGGCTCATGGTCGTGCTCGGGGCGCTCGGGTTCGCGCACCGCGAGCTCGTCGTGCGACGGCTCCAGGGGGCCGGCCCGGCCGCCGCCCACGGCGGGACCCGTGCCGGCGCGTCCGACGGGGCTCGCCCTGCGGGGAGGACGAAGCGCACGGCCACCGACGAGGACTCCTCGGCCGCGGCCTCCGCCCGGGCGACCACCGCCTTGGGCGACCCGACGACGGCGGGCGGCTCCGCCGTCGGGCAGAAGAAGGGGACGGCCTCTGCGCGGACGGTCGTGGCACCCGCGGCCGAGAAGGCCGCGACCTGGCTGTTCTGGCGGCTCGTCGCGGTCGAGCTGCTCGTCATGGGAGCCGTGTCCGGCGTGGCCGTCGCGCTCGGCTCGACCGCCCCGCCCATCCCGGACGAGCCCATCGCGCTCCCGACCCCTGCCGAGCTCGTCACGGGACACCCGCTGCCCCCCGAGCCGGACCTGGCCCGATGGTTCACCGAGTGGCGCTGGGACCTGCTGCCCGCGTTCGCGTGCGTCGCGGCGCTCGTCGTCTACCTGCGCTGGGTCCGACGCCTCGCCCGGCGCGGCGACAAGTGGCCCGTGGGCCGCACGATCTCGTGGTGCCTCGGCATCGTCATCCTGTTCTGGGTCACCAACGGCGGCCCCGCGATGTACGGGCACGTGCTGTTCAGCGCGCACATGGTCCAGCACATGGTGCTCGCGATGGTCGTGCCGATCTTCCTGGTGCTCGCCGCGCCCGTGACGCTGCTCGTGCGCGCCGTGCCCGTGCGCAAGGACGGCTCGCGCGGGCCCCGCGAGTGGGTGCTCGCGCTCGTGACCTCGAAGTGGGGGCAGTTCTTCGCGAACCCGGTCGTCGCGGCCGTGAACTTCGCCGGCTCGATGATCGTCTTCTACTACACGCCCGCGTTCGAGCTCGCGCTCACGACGTACGTCGGGCACCTCGCGATGCTGCTGCACTTCACGCTCGCCGGGTACCTGTTCGCGAACGCGCTCATCGGGATCGACCCCGGGCCGCACCGACCCGGCTGGCCCCAGCGGCTGCTCCTGCTGTTCGCGACCATGGCGTTCCACGCGTTCTTCGGGGTCGCGCTCACGACCGGGACGGCGCTCCTGGTGCCCGAGTGGTTCGGGCTGCTCGGCCACGACTGGGGGATCACGGCGATCGCCGACCAGCAGCGCGGTGGTGGCGTGGCATGGGGGATCGGCGAGCTGCCGACGCTCTCGCTCGCGATCATCGTCGCGATCATGTGGTCGAGGTCCGACGACCGCGAGGCCAGGCGGCGCGACCGGCGCGTCGACCAGGTCGGCGACGTCGAGATGGACGAGTACAACGAGATGCTCGCGAAGATGGCGGAGCGGGACGCGAAGGACTGACGGCTTCCTGGGGTGCCTCCGGGGCCCCTGTGGTGCCGAGCACGAGGTTGCGGTCGATATCCGGCGGTCTGCGACCGCAACCTCGTGCTGGACCGCACGGAACTTCGTGCTCGGCCGCTGTCCACAGTCGTCCACAGCCGGACCGCCAGGCGGGCTGTCCACAGCCGGCCGTGATCCGGCGGCATGCCGCGCGCGTCCTCTGCTGGGATGCGGCGATGCGCACCCCGTCGCCGCTCCCGGAAGCACTCCTGCACGTCGCTCGGCGCCAGGAGGGACTGGTGTCGGCAGCGCAGTGCGACGAGCACGGGGTCCGGTCGCCTCGACGGTCGCGGCTCGTCGAGCAACGGTCCTGGGCTCGGGTGACGCGTGGGGTCTACGACACCGACCCGGTCCCTCCAGCCGGCCGGGCGGGACCGGGTGTGCCGGACCACCTGCGTCGGCGTGCCGCGTGGGCCGGTCTGCTGACCTTCGGGCCGGACGCCATCGCCGTCGGGCCGTGCGCGCTGGCCCTGCTCGGGGTCCAGGGCCTCCCGTGGCGGATCATGCCTCAGGCGGCGCTGCCCGGAGCACGCGAGACCAGGTCGCGAGACGGTGTCCTGCTGCGGCAGTTCGACGACGGGATGACGGTGCAGCGCATCGACGGCAGGTACGTGGCGACGCCGGACTGGGCGCTGGCTCAGGCGGTCCCCGAGCTCGACCGGCGCCACGCGGTGGCGCTGATGGACAGCGCGCAGCAACGAGGACTGCTCGACGGTCGGGGGCTCGCGCGTGCGCACGACCAGGCCCGCGGTCGACGGGGCGTGGCGCGGACGCACTCGTGGTGGGAGCTCAGCGACCGTCGCGCCGAGTCACCGCTCGAGACGTTCGCGCGCCTCGACTGCCAGGACGCAGGGGTCGCGCCCGACGACCTGCAGGTCGTGATCGCCGACGACGCGGGAGAGTTCCTGGCCCGGGGCGACCTGGGCTGGCGTCTGCCCGGCGGTCGCTGGTTGATCGCCGAGATCGACGGCGCGGAGGTGCACGCGGCGCCGGAGGCGTTGTTCCACGACCGGCGGCGTCAGAACCGCCTCGTCGCCTCGCGTGGGGTCGACGTGCTCCGGTTCACGGCGCGGGACCTGAGGAGCGCTGGTCACGTGGGGGCTGAAGTTCGAGCGTTCCTCGCGCGAGCACGGGGTTCCGTGCGGTCGAGCACGAGGTTCCGGTCGCTATCCGCCGGATAACCACCGCAACCTCGTGCTCGGCACCCGAACCACGTCAGCCCTTGAACCGCAGCTCCACGCGACGGTTCTCGGCCCGCGCCGGCCCCGGGTCGTCGCCCTCCTCGGGCGTCTTGAGCTGCGTCTCGCCGAAGCCCTGGACGTCGAGCACCAGGTCGGGCCTCGACGCGCTGACCGCGGCACCGACGGCCTGTGCCCGCCGCAGCGAGAGGTCGAGGTTGTGCGCGTCGTCGCCCACGGAGTCGGTGTGGCCGTGGACCGAGAGGGTCGCGCCGTCGGGTACGTTCGCGACGAGCCCGGCGACGGCCGCTGCGGCCGCAGGGGACACCTCGGCGCCGTCGACCTCGAAGAGGATGTCCGAGGTCAGCGTGATGACGGTCTCCTCGCCCTCGGTCTCGACCGTGTCGATCGTCTGGACGCTGCCCTCGGTCGAGAAGTGGGAGACGGACTCGGCGATCTGCTCGGCGGTGGGCTCGGGCATGGTCGTGATGTCGAACTCGGCGGGCGCGTCGATGGTCGCGGACGCGGGGAGCGTGCCGAGCAGCAGCGCGGCGACCGTGAGGCCGAGCACGGCGCGTGCGGGCCTCATCGCGTCACCGGGACGTTCTCGAACGTGGGCCACGAGTCGACGATGCGCACGTCGAGCGTCGCGACGTCGTCCTCGAGACCTGCGAAGACCGCGGTCCAGCGGATCGACTCGCCCCCGACCGCCGTCGTCGTGAAGATGCTCGAGCCCATCGGGTCGTAGTTCTCGTCGACGAGCTGGACGTACTTCTTGAGGTTCTCGCGGTCGACGAGCGCGGCATCGACCGAGGTGGCCCCGGTGAGCTCGTAGACGCTGCGCTCGCCGCCGTCGTCGGCCGAGGCGGTCGGTGTGAAGATCACGCGCAGCTCGGTGAGGTCGCCCCGCACGGTGAGCGACTCGATGCCCACGCGGATGGTGTCGCCGGGGCGACCGGGGATGTCGAGCGTCTCGTCGAGGACCACGGCGTCCGGGTCGACCGGCGAGACGCTGGGCGCCGCGACGGGCTCGGCGTTCGTGCCCGGCTCGTCACCGGCCTGGCTCGCCGTGCCCGACGGCGCAGGCTCGCCTCCCGGGAGGAGCGAGCAGCCGGTCAGGGAGACCAGGGTGACGGCGAGCACGGTCGCCGTGATCGTGCGGTGCACGGAAGTGCGCATGGAGGAGCTCCGATCGAGGGTGGGGATCGCTCACACCTTCTCAGAGAATCGGTCGCGAGGAGGTATCTCTCCCATGGGGAGAACTGCCCGTGGGAGGGGAGTGCGGTGCGCGTCGGTCGCGAGCACGAGGTTCCGTGCGGTCGAGCACGAGGTTGCGGTCGTTATCCATCGGACAACGACCGCAACCTCGTGCTCGGCACCTCGCAGCACCGACCGGCACCTCGCAGCACCGAGCAGCACCGACCGGCACCGGCGGGCACCAGGGGCAGAGCACCACCACGGCCCGCCTCGCAACCCCGACGGGATCACACCGCGATCCGCGCCCTGGCCCACGACGAGAACCGGTCCACGACCCACACGAGCACGAGCACCATGAGGATGTACGTGAGCATCTCGTCGAACCGGAACAGCTTGATCGACTTGTTGATGAGGAACCCGATCCCGCCCGCGCCCACGAGCCCGAGCACGAGCGAGGACCGCACGTTGACGTCGAACCGGTAGAGCAGCAGGCCCAGGAACTGGGGTACGACCGCGGGCAGCACGGCGTGCGTGACGACCTGGGTCCGGCCCGCGCCGTTGGTGCGCAGCGCGTCGGCGGGCCCGGGGTCGATCTCCTCCATGGCCTCGGCCCACAGCTTGCCCATGACGCCCGTGTTGTGGACGACGAGCGCGAGCACCCCCGCGAACGGTCCGAGCCCCACGGCGGTCACGAAGATCAGGGCGAACACGACGTCGGGCACCGCGCGGAAGAACGACAGGATCGCGCGCGACCCCTGGTACCAGAACGACCCGGGGGTGCTGCCCCGCGCGGCGAGCACCGCGAGCAGCAGCGAGAGCGGGATGGACAGCGTGGTCCCGAGGAGCCCGATCCACAGGGTCACGAGCGTGGCCTGGAGGCCGGGGGCCACGACGGTCGACCAGTCGAGGTCGGGCGGGAACGCCTCGCCGACGAACCGGGCCATGCCCTCCCAGCCGCCCACGAGCGAGCTGATCGAGAAGCCCGTGCCCTGCCAGGCAAGGACGTGCAGCCCCAGCAGCACGGCACCGGCGGTGACCCAGGTCGTGACCTGCCGGCCCGAGCGGTGGGCCGTGGGCACGACGACGTGCGAGAGCCGTTCGCGGGACGGGCCGTCGGTGCGGTCGCGGGCCGCGCCGCGCGGGGGTCGGGGCGAGCGGGCGGGGGCCGTGGCGGTCATGCGGGGATCCTCGTTCCGGTGATCGGGCGGTCACTGGTCGGGGCGGCAGCAGGGACGGCCGCGGCCGCTGCGTACAGGTGCTCGACGGCGTCGCGCGCCACGGCGTCCGGCGCGCCGTTGAGCTGCTCGCGTCCGGCGACCATCCCGACGAGGCGGTCGGCGTGCTCGCGCGCGAGCTCGGGGTCGTGGAGCACGGCGACGACGGCCAGGCCCTCGTCGTGCGCGAGCGTCGCGAGGAGCTCCATGACCTGGGTCGAGGCCGCGGGGTCGAGTGCCGACGTCGGCTCGTCGGCGAGCAGCACGCTCGCCCGCTGGCACAGGGCCCGGGCGACGGCCACGCGCTGCTGCTGACCGCCCGAGAGCTGGCCGACCCGGTCGAGCGCACGGTCGGCCAGGCCGACCCGGTCGAGGCACAGCATGGCCTCGGCCCGCAGGTCGTGGGGGAACAGGGACGCGACGAGCGACTGCCGCAGGGGCAGCCGGCCGAGCGCGCCGGCGCACACGTTGTCGAGCACCGTGCGCCGCCGCACGAGGTTGACCTGCTGGAAGATCATCGCGACCCGGCGTCGGGCCTCGTGCTGGTCCGCGGCCGACGACCTGTGGTGGGGGTGCACCTGCTCGCCGTCGACCCACACCTCGCCCGACGTCACGGGCGCGAGCCCGATCACCGACTTGAGCGTGGTCGACTTGCCGCACCCGTTCGCGCCGAGGATCGCCACGAGCTCGCCCGCGGCGACGTCGAGGTCCATGCCGTCGACCGCGCTGCGCAGCACGTTCTCGCCCGCTTCGGAGCGGGTGCTGAACTGGACCCGCAGGTCCCGGACGTGCAGACCGGGCGAGCGGACGCCGTCGGGCAGGTGCAGGACGCCCCCGACCGGACCGGGCGCGCGCGGCGAGCCCAGCCCGACCGCGCCGTGGTGTGAAGCCATCTGGAACAACTCCTTGCTGGTGCGGGACGCGAGCCCGCGGGGGAGAGAGGGCGGTCGACCGGGATCGCGGCCGACCGGACGGGACGTGCGGGGTGGTCGCCGGGCCTGGTCGACCCGGCGACCACCCCGCGCACGTCCCTGAGGGTCAGACGTCGTCGGACGTGAGCCCGAGCGTCGTGGCGAGGTCGAACAGCGGCTTGTACGTGTCGACGTCGACCTCGACGAGCGGGCCCGCCGGGTCGACGTCGAGGAACGCGCCGATGGCCTCGACGTCGGCCGTGCCGAGCGTGAGGAGGGCGTCGCGCACGGCGTCCTTGAACTCCTGGCTCTGCGAGCCGGCGACCGTGATGGGGTCGTTCGGGATGGGGTCGGACTCCCAGACCTGGCGGAACTTCGACGCGTCGAACGTGCCCTCGCGCTCGGCGGTCGCGAGCGTCTGGGAGTTGATCTGCGCGGCGTCGACCTGGCCGTTGGTCAGGGCGAGCAGCGCCTCGGGATGGCCGCCCGCGTAGGTGATCTCGACGTCGGACTCGGTGAGACCGGCGTCGAGGATCGCGAAACGGGGCAGTGCGTCGCCCGAGGTCGAGCCCGTCGACCCGAGCGCGAGCGAGTGGCCCGGCAGGTCGTCGATGCTCTGGACGGGCGAGTCGACCGGCACCCAGATGCCCGCGGTGTAGCTCGAGAGCGACCCGTCGGCGAGGCCGAACGACGCGAGGGGCTCGGCGTCGGCGCGCTCGCTCGCGAACACGAAGCCGAGCGGGCCGAACTGGGCGAGCTCGAGCTTGCCGTTCTCCATGGCGAGGACCTCGGCCGAGTAGTCCTCGACGATCGTGAGCTCGACGGGGCAGTCGAGCTTCTCGGACAGCGCGTCGGCGAGGTGCTGGTAGGCGGGCTCGAGCTTGGCGGGGTCCTCGTAGGGCTCGATGCCGAAGCGGATCGCGCCGTTCGGGCACGTCGCCGAGGCGGCGCCGTCGGCGCCGGTCCCTGCGTCGGCGGTGCCGGTCGAGCACGCGCCGAGCGTGCCGAGGAGCAGTGCGGCGGCGAGGACGGAGGTGGCCTGGCCGGTGCGGCTGCGGTGCATGTCTTCTCCTGGGGTGGGGGTTCGCGAGAGAGGCTGGTCTGTCAGAGGAAGCTGTCGAGCACGCGCGGTGCGAGCCCGAGCGCGGTGGTCATGCCGATGCCGGACGTGACCGACACGGCGCGCACGCCGGGCATGGGCGTGGCGTTGAGGAACGGCGCGGGCGCGGAGGCGTAGACGCCCTGCCAGCGCTCGCGGACCGTGAGGGGGCCGGTGGCGAAGAGCCGCGCCGCCTCGGTGAGCAGGAGCTCGTCGAGGGCCTCGGGGTGGAACGGTCCGGGCGTGGTCGCATAGGCGTGCGTGTCGCCGAGCGTGAGCGTCCCGTCGGGGCGCTGGGTGACCATGAGGTTCACCGCGGCGTCGATCAGGGCGGGGTGCTGGGCCGTGAGGCGCTCGCGGACGGCGGTGAGCGCGGGGGAGAGGCGGAAGCCGTTGTAGCGGAGCATCGAGGTGCCCGTGAAGATCGCGGGGTCGATCTCGCGGGGTCCGCCGGCTGCGCCGGCGGGGGCGTCGACGCGCAGCATCTGGAGCGTGCAGCGCTGGACGCCCGCGGTGCGGGCGGTCTCGGGGAAGAACCGGTCCACGTCGTGCCCGACGGCGAGGATCACCTTGGTCGCCACGACGTCGCCCCGGGAGGTACGCACGAGGGTCACGCCGCTGCCGGCCTCGAAGCCCTGGACCGTGGTGGACCAGGCGACGTGGGCGCCGCGCTGCTCGGCGTACCAGCGGGCGATCGCGGGGACGGCCTCCCGGGGGTCGACCCGGATGTCCTGGGGCAGGAACGCCCCGCCGAGGACCTCGTCGGGGTTGGCGGGAACGCGGGCGAGGACGGCGTCACGGTCGAGCAGACGGGCGTGACCGTCGCGGACCTGGGCGAAGTCCTCGAGGACCTGCTGCTCGTCCTCGGCGCGGGCCACGACGACCGTGCCCGACTCACGGAGCCAGAAGTCGGCCTCCTTGGCGAGCTGGATCCAGCGTTCGCGGGCCGTGAAGGCGTAGGTGAGCGCCTCGCCGTCCTGCGCGGTGAAGCACCCGTGCCCGAAGTTGCGGACCGAGGCGCCGACCGCACGGTCGTCACGCTCGACCACGAGGACGGACAGGCCGCGGCCGACGGCCTCGACGGCGTGCGCGAGGCCGACGATGCCGGCACCCACGACCACGAGGTCGACGCGGGCGGGAAGGTCCGGCCCGGTGCGGCCGGTCGTGCCGGGGTGTCTCGTCGGCCGGCCGGACGGCGTGACGGACGGGGTGCCGCCGGTGCGGGAGGCGGCGCTGGGGCCGGCGGTACGGGGACCGGCGGCGCCGGTCGAGGTGGCCCGGGACGGCGATGGTGTGCTGCTCACGACACGGACACTGCCGTGATCGTGGAGCCACGATCAAGCGATTCCGGCACTTGTCCAGACAAGTTTCCGGAGTGTTCACCTGCGGTTGGCGCGCTGTGTGCCGGGTTCATGCGACCGTCACCCGGTGCGCACTCCAGCGCGGAACGAGCGCCTGTATGGTCAAGTCATGGCACCGTCCTCGTCGTCCCCGCACGCCGCCCCGCCGCCCGGGGCGGGCGTCCCGTCCCGCCCGCCGCACGGGGCCCGGTCGGCCCATGCCGCCCACCCGCCCCACGGCCCGCTGCACCAGCACGTGCTGGGTGAGCTGCGCCGTCGGATCGTGTCCGGCACGTACGCGATCGGCGACTCCCTGCCGTCGGAGTCCGCGCTGTGCGCCGAGTTCTCGATCTCGCGCGGCACGGTCCGGCAGGCGCTCGGGACCCTGCGGAGCGAAGGGCTCATCGGCGGGGGGCAGGGACGCCCGCCGGTCGTGCGCTCGCGCGCGGTCCCGCAGCCCTTCGAGACCTTCTTGTCCTTCAGCCGCTGGGCCGCGGGGGTGGGGCGCGTGCCCGGTCAGCGGACCGTCGAGGTCGCGCGGCGCGGCGTGCACGGCGTCGCGGCCGACGCCCTGGGCCTCGAGGAGGGCACGCCCGTGGTCGAGGTCCTGCGCCTGCGCCTGCTCGACGGCGTCCCCGCGATGGTCGAGCGCGACACGTTCATCGAGCCCGTCGGACGCCTCATCTTCGAGTTCGACCCGGACACGGGGTCGATCTACGACCACCTCATCTCGCGCGGCGCGGACCTGCACGCTGCCCGCCACGTGATCGACGCGGTCGCGGCCGACGAGACCGACGCCGACCTGCTCGAGGTCGCCGTGGGCGCCCCGCTGCTGCGCGAGCGCCGCACCACGCGCAACGCCGCGGGCGTCCCGGTCGAGTACGCCGACGACCGCTACCTGCCCGAGCTCGCGGCCTTCACGATCGACAACACCCAGGACACGTCGCTCTCGATGGTCCGCTTCCCGACGGCCTCGGCCGCCGCGGCGTCGCTCGTGTCGCCCACGGCCGGTCGGGCAGACGCAGCTCCCTTCGCCGACAACACTGCCGGCGCCGCCGACACCGACCCGAACCAGGAGCCCTCCGCATGACCAGCACGACCAGCACCTCCACGACCACCGTCCGCCCGCCCCTCGCGATCGAGCTCGTCGCGCTCGACATCGCGGGCACGACCGTCGAGGAGGGCGGCGCGGTCTACGAGGCGCTGCACGCGGCGGTCCTCGAGCACGGGAGCGGTGCGACGTCGTCGGACATCCAGCACTGGATGGGAGCCGAGAAGCGCGCGGCGATCACCGCCCTGCTCGCGATCGGTGCCGACTCTCCCCGCACCCCGGTGGACGCCCCCGACGAGGCGACGGTCGACGCAGCGTTCGCGCGCTTCACCGCGCTCCTCCGCGAGGCGTACCTCCTGAACCCGCCGACCCCGATCCCCGGCGCACCCGAGGCCTTCGTGGCCCTGCGCGCCGCGGGCGTCAAGGTCGCGCTGACCACGGGCTTCACGCGCGAGGTGACCCGGGGGATCCTCGACGTGCTCGGCTGGACGGTCGCCGCGGGGCCCGAGCAGTGGCTCTCGCCCGAGGTCACGCTCGACGCCGTGACCTGCGCCGACGAGGTGCCGCTCGGGCGCCCCGCGCCGTACATGATCCACCGCGACATGGAGCGCACGGGGGTGCTCGACGTCGCGCGCGTGCTCGCCGCGGGGGACACCGTGCTCGACCTGCGCGCGGGGGTCAACGCACGGGTCGGGGCGGTCGTCGGGGTGCTCACGGGCAAGCTCGGCGCCGCGGACCTGGGGCGCGAGCGGCACGACTTCCTGCTCGACTCGGTCGCCGAGCTCCCCGGTCTGGTGGCGCGGCTCAACGCCTGACGCCGGCGGGGTTCCGGGTCCGGGGTCCTGCGTCGGGGGTCCCGGGTCGCGCCGAGCACGAGGTTGCGGTCGTTCTCACGCTGGGAACGATCGCAACCTCGTGCTCGGCACCCGCTGGACCCGCCGGCAGCCGCCGGACCGGCCCAACCGTCAGCTGCGCGTCACGACCCACCCGTCCCCCGTGCCGCGCGCGACGTGCAGCGTCGCGGCCCCGGGGGTCAGGACCCGGTTCGAGATCGAGAGGTCCTCGCTGCACACGTCGGCCTGGGCCAGGCGCAGCGTCGCGGTGTGCGCGACCTCGTTGTTGTTGACGAACACGAGGTAGCCCGTGCCGACGTCGACCGTGTTGGGGAAGTCCCCGGTGACCGGCCCGGCGTCGCTCCCTGCGGCCTCGGCGACCTCGGTCACGTCGTCGCCGGGGCAGACGATCACGGCCTTCTGCCAGTCGAAGTGCGTCGTGCTGATGAGGTCGAGCTCCCCGTCGGCGCGGCCTGCGGCCTGCACGCCCGTGAGCACGGTGTCGTCGAGGTCCTGCGCGGGCTCGGACCCGCAGCCTGTCAGGAGAAGCCCGACGGCGGCGCACACGGTCAGGGCGGGGAGGGGAACCTTGGGCACGTGTCCAGTATGCGCTCACCGAGAGCACCCGCGGGCGGGCTGTCGTGATAGGACGGTGCAGTGACCACCGACTCCGCGAACGCCCCGCACCAGCCGGGCACCACCCCCTTCCACGACCTCGACCAGTACGTCGCGATCCCCCGCACGGGCGGCCTCGTGATGTCCCCGGACGGCCGCCGGCTCGTGACGAGCGTGTCGACGCTCGACGCGAAGCGCACGGCGTACGTCTCGGCGCTGTGGGAGGTCGACCCGACCGGCGAGGCCCCGGCCCGCCGCCTGACCCGGAGCACCAAGGGCGAGTCCGGCGCCGCCTTCACGGCCGAGGGCGACCTGCTCTTCACGTCGGCCCGCCCCGACAGCGACGCCTCGGCGTCGACCGAAGGCGACCCGACCTCTGCCCTGTGGCTCCTGCCCGCCGCCGGTGGGGAGGCGCGCATCGTCGCCTCGGCACCGGCCGGTGTCTCGGCCCCGCTCGTCGCGCGCAGCGCGCCCGTCCTCTCGCTCGCCGTCGACGTCCTGCCCAGCGCGCGCGACCTGGTCCACGACGCCGAGCTGCGCAAGGCCCGCAAGGACAAGAAGGTCGCCGCGATCCTCCACACGGGGTACCCCGTGCGGTACTGGGACCACGACCTGGGGCCGTCCGAGCCGCACCGGTTCGTCGCCGACCTCTCGCACCTGACCGACGAGCCGGCGCGTCCGCTCCCGGCGCCTGCCGACACCGACGCGGAGGACGCCGTCCCCGAGCTCCCCGCAGGGCGCGTCGAGCTGCGCGACGTGACCTCCGCCGTCGGGCCTGCGCTGCGCGAGCACTCGGCCGACCTGTCCGCCGACGGCACCACGCTCGTCACCTCCTGGTCCGTCCCCGGACCGGGGGCGTCCGCGCGCTCGATCCTCGTCGCGGTCGACACCGCGACCGGCGAGCGTCGCACGCTCGTCGACGAGCCCGGGGCCGAGGCGTCCTCGCCCGTCGTCTCGCCCGACGGAGCCTGGGTCGTGTTCGTCCGCGAGACCATCACGACCCCGCAGGCCGCGCCCGAGCACAGCCTCGCGGTCGTCCCGCTGCGTGCGGGCGACGGGTCCGACGGCGACCCGAGCGACGGAGCCAACCACGGCCTGCGCTCGCTCGCCGCGAGCTGGGACCGCTGGCCCACCTCGGCCGCGTGGCTGCCCGACGGCTCGGGCCTGCTCGTCACGGCCGACGACGACGGCCGCGGCCCGGTCTTCCACGTCGCCTTCACCCCCGACGGGACGGGCGACGACGGCACCGTGACCCGTCTGACCGCGGACGACGCGATGTTCACCGACGTCCGCATCGCGCCCGACGCCTCGGCCGCCTACGCCCAGCGCGTGAGCTACCTCGAGCCCTCGCACCCCGTGCGGATCGAGCTCGCGGGCTTCCTCGCGGCCCCCGCGCACGAGCGCACGCCCGTCGCGGCGACCCCGCTGCGCGGCCCGGTCGCGAGCCCCGACCTGCCCGGGGCGCTGACCGAGATCGAGACCGCCGCGTCGGACGACGTCCGCGTGCGCGGCTGGCTCGCGCTGCCGCACGGTGCGAGCGCCGAGAACCCCGCGCCGCTGCTGCTGTGGATCCACGGCGGACCGCTCGGCTCGTGGAACGCGTGGAGCTGGCGCTGGAACCCGTGGATCCTCGTGGCCCAGGGGTACGCGGTCCTCCTCCCGGACCCGGCGCTGTCCACGGGCTACGGCCAGGACTTCGTGCAGCGCGGCTGGGGCTCGTGGGGCGCGGCCCCGTACACCGACCTGCTCGCGATCACCGACGCGGCCGAGGCGCTGCCCGAGGTCGACGAGACCCGCACGGCCGCGATGGGCGGTTCGTTCGGCGGGTACATGGCGAACTGGGTCGCGGGCCACACGGACCGGTTCAAGGCGATCGTCACGCACGCGAGCCTGTGGGCGCTGGACCAGTTCGGCCCGACGACGGACGCGGGCTACTACTGGCAGCGCGAGATGACGCCCGAGATGGCGGCAGAGCACTCCCCGCACCGGTTCGTGGCGGACATCGTGACGCCCATGCTCGTGATCCACGGCGACAAGGACTACCGCGTCCCGATCGGCGAGGGGCTGCGCCTCTGGTACGAGCTGCTGTCGGCGTCGGGCCTGCCCGCGGCGGCGGACGGGACCACCGACCACCGCTTCCTGTACTTCCCCGACGAGAACCACTGGGTGCTCCAGCCGCAGCACTCGATCGTCTGGTACCAGGTGGTGCAGGCGTTCCTCGCGGAGCGCGTGCTGGGCGAGGCCCCGGGCGAGGGAGCCGCGGAGCTCCCGACGACGCTGGGCTGACCGCGGTCCGACCCGGCGCGGGGAGGGCGTGGCGGTTCCGCCCGTGAGGTGAGAGGTGCGGTGCCCGTGCGGGGAGACGCGAGGTAGAACGTGGTGCGCGAGGTAGTGCGTACCGCGTTCTACCTCGCGTACTGCGTTCTACCTCGGCGGGCGCTCGCCCGGGCGGAACGCGCCGACGGACGATCGTTCGACGGCGGCACGTGCGGGACGTGGGCTGCCCGGCCGCTAGTGCGACATGCGCCGGTGCGGCGGAAGATGCCGGTCGTGCGCGGCGCGGACCAGCTCGACGATCATGTAGACGATGATCGCGGCGACCAGCACGATCCCGAACAGCAGGAACCAGTTCGCGGGCCCCGACCCCGTGGGGACGTAGATCGCAGCATCGACGCTGCTGGCGAGCATGAGACCGGACATGTCGACTCCTCCCTGACCGGGAGCTCCGGGGCGGAACCCCTTCCTCCCAGGATGCACCCGGACGCAGGGGTCGCACCCGGTGAGATCGAGATCCGGTGGGTCACTGCCCTGACGTGATGGTCCACGCGCGGGGCTCTGCCGAGAACGAGGTTGTGGTCGTGATGGGCTCCATCACGACCACAACCTCGTTCTGGGCTGGCGGCTGGCGGCTGGCGGCTGGCGGCTGGCGGCCGGCGGCTGGCGTGCTCGCGGCCAGCGGCTCGCGGCGACCGCCCGGCTACCGGTCGGCGCCGAGGGCACGCCCTCGGGTCAGTCGTCGAGCGAGATCTCGCCGCGGGCGACCGCACCGAGCCAGCCGAGGCTGGGCTTGGGCGTGCGCTCGAAGGTCTCCGGGTCCCAGGCGACGAGCCCGAAGGTCGGCGCGAACGAGCCCCACTCGTAGTTGTCGAGCAGCGACCAGTGGAGGTAGCCGATCAGGGGCAGACCGGCCTCGACCTCGGCACGCAGCGCACGCAGCGCGCCGCGCGTGTAGTCGATCCGGCGGGCGTCGTCGGCGGTCGCGATGCCGTTCTCCGACACGAGGACGGGGAGCCCGGTGATCTCGTGGCCCAGGCGGGCCGCCTCGGCGATGGCGGGCGGGTAGTACTCCCAGCCCGTGAGCGTCTTCTCGGCGTCGTCGGGCGCGGGGAGCGGTCCGTCGACCGTGATGCGGGTGCGGGTGTAGGCCTGGACGCCGATGAAGTCGTCGCCGCGGGCGGCCTCGAGGAAGACGGTCTCGCGCGGGTACGCGTACTCCCGCAGGACCTCCTCGGCACCGGGGTCCGCGAAGAACTGCTGCGGGGCCACGGGCCAGCCCACGGGGACCCCGACGGTGCGCACGAGCTCGACCGCGCGGCGGTGGGCCGCGATGAGGTGCTGGGTCGCGACGGGGTCGGGCGCGTGCATGGTGCCCGCCTGGAGCTGCTCCTCGCCCTTGGCGGCCGTGATCATCATGGCGAGGATGTTGGGCTCGTTGATGGTGAAGACGTGCGAGGCGGCGTCGAGCAGCGGCAGCACGCGCTCCACGTAGCGGGAGAAGCGCTCGACCGACCGCGGGTCTGTCCACCCGCCGTCCTCGGCGAACCACCGGGGCGAGGTGAAGTGGTGCAGCGTGATCAGCGGCGTCACGCCGTGGTCGAGGCAGCACTGCACGACGCGGCGGTAGTGGTCGAGCTCCGCGAGCGAGAACATGCCCTCGGCGGGCTCGATGCGTGCCCACTCGATCGAGAACCGGTAGGACGTGAGGCCGGACTCGGCCAGCAACCGGATGTCGTCGGCGTAGCGGTGGTAGCTGTCCGCGGCGTCGCGCGACGGCTCGGCGAGCGTCGAGCCGGGCGCGACCTCGCGCGCCCACCAGTCGCTGTTCACGTTGTTGCCCTCGATCTGGTGGGCTGCCGTCGCGGCGCCCCAGACGAAGGGGTCGGGGAAGGTGAGAGGCATGGGGTATCTCCTACTTGATGCCGGTCATGGCGATGCCCTGCACGAAGTAGCGCTGCAGGAAGAGGAAGAGGATCAGGATCGGGGTCACGACGAGCACCGAGCCGGCCATGAGCAGGCCGTAGTAGGTGCCGTTGGAGCCGACCGAGTAGAGCGAGAGCGCCACCGGAAGGGTGTACATGTTCTCGGTCTGCGCGACGACGAGCGGCCACAGGAAGTTGTTCCACGAACCGAGGAACGTGAGGATGCTCAGCGTCGCGAGCGGCGGCCCGCACTGGGGGAGGACGATCCGGAAGAAGATGCGGAACTCGCCCGCGCCATCGATCCGCGCGGCCTCGATGAGCGCGTCGGGGATCCCGAGGATGAACTGCCGCATGAGGAAGACCCCGAGCGGACCTGCGAGGAAGGGCAGGATGAGCGCCGGGTAGGTGTTGACGAGCCCCATGTTCGAGACGAGGACGAACATCGGAACGAGCGTGACGACGCCCGGGACCATGAGGGTCAGCATCACGAGGGCGAACAGCACCTTCTTGCCCGGGAACCGCATCTTGGCCAGCGCGTACCCGACCATCGAGCAGAAGATGATGTTGCCGAGCACGACCGCGACGGCGACGACGATCGAGTTCATGAAGAACTGGCCGTAGTTGAGCTGGGACAGCCACTTCTCGTAGTTCTCGAGGGTCGGGCTCTCCGGCCACCAGGTGATGGGGCGCTGCAGGAGCTCGCCCTGCGTCTTGAAGCTGCCGAGCAGCATCCAGATGAACGGCATGAGCGTCAGCAGGAGCCCGACGACGAGCGCGGTGTACGTGGCGCCGCGCGACCAGCGGATCGGGCGGCGGGGGCGACGCACCAGGGTGCTCGTGCCCGACGGCGCGGGGGTCGCCCGCGAGGACGTGGGGGGCATGTCAATCCTCCTTCGACCGCAGCAGGCGGAACTGGACCGCGGCGAGGGCGGCGATCAGCGCGAAGAGCACATAGGCCGCCGCGGACGCGAACGCGTAGTTGCCGTAGCCGAACTGGTTGTAGACGTAGTAGCTGATGGTCAGCGTGGAGTTGACCGGGCCGCCCTTGGTCATGACGAACGGCTCCTCGAACACCTGGAGGAACCCGACGGACAGCAGGACCGCGCCGAGCAGCAGCGTCGGGCGCATGAGCGGCACCGTCATGGAGCGGAACCGGCGCCACGAGCCGGCGCCGTCGACCTCGGCCGCCTCGTACACGTCGCGCGGGATCGCCTGCAGGCCCGCGAGGAAGATGATCATGAGCGTGCCCATGTTGCGCCACGCGGCCATGACGATGATCGAGGGCATGGCCCAGGTGCTGTCGTTCAGCCAGTCGGGACCGTTGATGCCGACCCAGCCCAGCACGGTGTTGACGAGGCCGGAGTCCTGGAGGATGAACCGCCAGACGACCGCGACGGCGACGATCGACGTCACGACGGGGGTGTAGAACCCGACCCGGAAGACGCTGCGGAACTTCTCGATGCCCGAGTTGAGGGCGACGGCGAGCGCGAGCCCCAGCGCCATCGTCAGGGGGATCCCGACGACGACGAAGAAGAAGGTGTTGACGAGCGCCTTGCGGAACAGCTCGTCCTGGAAGACCTGCGCGAAGTTGTCGAGGCCGACGAAGTTCACCGCGAAGGGGGTCTTGATGTCACGGATCGTGAGATCCGAGAACGACATGCCGAACGATGCGAGCAGCGGTCCCAGCATGAAGACCGAGAAGACCGCGACGAACGGCAGCGCGAACAGCCAGGCGACGACGGCTTGGCGTCGCCGGTGGACGGCGCCGACTGAGCGCCGACGCCGTCCCTCGGTGGTCGTTGTCATGACGGTTCGTTACCAGCCGAGCCCGAGCGCGTCGGCCTTGGCCTGGATCGTCTTGGCAGCGTCCTCGGCCGTGACCTGACCGTTGGCGACCTTCTCGGCCTCGGTCTCGATCGTGGCGGAGAGCTCGTCCCAGCTGGGCACGGTCGGCGGGGCGATCGTGTTCTTGAGCTGCTCCTGGAGGACCTGGGTGCGGGGGTTGGCCGTCAGGGCCTCGTCGTCCCAGGCGCTGTTGACGGCCGGGAGGTCGTTGGTCGCGGCGTACCACTCCTGCTGCGTCTCGGGCTCCGCGAGCCAGCGGACGAGCTTCCAGGCGCCGTCGGCGTTCTTGGCCTCGTTGAAGACGCCGAGGTGCGCACCACCGATGTAGGAGTCGTTGTTCGCGGTCCCCGCGGGGACGGGCACGGTCGCGACGTTCTGCTCGACCCAGTCCTCGCCCTGCATGTCGGCGAGGACGTTGACCATCCAGGGGCCGGAGATGAAGGCCGGGTCGGAGCCGTCGACGAACGCGCTGTTCTGCGTGTCGCCGTAGCCGGCGAGCGGGGACAGGCCCTCGGTGAAGAACGAGGCGTAGTAGTCGAGCGCGTCGACCATCGCCTGGTTGTCGAGGTCGTAGGCGTCACCGGCCTCGTTGAAGATCGATCCGCCCGCCTGCGAGTAGAAGGGGAGGATGACCTGCGTGGAGTCCTCCGCGTCCCCCATCGGGAGCTGGAGGCCGTAGGCCGAACCGTTCGCCTTCATGGCCTGCGCGAAGGCGGTGAGCTCCTCCCAGGTCGTGGGGGCGGCCACGCCGGCTGCCTCGGCGAGGTCCGAGCGGTAGTACATGACGCGGGTCTCGACGTACCACGGCACGCCGTACTCGACGCCGTCCGCCACGGTCGAGGCCGCGGCTCCCTCGACGAAGTCGTCGCTGTCGACGAGCCCGTCGGGGACGGGGGCGAGGCCCCCGGTGGAGACCATGGTCGGCATGAACGACGTGCCGATCATGATCGCGTCAGGCACCGTGCCGGCGGCGACCGCCGTCTGGAACTTGGTCATGACGTCGGCCCACGGGATCGTGGTGACCTGGACCTTCGCGTCGGGGTTCTCCTCCGTGAAGCCCTTGACGAAGTCAGGGAGCTTCTCGCCCTCTTCGCCCATGGCCCAGACGGTGATGTCGCCGGTGGCGGGCGAGTCGTCCACGGTCGTCGTGGTCGCGCCGCCGGTCTGGCGATCGGCCGACCCTTCGTCCGCGCGCCCACAGGCGGTCAGTGCCAGGAGTCCGACGATGCCGACGGCGACCGCCTTGCGTCCGAGCTTCATGAGCAATCCTCCTCATCGAGTGTTCGGCTCGATCTCTGAGCCGATGCGAAACTACCATAGCGTGCGCTCGGTTAGTCTTTTCACCAGGGGTGTCCGGAGCCGTACCGTGGATACCGACAAATCCTGACGAAGGAGACGGTGATGACCCAGAGCGGGCCCGGTACGCGAGCTGCCGACACGGCAGCGACCCCGAAGACCCCCAAGACCCCGGACCAGGGCAAGCGCCCTGACGGACGGCTCGTGCGCGGTGAGCAGCGTCGGCGCGAGATCCTGCGGACCGCGGTCGAGGTGTTCGGTGAGCAGGGCTTCCGCGGCAGCTCGTTGCGAGAGATCGCCGCGAGGGTGGGGATCTCCGAGGCAGGGCTCCTGCACCACTTCGGGAGCAAGGCGGGTCTCCTGACGGCGACCATCGAGGAGCGCGACCGGCGTGACCTCGAGCGCCGGACCCGGGCGGAGACCGACGGGGCCTCCCTGCTGGCCACCATCCGGGACCAGGTCCGTCGCAACGCCGAGACGCCGGGGCTCGTGGGGCTGCACGTCGTCGTCGCCGCCGAGGCCACGGAACCGAACCACCCCGCGCACGACGTCGTCCGGGATCGCTACCGGGCGCTGCGCCACCAGGACGACACCCGCTTCCGGGACGCGATCGACCGCGGCGAGCTGCGCCCCGAGGTCGATCCGCAGGCGATCGGTCAGCTCTTCTCCGCGGTCATGGACGGGCTGCAGCTCCAGTGGCTGCTGGACCCGGAGAACGTCGACATGGTCGCGCTGTTCGACCACTTCGTCGCGCTGCTGCAGCCGGTCCGGGACGCCGAGACCACCACCGACGAACACACCACAGAGCAGGAGTCCACGTGACCAGCACCGCCATGACCGCCGCCCCCGCGGGCGCGACCCTCACCTCGGGCGAGATGACCGTCGAGCTCACGGCCGGCGGGGACGTGCGCGCCGTCCGGACCGGCGGGCTGCTCGTCAACCAGTACCTCCCGGGCGAGCACGACCGCATGCCGGGCGGCGTGGTCCTGCGTGCGACCCACGCGGACGGGACGGTCGAGATCGCGCAGCTCACCGGTTCCGCGCCCGCCGTGACAGGCGTCGAGACCGCCGCCGACCGCGTCGTGTGGTCCGGCGAGGCGCTCGGGCTGACGTCGCGGGTCTCGCTCACGGTGGACCGCCGGACCCTCGTGTGGCGCGTCGACCTCGGGGCCGGGGGCGGCGCCCGCGTGGACGCGGTCTACGACGTCGTGCACGTCCAGGACCTCGCCCTCGCGCCGCCCGCTGCCGCGCTCTCGAGCGAGGCGTACGTCTGCCAGTACCTGCTGCACCGTGCGCTCGAGCACCCCACCGCCGGGACCGTGCTCGTGAGCCGGCAGACCATGTCCGCGCAGCCGAGGCTGCCGCTCGCGGTCACGTTCCTCGTCGAGGGAGCAGCGGCCCACCTCACCGACTCGTTGCAGGTCTTCACCCCGCGGGCGCGGCGCGACGGCGTGCCGCACGGGCTGCTCGGGCCCGTCACCTCGGGCGTGCTGCAGTACGAGTACGCGATGCAGACGCTCGTGTCGCGACCCCTCGACCTCTCGGCGGGAGCGGTCCAGGTGCACGCCGTGACCGTGGTCGACGTCGACGCGCGCGGACCGCTCGACGCGCACGTCGACCAGGTGGCGGGCTGGTCCGCCGCGGCCGTCGCCGTCGCCGCGGACGAGCGCACCGCGGAACCCCTGCCCACGACGGGCTCGGTGCTGCGCGACGCTCCGCTCCTGGCCGGGGACGAGCTCGACGAGGCCGGGCTGGTCGCCGCGCTCGGGCTGACGTCCGACGAGGTCCTGCTGCCCGAGCGCGACGCCGACGGCGCGCTGCTCTCCTTCTTCACCCCGGGCGGGTCCCACGTCGTCGACGGACGCAAGGAGGTCGTCACCGAGCGGTCGCACGGCCACGTCCTCAAGGCCGGTGACGCCGTCCTGCCCACCGACGAGGTGCTGTCGGTCACCGCGTTCGCGCCCGGTGTCTTCGCCTCGCACGTCGTCCTCGGCAACACGACCGCCAACAGGCTCGCCACGGTCCACCGCCACCATCTCAACCTGCTGCGCAGCAGCGGGCTGCGGGTCCTCGTCGACGACGGCCGAGGCCCTCGGATGCTCGGCGTGCCCTCGGCTCTCGTGCTCGACGTCGGCGGCGTCCGCTGGCTGTACGAGACCCCGCTCGGCCGCGTCGACGTGCGGACCGTCGCCCATCATCGACAGGACCGCGTCGACGTGAGCGTGCGCTGCGAGCGCGCCCTGGGCGTGACGGCGACCCTCGAGCTCGACGACGAGGCCGGTGGCTGGGTGGCCGAGCACACGTCCGAGACCTCGCTCGTCGTCCGTCCCGTCCCGGGCGCCGACGTCGCGACGCACTACCCCGACCTGCGCTACGCCGTCTCGTCGAGCGCCCCCGTCGTGCTCGAGGGGGCCACGGCGCACCGGGTCAACAGCTCGTCCGGGTCCGGCGCCCTGACCCTCGCGATCGCGGGTTCGCTGCACGGCGACGCGGAGGCGCTCGCCCTGGTCGCGCCCGAGCACGACCCGCTCGCCGACCTCGACGCGACGCTCGCGGGTCATCTCGAGACGGTGCGCGGGCTCGTTCGCGGGCTGCGCTTCCAGCCGCACCCGGACCTCGCGACGCAGGAGCTCGACCTCCTCGTGCCGTGGTACGCGCACGACGCCCTGATCCACTTCCTCGTGCCGCACGGGCTCGAGCAGTACTCGGGCGCAGCCTGGGGGACCAGGGACGTCTGCCAGGGGCCGTTCGAGCTGGCGCTCGCCGGTGGCCGCACCGACATCGCCCGGCAGATCGTCCTGCGGGTGCTCGCGCACCAACACACGTGGGGCGGGTTCCCGCAGTGGTTCATGTTCGACGCCTACGCCGAGCGGTACAACGACTCCTCGCACGGCGACGTCGTCGTGTGGCCGCTCTTCGCTCTTGCCCAATACCTGGAGGCGAGCGGTGACCTCGAGATCCTCGACGAGGTCGTCCCCTTCTGGGACCACGCCCACCGGCGCCCGGCCTCGGAGGGTCCGGACGCCCGCGCCACGGTCGCCGACCACGTCGTGAGGATCCTCGACCACCTCGAGACGGACCTGCTGCCCGGCACCTCGCTGCCCGCCTACGGCGAGGGCGACTGGGACGACACCCTGCAGCCGGCGGACTCGCGGATGCGCACCAACCTCGCCTCGACCTGGACGTCCGCGCTGCTCGTGCAGGCCTCGCTCCTCCTGGCCCGCACCACGGCGGGGCGGGACGACGTCCTGTCCGCACGGGCCGCGACGCTCGCCGCCTCGGTGCGCGGTGACCTGCGCGAGCGCGCGCTCGTCGACGGCGTCATGGCCGGGTACGTGCGGCACGACGAGCTCGGCGACGAGCTCGTCATCCACCCCCGGGACACGAGCACGGGGATGCGGTACCGCCTCATCCCGATGACCCAGTCGATCCTCGCGGGCATCCTCACGCCGGAGGAGGCCGAGGAGCACGAGCGCCTCGTCGTCGAGCACCTGCTCTTCCCCGACGGCGTGCGGCTCATGGACCATCCTGCGGCGTTCGACGAGGGGATCCCTCACACGTTCCTGCGGGCCGAGCAGGCCGCGAACGTCGGGCGCGAGGTCGGCCTCATGTACGTGCACGCGCACATCCGCTACGTCGAGGCGCTCGCCGCGCTGGGCCGTGGACGGGCTCTCGACGAGCTGCTCCGCATCAGCCCGTTCGACCTCGGCGCCCGCATCGCCCATGCCGTGCCCCGGCAGCGCAACGCGTACTTCTCGTCGAGCGACGCGGACTTCCCCGACCGGGCGAGCTTCGCCCGCGACTTCGAGAAGCTGCGCGACGGGTCCGTGGGCGTGCGCGGCGGGTGGCGGGTCTACTCGAGCGGTCCGGGGATCTACCTGCGCCAGCTCGTCCAGGGCGTGATCGGCCTCACCGAGCAGTCGGGTGCGCTCGTCGTCGACCCCGTCCTGCCGACGACGGCCGACGGGCTGACCGTCGACCTCGAGGTCGGAGGCCGGTCGCGTCGCGTCGTCTTCCGGGTCCGGCAGACGGTCGCCCAGGTGGCGGTCCGTGCGGGGTCGGGGCCCGACGACCTCGAGGTCGTGCCCGCTGCGCCGCGCGCCGGCGACTACCGGGTCCGCGGCGTCGTCGTCGCGCCCGGGGGCCTGGGCGACGCGACGTATGTCGAGGTCGAGGTGCCCGCCGGGTCGTAGCCGCACCGGGCCGCGTCGCTGTCCGCGACGAATCACGGGTCGGGGTCGTCCTGGGTTCCAGGACGACCCCGACCTCGTTCTCGGCGGCTCGGCGGCCCAGCCCTGGACCCGGGCGACCCGACGCTACGCCCGCGCCGCCCGGACGATCTCCGCCGCGAGGTCGGCCGGGCGCGAGAACATGGGCCAGTGCCCGGTCGGCAGGTCGACGTACGTGACGTCGAGCTCGCCGAGCTCGGTGTGCAGGGGAGGCCCCGGGTGCGCCATCTGCCGCAGGACCTCCGACGGCAGGCTCGTGCAGATGACGGTCGCCGGGACGTCGAGCCTCGCCGGGTCGCTCACCCGCACCCGGCCCCCGGCCACGCCAGCGGGGTGGGGGACCGCCCGGGCGCGGAACCGGGCGAGCCCGGCCTCGTCGATCCCGTCGAGGCTCGATCCGGCGGCCTCGAGGTCCTCCCACGAGGGCAGCGGGAGCTCGACCGTCCCGGCGGGGAGGTCGGGGGCCAGCGAGGCCCCGTCGACGAGCGGGCCCGTGTCGACGTGGACCGTCCGGCGGATGCGTGCGGGGTCCCGGTCGACGACCTCGTGGATCACGGGCCCGCCGCCGCTGTGCCCCACGAGCACGACGTCGCCCTCGAGCGGCGCGACCACGTCGCGCACGGCCTGGACGTGGTCCTCCCGGGCGAGGCCGCTGCGGTCGGTCGTGACGTCGTCGAGCCCGGGGAGGGTGACGGCGTGCGGTGCGAGGCCCGCGGCCTCCAGGTGGGGGACGACGTCGTCCCACGCCCACGCCCCGAGCCAGAAGCCCGGGACGAGGACGACGTGGACCTGCTGGTCGCTGCTGCTGTGCTGCGCTGAAGTGGTCATGGACCCACCTTCGCCCGGCCCTGGTGACACCTGTCTGTCACCATTGTTCGAGGGGTTCTGCGACCGCTTCGTCGACGGCCCCGGACCGACGGAGGCGACATGAACAAGACCGAGCGGCTCTACGCGATGGCCGAGGAGCTGCGTCGCGCGGGACGCACAGGGACCACGGGCGCCCGGCTGGCCCGCCTCTTCGAGGTCAGCGAGCGCACGGTCAAGCGTGACGTCTCGGCACTCCAGCAGGCCGGGCTGCCCGTGTGGGCACAGGCGGGCCCGGGCGGCGGGTACGTGCTCGACCCGTCCGCGTCGCTGCCTCCCGTGAACTTCTCGCCCCAGCAGGCCGTCGCGGTCGCGGTCGCGCTCGCCGCGCTCCCGCCCGGGAGCCCGTTCGCGGTCGACGCCGCCGCGGCGCAGGGCAAGGTCTGGGACGCGCTGGGGCCCGAGGCGCGCGAGCGTGCGTCGGCGCTCGCGGCGAGGGTGTGGATCGACAGGGGAGGTGCCGACGTCGGCCGCAGCGACGCGCCGGGTGGACCGGTCGTGCCCGACGGCGCAGCGGGCCCGGGGGCGGACGTCGCCTCGCGCAGTCCCGGTCTGCCCGACGGCGCCGCTCGCCCGGGGGCGGACGTCGCCGCAGGTGGGGTCGTCCCGCGCGCCCACGCCCACCTGCAGGTCCTGCGGGCGGTCGAGCAGTCGCTCGCCCGGTCGGTCGTGCTCGCCCTCCGCTACCGCGACGGGCGCGGCAACGAGTCGGCCCGGAGGGTCGAGCCCGTGATCCTGGCCCACACCGAGGACGCCTGGTACCTCGTCGCGTGGTGCAGCTCCCGGGACGCCATCCGCTGGTTCCGGCTCGACCGCGTCGAGCGCGCGGACCTCACGGGCGAGACGTACGTGCCGCGGCCCGTCGCGGAGGTGGGGACCCCGCCGTCGGGCGCCGTGCCTGTCGCCTGAGCGGTCCGCGACTCGCGGGGCCACGCCGAGAACGACCTTGCGCCGGGTCGAGAACGGGGTTGCGGCCGTTCAGAGGCTCAGAACGACCGTAACCTCGTTCTCGGCACCGAAGGGGCGATGATGGCCCTGTCCACCACGCGCCGCACCGACGCCGCACGTCCGACCAGAGGCGCCCCGTCCGTGAGCATCGACCGCACCCGCGCCTTCTTCGACGCCCAGGCCCCCGACCTCACGGTCCTCGACACGGGACGGAACACCGCGACGGTCCAGATGGCGGCCGACACGCTGGGTGTCGAGCCGGGGCAGATCGCCAAGACGCTCGCGCTGCGCGACGGCGAGCGCAGCTTCCTGCTCGTGACGCGCGGGGACGCCCGGGTCGACAACGTGAAGTTCAAGGCCGCGTTCGGGGCCAAGCCGCGCATGCTCGACGCCGAGAGCACCACGGCTCTGACGGGACAGCCGATCGGGGGAGTCGGGCCGTTCGGCCACCTGGAGCCGGTGACGGTGTACTGCGACGTGTCCTTGCAGGGCTTCGAGACGGTCTACCCGGCGGCGGGGAGCCCGACGAGCGCGTTCGCGATCACGCCCGACCGGCTCGCGGAGCTGGCCGGCGCGGAGTGGGTCGACGTCAGCCGGTGACCCCTTGGCCCATGTCGATCGTCGCCGACGCCCTGCGGGAGTCGTGCGGCGCTCAGGCCGCCATGGCGCAGGTCAGCACCGAGGAGATCGCCGAGGCCTCGAGCCAGCGGCGGACCAGACGGGCGTCCGCGGCACGGCGCAGCGGGCTGCGCAGGCTCAGGTGGGCCGAGGCCCGGTGCTCGACCAGGGCCGCGCGGTCGTGGTCGAGGGCCCAGAGGATGGCGCAACGGATCTCGTCGGTCGTGGGCCGGAAGGCGTGGTCGAGGTGCATGGTCCCGTTCACGTGGTGAGGCCGCGGGTGCGCGGCGGCGAAAAGTGTGTACACCTCTCAAGAGGGGTGAACCGTGACTTCATGACGCGAGATCTGCCGCGAGTTTTGCGAGCATCTGCGCGCGGCGCGGCAGATCCCTCGTCCGCGCCGCCGGAAGGCGACGCGCGCGTGTCGGTGGGCTGTGCCAGCCTCGTCGCATGGACAGGGACGAGGCACGGGAGATCAAGCTGCAGCTGGCGGACTTCGCGCGAGATCTCGCGGAGCGCGCGGGCACGGACGCGACGGCCAGCGCTGCGGGCGCGCCCGGTGAGGACTCGGTGGCCGCGCGGGCCGTGCGGGCTCCCACGCTCGCGCTCGGCCTCGCCCCCCGTGAGGGCGGCGGGTACGGCATCGCGGTGCGCTACCGGCTCGGGGTCCCGGCGGCCCGGAGCATCGCGCGCCGCGTCGCGTCGGAGGCCGGGCCGGTCGTGGACGTGCGCCGGACGGGACGGATCCGGCCCCTCGTGCGGTCGGGCGGCACGGGGCCGCGCCCGCCCGTCGTGACCGCGCAGGCAGCAGGGGAGACGGGGCGCGTGCGCCCCCTGCGTCCCGGCGTCTCGATCGCGCACGTCGACGTCACCGCGGGCACGCTCGGCGCGTTCGTCCTGGTCGGGGACGTGCTGCACGCCCTGTCCAACTTCCACGTGCTCGCAGGCTCGCCGCGCGCGAAGGTGGGCGACGCCGTCGTGCAGCCGGGGCCCGCCGACGGCGGACGCGCGCCCGCCGACCAGGTCGGGACGCTCGCCGCGACCGTGCCGCTCGCGCCCGGGCGGACCGCGACCGTCGACGCCGCGATCGCGCTGCTCGACGACCCGGACGTGGACCTCGACTACCCCGTGGGGCGCATCACGACGACGGCCGTCGCGCTGGGCGGAGAGGTGGTCGGCAAGATCGGCCGGACGACCGCGGTCACCGCGGGTCGCGTCACGGCGATCGAGCTCGACGACGTCGTGGTCGGCTACGGCGAAGGGCTCGGGGCGCTCCGCTTCGACGACCAGATCGAGGTCGAGGGCACGGGCTCCGGGCCGTTCTCTCGCGGCGGCGACTCGGGGTCGCTCGTGTACCGCGAGGACGGCGTCGCCCTGGGCCTGCTCTTTGCCGGCTCGGAGACCGGGGGAGAGAATGGGACCGGGCTGACGTACGTCAACCCGATCGACACCGTCCTCGCCGCGCTCGACGCCCGGCTCGCCGTCTGACGCGGGCCCGCGTCCCGCGCCGGACGGTGGGAGGGCGGTGCACCGTGGCGAGCCTCGAGCAGGCCCGTGAAGCGAAGACCGCGCTCAAGCACGCCCTCGCGGGCCACGACGGCGTCACGGGCATCGGCCTGACGCGCGGGCCCGCCGACCCGGGGGGTGCTGCCGACGCGGCTGGCGTGAGGGACGGCGGCGCGGCCGCGCAGGCCGAGGACGCCCAGCCTGCGCAGGACGCGGAGCAGCCCGACGACACCTGGTGCCTCCAGGTCAACGTGGTCGACACCGAGGCGCAGGACCGGCTGCCCGCGGAGATCGACGGGGTCGCGGTGGTGGTGCGCGTGACGGGTCAGGTCGGCGCGGGCTGACGGCGACCCGTCAGCCGGGAAGCTCGAGGATCAGCTCCGTGATCGTGGCGTCGCGCGCCGGCGCGAACGAGTCCTCGCTGCCCACGCGCACGAACCCGTTGCGCTCCAGGACCCGGAGCGAGCCGAGGTTGTCCTCGGCGACCCGCGCCTGGAGCGGGCGTGCGGGCACCTCCGCGAGAAGGGCTGCCAGCGCCGCGGAGGCCACCCCGCGGCCCCACCAGTCCCGCTGGATCCAGTAGGTGACCTCGGTGTCACCCTCGATCGGGAAGACGGCCGCACTGCCCACGACCAGGCCGTCGACCTCCACGACCCTGCTGACGATCGCGGTGTCGGCGAGGATCCTGCGGAACTTCGCCAGGTAGGCGTCGCGGTCACCGGCGGTCGCGTCCGTGAAGGCCGCCAGGTGCTGAGCGCGGGCGTCGAGCTGGATCTCGAACAGCGTCGGGAGGTCGTCCTCCCGCAGCGTCCGGAGCGAGACCTTGCGTGCCGGGTCGTCGGCCATCACGCCTCCACGGGGGATCGGGGACGGCGAGGCTAGCACCCGCGGGCCGGGCGGGCGCGCGGACTGGGGCAGAATTCTCGGGTGAGCTCCACGACCCCCCACGCCCGCCTGCCCCGCATCCGCGCCTCCGAGCTCGTCGGGCGTGGCTGGCTCAACACGGGCGGCCGCGACGTCACGCTCGCGGACCTGCGCGGCCGGGTCGTCGTCCTCGACTTCTGGACGTTCTGCTGCGTCAACTGCCTGCACGTCCTCGACGAGCTGCGCGAGCTCGAGGAGGCGCGCCGCGACGACCTCGTCATCATCGGCGTCCACTCCCCGAAGTTCGAGCACGAGGCAGACCCGGTCGCGCTCGCTGCCGCGGTCGAGCGCTACGAGGTGCGTCACCCCGTCCTCGACGACCCCGAGCTCGTCACCTGGTCCGCGTACACCGCGCGCGCCTGGCCGACGCTCGTCGTGATCGACCCCGAGGGCTACGTCGTCGCGCAGATGGCGGGCGAGGGGCACGCGTCGGCGCTCGCCGCGCTCGTCGACGAGCTCGTGGAGGAGCACCGCGCCAAGGGCACGCTGCGGTCCCTCGCCGCGGGGAGCGACGACGTCTACGTGCCGCCCGCCCCGACGTCGGGCACGCTGCGCTTCCCCGCCAAGGCGATCGCGCTCCCGGGAGGCAACCTCCTGGTCGCGGACGCGGGTCACCACTCGCTCGCCGAGCTCCTGCCCGACGGCGAGACGCTCGTCCGGCGCATCGGGTCCGGCGAGCGCGGGCTCGTCGACGGAGAGCCGGACGTGGCGCGGTTCAGCGAGCCCAACGGGCTGTGCCTGGTCCCGGCCGAGCTGCGTGCCCACCTCGACTACGACGTCCTGGTCGCCGACACCGTGAACCACGCGCTGCGCGGGGTGCGGCTCGCGGACGGCCACGTGGCGACGGTCGCGGGGAACGGGCAGCAGTACATGGTCGGTGGTGTCGAGAACGTCGCCACCACCGCCCCCGAGCTCCCCGGTGAGCGTCGCCTGGGCCCGTTCGACCCCGAGCTCACCTACGACCCGCTGGGCGTGAGGTTGTCGTCGCCGTGGGACGTCGCTTGGGTCCCGGGTCTCGGGTTCGTCGTCGCGATGGCCGGGAACCACACCTTGTGGGCGGTCGACGACTGGAAGCTGGGGCTGCTGGCCGGGACCATGAACGAAGGCCTGGAGGACGGCCCGGCCGCCGGGGCGTGGTTCGCACAGCCCTCCGGGCTCGCGCTCGGTCTCGACGGTCGGCTCTGGGTCGCGGACTCCGAGACGTCAGCGCTGCGGTGGGTCGACGGGTTCGGGGAGTCGCCCGGCCTCTCGGCGCTCGGCGACGGTCTCGAGGTGCACACGGCGCTCGGGCAGGGGCTGTTCGACTTCGGTCACCGCGACGGCGCGGCCGACCAGGCCCTGCTCCAGCACCCGCTCGGGGTCGCCGTGCTGCCCGACGGGAGCGTCGCCGTCGCCGACACCTACAACGGGGCGATCCGCCGCTACGTCCCACCGGCCGCCTCCGGCACGGGCGCAGGTCCCGGCACGGACGCGGGCCAGGTGACGACCCTGGCGACGGGCCTCGCGGAGCCGAGCGACGTCGTCGTGCTCGTGGACGGCGAGCCATGGGTGCCGGGTACGCCCGCCGCGGCGGGGGCGCGCATCGACCTTCTCGTCGTGGAGTCGGCGGCGCACCGCATCACGCGCGTCGCGCTCCCGGCGACGCTGGCAGGCGAGCTGCTCGACGGCGGGGCGCACCGCACCCAGCGTCCCGTGACCGACGTCGTGGCCGGGGAGCTGCGCCTCGACGTGCCGTTCTCGCCCGCGCCCGGGCAGAAGCTCGACGACCGGTACGGTCCCTCGACGCGCCTGACCGTGAGCGCGACGCCGCCCGAGCTGCTGCTCGACGGAGCGGGGACGGGGGCCGACCTCGTCCGCGCACTGCTCGTCAACCCCGAGGTGGCCGAGGGCGTGCTGCACGTGACCGCGCAGGCCGCGTCGTGCGACGTCGTGCCACTGCTGGCCGACGGGACGCCCGACCCCGACGTGTTCCCCGCGTGCCACCTGGCGCAGCAGGACTGGGGGGTGCCGGTGCGGGTCGTGCAGGCGCCGGACGAGTTGTCAGAAGTGGGCCGGCGTATGCCCCGGGCCACTTCTGACGACGGATCCACGGAAGGACCGTCGGGGCACGTGCTGACACTGCCGCTGCGGGGCTGACCCGACGTCCGGGCTGCCCCGCCCCGAGCTGGCGCCCGAGCTGCCCCCGGACGCGGCAGGACGAGCGAGACCTCGAGGTCGCGCTCGTCCTGACAGCCGCATCACTCCCAGATCAGCAGCTCCTCGCCGCGCGCGACCCACGTCCCGACCGGGGCGAGCGGCGTCACGGCCTCGACCGATCCCTCGAGCGCGACCACGGGGCAGACGGCCGACCGGCCACCCTCCTCGATCGCGGCGGGATCCCAGGTCACGAGGGTCGTGCCCTGGTGGACGACGTCCCCCTGCGCGACGTGCAGCGTGAAGCCCTCGCCACCCAGCTGGACCGTGTTGATGCCCAGGTGCACGAGCACGGCCTGACCGTCGTCGTGCTTGATGACGAACGCGTGCGGATGGACCTTGACGACCGTCCCGCTGACCGGTGCCGAGACGAGGCCGCCCTCGGCCGCGTCCGGTGCGATCGCGATCCCCGGCCCGACGAGCCCGGCGGAGAACACCGGGTCGTCGACCTCGGCCAGGGCGACGACGGTCCCGGTCACGGGGGAGAGGACCGTCAGGGGCGCTGTCGTCAACGGAGGTCCTCGATGTCGGACGCGATGTTGTCCGCGTCGGGGCCGACGATCACCTGGATCGCGTTGCCCGTCCGGACGACCGCGATGGCTCCCGCACCGGTGAGGACCTTGTCGTCGACCAGCGCGGGGTCCTCGACCTCCACACGCAGCCGGGTGATGCAGGGTTCGAGGTCGAGGATGTTGGCATCCCCGCCGAGCCCCTGGAGGATCTGCTCTGCCTTGCTCATGTCGTGCTCCTTCGTGTGCTGGTGCGGACGTACGTCGGGGTGCCCGCGAGCCGCGGGCACGGGGTCACATCAGGTCTGCGAGGTCCGAGGCGATCGTGTCGACCTGGGGGCCGACGACGACCTGGACGACACGTCCGGTCGTCATCACGCCGAAGGCTCCCGCGGCGCGCAGGGCGGCGACGTCGACGAGGCTGGGGTCCTTGACGAGCGACCGCAGTCGGGTGGTGCAGGGGTCGATCTCCTCGATGTTGCTCACCCCGCCGAGCCCGGCGAGTATCGCGGCGGCCCGTGCTGCATCGGCTGCAGTCATCGTTGCATCCTCTCTGGTGCGTGGGTCGTGGACGTGTCTGGTGCGTGGGTCATGCGGTCTCGACCGCTTCCGGTACGGGGGCGGGTCGGGGGACGATCGTGGGCCGGGCCTCGCGGAGCGGGACCACGACCGAGTACCGGTCGCCGCGGTAGCACATCTGGGAGTACATGCAGGCGCCGTCGTCCGCGTAGGTCTTGCGGTGAGCACGCAGCACGGCGCGCATGCTCGTCATGGCCAGGATCGACTGCTCGGTGGCGCTGGCCTCGGCGGCCATGATGGTGTCCTCGCCCCAGGTCGGGGAGTGGCCGCGCTCGCGCAGCGCGCCGTACAGGCTGTCAGGGACCCCGTCGTCGAGCAGGTCCGGGGCGAGCGCCGCGGGGACCCAGGCCCGCTCGACGGCCATGGGCGTGCCGTCCGCGCAGCGCAGGCGCTCGACGTAGTGGACCAGGTCCTCGGGTGCGATGCCGAGCGCCTCGGCGACGACCCGGCCCGCGGGGAGGGTGTCGCTGTCGATGACCTGGGTGCTCGGGGACATGCCGAGCCGGCGTGCCTCCTCGCCGAACGTCGTCAGGCGCATCTCGAAGTCGGTGTGCTGCGGCGCGACGAACGTCCCGCGTCCTTGCTCGCGTTGGAGGACCCCGTCGGCGACGAGCGCGTCGAGGGCTTGGCGGACCGTCATCCGGGAGACGCCGAACTTCTCGGTGAGCACCCGCTCGGAGGGGACGGCGTCTCCGACGGACAGCTCGTTCGCGATCAGGTCGCTCAGGTAGGCGCGCACGATCTGGTGCTTGTGCCCGCCTTTAGGTGCTCTGGCCTGCGTCGTCGCTGCCACGTGTTCCTCGCTCTCGGTCGCTCCGGTGGTGCCGGGGCTTGACACATCATGATGTCTAGACCACTCTGTCCGCAAGTGGTCCAGACAACTATCCCACCACAGACGGTGGAGATGGTTCGGGTTACAGCAACGACGCGCTCCAGTGTCCGGGCCGGCGTCGTGGTTCAAGGCAGAACTACCGTTCAGCGGTGCGATCCGACGGCCTCGGTGGCACCCGACAACAAGGAGTGAACATGACGTCCGTGGCCGAAGCACCCAAGGTGAAGCGGGGCATCCCCGGGTTCGCCCAGCTTCAGAGGGTCGGTCGATCCCTCATGCTGCCCATCGCCTCCCTGCCCGCCGCCGCGCTGCTGCTGCGCCTCGGGCAGGCCGACATGCTCGGTGCGGACGGCGCCTCGGGCACCTTCCCCTGGCTGCAGCCCGTCGCCGACGTGTTCGCGTCCGCCGGCAACGCCCTGTTCGCGAACCTCGCGCTGCTCTTCGCAGTCGGTGTCGCGGTCGGCTACGCCAAGAAGGCCGACGGCTCGACCGGCCTGGCTGCCGTGATCGGCTACCTGGTCTTCAAGGGTGTGAGCGACGCCCTCTCGCCGTACGTGCTCGGCAAGCCGGCCACCCCGGCCGAGTGGCTGGCCGGTGCCGACCCCGACGCCGTCGTCGCGGCGGGTGACGGGAACTTCCTCGACCTGGTGACGGCGGCCATCACGGGCCCGCCGGCGCAGAAGCTCATCAACTACGGCGTCCTCGGCGGCATCGTGATCGGTCTGACCGCCGCGATCATGTTCCAGAAGTACAGCCGCATCAAGCTGCCGCCGTACCTCGCGTTCTTCGGCGGACGTCGCTTCGTGCCGATCGTCACCGCCGGTGCAGCAGTGCTCATCGCCGTGGTCGGCGCCCTCATCTACCCCTGGTTCGACGCGGGCTTCACGGCCGTCGGTGACTGGGTCACGGGCTCCACGGTCCTCGGCGCGTTCGTCTACGGCACGGCCAACCGCCTGCTCGTCCCGATCGGGCTGCACCACCTGCTGAACTCGCTGCCCTGGTTCCAGTTCGGCGAGTACACCGACGCGAGCGGCGCGGTCTGGCACGGCGACATCGCGCGCTTCCTGCACGGCGACCCCACGGCCGGCACCTTCATGACCGGCTTCTTCCCGATCTTCATGTTCGCCCTCCCGGCTGCCGCGCTCGCGATCATCCACACGTCGAAGCCCAAGAACCGCAAGCTCATCGGCGGCATCATGGGCTCGGCCGCGCTCGTCGCGTTCGTGACCGGTGTGACCGAGCCCCTCGAGTTCGCGTTCGTGTACGTCGCCTACCCGCTGTACGCGATCCACGCGGTCCTCACGGGCACCTCGCTCGCCCTCGTCAACGCCCTGGGGATCAAGTCCGGCTTCGGCTTCTCGGCCGGCGCGATCGACTACGTCCTGAACTTCCGGATCGCGACGATGCCGCTGTGGATCATCGTGATCGGCCTCGGGTACGCGGCGATCTACTACTTCCTGTTCCGGTGGGTCATCACCAAGTGGAACCTGCGCACGCCGGGGCGCGAGGACGACGACTCGGCCGTGGGCGCCGACCCGACCGCCGACCCGGTCCTGGTCGCCGAGGAGAAGAAGGCGGCCGACGCCGACCTGGCTCCCGCGGAGCTCGATGCCCGAGGCTCCGGTACCACGGCCGACGGTGGAGGCGGCAGGTGACCTCCGTCCTCGACGGTGTGGGCGTGAGCCCGGGGCGGGGGGCCGGCGTCGTCGTGACGATGCCGGCCCCCGTGCCCGAGCCCGCCGCCTCGACGCTCGGACCGGACGCGGACGTCGAGGCGGCGGTCGCCGCGATCGACGACGCGGTCCGCAGCGTCCAGGCGGACCTCGCGGCACGCGCCGCGAGGGCGACCGGCACGGCCGTCGAGGTCCTCACGGTCACGGCCGCGATGGCTGCGGACACCACGTTGTCCAAGGAGTCCGCGCGCAAGGTCCGTGACGAGCGGACCGCGCCCGAGCGGGCCGTGTGGGAGGCGGCGGGGGACCTCGCGGCACGCCTCGAGTCGCTCGGCGGCATGATGGCCGAGCGTGCTCACGACGTCCGCGACGTGCGCGAGCGCATCGTCGCGGCCCTCACGGGCCGTCGGGCGCCGGGCGTCCCGGACCTCGACCACCCGTTCGTGCTCGTCGCGGCAGACCTCGCGCCCGCCGACACGGCGACGCTCGACCCCGAGCGCGTCCTCGCGATCGTCACGAGCGGGGGAGGCCCGACGTCGCACACCGCGATCCTGGCCCGGTCCCTCGGGATCCCGGCGGTCGTGGCGGCCCCCGGGGCCGTCGAGCTGGTCGACGGCGAGACCGTGCTCGTCGACGGTGCGCAGGGCACGATCGAGCGCGACCCGTCGGCCGAGGACGTCGCGCGGGTGCTCGACCGCCCGCGCGGTCCGCGTGCCTTCGACGGTCAGGGCAGGACGGCCGACGGCGTGCGGGTCCAGCTCCTCGCCAATGTCGCGGACCCGGCTGGAGCCTCCGCCGCGGTCGCCGCCGGAGCCGAGGGGGTCGGCCTGTTCCGGACCGAGTTCTGCTTCCTCGGGCGTACCGAGGAGCCGGGCGTCGACGAGCAGGTCGCGGCCTACCGGGCCGTGCTCGGTGCATTCGGAGGTCGCAAGGTCGTCGTCCGCACGCTCGACGCGGGTGCGGACAAGCCGCTGCCGTTCGTCACGGCCGACGACGAGCCGAACCCGGCGCTCGGCGTCCGGGGGCTGCGCACCGCCGTCCGGCACCCCGAGGTCCTGACGCGCCAGCTCGACGCGATCGCTCGGGCCGCGGCCGCCGAGGAGGCCGACGTGTGGGTCATGGCCCCTATGGTGGCCACCCCGGACGAGGCGCAGGGGTTCGCGGCTGCCTGCCGCGAACGAGGCCTCTCGACGACCGGCGTCATGATCGAGGTCCCCGCCGCGGCGCTCCAGTCGCGGTGGATCCTGGAGCAGGTCGACTTCGCGAGCATCGGCACGAACGACCTGACCCAGTACACGATGGCCGCGGACCGTGAGACGGCAGACCTCGCCGCGCTCTCGACGCCGTGGCAGCCCGCTGTGCTGGCGCTCGTCGGGGCCGCGTGCGCCGGCGGTGCCGAGCACGGGCGTCCCGTCGGGGTGTGCGGGGAGGCCGCGGCCGACCCGGCCCTGGCGCCGGTGCTCGTCGGGCTCGGCGTCACGTCGCTCTCGATGACGCCGCGCGCCCTGGGAGACGTGGCAGCCGTCCTCGCGGCCACCACGTCGGAGCAGTGCGCGGAGCTCGCGAAGATCGCGCTGGCCTCACCGACCGCGACGGCCGCGCGCGACGCGGTCCGTGCGCAGCTGCCCGTGCTGGAGGAGCTGGGGCTGTAGCCCCGCGGCGGTGCTGCCTCATCGTCCGCCCCACGACACAGCCCGTGACCTCTCGCACGAGGGGTCACGGGCTGTGTGCAGTCGCGAGGGCCTCGCGTCGCCGGTCGAGCGTGACGTCCGGGTCGTGGGCTCCGTCAGCGGCGAGCCCGGACGTCACTCTCGGTGGAGAGGTCGAGACGAGACGTCAGACCGCCTCCTGCGCGAGGAACGCGGCGAGCGCGTCGAGGGCCGCCTCGGCCTCCGCGCCGTCGGTCTCGGTCGCGAGCACGACCTGGTCGCCTGCTGCCGCGCCGAGCGTCATGACGCCGAGGATGCTCGCGGCGTCCACGGCCTCGGCGCCTTCCTTGGTCAGGGTCACGGCGACGGGCTGCTTGCCCGCCTCGGCCACGAACAGCGCTGCGGGGCGCGCGTGGAGTCCCTCGGCGATGGCGACGGTGACAGTTCGTTCCATGACGTGCTCCTGGCTGGAAGTGGTATAGACCAGTCCACTGTAGCGGAGGTCGGCAAGCCCGACGGCACGGGCCGCCCGGGCGCGTCGCGGCCCACGGTGAGTGCCGCGGGAAGGTGCGTTCCGGCGTCGGGCGGGGAACGGGGAGCCGAGCGGCGGGCGGCTTGGCGCACTGCCGGGTCAGGCGGAGTCCTGCTCCAGGTAGGCGACGAGCGACTCGAGCGCTGCGAGGGCGCGCACGTCGTCCGTGTCGGTCGACAGGACGGCCCCGTCGCCGGGGCCGAAGCCCGGGTGCGGCGCGCCGGCAGGTGAGGCCGCGGCGGCGTCGGGACGATCCATGCTCACTCCTGCGCTCCATGCGGTTCGGTCGAGCAGCATCCTGCCAGAGTTCGGGGGCCTCGACGGACGACCTGTGAACGACGCACATCCGTCGGGGCTAGGGTGGCGGACATGCGCGAAGCGACGACGCCCGACGCCCAGCCGCCCGTCACGGGCGAACCCGGCGAGGGCGAGCCCAGCACGGGCGACGAGCCCCGGATCAAGGTCACGCTGTCCAGCGCGAGCGTGTACCCGCGCAAGGCGCCGTTCGCGTTCGAGGCCGCGGCCCACCTCGGGTACGACGGCATGGAGGTCATGGTCTGGTCGGACTCGACGACCCAGGACGCCAAGGCGCTTGCCAAGCTCTCGGCCGACGTCGGCGTCCCGATCCGCAGCGTGCACGCCCCGACGCTCCTGGTCAGCCAGCGCGTGTGGGGACGGCTGCCGGGACCCAAGCTCGAGCGGACCGTGGACCTGGCGCTCGAGCTGGGGGCGGGGACCGTCGTCGTGCACCCGCCGTTCCGCTGGCAGGGCCTGTACGCGCGCGGGTTCGCCGACCACGTGCGCGAGCTCAACGCCGCGACGGGCGTGACGATCGCGGTCGAGAACATGTACCCGTGGCGCGGCCGCAAGCGCGAGGTGCAGGCCTACCTGCCCGGCTGGGACCCCACGGACCACCCGTACGACAAGGTGACGCTCGACCTCTCGCACGCGGCCGTGGCCCGGCAGGACAGCCTGGCCCTGCTCGACGTGTTCGGCGACCGCCTCGCGCACGTGCACCTGGCCGACGGGACCGACTCCATGTCGGACGAGCACCTCGTCCCGGGGCGCGGGGGCCAGCCGTGCGACAAGGTGCTGGGCGAGCTCGTGCGCCGCGGGTGGGAGGGCGACGTCGTGGTCGAGATCGCGACCCGGCGGGCACGGACCGCGGCCGAGCGCTTCGAGGACCTCGCGGCCTCGCTCGCGTTCGCGCGCACCTACCTCCAGCCCGGGCCGCACGCCGAGTACGCGCCGCCGCCGGGGCACGAGCACCGGCACCTGGACGCCTGGTAGGGGTTGAGCGCGGCGGGCGGCCGGGGGTTGCTGCCGCCGGGCGTCGACTGCTGCGGTCGTCCGGGGTGCCGCCGGGGCCGCCGGTCCCGTGGCGCTGGGTGAGCCAGGTGCCGAGAACGGGGTTGCGTTCGTTCTGAGGGGCAGAACGAGCACAACCCCGTTCTCGACCGCACGGAACCTCGTGCTCGGCGGGCCGGGTGCTGCCTAGGCTGCCGGCCCCGCGAGCGCCGCCTTGGCGTCCTTCGCGGCCGTGCTCTGCGCGAACGCCGCGACGAGGATCACGACGCCCGTCACGACGAGGTAGAGGCCCAGCAGGACCGTGATGGTCTGCAGCCCGGTCACGGGGCTCACGAGGACGAGGATCCCGAACACGACCCAGAGCGCGGCCGTCGCGAGCTCCCAGTCCCAGCCGGGCTCGCGGGTCCTGCGGGCACGCAGCGCGCCGATCAGCCCCACGAGCCCTGCGACGAGCGCCCAGATGCCCACGAGCCGCAGCACGAGCGTGACGCTCGCCGAGGGCCACACCGCGAGCGTGATGCCGACCGCGATCCCCAGGCCGCCCACGACCCAGCGCCACACCCCGCCCTCGCCGTCCTTGCGCTGGCGCCCGGCCTCGATCAGGAAGAGGACCCCCTGGATGACGGCCATCGCGGCCACGAGCCACGTGAGCCACTGGATGCCGCGGTCGGGCTCGACGAACAGCACCACGCCGATCACGAGGAACAGGATGCCGCGCAGGTAGGCGAGGCCCCACAGGCGGCGGGCGATCTTGGTGGTGCGTCCGGTGAGGGACTCGTCCTGCTCGGTCATGGGGTCCACCGTCCTCACGGGGCCTGCCCCGGCGGGTCCGTGGGCGTCGCTGGGCCTCGTTCCTCGGAAGGTAGCGCGCGGGGGCGCGTGGCGCGCGACGGACCCGCGCGGGCCCATGCGGCCGGGGCCGAGTTCACCCGGTCGACGTGCCGAGCACGAGGTTCCGCGCGGTCGAGCACGAGGTTACGGTCGTTCTGGGCGGCAGAACGACCGCAACCTCGTGCTCGGCACCCGGAGGAGCGGCCGTCAGCCCTGCTCGCGCGCCCGGTCGATCGTCATCTCGACGCCGTCGAGCAGCCGGTCGAGCGACGCGTCGAACGGGTCGGTGGGCGTGTCGAACCCGCCGGCCTCCCAGATCCGGGTCATGACGGGGTAGCGCTCGACGTCGAACCAGTCGGCCCAGAAGCTGCTCATCGACGTCCAGTACTCGTCGCTGCTCATGCCGCTCGCGTCGTTCTCGACCGTCTCGGCGACGGCCGCGCGGGCGAGGCCGCGCACGAACGCGTCGACCAGGCCCAGGATCTCGACGACCCGCTCCGCGGACAGCCCGGTGTCGACCAGGGTGCGCAGCCCGGCCTCCTGGGCGTCGAGCACGTGCGGGGACAGCGGGAGGCGCCACATGTTGGTCTGCAGGATCCAGGGGTGGCGCTGGTAGAGGTGCCAGACCTCGCGCGCGTACCGCGACAGCCCCTCGCGCCAAGGGGCGTCGGCCGTGGGCAGGTCGAGCTCGCCGAACGCCCGGTCGATCATGAGGTCGACGAGCTCGGTGCGCCCGGGCACGTAGGTGTAGAGCGACATGGCGCCCACGCCCAGACGTGCGGCGACGCGGCGCATCGAGAGCGCCTCGAGCCCGACCTCCTGCGCGACGGCGGTCCCGGCCTCGACGACCTCGGCGAGGGTCAGGCGCGCCTTGCGCCCGCCCCACCCACGCGCGGGCGGGTCCCACAGGAGCGCGAGGCGCCGGGTCACGTCGTCCGGCCGGGGGACCTGGTCGGTCGGGTCCTCCGCGACGTCCTGCGGGTCGTCGCTGCCGGCGTCGGGGGACGTGTCGTCGAGCGGCGCGTCGACCGATGAGTCCGGGGTCCGGGCGGAGTCCACCCCGTCGGAGGGGACGGGGGCGACGGTGTTGCTGGCCATGGTGCCTGATCTTCCCACTTCCGCGCAGTTCCGGGGACCCTTTAGTTCCCGTACGCCGTATGCTAACGTGAAATCTCTTTCCAGTACACCGTACGCGAGAGGCGTGAGTCATGATCCATACCGAAGGACTGACCAAGACGTTCCATCGCAAGAAGGAAGTGGTCGAGGCGGTCAAGGGCATCGACGTCGACGTCCACGAGGGCGAGCTCGTCGCGTTCCTCGGCCCCAACGGCGCCGGCAAGTCCACGACGCTGCGCATGCTCACGAGCCTCCTCGAACCCACCGCGGGCCGCGCCCAGGTCGCGGGCTTCGACATCCGCACCCAGCCCGCCGAGGTCCGGTCGCGCATCGGCTACATCGGCCAGGGCAACGGGGGCGGGTTCTCCTACCGGGTCGCCGACGAGCTCCACAACCAGGGCCGCTTCTACGGGCTGCCGGCCGCCGAGTACCAGCGCCGCGCCGCAGACCTCCTCGCCGCGCTCGAGCTCGACGGCCTCGGCAAGCGCACGGTCCAGAGCCTGTCGGGCGGCCAGCGCCGCCGCCTCGACGTGGCGCTCGGCCTCATGAACCACCCGCCGCTGCTGTTCCTCGACGAGCCCACCACGGGCCTCGACCCGCACAGCCGCGCGAACCTCTGGGAGCACATCGGTGCGCTGCGCGAGCGGTACGGGATGACGATCGTCCTCACCACGCACTACCTCGACGAGGCCGACTCGATGGCCGAGCGCGTCGTCGTGATCGACCACGGCACGATCGTCGCCGACGCCCCGCCCGCCGCGCTCAAGCGCGACCACGCGGACGACGTCGTGACGCTCGTCGTCACGGGTACGCCCGGTTCCCAGGGCCAGGTGCCCGACGACGTCACGCGCGTCCGCGCGGCCCTCGCCCCGGTCGTGGGCGACGTGGGAAGCGGCGAGCGCGACGGGCCTCGTGCAGCCGGCGGAGCCGACGACGCGACTGTGCAGGCGACCGTCGGCGCGGGGGGAGACGTCACCGTGACCCTGTCCACGACGCACGGCGCCGACCGGCTGCCCGAGGCGATCGAGTCCCTGCGCGTCGCAGGGTTCGCGGTCCGGTCGGCCGGGCTCAAGCAGGCGAGCCTCGACGACGTGTTCCTCAACCTGACCGGTCGGAGCCTGCGCGAGGAGGCGGCGTGATGGACGAGCAGACGGAGCCGACGACGGGCACCGGCGCAGGAGCCGGACCGGAGGCCGGACGAGCGCCCGCACCGACGGGACCGACGAACCACGGGCCCGGCACGGCCGGGACCGCGACGCAGACCGCACCACGGACCGGGGCGAGGGAGCAGACCGACCGGCGCTCCGACGTCGGGCGCTCGCGGGCCGGGAAGTTCTTCGGCGACACCTGGGCCGTCTTCACGCGCGAGATCCTCCTGGTCCTGCGCGACCCCTTCACCCTCATCTTCTCGCTGCTCCAGCCGCTGATCTTCCTGGGCCTGTTCGGGCCGCTCCTGACCGGCGCCGTGGGCGGCGGCATGGGCGGGCCCGGCGGGTCGACCGCCGCGACGCTCCAGTGGTTCGTGCCCGGCGTGATCGTCATGATCTCGCTGTTCGGGACCTCCATGACGGGCTCGAACCTGCTCTACGAGATGATGACCGGCTCCTACGAGCGGGTCCTCGCGACGCCGCTCGACCGGTCGGCGATCCTCGTGGGCCGGGCACTCAAGGAGTTCGCGCCGCTCGTCGTCCAGGGGCTCCTCATCGCGGTCGTGTGCATCCCGTTCGGCTTCACGTTCTACCCGTTGCACGCGCTCGCCGGCCTCGCGCTCCTGGGGCTGTTCGGCGTGGGCGTCGGGGCCCTGTCGTGCGCGCTCGCGCTCGCCGCGAAGAACCGCGAGTGGCTGTTCTGGGGCGTGCAGCAGTCGCTGCTCTTCCCGCTGCTCATCCTGTCCGGCATGATGCTCCCGCTCGAGGCCGGCCCCTCGTGGATGCAGACCGCGTCGAAGTTCAACCCCCTGACCTACATGGTCGACGCCGAGCGCGCCCTGTTCGGCGGGACGTTCGCGAGCACCGAGGTCCTGTGGGGCGTGGTCGCGGCCGCGGTCACGTGCGCCGTGGGGCTGTTCGTGGGCATCCGCCGGACCCGGAAGTCGGTGTGAGCGCCGTGGGCAGGGTGACGTTCGACGTCGGGCTGTCCCTCGACGGGTACGTCGCGGGACCGCACCAGTCCCTCGAGAACCCCCTCGGCGAGGGCGGCGAGGAGCTGCACCGGTGGATGTTCGAGGAGCCCGAGGTCAACACGGCCGCGCTCGAGTCCGTCGCGGCGCCCACCGCGTTCGTCATGGGGCGCAACATGTTCGCGCCCGGTCGCGGCCCGTGGGACGAGTCGTGGCGGGGGTGGTGGGGCGAGGAGCCGCCGTACCACGCGCCCGTGTTCGTGCTCACGCACCACCCGCGCGAGCCCCTCGTCATGCAGGGCGGCACGACGTTCTTCTTCGTGACCGACGGGATCGCGTCCGCGCTCGCGCAGGCGCTCGCCGCCTCGCGGGACGGGCACGTCGGGATCGCGGGCGGCGCCTCGACCATGCGGGCGTACCTGGCCGCGGGGCTCGTCGACGAGTTCGGGCTGCACGTCGCGCCCGTGCTGCTCGGGGCGGGCGAGAGGTTGTTCGAGGGTCTGGGCGACCTGCGCGTCGAGCCCGGGCCGGTGACCAGCAACCACCTCGTGACGCACCTGTCGTACCGCGTCGTGCGGGGGCTCGTCGGGGAGTGACGCGTGCTTGACTGACGCGATGACCATCGCGACGCCGAGCACCCCGCCCGAGCCTGCGCCGTCGGGCCTCACGCTGCCCGCGCTCACCGAGCGCGTCGAGGCGGTGTCCGCGCTCTACGCACGCAAGTTCGGGATCGCCCGCGACCCCGACTGGTTCGTGCTCAAGCTCGCCGAGGAGACGGGCGAGCTCACGCAGGCGTACCTCGCGGCCTCGGGACGCACGAGGCCGCGCGTCGCGTCGGAGGGCGAGGTGCCCGACGGCGGACGGGCGGCGCTCGCGGCCGAGGTCGCCGACGTCCTCGCGCACCTGCTCCTGCTCGCGCGGTCGCAGGGGATCGACGTCGAGCGGGCCGTGCGGGAGAAGTGGCTCGTGTGGGAGGGAGAGGTCGGGGGCGAGGTGGACGTCCAGGCCGAGGTGGGCCGGGGGTGAGGCCGGGTGCCCTCGGTGAGTGGCGACTCGGTGAGACGGGCTCTCGGTGGGAGGGCCCACGCCGAGAGGGCGGCCTTCGCCGAGATAGAGGTGTCCCGTCGAGGTAGAGGGTCGGGGGCCTCTACCTCGACGGGACACCTCTACGTCGGTGCCCGGCGCGGGGCGTTGCGGCCCCGCGGCGACCACGCCAGGATGTCCGGCATGACCGCTTCCTCTGTCCCTGGACCGACGAGCCCTCGCCCCCGCGGACTGGGTCGAGGTGAGGTGCTCGGGCTCGTGGCCGGGGTGCTGCTGGTCGGTGTGGGGGGATGGCTCGCGTCGCGCTCCTACGGTGCCGCGTCGTTCGGGTGGTTCGCGTACGCGCCCTTGTCCGGCGCGGTGTACGAGCCGTCCCGCCCGTGGTCCCAGGTCCTGGGGCTCGTCGCGGCGGGGGCGGGGCTGCTGGTGCTCGGCTTCGTGGCAGGGTGGGCGATCGCACGGCGGCGGGGTGGCGACGGCAGCACCGGGGCGGACCGACCTGCGGAGCGACCGGATGCGTGACGCGAGCGTCCCAGGAGGCACCGGGGCGCCTGCCGCACGGGCCGACGGGCGCGGGGGCAGCGTGTTCACCGAGGTGCGCCACGCGTCGGTCGTCACCCAGGCGCTGGTCATGACGCTCGGTATCGCGGTCACCGGGCTGACGGTGGGCCTTGCGGTGTCACCCACGGGAGGGCTCGGATGGCTCGACGTGCTGCCCGGAGCCCTGGCGCTCGCGATCTGTGCCGCGGCCGCGCGCATGTCGTCGGTCGTGGCGGTCGGGCCTGAGGCCATGACGCTCTCGCTGCGCCTGGGCGGGGTGCCGGTCTGGCGTCGTCGGATCCCTGGCCACGAGATCGATCAGGTCCAGGGAGGGACGGCCGGCGGGCCGACGGTCGACGCACTGTCTGCGGGCGGGCTCGGTCTCCGGTTCCTCGGTGGCGGTCGGGTCGCGCTCATGGTCCGTCAAGGAGAGGCCGTGCGGATCGTGGTGCGCGGCGGACGACGCGAGTACCTGGTCGCGAGCGGCCGGGCGCGCGAGCTGACCGCGGCCGTGGCGGCGCTGGCGGCCCGCACCCCGACGCCGAGATAGAGGGCCGGCGTCGAGGTAGAAGGCCCGGGCCCTCTGTCTCGACGGGAAGCCGCTGTCTCGGCGACTGTGTGCGCTCGGCGCACGGCAGAATCGATGCCGTGACCACCGCGAACCCTCCCTACCGACTTGCCCTCCTCGACCTCGACGGGACGCTGACCGACTCGGCCCCCGGCATCCTCTCCTCGGTCCGGTACGCCTACACGACCCTGGGGATCGAGACCCCGACCGACGAGACCCTGCGGCGCTTCGTGGGCCCTCCGCTCACCGAGACGTTCGCGCGGCACGGCGTCCCGGTGGACCGGGTCGCGGAGGCGGTCGCGGCGTACCGCGAGGTCTACGCGGCCGGCGGCATGCTCGACAACTCGCTCTACCCGGGGATCCTCGAGTGCCTGACGGCGGCGCGTGCGGCGGGCGTCCGGCTTGCAGTCGCGACGTCCAAGCCCGAGGTCTACGCGCGGCGCATCACCGCGCACTTCGGGATCGACGCCCTGGTCGAGGGGGTCTACGGCGCGACCCTCGACGGATCGCGCGGCTCCAAGGCGGACGTGATCGAGCACGCGCTCGCGTCGTTGGGCGCGTCAGAGGGTGCGGCGGGCACGACGGCGACGGTGGGCTCGGAGGACGACGAGGTCCCGGGCGCAGGGGCCGGTGGGGCCGGCAGGGCCGGTGGGGCCGGCAGGGCCGTCCTTGACGGCCTGCCGCCGCGCGAGGAGATCATCATGGTCGGCGACCGGGAGCACGACGTGCTCGGCGCGGCGGCGCACGGCATCCGTTGCCTCGGGGTCTCGTGGGGGTACGCGGTGCCGGGGGAGCTCGAGGACGCAGGGGCCCTCGCGGTCGTGGAGAGCACCGACGAGCTGGCGCGGGCGCTGCGAGGCGAGTGACGCCGTCGGGCAGCGAAAACGCGAGGCGAGTGACGCCGTCGGGCAGCGAAGAGCGAAGAGCGAGGACGCGAGAACCACGGGAGTCGCGAGAGTCGTAGCGAAGGGCGCGACGAGCAGACGCCGCTGAGAGCGCAAGGACTAGTTGTCAGAAGTGCACCGGGGCGTACCCCGGTGCACTTCTGACAACTCATCTGCGGCGACGAGGGTTGACCTTGACGTAGCGTCAACTTCTAGGGTCGATCGTGCTGCCTCACCCGAGGCGTCCAGATCCGGGCCGTTCGCGAGACGACCGGACAGCCGCGACGACATCGTGTCGTCGCGAGGCCCCAGGAAGGAGGAGCGCATGACCGCGCACGCACCCCAGGCCCCGACCGACTGGTCGATCCAGGAGATCGCCCGCCTCGCCGGGACCACGAGCCGCACGCTGCGTCACTACGACGCGATCGGGCTGCTCGCGCCCAGCAGGGTCGGGCACAACGGCTACCGGTACTACGACGGGCCCGCGCTCGTCCGCCTCCAGCGGATCCTCCTCCTGCGGGACCTCGGCGTGGGCCTCCCGGCCGTCGCCGAGATCCTGGAGCGTGACGGCGGGGCCAGTCCTGCCGCGCAGGCACGGGCCCTGCGGACCCACCTGGACGCCCTCCGGGCCGAGCAGCAGCGGCTGGCGCGACAGATCGCGTCGGTCGAGCACACGATCACGACCATGGAAGGAGGTGGGCGACTCATGGCGGACGAGATGTTCGACGGGTTCGACCACACGAAGCACGAGGCAGAGGTCACCGAGCGGTGGGGTGCCGACGCGTACAGGACGGGCGACACCTGGTGGCGCGGGCTGTCCGCGCAGGACAAGGCGGCCTACCAGGAGAGGACCCGGCAGCTCGGGGCGGACTGGACCGCTGCGGCCCAGTCCGGGATCGCGCCCGACGGCGACGAGGCGCAGGTGCTCGCTCGCCGCCACGTCGAGTGGCTGAGCAGCATCCCGGGCACCCCGGGCCACGGCGGGGCGCCGGTCAAGGAGTACGTCGTCGGTCTCGGGGAGATGTACGTGGCCGACGAGCGGTTCGCTGCGAGCTACGGCGGCGTCGAGGGCGCGACGTTCGTGCGCGACGCGCTCGTGGTGTACGCGGGGCGGAACCTGTAGGTCACCGGCCGCACTGGCCGCGAGGTAGAGGCCTGGTGTCGAGAAAGAGGGGTACAGCCCTCTACGTCGACGGCAGGCCTCTACCTCGGCGGAACCGCAGCAGCAGACCGTGCCGGCAGGATGATCGGCGCCCCGCCACCGGGATGCTCGACGACCTCGACCGGGTAGTCGTAGACCTCGCTCAGCCGCTCGGCCGTCAGCACCTCGGCGGGCGCCCCGTCGGCGACCACGCGACCTCTAGCCATGAGCGTGACCTGGTCGGCGTATGCCGACGCGAGCCCCAGGTCGTGCACGACGACGACCACCGCACCCCCGGACGCCGCGTGGCGGCGGGCGATCTGCAGCACGAGCTCCTGGTGCTTGAGGTCGAGCGCCGCGGTCGGCTCGTCGAGCATGAGCAGCCCGGTCCGCTGGGCCAGGACGCGCGCGAGCGCGACGCGTGCCTTCTCGCCTCCGGAGAGCGACGGGAAGTGCCGGTCAGCGAGGTGGGACACGTCGGTCGCGGCGAGCGAGGCGGCCACGACCTCCTCGTTGGTCTCCTCGAGGGGCGTCCCGCGCCAGGGCGCGCGGCCCATCTGCACGACGTCGAGCGACGTGAACGGGAAGCTGAGGTGGATCTGCTGCATGAGCACGGCCCGGCGCATCGCGAGCTCGGTCGCGGTCCACGACCGCAGGGGCGAGCCGTCGACCAGGACCGAGCCGCCGTCGAGCGGCAGGTCACCCGTGAGCGCCCCGAGCAGCGAGGACTTGCCCGCGCCGTTGGGCCCGAGCAGGGCCCGGACCTCGCCGGCCCGTACCGTGACCGACACGTCCCGCAGCACGGGGGTCCCGTCGAGCGAGAGCGTCGCACCGCGCGCCTCGGTCACGACGTCGCCCGCCGCCGCGGCAGAAGGCAACCGCGAGGAGCGTCGCCGCCCCGTGACCGCAGTCCGCAACGACGACCAGAAGCTGCTGCCCTCGTGGCGCGAGTCGAGCTCGACCAGTGTGCGGCTCATGCCCAGCCTCCCTGGCGAGAGCGCGTGCGGCGCAGCAGGTAGAAGAAGAACGGCCCGCCCACGAGCGAGGTGATCATGCCGAGCGGCAGCTCGACGTTCGCGACCGCAGTGCGCGAGACGAGGTCCGCGAGCAGCAGGACCACGGCCCCGCCGAGGGCCGACGCGGGGATGAGCCAGCGGTGGCTCGGGCCGCACACCATGCGGACCAGGTGCGGCACGACGAGCCCCACGAACGCGATGATCCCCGTGAAGGCCACGCCCGCGGAGACCAGGAGCGCGACGAGGACGATCACGATCTGCCGCAGCCGCTCGACGTCGACGCCCAGGTGCTGCGCGGCCCGCTCGCCCAGGGACAACAGGTCCAGCTGGCGGCGCAGCAGCATGGCGCCGGCCACGCCGACGATCGCGATCGGAGCCACGACCGCGACCGATCCCCACGTGGCCCCGCCGAGCGATCCGAGCTGCCAGAACACGATCTGCTCGCGCGCGGCCGGGTCGGCCACGAACGTGAAGAACGCGAGCAGCCCGCCCGCGAACGCGTTGACCGCGATGCCGGTGAGCACGAGCGTCACGACCTCGGTGCGCCCGCCCGAGCGCGAGAGCGCGTAGACGACGAACGTCGTGATCAGCCCGCCGAGGAACGCGGCCGCGGCGACCCAGGTCCCCGAGACGAGCGAGCCGGCCGTGACGATGACCGCGCACGCGCCCACGGCCGCGCCCGCGGAGACGCCGATCACGCCGGGCTCGGCGAGCGGGTTGCCGAACACGCCCTGCATGAGCGCGCCCGAGCAGGCGAGCGCGGCCCCGACGAGGATCGCGAGCACGACGCGCGGGAAGCGCACGACCCACAGCGTGTTCTCGCCCTGCGGGTGCGAGGGCATGGGCCCGATGTCGAGGCCCATGTGGTGCATGAGCGAGCCGAGGACCTCGGCGGGCGACACGGGCACCTGCCCGGTCATGCCGGACAGGACGGTGAGCACGAGCAGCGCGACGCCGAGCCCGACCATGAGCCAGGTCGCGGCGCGTCGCCGCCCGCGCCCGACAGCGGTGAGCGCCGCGGCGTCCTTCTCGTCGCGCCCGGAGCCCCGGGGAGCAGCCCCGTGCCCGACGGCGTCGCTCACCGGTGCGCTCGGCTCGCGTCGGTCGGTGGTCGTCCCGTCCGCGGTGCGCTGCGCCGTGGTGAGGGCGTCGGAGGTGGGGCGTGCCGTCGTCGGGCCGGCGGGGTGGGAACCCGGCGTCACGGCGTGGCCGTCCCGGCGTCGGCCGAGGCGACCGCGGTCAGGTCGGGGGCCGGGACGCCGTAGAACGCCTCGACGAGCGACGCGATGGTCTCGCCCGTGCGCGGGCCGAACGTCAGCAGGCGGCTGCCGTCCATGTCGATCACGCGCTGGTTCTGGCCCGCCGGGGTCTGCGCCAGGCCCGGGATGGCCATCATGGCGTCGAGGCCGCCGCTCGACTCGAGGCCGTCGGTCATGACGAGGTACGCCGCCGGCGCCGCCGAGATGATGGCCTCGCTCGTGACGGGCGCGTACTGCTGCGTGAGGCCGATCGCGGTGCCCGCGTCCTGGCCGCCGATCTCGCGGATCAGGTCGTCGGCGCCCGAGCCGGGCCCGAACAGCATCTTGATGTTCGACCCGCGCAGGTAGAGGAACGCGACGAGCGGGTTGCCCGTGTCCGCGGGGACCCCGGCGAGGGCCGCGCAGATCTGCTGGTCGGTGCGCTCGACGAGCGCCGCCCCGGCCTCGGGGACGCCGAGCGTGGTCGCGACCGCGGTGATGCGGTCGTCGATCCCGTCGAGCGTGCGGGCCTCGTCGAAGTACACGACCGGGATGCCCGAGGACTCGAGCTGCGAGCGTGCGGTGTCCGTGAGGAGCGTGGCGTCGGTCAGGATGACGCTCGGGTTCAGGCCGAGGATGGTCTCGATGTTCAGGGCGTGGCCCGCGCCGGTCACGACGGGGACGTCGGCGGCCTCGGGGAAGCCCGTCGGCATGTCGCGACCCACGACGTTCGCGCCCAGCCCCAGGCTGTAGACGATCTCGCCGAGCGTGCCGTACAGGTCGACCGCGATGATGCGCGAGGCGTCGGCGACCGTGACCTCGCGGCCGTCGAACGACTGCACGGTCACGGGCAGCGTCGGGGTCGGCGCCGAGACGATCGGGTCGATCACGTTGTCGGCGAACGTCGCGGTCGTCGGGCCGGTGGGGAACGTCGCGGGGTCCACGGTGGGGCGCTCGCCCGTCTCGAGGGCCGTGCACGCGTCCCGGGCGACGGCCTCGGTGGGTGCGGGCGACGAGTCCGAGGCCGAGGGGGGCGCCGTCGTCGGGCCCTCGGGCTCGTAGGGGAGGGGGGCACAGCCTGCCGCGAGCAGCACCGCGGCGAGCGTGGCGACGCCCACGACGGACGAGCGGCGCAGGCCGCGCGACAGCGGGCCGCGCGGACGCTCGGCGGACGGGACGCGGGCAGGGTGCGACATCACAAAGGCTCCAGCGGGGGTCGGCCGCCCACGCGAGAAGGCGGCTCCGGGTAAGTTGAGGCTAACCTACGCAGGACCGTGGCAGGGTGGCCGGTCCACGGGATCTTCTGTGATCTTGGAGACGCTGCCGGCGGTCCCGGGCGCTGGCGCAGCGGTCGGGTGCGGCCGGCTCCCGGTGCCGAGCATGCGGTGGGCGTCGAGAATCCGGGGGATCTCGACGCCCACCACCTGCTCGACGAACGTCCACCGCATGCTAGGCCCCGGAGGCGGGGCGGAGGCGGGGCGAAGGGGCTGGGCGGAGCGGGAGCGGCGCTCAGAGGGTGCGGCGAGCCGGTGGGCTCACCGCACGCTCACCGCACGCTCAGCGCGCGGTCAGCAGTGGATCGCGCCGAGCTCCGCGAACAGCGCGCTGTTGAGGCGGAACGCGAGCTTGGCCTCCTCGACCGTCTCGGCGATCTGCTCGTCCGTGAGGTCCAGGGAGTCGAGGCGCTCGCGGTAGACGTCCTTGAAGGGCTTGGCCTTGGGGATCTCGTCGAACGTGTAGAACGCGAGGCCGTCGGGGCCGAGCCCGTAGTGGCGCTCCATCATGCGCTTGATGATCTGGCCGCCCGACAGGTCGCCCAGGTAGCGCGTGTAGGCGTGCGCGGCGTAGGCCGAGAGCGAGGTGCCGACCTCGAGCAGGCGGGCCACGTAGGCCTCGGTCGCGGGCAGGATGCGGATCTCGGTGGCCCAGTCGGACCCGACCAGGAACGCGAGGTCCTTCTCGATCGAGGGCGTGCGGGTCAGCTCGTCGAACACGAGGGTCGCACCCTGGGCGTCGTCGCGGATCTGAGCGCTGGCCTGCTCGAGCGCCCCGTAGATCGCGTACTGCTGCGCGGCGAGGTCCGTGTAGGCGGCGACGTCGAGCTCGCCCCCCATGAGCTTCTCGACGAAGCCCGTGGTCTCGGCCTGCTCGTGCTCGGGGCGCGTGCCCTCGCGCAGGCGCAGCGAGAGGGACGCGGGTGCGGCGTCGGTGGCGGGAAGGGTCTCAGCGGTCACGAGGGGCTCCTGCGGTTCGTCGTGTCACGTGCACGACGTCGGCACGCGCACCGGGGTCCGGCGCAGGGTCCACGGTGTGGTGACACATCGTCATGACGTCGCGTCAGGAACGATACAACAGTGAGGTGAGGTTTACCTATGCTCTGTGGGAGAGATCTCACGGACTGGGCGCGAGGAGCGGCCTCACCGGGTCGGCAGCGCGTGCTCCGCGACGTCCTCGGGGTTGGGCAGCCCGTGCAGGAACCGGTAGCCCGCCGCGGCGACCACGACCGTGAGCCCGCCCGCGACGAGCAGCGGCGTCGTGAGGTCGATGCGTGCGAGCAGGCCGCCCAGCAGCGAGCCCAGCGGCATGGTCCCCCAGAGGAGCGTGCGCCACGTCCCGTGCACGCGGCCCAGCAGGTAGCCCGGGATCGCGGCCTGACGCAGCGACATGACCAGGACGTTCCACACCGACGTGGACCCGAACGACACCGCGAAGCACACGACCGCGACCGGGATCGTCGGGAAGAACCCCATGACGACGAGCGCGACGGGCCCCACGAAGTTGGCCGCGGCCATGACGGGACCCGCGCCGAACCTGACCTTGAGTGGGCTCACGACCACGGCGCCGACGATGCCCCCGACGGCGCCCGACAGCATGAACACCCCGAACCACTGCTCGGGCACGTCGAGACGGTCGAGCACGAACAGGACGTCGGTCGCGATCGCCGCCGAGAAGAACAGTGCGATCAGGATGCTGAGGAACCACAGGGGCCGCAGCATCGGGTGGCTCATGATGAAGCGGAAGCCGTCCGTGAGCTGGTGGGCGAACGTCGCGCGGACGGACGGGAGCACGGGCGTCCCGGCGTCGTCGGACGACGGGGCGTCCGAGGCGGCGGTGGGCGCGTCGTCGGACCTGCGCCGGCGCGCACGGTGGGTGCGGTGCGCGCCGGCCGCGGCGGCGGGCAGGAAGAACGCGAGCACCCCCGCGACCGCGTAGGACAGGGCGCCGATGCCCAGCGGGATCACGACCGCGACCGCGAACAGCGCCGACGTCACGGGGACGGCGAGGAAGTTCTGCACGACGAGCTCGCCCGCCTCGATGCGGGAGTTGGCACGCGGCAGGTCCGCGCGGCGCACGATCGCGGGGACGACGGCCCGGATCGCGCCGTCGTACAGCGTCTCGAGCGCGCCGTACGCGAAGATCACCGCGTACAGCCACCAGATGGTCAGCGTGCCCGTCGCGAAGAGCGTGAGGAGCGTGACTGCGAGGAGCGTCCGGGTGCCGTTCGCGATCGACATGGCGTGGCGACGGTCGATCCGGTCGAGCAGCACCCCGGACGGGATGGCGAAGAACAGCCACGGCAGCATCGCGACGGCCGCGATGCCCGCGATGAGCAGCGGGTCGTCCGTGAGGCGGGCCGCGAGGAGAGGGGCGGCGACGCGCGCGATCCCGTCGGCCAGGCTCGAGCTGATGTTGGCCGTGAAGACGTTGGTGAAGGACCGGCCGAGCCCGCGGCGGGCGGGTTCGTCGGGGCGCCCGGGCGGTGTCCGGGCAGCGTCAGCGGGGGGTGGGGGTTCTGCGGGGGGCACCGGAGAACTCTAGGCGCCCTGCCGCGAGGGGCCGTGCGCGGAGCCCGTCGGCCGCTGTGATGACGGCCCGACGGCGGCGCTCCGGCCACGGTGTCGGGTGCGGCCCCATGCGGCGGCCCGACGGCGGAGGCCGGCCCGGGCCGTCGCGCGCGCTCCGTCGCCGCGACGTCCTACGCCGCGACGTCCTGCGTCCGCCGCGCCACGAGCGCGCTCTTGCCGCGCTTGCGCTGGGCCGCAGCGAACATGGCCATGAACACGGCCGTGGTCACGAGCGCGGCGATCGCGTTCGCGACGGTGCCGCCGGGCGTCGAGTGCCGGTCTCCGAGAGTGAGCAGCAGGGCGACGTTCACGAGCCAGTGCACGAGGGTCGCGAGCGCGACGCGCTGCCGCACGGTGCCTCGTCCGAAGTGCCCCATGAGCACCGACAGGGCCACGGTCGCGAGCAGGAAGCCCACGATCACGACCGGCCCCTCGGTGAAGATCTGCACGTGCCACACGCCCCACACGAGGCCTGTCACGATGCTCGCGACCAGGAGCGAGAACCGGTTCTCGAGCAGCGGCTGGAGCATGCCGCGCCACCCGATCTCCTCGCCGGCCGCGCCCACCAGGTAGGTGAGCAGGAGGAGTGCGAACGGCACGCCCGCGGTCGCGTGCATCCCTTCGAGGGGTTCGCCCTGGACCAGGAGCGTCACGACGAGCACGCCCCAGTAGAGCAGGCACGCGGCGAGCGCCAGGACCAGGTGGGCGACGACCTGACGGCGAGGGACGGCGCTCGGCAGCAGCGGCGCGAGGCGCCCCCGGAAGATCGCGAACGTGAGCCCGGCCCCGATCGCGGGGCCGAGCTGGACGAGGGCGAGCACCGACGGGTCGATCCCCGAGACCGGTTGGACGAGGAGCATCGCGCCCGACGCGACGAACGTCGCGAGGACGAACGTGAGGGTCGGGGCGAGGAAGGCGCGGGCCGCGGGGCCGCTGCTGGGCGGATCGCGGCCGTACCGGCTGGGCG